>NZ_PVTI01000011.1 GCF_003002895.1 Knoellia remsis | reverse complement strand
ACGACGACGAGTTCCTCATCCGCGGTGTCGTGCTCGACGCTCCCACCCGGGTCGAGATGGGCCAGCCGCAGGGTCGTGTGCTGCCAGCCCTCGGGCGGGTTCGTGGCGGTCGGCGCGACAGCGACCCGGTACTCGCCATCGTGCAGCGTGCCGAACGGCCGGAACCAGCGGTCGTTGTCGGCGCCGCTGCCGGGTCGGGCGCGTCCCGAAGCGTCCGATGGGGTGAGATCGGGACGGGCCGTCGGTCCCGAAGCGTCCGATGGGGTGAGATCGGGACGGGCGGTCGGTCCCGAAGCGTCCGATGGGGTGAGATCGGGACGGGCCGGCTGTCCCGAAGCGTCCAATTGGGTGAGTTCTTCACGGGTCATGAGGCACCTCCGTGGACGAGCTCGGCGGCGATGTCGACGGCCGACGCCACGTCGCCGTCCGGCGGGTACAGCAGCGCCCGGCCGACGACGAGACCGGCCACGGACGGCAGCGACAGCGCGCCGGACCACGCGGCATACGTGTCCTGCGGGTCACCCACGGGGTCACCGCCGAGGAGCAGCGTGGGCAGCGTCGTGGCATCCATGACGCGGGGCAGGTCGTCGACGACGGGCAGCTTGAGCCAGGTGTGCGCGCTGCTCGCGCCGAGGGCTGAGGCGATGCCGACCGAGCGGATGACGGAGTCGGGGTCGAGCAGGTTGCGGACCCGGCCGTCCTCGACGACGGAGAGGAACGGCTCGACCATCGCCGTGAGCCCTCGACCGGCGAGGTCGGTCACCGCGCGCCCGGCGGACTCGAGGGTGGCAACCGTGCCGGGGTCGTCGAGGGCGATGCGGGCGAGCATCTTGCCGCCGTCGAGCCCGCGCGCCTCGATCTCCTCGGCGGTGTATGCCGTGAAGCGGTCGTCGAGCTCGAAGCTCGCCCCCTGCAGGCCGCCGCGGTTCATCGACCCGACGACGACCATGCCGTCGAGGCACCCGAGGAGGGCGAGGTCGTCGAGGACGTCCGGCGTGCCGAGCACCCCGTCGACGCCGGGCCGCGACAGGGCGGTGGTGAGCCGGTCGAGGAGCTCGCTGCGGCTGGCCATGGCGAGGGTGTCGTCGCGCACGCCATGCGCGTTGCGGGCCGGGTGGTCCGCGGCGACGAGAAGCAGTCGGCCGTCGCCGCCAGCGAGGGAGTCACGCCGGCGCCGGGCCGCCCACGCGTCGGCGATGCGGCCCGGGTCGGTGATGCGGATGCGGGTGAGGTCGCGGGTGTCCATCAGCGCGCCACTTCCGGGATGCTCGCGCCGGTCGACCGGCTCGGCGTCTCGCCGGCCACCGACGAGGCGTCGCCGCGGGCGACGGCCTCCTCGACCTCGGCCGTCGTCGGCATCGCCGTCGAGCATTCGAGCCTCCCGGCAACGATCGCCCCGGCGACGTTGGCGAGCTCGATCGTGCGGCGCAGGTCCCAGCCGGCGAGCAGCCCGTGCACGAGCGCCCCGCCGAAGGCGTCCCCGGCGCCGAGCCCGTTGACCACGTCGACGGGGAAGGGCGCGACCTCGACCCGCTCGTCGCGCGTCGCGGCGAGCACTCCCTCAGGGCCGCGCTTGACGACGGCGAGGTCGAGTCCGCGGTCCAGCAGGGCGTCGGCGGCGCGCTGCGGGTCGCTCTCACCCACGGCGACCTCGCACTCCTCGCGGTTGCCGACGGCGACGGTGACGTGGTCGAGCGCCCGCTGGACCTGGGTTCGCGCATCGTCCATCGAGTCCCAGAACATCGGCCGGTAGTCGAGGTCGAGCACGGTGTGCGGCCGCCGGTCACGTGCCGCCCACGCCGCGAAATGCGCTGCGCGAGAGGGCTCCTGCGACAGTCCGGTCACCGTCGCCCAGAAGACCCCGGCGTCGCGGATCGCCTCGAGCGGCAGGTCGCCGGGCTCGATCATGAGGTCCGGCGCGGTCGGGTAGCGGTAGAACGACAGCGGGAAGTCGTCGGGTGGGTGCACCTCGCAGAACGTCACGGGCGTCGGCGGTACCCGCCCGGGCTCCCCCTCGATCACGCCGATGTGCGCAGGGTCCACCCCCAGTCGCTCCGCCTCGGCCCGCACGTAGCTCCCGAACGCGTCCGGCCCGACCTTAGTCACGAGCGCGCCCCGGCGGCCGTGGCGGGCCGCGGCGACGGCGACGTTGGTCGCGCTGCCGCCGAGGAACTTCTCGAAGGTGCGCACGTCCTCGAGCCCGACCCCATGCTGGAGCGGGTAGATGTCGACACCGGTGCGCCCCATCGCGACCAGCTCGTATGCCGTGCCGTTCGAACCCGTTGCCGTGCCGTTCGAACCCGCGTATGCCGCTGCCTCACCCATCGCTCCCCCTCACCTCGTCCCCCTGCCCTGTCCCGATCTCACCCAATTGGACGGTTGGGGACGGTCCCGAAGCGTCCAATTGGGTGATATCGGGACGCTCGGCGAGGGTGCGCAGGAAGGTGAGCGAGGCACGCACGTCGGCGGCGGGGTCGATGCCGGTCTGCGACGGCGGCCCCGCGAGGATGGTGTCCTGCTCGAGGACGTACCACCCGGCATACCCGGCCGACTCCAGCGAGCCGACGATCGCGGCGACGTCGACGTCCCCGGCGCCGAGCGGCACGTACATGCCGTCGGCGACGGCGTCGGTGTAGGTCAGCCCGCCCGCACGCACCCGGGCAGCCGCATCCCCGCGCACGTCCTTGAGGTGGACGTGGACGATCCGCTCCGAGTGCTCCCGGGCGAGCGCCACCGGGTCGGAGCCACCGATGAGCAGGTGGCCCGTGTCGAGGCAGAGCCCGATCCGTGACTCGGCGAGCACGCGGTCGACCTCCTCGGCCGTTTCGATCATCGTCCCGACGTGCGGGTGCAGCGCCGCGACGAGCCCGCGCGCCTCGGCCGCGGCCTCGATGAGGTCGAGGTTCGCGAGGAGGGTCGACCACTCGCTGTCACCCAGCACGGGCCGGACGTCATAGCCCTCCGCACCCGTCGTCGCGGCGATGACGACCGTGCCCGCGCCCGCGACGGCCAGCGCCGTCATGGCGTCCTCGACGACCGGCAGCGGATCGACCTCGGGGTCGTGCAGCACCACCGGAACGAACTGCCCGACGGCCCGAAGCCCTTGTCGCTCAAGGGTGTCCGTGCGCTCGGTGGGTTCGGAGGGGAGGAACCCGTCGGGCCCGAACTCCGTCGCCGTGAGCCCGAGCTCCCGCATCGACGACAGGACGGTGTCGGGGGTGAGCTGGTGCCCCCAGCCGGCCACCTCAGACACGCCCCATGAGATCGGCGCCCCCGCCACGCGCTCAAGGAAGGGCGTCCGCGACGACCCGGTCACGCTGCTCATACCGCCGACCCGAGCGCAGCGTCCGCGGCAGGAGCATCCGCGACCGGCGCGTCCGCGACCTCCGCGAGCGCGACCGGCCGCCCTTCGGCGCGCGAGATTTCGCACGCTTCCGCGACCCGGAACGCCTGGAGCGCGTCCCGGACGGTGCACGGGCTCGCCACCCGCCCGGCCGCGACGTCGCAGAACGCGGTGAGCTCGGCGACATACGCAGCCCGGAAGCGCTGCATGAAGTTCGCGTGCACCGGCCCGGTCGGGAAGGTCACGCCCTCCTCAGCCGACCGCAGCGCGAGCGAGGCGTCGAGCCCGACGGCGACCGAGGCGACCGAGCCCATGACCTCCATGCGCACGTCGTGGCCGCCGCCGCTGTAGCGGGTCGCGGTCGCGGTGACGAGGGTGTCGTCGTCGAGAGTGAGGATCGCCGCGGCCGTGTCGACGTCCCCGGCCTCGCCGAAGAACGCCGCCCCCTTGTTCGCCCCCGTCGCGCTCACCGTCGCGACCTCTTGCCCGGTGACGAACCGGACGATGTCGAAGTCGTGCACCGAGCAGTCGCGGAAGATGCCGCCGCTCGTCGGGACGTAGGCAGCGTGCGGCGGCTCCTGGTCGTGGGTCAGCGCACGGATCGCGTGGACGACGCCGAGCTCGCCGGATGCCACCGCCTCGCGCGCCCGCCGGTAGCCGACGTCGAACCGTCGCTGGAAGCCGACATGGACCGGCACGCCGGCCGACTCGACGATGGTGGTCAGCTCGATGGTCTCGGGAAGCGTTGCCGCGACTGGCTTTTCGCAGAATGTCGGTATGCCGGCCGCAACCGTGCGTCGCAGCAGCTCAGCGCGCGCCGTGGTCGCCGTGGTGATGACGAAGCCGTCGAGATCGTCTCGCGCAAGCAGCGCGTCGAGGTCCCCCTCGACGGCAAGGCCTTGGTCCGCGGCGACGCGCCGCGCCAGCCCGGCATCGAGGTCCGCGACGACGACCTCGTCGACGGCGTCGAGCCCGGCGAGGGTGCTCGCATGGAAGGCGCCGATGCGGCCCACGCCGGCCAGTCCGATCCTCATGCCGAGAACTGTTCCCGCGCCGACCCCACCGTGTCAACCTTTGTCAGGACATATGGTCATATACCGGTCGGTTCGCTACTGTCCGGAGGCATGGCCACGCCCCAGCTCGTCGACGTGAGCATCGACCGCACGTCGCCGGTGCCGCTCTACCACCAGCTCGCCGAGCAGCTGTGTGCCGCGGTCACCGACGGGCGGCTCCAGCCCGGAGACCCGTTCGAGAACGAGGTGGCCTTGGCGCAGCGGCTCGGCCTCTCGCGCCCGACGGTCCGACGCGCGATCCAGGAGCTCGTCGACAAGGGCCTGCTCGTGCGCCGTCGCGGACTCGGGACCACTGTGGCCAACCGCAAGGTCCATCGTCGGGTCGCCCTGTCCAGCCTGCACGACGACCTCGACCGCGAGGGCCGCACACCGCGTACCGAGGTCCTCTCCCATGGCCACGAGGTGAACGCCGAGGCCGCGAGCGCCCTCGACCTCCCGCCCGACACCGAGCTGCTCGCGATCACCCGGCTTCGGTACGCGGGCGACGCACCCCTGGCAGTGATGCGGAACTGGCTGCCACCGGCATACGGGGACATCTCGCGTGACGAGCTCGAGGCGACGGGTCTGTATGCCGCGCTGCGCGCCCGCGGGGTGCACGCGGTCGTGGCGCACCAGTCGATCGCGGCGCGGATGCCGACGCCGGCGGAGCGGCGGCATCTGAGGATCCGCGGGAGCCAGCCGGTGCTGACGATGACGCGGATGGCGTTCGACTCGGCCGGGGCGGCGGTGGAGTACGGCGACCACTCCTACCGCGCGGAGGACTACACCATCGACCTCATGGTCGACGAGCGCTGAACGTTGAGTAGCGCGCGACGCCCGCCCGATACCCACGGCGACGAGGACGAACTCGGCGCCGGCTATGCAGCAGTGTGGAGCGAGTGGGCTTCATCGGAAGACGCTGAACTCTGGAGCGCGACAGTCGGTGACGGACTGCCACTGCAACCTGCACCGGAGAGGATCCCCCAAGAAAGCTGTGAAAGAACTCCAAAAGTTTTGGAGTAGCCAGCCGACCTGGACACCGCGCTCGCTCTGCCTATACCGGAGCGAGGCGTTGGCGGGGACGTCGTTGAGACAACGGGTCTCAGCCGTCCGACCGTGACCAAGACGCTCAACGCCCTTCGTGATGCCGACCTTGTCGACTGGTCGGGCAAGTCGGCGCACGATCCTCGCGCTACGTGGCCGATGGCTCAGGGCCGGCAGTAGTTCAGTCGATGACGTGCCGCAGGTAGCGTTCCGGCGCCTCGAGGAAGCGCCGGTAGTGGTCGACGACCTCGAGGTCGCGCCACTCCACCGGGGCGATCCCCGACTCGGACAGCTCGAGCACGGTCGCCCCGGGCAGCGCCGCGAGGATCGGCGAGTGCGTCGCGAGCAGCACCTGGGTCCGTGGCCGCGCCATCATCTGCGCCAGCTCGGCGACGAGGTGCAGCTGCGCCGGGAACGACAGTCCCGCTTCCGGCTCGTCCCACACGAACAGCCCGTCCCCGGCGAAGCGCCCCGTCGACAGCAGGGTCACGAACGACTCACCGTGCGAGCGCACGTGGAACTCGGGATCGCGGGAACCAGGCGACTCCCGCCGGGTCGTGTCGAGGTACATCAGCAGCCCGTGCATCGTCTCGGCGCGCACGAAGTACCCCCACTTCGACGAGCCCGCACCACGGACGAGCCGCAGGTCGTCCCACAGTCCCGACTCCGTGTCGTGAGTGCGGTGCCGGGCACCGGTCGAGCCACCCTCGGCATTCAGCCCGTAGGCCATGGCGATGGCCTCGACGAGGGTCGACTTGCCCGTGCCGTTGTCGCCGACGAGCACCGTCGCGGTTCCGAGGTCGAGCCCGTCCCGCATCACCTGCGCGACCGCGGGAATGGTGAGCGGCCACGCATCCGGCCGCAGGGCGGCATACGGGCTCCGCTCGACGCGGCGCACCGGCAGCTGCCGCAGCCAGTCCGCGTCCACGTCACCCATGCGATGACCGTATGCCGTGCGCGCGCCAACCCGGAGCATCCACCGTTCCAGCGCACCCGCCGTTCCAGCCCGCCCACCGGCGGGACACCCACCGGCGGGACGCCCACGGGGCGTGGGGCGAACTCCCAGCGAGTCCTCGTACCCTTGACGGCGTGAGCGACACCCCCACCGGCACCACCACGGTCGCGTCCGAGACGGACGCGACCGACGCTTCCGACCTCGCCGAGCTGTCGGAGCAGCAGCGCATTCGCCGCGAGAAGCGTGACCGCCTGCTCGCCGTCGGCACCGCGGCGTACCCCGTCGAGGTCGCGCGCACGCACTCCCTCGAGCAGGTCCGCGAGCAGTGGGGCCACCTCGAGACCGGCGAGGAGACCCAGGACGTCGTCTCCGTCGCCGGCCGGGTCGTCTTCGTCCGCAACACCGGCAAGCTCGCCTTCGCCACCCTCCAGGAGGGCATCGGCACCCGCCTCCAGGTCATGCTCAGCCTCGCCGAGGTGGGCGAGGACGCCCTCGCCGCATGGAAGTCCGACGTCGACCTCGGCGACCACGTCTCCGTGACCGGCCGGGTCATCAGCAGCCGCCGCGGCGAGCTCTCCGTCATGGCGACGAGCTGGACCATGGCGTCCAAGGCCCTGCGCCCCATGCCGACCCTGCACAAGGAGCTCTCCGAGGAGTCGCGGGTCCGCCAGCGCTACGCCGACCTCATCGTGCGCCAGGACGCGCGCGACATGGTCCGCACCAAGGCCGCGACCCTCTCGGCCGTGCGCCGCGTCCTCGACGAGCAGGGCTACCTCGAGGTCGAGACGCCGATCATCCAGCTCATCCACGGCGGCGCCGCGGCCCGGCCGTTCCGCACCCACATGAACGCCTTCGACCAGCCCATGACGCTGCGGATCGCGCTCGAGCTCAACCTCAAGAAGGCCGTCGTCGGCGGTGTCGACCGCGTCTACGAGCTCGGCCGGATCTTCCGCAACGAGGGCGTCGACGCGACGCACTCCCCCGAGTTTACGATGCTCGAGGCCTACCAGGCATGGGGTGACCAGACCACGATCGCGGCCCTGCTGCGCGACCTCTACCTCGGCGTCGCCGACGCGCTCGGGTCGCGGCAGATCGAGACCCCGCGCGGCACCGTCGACCTCGACGGCGAGTGGCGCTGGCTGCCGGTCTACGACGCCGTGAGCGAGGCCGTCGGCGAGACCGTCACCGTCGACACCGACCTCGAGACGATGCGCGCCCACGCCGCGAAGCACGACGTCGCGATCGACGACTCCTGGGACAAGGACAAGGTCTTCCTCGAGCTCCTCGGCGAGCTCGTCGAGCCGACCCTGCTCCAGCCGACGTTCCTCTGTGACTACCCGGCGATCGCGCAGCCCCTCGCCCGGCCGCACCGCAGCGAGCCCGGTCTCATCGAGGCGTGGGACCTCATCATCGACGGCGTCGAGCGCGGCACCGGCTTCTCCGAGCTCATCGACCCGGTCATCCAGCGTGACGTCCTCACCGAGCAGTCGCGCCGCGCCGCCGGCGGCGACCCCGAGGCGATGCAGCTCGACGAGGACTTCCTGCGCGCCCTCGAGTACGGCGCCCCGCCCATGGGCGGTCTCGGGCTCGGGCTCGACCGCATGGTCATGCTCTTCACCGGCGCCAGCATTCGCGAGACCATCCTCTTCCCCCACCTCAAGCCGGAGGCCTGACCATGTGGGACACCATCTGGCCGTATCTGGCGGCGGTTCTGCCGACCGTCACCGTTGCCGTCATTTTCTATTACCTGATGAAAGGCATCCTCGAAGGCGACCGCCGCGAGCGGATCGCGCACAGCCAGTGGGAGGCTCAGCAGCGTAAATCCCACGATGACGAAAAGGGCTGATACGGTCATTTCCTGCAGGGATATCCAACCCGAAGGGAAATCACATGGCACAACGCGTTCAGGTCCTGCTTGTCGACGACATCGACGGCAATGACGCCGACGAGACGGTGACCTTCTCCCTGGACGGCGTCTCCTACGAGATCGACCTCAACACCGCCAACGCGGCCAAGCTGCGCGACGCCTTCGCCCCGTGGGTGGGCCATGCCCGCCGCTCGGGTGGTCGCAAGAGCACCGGTGGCAGCCGCTCGGGCGGCGGTTCGTCCCGTCGCCGCGACGTCACCCACATTCGCGAGTGGGCCCGCAAGAACGGGCACGAGGTCAGCGAGCGCGGCCGCATTTCCGCGAGTGTGCAGGAGGCCTACGACAAGGCGCACCGCTGAGTCGAGCCACAGATGTCGAGGCGGCGGCTCCCGACCCGGGGGTCGCCGCCTCACTCATGTCCGCACACCACGGATATCTCACCTTTGTCGGCGGCACGACCCTCGGCCGCACTCTCGACGAGGCCTTCGCCTACTCGGCACAATGGCAGCGCGAGCTCACCGAGGAGAACTCGCGCCTGTATGCCGTCCGCACGCCTGACCAGGTCGCCACGGCTTTCGTGCTCCAGCACCTGCTGACCATTCCCGCGCAGCTCGCGGCATTCGGCGCCTCCTCCGGTCCGTGGCGGGTCGACCTCGGCGAGCCCGGGATGTCCCGCATCGGTGTCGAGCTGGCACCCGGCCTCTACCCCGCGCGGCTCGGCTTCGACCGGCTCATCCCCGACGACCGCCCGCTGGAGGCGCGACTGCGCGACGCGCGGACGGCATACGAGCGGGTTGCCCACCCCATCGCGACGGACTACCCCGCGGCGGTGAAGACCTCGAGCCGGCAGCGGTTCGGGATGGTCCAGGACATGTGGGAGCAGGCGGTGCGTGAGTCGCGCGCCGCGGCGGGGCTGACCCCCGGCCTCACCCCGCAGCGCCGGTCGTGCTGCTTCATCTATGCGCTGCCCGGGCTGCACGAGTGCGCCGGGTGCCCGCGGGTGTCGGTCGCCACCGGCAGCTGACCCGCTCGCGTCCCGCCATCGAACGCTCGGGTGCGAGAGGCTGTGCGCATGCTCCCCGCACTCGTCCGCATCGCCGGGATCACGGTGGCCGCGCTCGTGGCCTACTTCGTCATGATCGCGATCGGCGGCGACTCGGGCGCCAACATCGGTGCCGGGCTGGCCGTCTTCGCCGTCCTGGCCTTCGGCGCGTTCGGCTGGGCGATGCGCGACGGTCTGCGTGAGCAGCTCGGCCTCGGCGACCTGCTCCTCCGGTGGCTCATCGTCGCGGCGGTCGTGCCGGTGCTGCTCACCCTCGTCATCTCGCTCACGACGGGCAGCGACTCGATCGGGACGGCCATCGTCTCGACGTGGTTCTTCTTCGCCGCGCTCACCGGACTGCCCGCCGTCATCGGCGCCTCCGTCGGCAACGCGATGCGCGGCTGACCCTGTCGGCGACGCCTGCCCGGGCGCCGGCCAGCGGGTCAGAGCCGGTCAGCGAGTCACCGCCGGCCGGAGGGTCAGAGCAGGTCAGAGGGTCAGAGCAGGTCGGCGATGAGGTCTCCGTGGGTCTCGAGCCGCTCGGGCATGTCGTCGAACATCATCTGCTCGAACCGTTCCCCCTCGGCGCCGGCTTCGACCTCGTCCCAGGTGCGGGGCGCCGCGACGCACGGCAGCTCTCGGCCGCGCAGCGAGTAGGGGCTGATCGTCGTCTTCGCGGCGACGTTCTGGCTCCAGTCGAGGAAGACCTTGCCGGGCCGCAGCGACTTCGTCATACGCCACAGCACGAGGTCGGGGTGCTTCTTCGTCATCTCCTGTGCGAGCTGCTGGGCGAGGTCGCGCACCTGGTCGCTCGTGAGGTCGCCGCCGAGGGAGGCATAGAGCTGCATGCCCTTGGACCCCGACGTCACCGGGAAGAGCTCGAGCCCGAGCGCGTCGAGCCGGGTCCGCAGCAGCAGCGCCACCTGCGCACACTCCTTCAGCCCGGCCGGTGACCCCGGGTCGAGGTCGATGACGAGCCGGTTCGGGTTCTCGCGCTCGCCGTCCTCGGTGACGGTCCACTGCGGCACGTGGATCTCGAGCGAGTTGAGGTTGACGAGGTAGACGAGCTGGGCGATGTCGTCCACGAGCGGGTAGGTCACGTCGTCGACGCGCACCCGCGGCAGCCACGACGGCGCGCCGCTCGGCAGGTTCTTCTCGAAGAAGCTCTGGTCGGCCACTCCGTGCGGCCACCGGACCCGCGTCACCGGGCGAGCTGCGATGTGCGGCAACAGGATCGGCGCGATGCTGACGTAGTAGTTCAGCACCTCGCCCTTGGTCGTCTCGGTCGACGGGTACATCACCTTGGAGAGGCTGGACAGCTTCATCGTCCGCCCGCCGACGTCGACGCGGGTGATCTCGGGGTCGTGGCGCTCAGCCATCGGTCACCTCGTGCAGGTCGGCGGGCGTGAGGTCGGTGCGCAGGCCGAGGTATGCCGGCTGGCGCAGCTTGCCGGTCGAGCCCCGTCCCAGCGAGGCCACCTCGAGGACCACCTCCGGCTCGACCCACGTCGCGCCGGCGGCATCCTCGCGCGGCACCGGGGTCGTGAAGGGGGAAGCACTGCGCCGCAACGGTTCCAGCAGTGCACGCAACCGCGCACCCGCGGCGCCGGCGAGCCCGGCACCGACGCGGCCGGCATACGCGAAACCCCCGGCACCGTCGGTCGTGCCGACGAGGACGGCACCCAGGCGCGACGTCGAACCCACCTCCGGGCGCCACCCGCCGACGACGACCGACAGGGACGCCCGGTGCGGCAGCTTGCGCCAGTCCGGGGACCGGCGCCCCGCGGCATACGGCGACGCGCGGCGCTTGCTGACGATGCCCTCGAGGCCCTGGTCGCGGGTCGCCTCGAAGAGCCCGACCCCGTCGTCATAGACCGGCGGCACCTGCCACGCCGAGCTGCGCAGGTCGAGCTTCTCGAGCAGGTCGCGCCGCGCGGACCACGGCTGGGTCGTGAGGTCCTGGCCGAAGAGCCGCAGCAGGTCGAACGCCATGAAGGTCACCGGTCGCGTCGTCGCGAGCTGCGCCGCCTTGCGCGCCGACGAGACGTGCATCCGCTCGGCCAGCGCCCCGAACGACGGCACTCCCCCGTCGAGGGCGACGACCTCGCCATCGAGTAGCAGGTCCTCGTAGGTGTCGGCGAGTCCGGCGAGCTCGGGGAAGCTCACCGACACGTCCCGACCGGTGCGGCTCGACAGGACGCGCCGGCCGTCGTGGACGTCGGCGAGGATGCGCATCCCGTCCCACTTCACCTCATGCACCCACGCGTCACCCGCGGGCACGCGGTCCGCGGTCGCGGCGAGCATCGGGCGCATGCCCCCCATCCTCGCCTACGCTGACGAAGTGACGAGCTCGACCAACCAGCCCTCGCGACGCCAACACGGCCTGCACCGGATGACCGGACGCGACCCGAACGAGTCGCACCGCGCCGCGACCCCGCTCGAGCTGCTCTACGACCTCACCTTCGTCGTCGCCTTCTCCATCGCCGGCGCCCAGCTCACCCACGCCCTCGCCGAGAACCACCCGGTCCAGGGCGTCCTCGCGTTCTCCTTCGCCGTCGTCGCGATCGTCTGGGCGTGGATCAACCACTCGTGGTTCGCGTCGGCCTACGACACCGACGACTGGCTCATGCGGGTCGCGACCCTCGTGCAGATGGTCGGTGTCCTCATCCTCGGGCTCGGCCTGCCGGAGATGTTCGAAGGCATCCTCGAGGGCCACCTCACCAACCGGATCATGGTCGTCGGCTACGTCATCCTGCGGGTCTCGCAGATCTTCCTCTGGCTGCGCGCGAGCCGCGACGACCCCGAGCACCGCACGACGATGCGCGGGTATGCCGTGAGCATCTCCATCGCACAGCTGCTGTGGATCCTCGTCGCCTGGCTGCAGCCCGCGCTCCCCGTCGCCATCCCGCTGATGCTCGCCGTCATCGCCTTCGAGTTCGGGTCGGTCCGCGCCTGCGAGCGACGCTTCGGCGGGTCCCCGTGGCACCCGCACCACATCGCCGAACGCTACGGGCTGCTCGCGATCATCAGCCTCGGCGAGATCGTCCTCGGCACGACGACCGCGATCGAGGCCGTCGTCGCCGAACAGGGCTGGTCGCGCGAGGCGGTGCTCATCGCCATCGCCGGGGTCTCGCTCGCGTTCGCGATGTGGTGGACCTACTTCGGACAGCCCTTCGGCGAGATCCTCGAGAAGCGGCCCGAGAAGTCGTTCGGCTTCGGCTACGGCCACGTCCTGCTCTACGGCAGCATCGCCGCCGTCGGCGCGGGCCTGCACGTCGCGGCCTACTACATCGAGGACAAGACGAAGATCGGCGAGACCGAGGTCATGCTCACCATGGCCGTGCCGCTCGCGCTCTTCATGGTCGTCGTCTATGCCCTCTGGCACTTCCTCATGCCCGGCCGGGACCCGGTCCACTGGCTGCTGCTCGGTCTCATGCTCGTCGTCCTCGCCGTCAGCGTCGCGATGCCGGCGCTCGGGGCCTCCCTCGGCTGGTCGATCGTCGTCCTCATGGTCGTCCCCTGGATCACCGTCGTCGGCTACGAGACCGTCGGCGTACGCAAGATCGACGAGCACCTCGGCACCTGAGGCTTCCTCGTATGCCGCGCGCGCGGCATACAGTGAAGGCATGCGTGCGATCTGGAAGGGCGCGGTCTCGTTCGGTCTCGTCAACGTGCCGGTGCGGCTCTACTCCGCGACCGAGAACCACGACGTGCAGTTCCGTCAGGTGCACCGTGAGGACGGCGGCCGCATCAAGTACAAGCGGATCTGCTCGATCGACGGCGAAGAGGTCGCCTACGACGACATCGCCAAGGGCTACGAGACCGAGGACGGCGACATGGTCGTCCTCACCGACGAGGACTTCTCCGAGCTGCCGAGCCGCTCGAGCAAGGAGATCAACGTCGAGAAGTTCGTGCCCGCGGACCAGATCGACCCGATGCTGCTCGACAAGAGCTACTACCTCGAGCCGGACAAGTCGGCGACCAAGCCCTACGTCCTGCTGCGCGAGGCGCTCGAGTCCGAGAACCGGATGGCCATCGTCACCGTCTCGATCCGCACGCGCATGACGATGGCCGTGCTGCGGGTGCGCGACGGCGTCATCGTCATGCAGACGATGCTCTGGCCCGACGAGATCCGCAGCCCCGACTTCGCCCACGTCGAGGAGGCCGGCGAGGCGAGCGAGAAGGAGATGGCGATGGCGCGCCTCCTCATCGAGCAGCTCGCCGGGGAGTACGACGCCGACGACTACGAGGACGACTACGCCGCTGCCGTGCAGGCTCTCGTCAAGGCCAAGGTCGAGGGCGGCGAGGTCCAGGTGCCCGCCGCCGAGGCCGAGGAGTCCGGCGAGGTCGTCGACCTGCTCGCGGCTCTCGCGAAGTCGGTCGAGAAGGCCAAGGCGTCCCGCGGCGAGGCACCCACGACGAGCTCCGCCTCCGACGACGCCGGCTCCGACACGGGCACGTCCGGCTCCGCGACGAAGAAGGCCGCGGCGAAGAAGGCGCCCGCCAAGAAGTCTGCGGCGCCGGCGAAGAAGGCCGCCGCGAAGAAGACCGCCAAGAAGACGAGCAAGAAGGCCTCCTGACGCCGCATGCCCGAAGGCCACACCCTCTTCGCGCTCGCGCGCGACCTCGACACCGCGTTCGCCGGCACCTCACCGACCGTCACCAGCCCCCAGGGCAAGTTCGCGCACGGCGCGTCCCTGATCTCCGGCACCGAGGTCGAGGGCGCGACCTCGTGGGGCAAGCACCTCTTCGTCGACTTCGTCGGTGACCGGGTCCTGTGGGTGCACCTCGGCCTCATCGGCACCTTCACGATCGACACCAGCTCGTATGCCGGTGAGCTGCCGGTCGTGGGTCAGGTGCGGTGCCGCTTCGCGACCGAGGACCACGTCGCCGACCTGCGCGGTCCGATGGTCTGCGACGTCGTGACGCCGGAGAAGGTCGACGAGGTCCTGGGGCGGCTCGGCCCGGACCCGTTGCGTCTGACCGATGTTCGCTCCGACCCCGACCTGGCGTGGACACGCATCCACCGGTCTCGCAAGCCCATCGCCGAGCTGCTCATGGACCAGGCGGTGCTCGCGGGCGTCGGCAACGTCTATCGGTCCGAGGTGCTCTTCCGGCTGCGAGTCAACCCGTTCCGGCCCGGGACGGCGATCAAGCGCTCGACGTGGCAGGCGATCTGGGACGACCTCGTCGCGCTGCTGCCGCTCGGGGTCGCGACGAGCAAGATCGTCACGATCCACGACCAGGTCGACGAGGTCGCGCGTGCTCTCGAGGAGGGCGGCGACGTCCGGCTCGACTCGCGCGACTCCTACGTCTACAAGCGGGCCGGCGAGCCGTGCCTCGTCTGCGGGTCACGCATCCGCACCGAGGTCGTCGCCGGCCGCAACCTCTTCTGGTGCGGCAACTGCCAACGCCGGAGCTGACCGCGGGCTCGCCGGGCACCGCGCCACCCACTCTTGAACGAGAACGCTGTTCGCAGTCATGGGCGCAGGGGTGCTGGGCCCCAATACCACCCGCTCGGTCCGGCTGATATAGCCCATATGGGCTATGTGCAAAATGGTCCTGTGGGTCTTCGAAAAGGTCCCTCTCACGGGCGGGGAACGCTCATGACGAGCGCTGCCGTGGCAGCGCCCGACGCCTGCGGTTCAGCCGAAGACGCCGTCGCGCTCGCCGTCCGTGGGCAGCGGTGTCGCGAGCGCCCGGGGGAAGCTCAGTGCGGCCTGGACGAGAGACAGCAGCGTGCCCGCGAGGGCATCGTTGACGGCGGAGCGCTCGTCGCCGAAGAGCTCGACCATCCACTGGCGCGCGTCGGGGTCATACCCCCCGGCGCACACCACGCTGCCGTAGCCGTTGACGGCGAGGGAGAGCCGTTCGGCCGCGTCGCCGCGCGTGAGGTCGGCGTGGAAGGCCCATCCCTCTGCCGACCTCGCCATGGCGGGACGTCGTTCGATGGGGAAGTCGATGCGCCCGAACAGTGGGCTCTGGTCCTCCGAGCGCGATGGGCTGCGCTCGATCTCGAGCTGGACCGACCGGGCCACACCGCGGCACACCTGGCTCACCTGCCAGGCGGCTGCGGACATGAGGACGCAGAAGCGGGCGGCAACGAGCGCCAGGCGGTCACCCACCGGGGAGTCGACCATGGCGTCCAGCTCGTTGAGGACCTCGGCGACGAGCGCCACGAGGCGATCCGACGAGGCACCGGACGCAGACCGACCGGCGACGGCGCCGCCCCCGGCCTCACCGTCCCGCGTGGCCCGGGCGAGCTCGATGAAGGCTGCGGCGGTGTGCCGGATGTGCGGAGCGACGTCTTCGACGTCGGTCACCGTCATGGCGCCCCACCGGGACATGACGTCGGGCAGCTGGCGACGCGCCGACTCGCGCAGCTCGGCCGTGCGGAAGGCGACCTCGCTGGCGGGCACGCCGGCGACGAGGACGAAGAGCTCGTCGGTGCGGCCGGCGAGGAGGTGGGCATTGGGCCAGCCCCGAACCTGGTCGAGCAGGTCGTCACGCAGCTCACGCAACGCACGAGGTCGGTCCTCGCGCAGTCCGGCGCTCGCGTCGTCGACATCGCCCAGGGCGACGCTGACGAGCGAGACCTCTGCCTCGGGCTGGGCGCGAAGCAGTCGGGCGACGCTCGTGATGAGGTCTTCCTCGCGCAGGGTCGCCTGGGGTCCCGTGCGCGGAGGTCGCAGGGCTGGCCCCACGGCACCGGCGACCGTCTGGGCGACGGCGAGATCCTTGTCATCGAAGCGGCGCCGGGCGGTGAGGAGCACTTGTCCGATGACCCCGCGGTCGGTCAGGACGGGGAACGCAGCGGCGAAGCGGCGGTCCCGCCCCGCGGCACCCGCGGAGACGGGCCGGTCCGGCAGCGGCTCCACGCCGATGAGTCCCTCCCAGGGACGACCGGTCTGGAGCGCCCGATGCAGCGCCCGGTCCGCGGCCCTCGGGCGCCACGCGTGGGCCGTCGTGGGCCAGACGTGCGGGACGTCCCGGCCCTGGCGCACGACGAAGACGTGGTCGAGCTGCTCCAGACCGTCCTCCTCGCCGGCGGCCGATCGCATGTCGTGCCCGTCACGCAGGCTCACGTGCACGCTGTCGACACCGGGCAGGGCGATGAGCGCCTCGACCATCAGGTCGAGACACTCCTCCCGGTCGGCTGCCCGGCGCAGGCGTCCGATGAGTTCGAGGAGGTCAGCCTCGCCCGAAGGCTCCACAGGGGCGGCGGCCGCAGGAACCGGCATCGAGCCTGCGTCATCGGAAAGCGTGAAGAACTGCTCATGAGCCATTGGGCGAAACCCCCTTTCAAGCCGGTGAAACACCGGGGCAACCTACGTCGAGTCGGTAGCCATCCTTACCCATTCGGGCGCGGCTTTAGCAGGCACAAGAAACTTTGTGATCGTGTGCACGGTCGTCCAGAGATCGGTGCACTGATGTCCGGGCCAGTTCCCGCCCAGCCCACAACTGATCGAATCAGGTCACAACACGCAAGCCGGCTGATCGCTCGGGCTGGCGGGTGAAGCCGACGAGGAACATCACCGCGACGACCACCTTCTCGAAGCGGTCCTCGCTCGACCCACCGAGATAGTTCCACCGGCCGGAGATCTCGAGGGAGATGTGCCCGACGAGGGTGGCCAGCGCCGAGGCCGCGAGGATCTGCGCGTCGAACTCGGCGTCCGTTCCGGTGACCGCCTCCATCGCCTCGGACCGTCGCGGGTCGATCTCCCCGTCCGCGAGGCCGGCGGCACACAGGTGCGTCAGCGCGTCGAGTGCGCGGTGACTGGCGTCGACGACGTTCTCGGTCTGCGGAGCGTGCGGGTCGGCGTTGAAGATCAGGCCGTACTCGTCGGGGTGCTCGATGGACCACGTGCGCAGGGCCAGGCAGCAGCGGTACCACTGGGTCGCAAGACTCTCCCCTGCAGCCTTGATGCGCGTGGTCGACATCAGCTCGGCGACGTCGTCGAACGCGTCGGCCGCGAGCAGACCGATGAGCGTCTCGTGGTCGGCCACGTAGCGATACAGACCAGAGGGCGTGATGTCGATGGCCCGGGCCACGGCGCGCATCGTCACGCCGGTGATCCCCTGCTGCCGCAGCTCGCCGAGCGCGGCCTCCTTGATCTCCTCGATGACGCGCTGCCGCTGTCGCTCCCGGCGGGTCACTCCGGTGCGCTCCGTCGGCTGCGATGGCACGTCCACGAGGTCCTCGATTCCGTTCGGCTACCCACACCTGCACGACGTCGTGCGGTGACCGTCATCACGGACAGCGGCCCTGGTCGGCGATCCCTCCGTCTCGAGTCGCGCACCCGTACCCCCCAGAGTACGCTGTTCTCGATCGAACTCTGACCGATCGACACGCGCCGCCCGGCCCGGAATCCGTGACTGCACCACTCTCACCCGTCCACCGGGCGCCGCGCCACACAGCTGAGCATCAGCGCGTCGCCGTGGTGCCTGAACCGCGAGGATCGCTCTGCCCATCACCGCACTCGTCACCGGCGCCGACCACGAGGTCGGTCGTCGCGTCGTTGCACACCTGCACGAGCGGGGCGTGCGGATCCACGTCGTCGACGTCGCTCCCGGTTCAGGCGCCGGGGACCACCGGTGGGACCGACACACACGGCACGTCGTCCCCGCCGTGGGCGACCCCGCCCGAGAGGCCGCCCTGGCCCGGCTCGTGCATCGGCACGGCATCGACCTCGTCGTCCCCACGAACCCGGACGAGCTCATCGACCTCGCCGCAGCCGCGACCTCCTTCCCGCCGGGCGTCGACATCGTCGTGAGTGGGACGGCGGGCCTGGTCCATGCGCGCGACTCCTTCCACGCACTGCGCCGCCTCGCCCGGGCCGGCATCCCGACCGCTCGGATCGCGACGCCGAGTGACTACCTCGACCAGGTGGGCGGGCCGGACCTCCCTCGCGAGCGACTGGCCCTCATGCCGCGATCGGCGTGGCAGGCCGACCAAGCTGTTCCCCTGCTCGACCCGCGCACCCTCGACCACGCGAGCTTCGGCGACGCCTACTTCGTCATCGAACGGCCGCCCGGGCCGCACTGGCGCGTCCTGAGCCCCGGCCTCGGCGAGTCCTCCGACGGGCTGGACGGGGTCGTCGCCGCGCTCGGGCCGGCGCAGGGTGCCGCGAGCCGGGCGGTGCCGCGCCGTCCCCAGATCCTCCAGCTCGCCACCGAGTCCGTCCGCGCGCTGCAGGTGACCGGCCCGGTCGAGTTGACCGTGGCCGAGGACGAGTGCACCCTGCGCGTCACCGGGGTCGTGCCGGGCCTCACGGCGGCATTCACGCACTCGCCCTTCCTCCTCGACATCGCGCTCGGGCTCGTCGTCAGCGACTGACCATCGCGGCTCGGGGCGGACCGATCCGCCCTGAGCGAACATGAGTCGGCTCGGCTCAGCCGTGGAACACGAACCCCCCATGCGGCGTTGGAGTCCGTGAACACCTCGCACCCGGCCGTCCCGGGTGGTGACGGCTCACTGTGAATGGACGCCACGGCATACGGACAGCGGAGCTAGCATCGAGGTGACGCAATCAGTCAGGAGCCAGCACCATGTTCGAACGGTTCACCGACCGGGCCCGCCGGGTGGTCGTCCTCGCCCAGGAAGAGGCGCGGCTGCTCAACCACAACTACATCGGCACCGAGCACATCCTCCTCGGCCTCATCCACGAGGGTGAGGGCGTGGCCAGCAAGGCCCTCGAGAGCCTCGGTGTCTCCCTCGACGCCGTCCGTGAGCAGGTGCAGGAGATCATCGGCCAGGGCCAGCAGGCCCCGACCGGCCACATCCCCTTCACCCCGCGGGCGAAGAAGGTCCTCGAGCTGAGCCTGCGCGAGGCGCTGCAGCTCGGCCACAACTACATCGGCACCGAGCACATCCTCCTCGGCCTCATCCGTGAGGGCGAGGGCGTCGCCGCCCAGGTGCTGGTCAAGCTCGGCGCCGACCTCGGTCGCGTGCGCCAGCAGGTCATCCAGCTCATCTCCGGCTACCAGGGCGGCAAGGAGGGCGCCACCGCGGGCGTCGGTCCGTCGGGCGGTCCCACCGAGGGCACCCCGGCCGGCTCGCTCGTCCTCGACCAGTTCGGCCGCAACCTCACCGTCGCGGCCCGCGAGGGCAAGCTCGACCCGGTCATCGGGCGCGAGAAGGAGATCGAGCGGGTCATGCAGGTGCTGTCCCGCCGCACCAAGAACAACCCCGTCCTCATCGGCGAGCCCGGCGTCGGCAAGACCGCCGTCGTCGAAGGCCTCGCCCAGGACATCGTCAAGGGCGAGGTGCCCGAGACCCTCAAGGACAAGCAGCTCTACACCCTCGACCTCGGCGCGCTCGTCGCCGGCAGCCGCTACCGCGGTGACTTCGAGGAGCGGCTCAAGAAGGTCCTCAAGGAGATCCGCACCCGCGGCGACATCGTCCTGTTCATCGACGAGATCCACACCCTCGTCGGGGCCGGTGCGGCCGAGGGCGCCATCGACGCCGCGAGCATCCTCAAGCCGATGCTCGCCCGCGGTGAGCTCCAGGTCATCGGCGCGACGACGCTCGACGAGTACCGCAAGCACATCGAGAAGGACGCCGCGCTCGAGCGCCGCTTCCAGCCGATCCAGGTGGCCGAGCCGACGCTGGCGCACGCCATCGAGATCCTCAAGGGCCTGCGCGACCGCTACGAGGCGCACCACCGCGTGTCCATCACCGACAGTGCTCTCGTCGCGGCCGCCAACATGGCCGACCGCTACGTCAACGACCGCTTCCTCCCGGACAAGGCGATCGACCTCATCGACGAGGCGGGCGCGCGACTGCGCATCCGCCGGATGACCGCGCCGCCGGACCTGCGCGAGTTCGACGAGAAGATCGCCGCGGTCGTGCGCGAGAAGGAGTCCGCGATCGACGGGCAGGACTTCGAGAAGGCCGCGCGCCTGCGCGACGACGAGAAGAACCTGCGCGCCGAGAAGCAGCAGCGCGAGACCGAGTGGAAGTCCGGTGACCTCGACGTCGTCGCCGAGGTCGACGAGGAGCTGATCGCCGAGGTCCTCGCCGCGTCGACCGGCATCCCGGTCTTCAAGCTCACCGAGGAGGAGTCCAGCCGGCTGCTCCACATGGAGGACGAGCTGCACAAGCGGATCATCGGCATGGACGACGCCATCAAGGCGCTGTCCCAGGCCATCCGCCGTACCCGCGCCGGGCTCAAGGACCCCCGCCGTCCCGGTGGGTCGTTCATCTTCGCCGGGCCCACGGGTGTCGGCAAGACCGAGCTCGCGAAGACGCTCGCCGAGTTCCTCTTCGGTGACGAGGACAGCCTCATCCAGCTCGACATGTCGGAGTTCTCCGAGAAGCACACCGTCTCAAGGCTTTTCGGCTCGCCTCCCGGCTACGTCGGCTACGAGGAGGGTGGCCAGCTCACCGAGAAGGTGCGGCGCAAGCCGTTCTCGGTCGTCCTCTTCGACGAGGTCGAGAAGGCGCACCCGGAGATCTTCAACAGCCTGCTGCAGGTCCTCGAGGACGGCCGCCTCACCGACTCGCAGGGTCGGATGGTCGACTTCAAGAACACGGTCATCATCATGACGACCAACCTCGGCACGCGGGACATCTCCAAGGGCGCGCTCGGCTTCTCGGCCGGCCCGGACACCCGCACCGACTACGACCGGATGAAGGCCAAGGTCCAGGACGAGCTCAAGCAGCACTTCCGGCCCGAGTTCCTCAACCGTGTCGACGACACGATCGTCTTCCCGCAGCTCACGCAGGAGGAGATCATCCAGATCGTCGATCTCGAGATCGCCAAGCTCGACAAGCGGCTCAAGGACAAGGACATGGGCATCGAGCTCACGCCCACGGCCAAGACGCTGCTCGCCAAGCGCGGCTACGACCCGGTCCTCGGCGCCCGCCCGCTGCGTCGCACGATCCAGCGCGAGATCGAGGACGTGCTCTCCGAGAAGATCCTCTTCGGTGAGATCGGCGCCGGCGAGCTCGTCGCGGTCGACGCGACCGGCGAGGGCAAGGACGACACCTTCACCTTCGAGGGCACGCCGCACGCGCGGGCCATCGAGGTGCCGGTCGTCACCGCCGGCAGCGCCGCCCCGCCGAGCAGCGGAGCCGCCGGCGGCGAGTGAGGCCCGAGGTGGCCGGGTCACCTCGGGTGACCTGACCACACGAGAAGGCGGGGTATGCCGCGAGCGCGAGCTCACGGCATACCCCGCCTTCCGCTGTGCTCACCCCCGTGAAAAAGTCACCCAATTGAACGGCCCTGCGGGTACCCCCAAAGCGTTCAATGGGGTGACTTTTTCACGAGACGGGGTTTGTGTCGTATGCCGTCCGCCCACCTTCGTGTCCCGAACTCACCCAATTGGACGGTTGGGCACGCATCCTGCCGTATGCCGTCCGCCCACCTTCGTGTGCACAACTCACCCACTCCTCCCCTCCGTCACGGCCGCGGTGTCTCGCTCGGGAGGAATGGGTGAGTTCGGTACGTCAGGAGAGGCGGGTGAGCATCTGCTGCATCATCCGGATCTGCACCGACTGGGTCGTGTAGATCTCGCTGCTGATGTCGCCGACGTACTCGTCGGTGCCCTTGGCCTGCTGCTCCTCGACCATCTTCAGCGCACCTTCGTGGTGGGTGATCATCAGCTTGAGGAAGAGCTGGTCGGCGGCGGGACCGGACACGGTGGAAAGCTGCTTCATCTGTGCCGGGGTCGCCATGCCGGGCATGCCGGCGTGGGCGCTGTGGTCGCCGAGGCGCGGGTTCGTCGCCTGCGGGGGCACGTCCTGCTTGCGCTCCTTGAGCCATGCCGCCATCGCCGCGACCTCGGGCTCCTGCTCCGCCGCGATGCGTTCGGCGAGGCCCTTGACCTGCGTGTCCGTGAGCCGGTCCTTGACCGACTCGACCATGACGATCGCCTGGGAGTGATGGACGATCATGTCCTGGTAGAACTTCGCGTCCGCGGGGTTGACGGTGGGAGTCGTCACGGGGGCGGCGTCGGAGCCGGTGAGCGTCGCGTTCGGCTCGCCCGGCTTCTTCGGCTGGATCACCGGCCCGCTCGGGGTCGGGGCGGTCGTCGCCGGCAGTGACTCGGCCCCGTCGTCGCCCGTGCACCCGCTCACCGCGAGCGCGGCGACGAGCGCCGCCGCCGGAGCGAGCCGGCGGGAGAGGGACAGAGGTCGGGTGGCAGGGCCGGGCATGTGCGGCACTGTAGTTCGTCCGCGAGACCTTCGCCGGGTAGCCGACGAACCCGCCGCCGACCAGCAGACGAACCCACCGCCGAGCCCGCCACCCGCCGCTCGCCGCAGCCATCGGACAACTTCGGCCGAACTCCTTCCGCTACCGGGGGGTTTCCGACAGGGTGGACGGACTGCACCCACAACGGAGTGGCCATGCATCTGGCTGCCCCTGGAGGAGGACACCCCCCATGAGGCTCATGAGAACCCTGGTGGTGACGGCGATCTCCGCCCTCGCCACCACCGGCGTCGGGGTCGCGGCCGCCCAGGCCGACGACGGCGTCGGCAAGTCCGGCACCCAGCTCGCCCCGGACGAGATCGGCCGCAGCGCGAATGTCGAGCTGCTCGCCAACGTCCCGAAGGCGGGCGCCTTCGCCAGCAACACGGCATACGGCACCGACATCGCCTTCTCCGACGACAAGGCCTACGTCGGCAACTACAACGGCTTCACGGTCTACGACATCTCGACCCCGGCCTCCCCGAAGGTGCTCTCGCAGGTCAACTGCCCCGGCTCGCAGAACGACGTGACGATCTCCGGCGACCTGCTCTACCTGTCGACCGACTCCTCGCGCACCGACGACTCGTGCGAGTCCGCCTCGCAGTCGGCGTCGATCAAGGAGTCGTGGGAGGGCATCAAGATCTTCGACGTGTCGAACCCGGCCTCGCCGGAGTATGTCGCGGCCGTCGAGACCGCCTGTGGCTCGCACACCAACACCCTCGTGCCCGGTGGCGACACGGACTACATCTACGTCTCCTCCTACGGCCCCCGCTCGAGCTACCCGGACTGCCAGCCGCCGCACGACGCGATCTCGGTCATCGAGGTCCCGAAGGCGAGCCCGGCCGACGCCAAGGTGGTGAGCATGCCGGTGCTCTTCCCGGACGGCGGCTACACCAACACCTCCGGCTGCCACGACATCACCGCCTACCCGGCCAAGAAGATCGCGGCCGGCGCGTGCATGGGTGACGGCATCATCATGGACATCTCCGACCCGGTGAACCCCACGGTCATCGAGCGGGTCCGCGACACCGAGAACTTCGCGTTCTGGCACTCGGCCACGTTCAACAACAAGGCCACCAAGGTCGTCTTCACCGACGAGCTCGGCGGCGGCGCCGGCGCGACGTGCAACGCGGCGGTCGGCCCGACCAAGGGTGCCAACGGCATCTACGAGCTGTCCGCCGACAACCGGCTGACGTTCAAGAGCTACTTCAAGATCCCGCGGCACCAGTTCGACTCCGAGAACTGCGTCGCCCACAACGGCTCGCTCATCCCGGTCCAGGGCCGCGACGTCATGGTGCAGGCGTGGTACCAGGGCGGCCTGTCCGTCTGGGACTTCACCGACACGGAGAACCCGCGCGAGCTCGGCTACTTCGAGCGCGGCCCGCTGACCCCGCAGGACCTCGGCGGCAGCTGGTCGGCGTACTACTACAAGGGCTACATCTACAGCTCGGACATCCAGAAGGGCCTCGACGTCCTGCGCGTCACGGACCCGAACCTGCGCAAGGCGGCGAGCGTCCCGATGGACGAGCTCAACGTCCAGTCCCAGCCGGTGTACCAGCTGAAGAAGTGACCACCTGAGCCGTATGCCGTCCGCGCGCCTTCACGAGAAGGCGCGCGGCCGGCATACCGGTCACCTCGCGTCACCTCGCGTCACCCTCGCGCAGCGAACAGCCACGGCCGGTACCGTCAGCCCGACGGGACCGGCCGGTCGTGCTTCCCATGAGCCGGCTGTGAAATTCCTTTACCGAATCCTGAACATCGGACCCTTGTGGGTGCTCACACAGGTGCGAAAGGCTGGACGACACCGTCCATCACAGGTCAAGGAGCTCCCATGAGACTGCGCAGGGTCCTCACCGGGACGGTCGCCGCACTCGCGCTGACGGTCCCCACCACCACGGCCTTCGCGGCCGGCGACGACGCCGTCGGGAAGTACGGCACCCAGCTCGCCCCCGACCAGATCGGTCGCAGCGCGAACGTCCAGCACCTCTACAACACCCCGCAGACCGGTCCGCTGGCCGGCGGCACGGGCACCGACATCGCCTTCTCCGACAACAAGGCCTACGTCGGCAACTACAACGGCTTCATCATCTACGACGTGACGACGCCGGCCTCGCCGAAGGTCGTCGCGCAGGTGAGCTGCCCCGGCGCGCAGAACGACGTGTCGATCTCGGGCGACCTGCTCTACCTGTCGACCGACTCCTCGCGCACCGACGACTCGTGCGCCTCGGCCGGCCAGGCGGCGACGATCAAGGACTCGTGGGAAGGCATCAAGATCTTCGACGTGTCCAACCCGGCGTCGCCGCAGTACATCAAGTCCGTCGAGACCGCCTGCGGCTCGCACACGAACACCCTCGTGCCCGGTGGCGACAAGGACTACATCTACGTGTCGTCCTACGGCCCCCAGTCGACCTACCCCGACTGCCAGCCGCCGCACGACTCGATCTCGATCATCGAGGTCCCGAAGGCGAACCCGACCGACGCCAAGGTCGTCAACATGCCGAACCTCTTCCCGGACGGCGGCAACCCCGGCGGCGTGAGCCCCTACGGCAACACCTACTCGGCGACGTCGGGCTGCCACGACATCACGGCCTACCCGTCGAAGAAGATCGCGGCGGGTGCCTGCATGGGTGACGGCATCATCATGGACATCTCCGACCCGGTGAACCCCAAGGTCATCGAGCGGGTGCAGGACACGAAGAACTTCGCGTTCTGGCACTCGGCCACCTTCAACAACAAGGCCAACAAGGTCGTCTTCACCGACGAGCTCGGCGGCGGTGGCGCGGCGACGTGCAACGACAAGATCGGCCCGACCCGTGGCGCGAACGGCATCTACGACCTGTCGGCGGACTACCAGCTGACGTTCAAGAGCTACTTCAAGATCAAGCGCAACCAGTTCGACTCCGAGAACTGCGTCGCCCACAACGGCTCGCTCATCCCGGTCCAGGGCCGCGACGTCATGGTGCAGTCCTGGTACATGGGCGGCACGTCGTTCTGGGACTTCACCGACTCGGAGAACCCGCGTGAGATCGGCTACTTCGAGCGCGGCCCTGAGGGTCCGGCCGGCGACGGTGGTGGCACCTGGTCGTCCTACTACTACAACGGCCACGTCTACTCCTCCGACCTCGGCAAGGGCTTCGACGTCCTGCGCATCACGGACAAGAGCCTCAAGAAGGCCGCCGACGTGAAGATGGACGAGCTCAACCCGCAGAGCCAGCCGGTCTACGCGACCCGCTGACCCGGCGACGGGGCCACGAGCCGGGACCACCCGGCATACGGTCTCGAACGCAGAACCGGCCGTCCGCGCCTCGTGCGCGGGCGGCCGGTTCTCTCGTATGCCGGGATAATCGCTGGCATGACCGACTCACCTTCCGTGGTCTCCGCAGTGACGTTCCGGCCGGCGCGCACCCAGGACGTCCGGGCGATCCGGGCGCTCGTGACGCCGCTCGCCGAACAGCGGGTGCTGCTGCAGAAGGAGGCGGTCGCGTACTACGAGTCGGTCGGTGACTTCGTCGTCGCCGAGCGGGACGGGGTGATCGTCGGGTGCGGGGCGGTGCACGTGCTGTGGGAGGACCTGGCCGAGATCCGCACCTTGGCCGTGGCGGAGTCCGAGTTGGGGCGTGGTGTCGGTGGCGAGCTGCTGACGCGTCTCGTGGCACGGGCCCGGGCGCTGGGGGTGGCGCGGCTGTTCTGCCTCACCTTCGAGACGGAGTTCTTCGGGCGGCACGGGTTCGAGGCGATCGAGGGCCAGGCGGTCGAGCCGGAGGTGTATGCCGAGCTGCTGCGGTCCTACGACGAGGGTGTCGCGGAGTTCCTCGACCTCGAGCGGGTCAAGCCGAACACCTTGGGCAACACCCGGATGCTCAGGGTTCTCTGAGCATCCTTCGGGCCGCGCGGGACGGCGCGGGGCGGTAGCGTCCCCGGACATGGCGGATCTTGCTGACGCAGCCCTGCTCACGGCGTTCCCGGTCGGGGCGGCCGCGCTGGGGGCGGTGATCGCCGCGGTGCGGCGACCGAGCAGGTTCGTCATGAGCGCCGTGCAGCACTTCGCGGCCGGCGTGGTTCTCGCGGCGGTCGTCGGCGAGATCCTGCCCGACCTCAGCGAGGAGGCGCAGTGGACGTGGGCCGTCGTCGGCTTCACGCTCGGGGTGGCTGTGGTGTTGGCGCTCGCGGCGTGGGGGCGACGGCTCGACGCCCGCAGCGAGGCGAGGGGGACGACCGCAGGCGAGGCGACCGCAGGCGAGGCGACCGCAGGCGAGGCGACCGCAGGCGAGGCGATCGAGCGGGATGCGGAAGCCGGACGGACCGAGGGCGCCGAGGGCGCCAACGGGGGCGTCACGGCGGCGACCGTGGCCCGAACCGTGCTGCCGATCGGGCTCATCGTCACGGTCGGGATCGACCTGCTCATCGACGGCACCCTCGTCGGGCTCGCGACGACGCTGAGCTCGACGCAGGCGATGATCCTCGTCGGCGCGCTGACCCTCGAAGTGCTCTTCCTCGCGCTGTCGGTGCAGGGCGAGCTCGTCGAGGCGGGCAGGACGGCGTGGCGGGCGGCGGGGTGGTCGGCCGGTCTCGGACTGCTGGCCGGTGTCGGTGCGATGGGTGCCGCGATCGCCCTCGGTGACGCCGGCCCGAAGCCGATCGCCGCGACGCTCGGCTTCGGGGCAGCGGCGTTGCTCTACCTCGCGCTCGAGGAGCTGCTCGTCGAGGCGCACGAGGAGTCCGAGACGACGGTGCTGACGGGGAGCTTCTTCCTCGGGCTGATCGTGGTCTACGGCCTCACCATCCTCGGCGGCTGACCCGCAAACACCCCCCCGACTCATTGCCGAACTCCGGCCCCCCACCCGACTGGTTGCCGAATCCCGGCACCCCCACCCGACTGGTTGCCGAGTCCCGGCACCCCAACCCGACTGATTGCGCACAGTTCGCAGGCGAGCGCCAGCGAGCCGGCGAACTGTGCGCAATCAGTCACGGTCAGGCCAGGTGACGGGCTGCCGGGGCGGGACCGGCCGCGCGGCGGACGCGGATCGAGACGAACAGCACGCCCACCAGCACTCCGGCGATGACGCCGAACCCGAGGCGCGGGTTGAGCGGCAGCGCAATGCCGAGCCCACCGCCGATGACCCACGCGATCTGGAGCAGCGTCTCGGACCAGGCGAACGTCTGGCTGCGGACGAGCTCGTCGACGTCGCGCTGGATGACGGCGTCGAGGCTGAGCTTGATGACCTGCGCGCACAGCCCGGCGCTCAGCCCGAGCAGGAGCAGCGTCGGCAGCGAGTACAGCACCGCCGTCACGACCGCGACGGTCACGATGACGATCAACGCGGTCGCGAGGATCCGATCGGGCCGCAGCCCGCTGGCCGCATTGCCGACGAGCGTGCCGAGGGCGTTGCCGGCGCCCGCCGCGCCGACGACGAGCGCGAGGACGAGCGTCCCGCTCCAGCCGGGGATCGGGTGCTCGCGCATGAGGAACGCCATGAAGAACGTCAGGAACCCCGTCAGCACCCGCGCGCCCATGGCGGTCACGAGCCCGGCGCGCACCGATGCCGGGAGCGCCAGCACCCGGCCACGCAGCCGGCGCACCAGTCGCCCGACCACTCCCTGCCGTTCCACACCGGCGAGCACGTCGGAGCCAGCGGGTGTGGGCGGGGGCCGGACCTCCTCGGGGTCGGCCTCACCCGCGGAGTAGTCGACCCGCGCCGGCAGCCGGATGGCGAGCACGGTCGCGACGACGTAGATGACGAACGCGAGCCGCAGCGACCAGTCCGGTCCCACCCGAGCCAGCGCACCGGCGAGCCCACCACCGATCCCCATGCCGGCGACGCCCGCGAGCGCGATCCGCGAGTTCGCGCTGACGAGGGTGAACCCTTCGGGCAGCAGCCGCGGCGTCGTGGCGGAGCGGGTCACGCCATACGCCTTCGCCGCGACGAGACACCCGAGCGCGGCGGGGAAGAGCCACGCCGACCCGGTCGCGACGGCACCGGCGAGCACCCAGCAGAGGAAGGCTCGCAGCGCCACCGTGCCGCCGATCGCCCACCGCCGCCCGTGCCGGAACCGGTCGAGCAGCGGCCCGATGAACGGCGCCAGCAGCGCGAACGGCGCCATGGTCAGCAGCAGGAACTTGGCCACCTCGGCCCGCGCCTCGTCGGTGGGTATCGCGAAGATCGTCCCGGCGAGGCTCACCGTCAGCGCGGCGTCCCCGGCGAGGGTGACGAAGTGCAGCTCGACGAGCCGCGCGAGGCCGCTCTCCTTGGCCCCGGCGGACTCGGCGTAGGCGCGTGCCTTCGTCGCACCAGCCCCCGCGCCGCGGCCGGCGAGCCGTGCGCCTCGTGCGGTGCCGCGCCCGACGAACCGGACCGCCCTGGCCGTGCCGGCCTTCACGCCGTACGGGTCCGGAGCGCCGCGCCGCCCCCGGGGCAGCGCCCCGTCGCGATGAGGATCCGTAGGCCGTCCGCCCGCCACGCGCTCGTCACTCCCCTCGGTGGGTGGCGCCGACTCGGAGTCCGTATGCCGTCCGCCCGCCGCGCGCTCGTCGCGCGCCTCGTTCGTGCGTCCCGCACCGGGCTCGGTCGGGCGTCCGCCCGCCGGCTGCCCGTCGTCGACGGAACGCGTCGGATCGATCTCGGCGGGCCTGCTGCCCACCGAGCGCTCGTCGTGTGGCGCCGTGGGGTCGCGCCAGTCGGCCCCGTCCCCCGGCCACGGAGCATCGTCGCTGCCACTCATCCGGCCCGCTCCTCGATCCGGGGGAGCGAGAAGCGTTCTCCCGCAACGGGTTCCACGAGACCGTCCTCGATGAGCCCGGCCAGGCAGCGGTCCACCTGCGCCTCGTCGCGACCGGGCGCGAGGTCACCCCGCGCCACCGGTTCACTCGCATCGCGCAACGTCTGGACGATGATGCCGCGGACCTGCCGGTCGGTGCCGTGCCAGGCCTGTCCCCGCCGGACCGGGCCCTCATACGCCGGCCGCCCCGCGAGGAACCACGCGCACCGCGCGCTCACCGGACACTCCTCGCAGCGCGGCGCCCGGGCGGTGCACACCAGCGCCCCGAGCTCCATGACGGCGACGTTCCACGTCGCGGCCTCCGCGTCGTCCGCGGGTAGCAGCGACTCGGCCAACGCCACCTCGGCCCGGGTCAGCGACGGCGCCGCCTGGGCAACCCCGTCCACGATGCGTGCCTGCACCCGCCGCACGTTCGTGTCGACGACAACCGAACGGTCGCCGAACGCGAACGCCGCCACCGCCGCAGCCGTGTAGTCCCCGACCCCCGGCAGGGCTCGCAGCTCGTCGAGCCCCCGCGGCACCTCACCCCCGTGCCGCTCGACGATCGCCGCCGCGGCCTCCCGCAGCCGCAACGCCCGGCGCGGGTACCCGAGGCGTCCCCAGGCCCGCACGACCTCGCCCGGTGACTCGGCCGCGAGCGCCGCCGGAGTCGGCCACCGCGACATCCACTCCCGCCAGGCCGGCTCGACCCGGGCGAGCGGCGTCTGCTGCGCCATCACCTCGGACAGCAGCACGCCCCACGGCGAGCACGACGCTTCTCGCCACGGCAGCGGACGCAGGTGGACGGCATACCACTGCAGGATCTCGCGGTGCAACGCACCGCGGTCGGCGGTGGAGAGGGACCGCACGGGTGCGCTCACCGGTCAGACGTAGCGCTCGAGGATGCTGCTCTCGGCGAGCCGGGACAGGCCCTCGCGCACGAGTCGGGCGCGGCCCTCGCCGACGCCGTCGACGCCCATGAGGTCGTCGACGCCGGCGGCGAGCAGCTTCTGGAGGCTGCCGAAGTGGTCGACGAGGCGGTCGACGATGGCGCCGGGCAGGCGCGGCACCTTGGAGAGGAGGCGGTAGCCGAGCGGGCTGACCGAGGAGTCGAGCGCGTCCCCGACGACGGTGAACCCGAGGGCCTTGGCGCCGGCGGCGGGGTCGAGCAGCTCGGTGGCGTCGACGGCGGTGAGGTTCTCGACGGCCTCCTCGACGGTGAGGTTGCCGCGGGACTCGTGGAGGTAGTCGCGGATGACGAGCCCGAGGTCGTCGGAGAGGCCGCCGGTGAGCTCCTCGAGCTGGAGGCTGAGCAGTCGCCCGTCGGTGCCGAGCTGCAGGACGTAGTCGCCGATCTCGTCCTTGATCCGCCGGACCATCTCGAGGCGCTGCAGGACGTTGGCGACGTCGCGGACGGTGACGAGGTCCTCGATCTCGAGCGCCGACAGCGTGCCGGTGACCTCGTCGAGGCGCTGCTTGTAGCGCTCGAGCGTCTGCAGCGCCTGGTTGGCGCGCGACAGGATGGCGCTGGAGTCCTCGAGCACGAACCGGTTGTCGCCGACGTAGAGCGCGACGATCCGCATGGACTGGCTCACCGACACGACGGGGAAGCCGGTCTGCTTCGCGACGCGCTCGGCGGTGCGGTGCCGGGTGCCGGACTCGCTCGTCTCGATGCGCGAGTCGGGCACGAGCTGGGTCGCGGCGCGCAGGATGCGGGTGCCGTCGCGGTCGCAGACGATGGCGCCGTCCATCTTGGCGAGCTCGCGCAGACGCGTCGCGGAGAACTCGACGTCGAGCGGGAACCCGCCGGTGGAGATCTCCTCGACGAGGCGGTCGTGCCCGAAGACGATGAGCGCGCCGGTGCGGCCGCGCAGGATGCGTTCGAGTCCGTCGCGCAGCTCGGTGCCGGGGGCCACCGCGGCGAGCGTCGTCCGCATCAGCTCGTCATCGTCCAGCGGCCCGGCCACGGGTGCCCCTCTCGCAGGTGTCGGCGGTGCGTTCTCGTTGCTGCACGGGAGTCTAACTGCGTGGGTATGCCGTCCCGGGCCTTCGCGTCCCGCCTCGCCGACCGCGAGTCTCGCGGGCCAGCAGGCTGTGCCGTCGCGGGCACGACCGGGCTCGGGTCGCCACCGAGGTCTCGATTCGTGGGAGTTCCGGCGAGTCGAGACCTCGGTGGCGAGCGGAACAACGGAGTCAGCAGACCCAGAAGTTCAGGTCAGGTGGGAGCGGTCAGTGGGCGCGGAACGGGTCAGCGGGCGGGGACGGCGGCGAGCTGGGCAGCCTCCAGCACCGTGGCGACCTCGGTGACCCGCAGCCCGTCGGGAATCGGTCCGCCGCCGACGACGCCCCGAGGCACGATCGCCGACGTGAACCCGAGCCGGGACGCCTCGGCGAGGCGGCGGTGGGCGCCGGTCACCGGGCGCAGCTCGCCGGCGAGCCCGACCTCACCGAACGCGATCGTGCCCGTGGGCAGTGGGGAGTCGTTGATGGCACTCGCGAACGCCAGCGCGAGCGCGAGGTCGGCCGCCGGCTCGGTGATGCGCACGCCCCCGACGGTCGAGGCGAAGACGTCCTTGCGGCCGAGCGGTGCCCGGGCGCAGGTGCCGAGGACCGCGAGGATCATGCCGACCCGGGCCGAGTCGAGGCCGCTCGTCGCGCGGCGCGGGCTCGGCATCTCGGTCGGGTCGACGAGCGCCTGCACCTCGGTGACGAGGGGACGCCGCCCCTCGAGCGTCACGGTGACGCAGGTGCCGGGAACGGCCGCCGTGCGGTTCGACAGGAAGAGCCCACTCGGGTCGGCGAGCCCGGTGATGCCGACGTCGGAGAGGTCGAAGCACCCGACCTCGTCGGTGGGCCCATAGCGGTTCTTCACCGCGCGCACGAGCCGCAACCGACTGTGCCTGTCGCCCTCGAACTGCACGACGACGTCGACGAGGTGCTCGAGCACGCGCGGGCCGGCGATGGACCCGTCCTTGGTCACGTGGCCGACGATGAGGGTCGCGATGCCCCGGGACTTCGCGGCGGAGATGAGGCTGGCCGCGACCTCTCGCACCTGCGCGACGTTGCCGGCGGCACCTTCGACCTCGGCGCTGCTGATCGTCTGCACCGAGTCGACGACGAGCAGGTCGGGCTGGACCTGCTCGATCTGCCCGAGGACGGTCGCGAGGTCGGTCTCGGACGCGAGAAAGAGCGTGCGGGCCATCGCCTCGATCCGCTCGGCCCGGCTGCGCACCTGCGCGGCCGACTCCTCGCCGCTGACGTAGAGCACCCGTCGCTCCTGTCCGGGCGCACCACCGCGGGCCGCGCGACCGGCAACGTCGAGGAGCAGCGTCGACTTGCCGATGCCGGGCTCTCCAGCGACGAGCACGACGGCGCCGGGAACGAGCCCGCCACCGAGGACCCGGTCGAACTCGGGCACGCCGGTGCCCTGTGCCTGCGCGCGCGAGGCGTCAACCTCGCCGATCGGCACGGCCGGGCGCTCGACGGACTTCGCGGCCGTGGTCCGCGCGGCGACCGCACCGACCTCGGTCACCGACCCCCACGCCTGGCACTCGCCGCAGCGGCCGACCCACTTGACGGTCGTCCACCCGCACTCCGTGCACCGGTATGCCGGCCGGTCCCGTTTCGCTGCCATGTCGCCAACCTAGGTCAGGGCTCTGACACCAGCTCGTGCGTCTGCGTGGATGGTCAGGATCCTGACCATCCACGCAGACGCAGGGCATGCGGGGCGCGGGCTCGAGCGCGGGCCAGGTGACCACCGGCGAGCACGAGCGAGGCGGCGGCGCAGGCGGCCCACAACGTGGTGGGCCCGATGTCGAGCAGGGGCGCGCCGATGAACGGTGCGGCCACGGTGGCGACTCCCCAGGACAGCCCGAACACCGTCATCACCGCGGCCCCCAGACCCGGGCCGCCCATCCGTGCAGCCGTCGCCTGGTAGGTCCCGAGCAGGAACGCCCCGCTCGCGCCTTCGAGCACCGCCCCCGCGACGAGGCCGGCGATGTGGCCGGTCGCCCACAGCCCGAGGCCGGCGGCAAGGACGAGGTGACCGATGACGAGGAGGCGCGCGGGCGGCATACGGGTCTCGACGCGGGCAAGGACGCGTTGCGCGGCGATGGCCGCCGCCGCCGCAACGGCCAGGAGCCAGCCGGTCGTGGACGTCGAGTGGCCGGCGAGGTCGACGGCCAGTGGCAGCATGAAGACGATGACCATGACGAGCGTCGCGTAGGCCGTGCCGACGCCGGTCCACACGAGCAGCCGTCGAGTGAGGGCGGCGCGCCACGGCGAGGGGTGACGCTGCGCGCGGGCGGAGGGCAGCAGCAGGAAGGCCGCCACCGCCGCGAGGGCGCTCGACACGGCGTCGCAGACGAAGATCGCCGACACGCCCCAGCGGCCGAGGACGGCGGCGATGAGCCCGGACAGCACGCCCGCGACCGAGAGCGTCGACCACAGCAGCGCGAAGGCCGACGCCTGCCGGGTGGCGTCGATCGTCTCGGCGATGACGGCCTGGGTGGCGGGTTCGACGAGCTCGTAGGCGAGGCCGAGCGCGAGGACCGCCCCGACGACGACGGGAACCGACTCACCGAGCCCGATGGCGAGCAGGGCTGCGGCGCAGGCGAGCAGGCCGCCGATGATCGTCCAGCGGGCGCCGACGCGGGTCGCGAGGACGCCGCCGAGGATGCGGCTCGGGATGGTGCACGCGCCGAAGACGGCGAGGACGAGGCCCACGGCCGACAGCGACATGCCGAGGTCCCGGGCGAGCCTCAGCCCGAGGAAGCTCATGCCGAACCCGCCGAGCCGGTTGACGACCCGCACCGCCACGACGGCGTGCAGGACCGAGCTCGGCTTCGTCAGGGGCACGCGTCAGACCGTATGCCGTCCCGCCGACACCCGCGGCCCGCGCACCTTGGGCGCGCGGACGGCATACGGGCACACGACCGCGACGCCGCGGCCATCCGGACGGAACGGCGAAGGTCCGGACGGAAAGTTTCCGTCCGGACCTTCACGATTTGCTCCCCAGGAGCAAAACGAAACGTGGCGTCAGCCGGCGACGACGTTGAGCGCGACCTTGGCCTGCACCTCGGGGTGCAGCCGGACGAGCGCCTCGTGGGAGCCCGTGGTCTTGATCGGGGCCGGGACCTCGATCTTGCGCTTGTCGAGCTCGGTGCCGATGGCGTCCTTCACCGCGGCCGCGATGTCGGCGGTGGAGACAGCGCCGAAGAGGCGACCCTCCGAGCCGGCGTGGGCGGTGACGTTGACCGGCTTGGCCTCGAGGTTGCCCTTGATCGACTGGGCCTCCTCGAGCGACTTCACCTCGCGGACCTCGCGGCCCTTGGCGATGGCGTCGACCTGCTTCTGGCCGCCCTTGGTCCATGCCGTCGCGAGGCCGCGGCGGAAGAGGAAGTTGCGGGCGTAGCCGTCCTTGACGTCGACGACGTCACCGGCGGTGCCGAGGTTCGAGACCTCGTGGGTCAGGATGACCTTCATCTGTCAGCTCTCCTTGTCTGCTGTCGGGTGCTGCGTCAGCGAGACGAGCTGGAGTAGGGCAGGAGCGCCATCTCGCGGGCGTTCTTCACCGCGTTGGCGATGAGACGCTGCTCCTGGACGGACACGCCCGTCACCCGACGCGCGCGGATCTTGCCGCGGTCGGAGATGAACTTGCGCAGCAGCGCAGTGTCCTTGTAGTCGATGTTCTCGACCTTCGCCGCCTTGAGCGGGTTGGCCTTCTTCTTGGGCTTGCGCACAACTGGCTTGGCCATCGTGGTGCTCTCCTTTTCGCTGATTCCTCAGCGGATGAGCCCTGGTCTCCCAGGGATGGTTGTTTCTTGTCTGGACGGGTCAGGGTCGACCCGGTGATGGCTCGGCGACGATCCGGACGTGCGCGCGGTGGCGACGTGCGCTCAGGAGCCGAGCCCGAGGTGACTCAGAAGGGGGGCTCGTCGTAGGACGGGGCGTTGCCCCAGCCACCCTGCTGACCCTGACCCTGCTGGCCACCCTGCGGCTGGCCCTGCTGGCCGCCGCCCTGGTTCCAGCCGCCACCCGGCTGGCCGCCCTGCTGCCCGCCACCCTGAGGTGCCGAGCCGCCGGTCGCCCACGGGTCCTGCTGGCCGCCGCCGAAGCCGCCGCCACCCTGGTCGCCGCCGAAACCACCGCCGCCACCGCCGCGACTGGTCTTGTTGACCTTCGCGGTCGCGTAGCGCATCGAAGGGCCGACCTCGTCGACGTCCATCTCGATGACGGTGCGCTTCTCGCCCTCCTTGGTCTCGTACGAGCGAGACTTCAGACGGCCGGTGACGATGACGCGCATGCCCCGCTGGAGGGACTCGGCGACGTTCTCCGCCGCGTCACGCCACACCGAGCAGCGCATGAACAGCGTCTCGCCGTCCTTCCACTCGTTGGACTGCCGGTCGAACGTGCGCGGCGTCGAGGCCACGGTGAAGTTCGCGACGGCAGCACCCGACGGGGTGAAGCGCAGCTCGGGGTCGCCGGTCAAGTTCCCGACGATGGTGATGACGGTCTCGCCTGCCATGGATCAGATCCCCTTTGGTCTGGGCGGAAGGTGCGATCAGGTGGGTATGCCGTGTGGCTGGGTCAGTGGTGAGTGATCGACTCTGCGCTCAGGCAGAGGGACGAAGCAGCTTCGTCCGCATGATCGTCTCGTTGAGCCCGAGCTGACGGTCGAGCTCCTTGGCCGTGGCCGGCTCCGAGGTGAAGTTGACGACGGCGTAGATGCCCTCGGCCTTCTTCTTGATCTCGTAGGCCAGGCGGCGACGACCCCAGATGTCGACGTTGTCGACGGTGCCGCCGTCCTTGGTGATGACGGTGAGGAACTTCTCGAGCGACGGCTGAACCGTCCGGTCGTCGAGCTCGGGGTCGAGGATGACCATGAGTTCGTACTGACGCATGCGTTAACCCGCCTCCTTCGGTCTGAACGGTCACGGTCTCTCCGTGACAGGAGGGTATGCACTGCTGCCGACAGCGCCGTGGAGTTGTCCACAGGGCACAGGCAACCGGTCAAGAGTACCGGCTCACCGGCACTCGGCCGAAATCGCCGGAGCCGCCGTCAGCCGGGGCGTCGACGGAGGCGTCGCCGGAGGTGTCGGCGGAGGTGTCGACGGAGGCGTTGGCGGGGCCCGCAGGGTCCTCGACCACGGGTTGCCGCTCGGTCGCGACCTGCCACGCCCGCACGGCGAGCCAGCACACGGCGAGGACGCGCACGAGGAGCGCGGCGGCATACCAGGACGGCGGCAGCGCACGGTTGGTGCCGGCACCGCCGAGGTGGAGCCACACGGTGACGAAGTGGACGCCCTCCGCGAGCGCCCACACGAGGTGGTCGCGCCAGCGCAGCCCGGCGAGGGCGACGAGCGGCACGAGCCACAGGGAGGCCTGCACGGGGAACGACTTGCCCGAGACGAGGGCCACCGCGACGACGAGCAGCGCCACCGCACCGAGCCGCGGCGTGACCGGCGCGCCGAGGACGAGCAGGCCGGCGAGGACGAGCGCGAGGCCGATGCCGACGATGCTCACGCCGGTGAGGACAGGGGCCGACCAGGGGTCCCCGGCGAGGGTCGGGAGGTACCAGACCGACCCGAGCCCGGCCGGCAGGTCGATCCACGTCCGCCAGGCGCGGGTCAGGGTGCCCGGCGACAGGGCGAGCAGCGGCAGCGCCACGACCGCGACGGTCGCGAGGGCGCCGCCGACGAGCCGGGGCAGCTCGCGCTCGCGCCCGGTGCGCCACGCGAACAACGCGACGACGACGAGCAGCAGGGCCGGGTAGGTGCGGGCCATGACCCCGGCACCGAGGAGGGCGCCGGCGAGCAGTGGTTGTCTGCGGGTCCAGGCCCACAGGCCGCTCGTCGCGAGGGCGACGCCGAGGAGGTCGGGTGACAGCAGCACGGTGAGGGCGGCGACGGGGGCGAGGACGACCATGCGCGGGTCGGTGCCGAGTGGGCGGTCGGTCGCCGAGCGCGCGGTCGCCACCCACCACGCCATCGCCGCGAGGCCCACGACGGAGAGGACGGCCCAGGCTGCGATCACCCACCGTTGGGTGGCGAGCGCGCCCTCGCCGGGCGCGGGGCCGGCGAGCAGGGACATGACGGCACCGGTGAGCGGCGGCTGGTCGAGCGGGACCGAGCCGGTGAGGTATGCCGTGAGGCCGGCTTCGGCGCCGCTCGTCTCGGTGGTCACGGCGAGGTCGGAGTAGCAGAAGCGCCAGAACGGGAGCTGCCCGCCCCAGCCCCGCTGGAGGCAGGGCGCCTGCTTCCACACGGCGACCAGGACGGGCAGCGCGGCGAGGAGGACGACGGCCGGCGAGAACGCCCCGGCGCCCGCGGAGGAACCGCGCGCCGGACCTCGCTCCCGAGACGGCGTCGTCATGGACCTGGCGTCAGCCGGAGCCGGGGGTGGCGTCGTTGTTGCCGCCGCCCCCACCCCCGCCGCCTCCGCCGTTGCCCGGGGGTACCGGGATGGTGATCGTCGGCTCCGGTTGGCTCGGCTCCGGGGTCGGCGTCGGCTTCGGGGTCGTGGGCTCCGGTGTCGGCGTCGGGCTCGGCGTCGTCGGCTCGGGCGTGGACGTCGAGGGTTCCGGCTCGGGACGGGAGGTCTCGGGCCTGGACGTCTCCTCGTTGCTGTCGCTGTCGTCGTTGTTGTTCTCGGGCCGCTGGGTCTGCTTGGGTGCGGCGTCGCGGTTGACGTAGGCCGGCTCCGGGAACTTCACGACCTCCATGCCTTCGGTGGCGACGCGCATGTAGTCGGTCCAGATGCGCACGGGGATCGTGCCGCCGGTGATGTTGCCCCACCCGGGCACGTCCTTCATCTGGTTCGCCTCCTTCTGCGACCCGTCGCCCTCGAACATGCCGACGGCCGTGGCGAGCTGGGGGACGAACCCGTCGAACCAGGCGGAGTACTGGTCGCTCGACGTGCCGGTCTTGCCGGCAGCCGGACGATCGAGGCGGCGGCCGGCATACTCACCGCTGCCCTCGTCGACGACCGCCTGCATCGCGTAGACGACGTCGGCGACGACGTCCTCCTCGAAGACCCGCTTGGTCACCGGCTTCGCGGTGTAGTCGAAGGACTCGTCGACGGAGGTGACCGACTTGACGTAGTACGGCGTCGCCCGGACGCCCTTGGCCGCCAGCGTCGCGTAGGCGTTGGCCATGTCGATGACCTTGACGCTGTCGGTGCCGAGGACGTTGGCGTAGTTCGGGCTGAGCTTGGTCGTCACACCGGCGGCCGCGGCTGCCGCGGAGGTCTTCTTGGGGCCGGCCTCGATGTTGAGGCGCGCGTAGACGGTGTTCACCGAGTTGGCCGTCGCCCGGATGAGGTTGATCCGCCCGAAGTCCTCGTCGTTGTAGTTGTTCACGCCCCCGCGGCGGCTGAACTCGGTCTTGCCCGCGGGGTTCTCGAACTCCTCGAAGAACTGCGGGCTCTGGCCCGGGAAGGTGTTGCGGAGGTTGATCTCGCCGGACTGCAGCGCCGCGATGAGCGCGAAGACCTTGAAGGTCGACCCGGCCTGCATCGTGTCCTGGGTGGCGGTGTTGCGCTCGCGCTTGGCGAAGTCGGCCCCGCCGTAGAGCGCCTCGACCGCTCCGTCACCCGGCTTGACCGAGGCGAGGCCGACGTTGAGGTTCTTCGTCCCCTCGAGCCGGTCCGCGATGGCCTCTTGGGCGGCCTTCTGCTTCTTGACGTCGATCGTCGTGACGATCCGCAGGCCGCCTCGCGAGATGTCCGAGTCCGAGAGCTTGACCTTCTGGGAGAGCTCGTCCTTGACGAGCTGCACCGCGTACCCGTTGGGGCCGGAGACCTTCGGCGGGCTGTACTTGACGAAGCTCTCGGGGAACGTCGCCTTCGCGCGGTCCTCCGGCGAGAGCCAGCCCTCGGTCACCATGGCGTCGAGGATGTATGCCGACCGGCTCTTCGCGCGCTCGACCTGGCTGTCGCCGAGGCGGGGGTCGTAGAGGGACGGGCCGCGGATCACCGAGGCGAGGAAGGCACCCTCGGCGGGGGTGAGCTTGCTGACGTCCTTGCCGAAGTACGCCTTCGACGCGGTCTGGATGCCGTAGGCACCGCGGCCGTAGTAGATCGTGTTGAGGTAGTTCGCGAGGATCTCGTCCTTGGACTGCTGCCCGTCGATCTTGAGGGAGATCAGGATCTCCTTGCCCTTGCGGGTGAGGGTGCGGTCCTGGGTGAGGAAGTAGTTCTTCACGTACTGCTGGGTGATCGTCGAGCCACCCTGGGTGGCCTCACCACCCTTGATCGCCACCCACACGGCCCGCGCGATGCCGGTCGGTGAGATGCCGTTGTTCTGGTAGAAGTCGCGGTCCTCGGCGGCGACGAAGGCGCGCTGGACGTGCAGCGGCACCTGCGACAGCTCCACCGACTCCCGGTTGCCCTCGGAGTCGGAGATGCGGCCCATCTCGGTCTTGCCGTCGGCGAAGTAGACGATCGAGGTCTGGGCCGTCGCCAGGTCGTTCGGCTTGGGCGTGTCGATGAGGGCGTAGGCGACACCGACGGTCGCGACGCCGAGGAGGAAGAGCGCCAGCAGGGTGTAGAGGATGCGGCGCGGCCAGGAGCGTCGACCGGAGGGGCGCGGCTGGCGCGGCTGGCGCGGCTGGCGCGAGGACGCCTTCGTGGTGCGGCGAGCCTCGGCTCGCGTACGGGGCGTGGAGCTCATCAAGGATCTTTCGAGGCGCGGAAAAAAGCGGGCAGGAGCGCACCGGCCGCGGTGCCGCGAGCGCTCATCCAGTATGACGCGCGGAACCTGTGAGTGCCGTTCAGGACCTGTGACGATCGTCTGGATGTATCGCCACGATATAACGCTGTTGTACAGTGACGACTGACAAGCGCGAGGTTTGTCAGGTGACCGGCGATGGAGGTGAGACACCGTGAGCAAGCGGTCCGAACTGCTCGACTTCGCCCTCCTCGGGCTGCTGCACGAGGGACCGGCCCACGGCTACGAGCTGCGGCGCCGGCTCAACGAGGCCCTCGGCGCCTTCCGTGCCCTGTCCTACGGCACCCTCTACCCGGCGCTGTCGGGGCTGCTCGACCGCGGGCTCATCGCCCAGTCGACCCCGGCCGGCAAGCCCGTCCCCGCCGCGGCCGGCTCGGCACGCGCGACGGGACGCAACCGGATCGTCTACGAGATCACCGCCGCCGGCAAGGAGGCCTTCGAGGAGGCCGCCCGCCGCATCGACGCCGCGGCCTACGACGACGACGGCTTCGGGGTGCGGCTCGCCTTCTTTGCCCGGACCGAGGCCGACGTGCGGCTGCGGATCCTCGAGGGCCGGCGCTCGCGCGTCGAGGAGCAGCTCGAGACCGTGCGCGCCAACTCGGCCAAGGCCCGCGAGCGCCTCGACCAGTGGACCGCTGCGCTGGCCCAGCACGGCGAGGACAGCCAGGAGCGCGAGGTCCGCTGGCTCACCGAGCTCATCGACGCCGAGCGGCGTCATCCGAACGACCCGGGGCCGCAGCCCTAGGTCCAGCCACTCGTTCCCGGCCCGACACCGGCCCGTCACGGGCGAGGCGTTGACTGGCCACCCGACCGGAACACCCGACCCCGACCACACGACCACCAGACCGACAGACCAATCCCCTGCCACACGGCATACCGCCGAGAACGGCAACCCCACCAGAAGGAGAACACCATCATGGGTTCGATCCGCGTCGCCATCGTCGGCGTCGGTAACTGCGCGAGCTCGCTCGTGCAGGGCGTCGAGTACTACAAGGATGCAGACCCGTCGGGCACCGTCCCCGGCCTCATGCACGTCCAGTTCGGCGACTACCACGTCAAGGACGTCGAGTTCGTCGCGGCGTTCGACGTCGACGACAAGAAGGTCGGCAAGGACCTCGCCGAGGCCATCAACGCCTCGGAGAACAACACCATCAAGATCGCCGACGTCCCCACGAGCGGTGTCGAGGTCCAGCGCGGCCACACCCTCGACGGCATCGGCAAGTACTACGCGCAGACGATCGACGAGTCCCCGGCCGAGCCGGTCGACGTCGTCCAGGCGCTCAAGGACGCCAAGGTCGACGTGCTCGTCTCCTACCTGCCGGTGGGGTCGGAGCAGGCCGACAAGTTCTACGCGCAGTGCGCGATCGACGCGGGTGTCGCCTTCGTCAACGCGCTGCCGGTCTTCATCGCCTCCGACCCGGAGTGGGCGGCGAAGTTCGAGGCCGCCGGTGTGCCGATCATCGGTGACGACATCAAGTCCCAGGTCGGCGCGACGATCACGCACCGCGTCATGGCCAAGCTGTTCGAGGACCGCGGCGTCACGCTGGACCGCACCTACCAGCTCAACGTCGGCGGCAACATGGACTTCAAGAACATGCTCGAGCGCGAGCGCCTGGAGTCCAAGAAGGTGTCGAAGACGCAGGCCGTGACGTCGAACCTCGACGGCCCGCTCGCGGGCAAGATCGACGACAAGAACGTCCACATCGGCCCGTCGGACTACGTCGCCTGGCTCGACGACCGCAAGTGGGCCTACGTCCGCCTCGAGGGTCGCGCGTTCGGTGACGTGCCGCTGAACCTCGAGTACAAGCTCGAGGTGTGGGACTCGCCGAACTCGGCGGGCATCATCATCGACGCCATCCGTGCGGCGAAGATCGCCAAGGACCGCGGCATCGGCGGCGCCCTGCTGTCGGCGTCGTCCTACCTCATGAAGTCCCCGCCGGAGCAGCGTGAGGACACCGAGGGCCGCGCGAAGCTCGAGGCCTTCATCGCAGGTACCGAGGAGCGCTGACGCTCTGATCCCACGTATTGCCCGTTTGGGCTCCATCTCGTGCCGGTGCGCCGGCGCTGGAACGGCCCAGACGGGCAATACATGGTGTGGGGGTCAGTTGCCCGCGGGGGCGAGGTAGACGACGGCACCGGTCGTCGTCACGCAGCGCACGGGCGTGCCGCCGTCGCAGGTGAGGGAGTACCACTTCTTCGTGACGGGGCTGCGCACGCGCAGGCTCGCCTCGCCGTCCGGGGTGCCTTCGTCGCGGTATGCCGTCCGCACCGACTCGGAGAACTCGCAGCTCGTGCGCTCGGTCCCGGCGTAGGCGCTGGCGACGGCATCGGTGCCGGCGGTCGAGCAGAGTCGCGCTCCGGCGGGGATCTGCACCGGCGTGGGGGACGGTGACGAGGGCGTCGGCGTGGGGGACGGCGTCGATGTCGGTGACGCGGCCCCGCCGGAGGGCGTCTGCGAGGGCGCTTGGGCGGAGGACGCCGTGTCGCCGGCCTCCTCCTCGGTCTGGGACGCCTGCGCCGAGGACGCGGCGCTTGCCTGCTCCGGGCCGCCCGACCCGAAGATCCGGGTCAACGCGAGTGCACCGATGACGGTGAGCACGAGGAACGTCGCGACCATCGCCAGCGCTCGTCCGAGCGGGAACGGCCGTCGGTCGCGCTCCACCTCGGTCTCGACGTCCGGGTCGACGGGCGCTGCGTCGACGGCGGTGCCGACGCCGAGGAGGGCGCCGAGCTCGACGCGAGCCCCGCACTGGGAGCAGTACTGCGCGGTGCCCTCGAGCGCGGCGCCGCAGGAGCGGCATGACATGACGAGTCCTTCATCAGGGGGAACGCGGCGAGGTGGCGCACTCGCAGGCGCGCCGCCTCGGCAGCCCACCCTAACGGCGACGCCGCGCACCTCGAAATGCGCGGACGGCATACGCCCCCGGCACCGGACCCGTCCGGGGCCGCGGGGGTGGTCATGTTGGTTTCACCCTCGATGACGGATAAGTGTTCATGCACACCTATCCGTCATCGACGGTGAACAAGCAGGGTCGAGTCATCCCACCTGTGCAGCGGCGTTCGTGGTTACCGCGCCGTAGTGGATACGGTTCGCCGTATGCCGCACCACGTCGTCTCCGATCTCGTCGCCAACGTCCTGTCGATCGCCGTCGAGAAGGGTCAGAGCGTCGAGCCGGGCACCGAGATCGCCCTGCTCGAGTCGATGAAGATGGAGATCCCCGTCCTCACCGAGCACGCGGGGACGGTGAGTGAGGTCAAGGTCGAGGTCGGCGACGTCGTCCAGGAAGGCGACATCCTCGCCGTCATCGACTGAGCGAGGTCGTCGCGCCGCACCGAAGCGACCTCACCAGCGTGTGCCGAGAACGAAGTCACCACTCGGCCCGATGAACCTGATGTTCAGCGTGGTGCCGTACTTCCTGACGTAGTACTCGCCGTTCCACGTGCCCCGGCCATCACTCCCCACCCGCAGGTTCGTGCCGGTGTCGAAGCGCCCCGCTTCCGAGGTGTGGTTGAAGATCACGTTGTAGGTACCGGGCTTGAACCCGGCCACCGAGAACGCCACGCAGGGCTGGCCGCTCGGACCCGAGCATCCCGCCTTCTCCCAGACCCGGGTGAGCTCGCGCGGAGCGTCGACCGTGGTCGCGCGGACGGGACCGGTGATCTCCGAGCCCGTCACGGTTGTGGCCCGGACCCGGAGCCCGTGGGTGGTCGAGTAGTTGAACGTCTGGCTGTGGACCTCGCGCCCGTCGGGGTTCTTCCACGGACCACCGTCGACGGAGACATCGACATTGACCGGTCGGCCGTTGTTCGTGATGTTCCAACGCCACGTGATCGTCCGGCCCGAGACCGACGCGCGCAGGTTCGACGGGGCGATCGTCGGACCGTAGGGCTGGACCTGGTTGCTGGTGGCCTCGGCCGACTGGGTGCCGCCGCTGTTGACGGTCCGCACCTTGATGGTCAGCGGGTTGATCCCCATGTTCGGCAACGTGAACGTCTTCGTCGTGCCGGGGGCGCACCCGCAGTCGACGACACCGTTCTTGCCGCCGCCGCGCCAGAGGATCTTGTCGAACCCGCCGGCGCGGGGTTTGCCCATCTGCACGTTGACGACGACGGACTTGTCGGCCCGCGGCGTCGACGCCCGGACGGACGGAGTCGTCGGAACACCCACCGACGTGTAGGTCCACGGCGTCCCCTTCGCCGACTCCTTGTCGGCGCCGTTCGTCGCGGTGACCGTGAAGCCGTAGCGCCGCCCGTCATACGGGATCGTCGTCGCGAAGGTCCGGGTCTGCGCACCGACCCGGCCGATCTGCGTCCACGCGCCACCACCGACGTTGCGGTAGATCGTGTACGCCTTCAGCGGCGGGCCGTTGGGGTTGGTCTGCTGGTTCCACGTGAGCTTGATCGACTCGGAGTCGTAGGCCGCACCCGCACCGCGCGTGGCACCGCTGATGCCCGTGACCGGAGGCGGCGTGCCCGCGGACTGCATCTGCACGGCCGGACCGAAGGGACCCGCACCGGCCTTGTTCCAGGCCTGGACCGCCACGGAGTAGGGCGTGTTGTTGTTCAGACCGCTCGCGGTCGCCGACGTCGCCCCACCCGCGACCTGGACCGTGCGCGGCGACGAGCCCGACGCGGTCGGGATGAGCCGCACGACGTACTTCGTGATCGGCGAGCCCTTGTTCGGGGCGGGGGACCACGCGATGTTCAGGGTGCCGTCCCCGCGGCTGACCATCCGGACACCCGAGGTCGCCTCCGGCTTGGTGTCCGGCTGGACGACGTTGCTCGGGCCGCCGGGCGGACTGTCGCCGACGGGGTTCGTCGCGACGACGGTGAAGGTGTAGTCCTTGCCGTTGGTGAGGCCGGTGATGGTGCACGGGGACGAGCTGCACTGCTGCGAGTCACCCGCCCAACGCACGGTGTAGCGCGAGATGGGCAGACCGCCGTCATACGTCGGCGCCGACCACGAGACGCGGGCCTGGCCACCGGCGATGCGGTCCGCGATGGCGCTGACGTTCTGCGGAGCCGCGGGCTTGCCGCGCAGCGTCACGGTGACGCGTCCGGGCGCGCTCCGCTCCGGACCGTCGGAGACGACGAGCGAGATCGTCGCGATCGGGGACGGCTGCGACGTCGCCCGCAACGTCAGGGTGCAGCCGCTGCGCGAGACCTCGATGCCGCTGCCGCTCTCGAGCGCCGCCGCCTGGATCGAGCAGGCCGGCTTCGCCAGCGGCGAGTCGAGGTAGCGGCTCACGTCGACGGTCGTCGACTCGCCCTCGTTGAGCCCGTCGACCGAGATCGGGCGGACCCGTGGCGGACCGAAAGAAGCGTTGGCGTCGGAGAGCCCGGCACCGACGATCCCCCCGTCCCCGAGACCGAGGACGCGCACCGGGAACTTCACGGACGGCATACCGGGCGAGCTGACGGTGACCGAACCGGTGCCGGACGGCGCCCGCTCCCCCGCGCTCAGGGTGACGAGACGACCCCCTGCCTCGGCCTGCTCGAGGTCCGCGCCCTGCGGCTGCGGCTCCCACGTCGCCTCGAACCGGACGTCGTCGAGGTTCATGCCGATGGGCAGCCAGGCGCGACAGTACGTCGGGATGTCGACCTCGCGCGCGCGCCCGCCGGCGTTGAGGACGAGGGGGGCGCTCGGGCAGCGCAGCAGCGGCACCTTGGGTCCGATCTGCACCGGCACCGAGACGTATGCCGTCCGCACGTCCTTGTCGTCGTTCGACTCCTGGTCGCTGACCTCGAGCATGAGGGCGCCGGGGCCGATGTAGCCGTTCTTCGATGTCAGCGTGACGCGGTTCGCGCCGTCGGCCTGGGCCTCAAGGGACGCGCTCGGTGACGACGACACCGTCGCGGCCGCGGTGATGCCGACGACCTTGCCCCGCGGTGACTTCACGTAGTCGGCGATGTCGACGGTCTTGGTCGAGTCCTTGTCCATCTCGACGAGCGCACCCTCGACGACGAACGGGGACCCGTTGTCGCCGGCCGGGACATAGATCAGTGCGAGGGCCCGGGCGTCGTCCTCGTCCTCGATGACATACGGGACCGTCTGCGGGTAGTCGGTGAGGGTGACCCGGATCTTGCCGTTCTCGACCTTGCCCTGCGGGGAGAGCACCTCGGCGACCTTGAGGGTCGTCGGGTCCGAGTCGATGTCGGTGTCGTTCTCGAGGACGTCGACGAGGGCCGTGGTCTCCCCCGGGGTCACCTTGGCGACGTCGTCCTGCGCGATCGGCGGGTTGACGTAGCCCGGGACGCCGCGGACGAGAACCGTCGTGCGCGACGGGTCGAAGATGCCGTTGTCGATGCCGTAGCCGAACTCGTGGGTCGGTGCCGTCGGCTCGGGAACGACGGTGGAGATCGTGTTGTCGTCCTCGTCGACCTGCCACTGCCGCTTCACGGCGTCGCTGTTGAGGTCCTCCCACTCCAGCCGAACCGAGTCGTTCCGGGCGATGAGGTCGTTGCGCAGGACGTGCGCCCGGACGCGCTTGCCGGGGGCGGCGACGATCTCGTCCTCCACGGCCACCGGGGGCTGCGGGTCGCCGGGCTGGACGACGCCGACACGCACGAACGCCTGGCTCGTCGCGCCGAACCGGTCCTGCACCTCGTAGCGGATGAGGTCGGTGCCCGCGGCGTTCGGGTAGGCCTCGTAGCGGATCGTCGCCGGACCGATCGCGACGACGCGACCGTAGGTGAGCTCGAGGGCGTCGGCCTCCGCACCGACGATGCCGCGCATCGTCACTGTGTCGCCGTCGGGGTCCACTCCGGTCGACGGGATGGTCAGGGTGACGGACTCGCCCGCGGTGACCGAGCCCGAGAAGCTGCGGGCGATCGGCGCCTGGTTCGGTGACGTCGTCGTGGGCAGCGGGGTGACGGTGACCGTGACGCGACCGGTCTTCGCCTGCTCGGGTGCGCCCTCGGCATACGCCGCGTACTCGATGACGACGTCCTTGGGTGCGGTGAGCCCGGTGAACTCCGGGACGTAGCGGACGAGGTTGCCGGAGGCGAAGGCGCGCTGCTCGCCGCCGCCGATGACCTTGACGCTGCCGGGGTCGAGGACGAGCGGGATGCCGTCGGCCATGGTGTCGTTGTCGAGGACCGGGATGGAGACGCTGTCGGCCTCGCGCACCGTGACCTTGTCGTCCTCGACCGTCGGCGCCGTCCCCTGCAGCGGCGGCCGCTGCACGACGTTGATGCGCCCGGTCGTGCGCTTCGTGCCGTCACTGATCGTGTACTCGACCGTGCCCTGCCGACTGCCCGTGCCGCTGACCGGCGACGGCTCGAGGGCCTCAATGCGGACCCAGCGGCCCTGGTAGACGGTCGGGCGCAGCCAGCGGTTGTCACCGGCCGCGGTGGCGCTCTGGGTGACGACGACGTCGGCGCGCGGGCTGTAGTCGTTGGCGAGGACGTCGACCATCGTCGGGGACTGGTCGCGCAGCGTCGCACCGTCGGGCACGGCGACCGGCGGCGCCTCCGGGTCGGCGGGCTCGACGACGTCGACGCGGATCCGACCGGGAGCGACGGTCCCACCGGACTGCGCGGCATACGACAGCTCCGTCGAACCCAGCCCGGTGGGCGTCACGGTGACGACACCGGTGGTGAGGTTCGTGTCGACGTCGAGCGCGCCGGACGGGACGACCTCGCCCGCGAGGCGCAGCTTGGCGTCGGGGTCACCGGGGTCGGCCCCGGGCACGTCGTTGCCGAGCGGCTCGAGCTGGACCGGCTTGCCGAGCACGGCACGGACGACGTCCGGCTGGGTCTTCGGCGGGACGGCCTTGGGGTCGGTGAGGTCGAGGACGGTGAGGTCGACCTCGCCCTTGGTCGTGAGGCGCCCGTCGTTGACGCCGTAGGCGACGGTGGCCGGACCGGGCTTCGCGGCCGCGGTGATCCCGACACGGCCCTGTCCGTCGATGACGGTGCTCGGGTCGACGGCCTCGACGCTGAGCGGGTCGCTCTCGCCGTCGCGCCAGTCACCGAGGACGGAGGCGGCCACCCGCCCGCCGGCGACGACGGGGTAGGTCGTGCGGGCGAGCTGGGCCTGGCCCTCACGCAGCTTCGGTGGGGTGTTGACCTCGTCGCCGACGACGGTGAGGACGATCTTGGCCGAGCCCTTCTGCTTCGCCTTGCCGTTGCTCACCTTGTAGGAGAACGTGATCGTGCTCGCTCTCGGGTTCTGGGGGATCGCGACGTCGACGCTCTGGCCGTCGCTGGAGACGGTGGCCGTGACATCCTGCGCGCTCGGTGGGGTGAGGTCCTTGGGGTCGATGGCGAGGATGGAGCCCTTGGCATCGGTGTCGTTGTCGAGCGGATGGATCTTGTTCGTCCGGCCGGCCCGCACCCGCAGGTTGTCGGGCATCGCCTTGGGCGGCTGGCTCACCTGCTGGTCGTCGACGACGTTCTCGTCCTTCTTGTCGTTGTCGTCGTCCTTCTTCGTCGGCGGGATGAGCGCGTCCCAGTTGTCGATCTTCTGCTTCGTCGAGTCGAGGTCCCAGACGTCGCCGGTGTCGAGCTGGTTGAGGACGATGTTGCCGCGGTTGACCCGGAAGGCGACGCCGTCGCGGACGACACCCTTGCCACCGCCGGCGAGGGTGCCCGCCGCGACCGGGTTGGCGCGGCCGCAGTTCGCGCCGTAGAAGACGTTGCCCGTCTCGGACCACGCGGCGTGCAGGCAGCCCCGCAACACGACGGGACGCGCGACGAGCGGCGGCTCGACCGAGCGGTTCGCCTGCTCCTGGACCTCGACACCACCCTGGCCCTCGCCGCTGCCGTCGAGCTGAACCGGTCGCGCGGCGACGCGGTTGGCGATGACGACCGAGCTCGCCTTGGGTCCCGGCTGCTGCAGTGCCGCGTATGCCGGTCCGTCACCGAGCGCTGCCCCCGCGCTGATCGGCTCGTCCCGGCCCTCGATGGTGAGCTCGTCCTTGGTCGGGTCGTAAAGGACCCACGTGTCGCCGACCGCGGTGACGTCGAGGCTGGGGGCCCGGACCTTCGTCGTGACGGTGACCGGCTTGGCGAGGTCGTCGCCGGCGGCCGCGATGGTGACGACGCGGCCGGTCGCGCCGGAGGCGGCGACGACGGTGCCGCGCTCGTCGACGGCGATCGCGGCGTTGCCGCCGATCGTCGCGAGCGGCTTGGCCGTCGTGCTCACGTCGGTGAGCGAGTCGATGCCCTTCTTGACGTCGACGCGCTGCGCCCAGACCTTGCCGGTCTTGGGGTCGACCGCCGCGATGGTGCCGCCACGCATGTCCACCGTCGCCGGGGTGAACTGGCCGTCGACGGAGACCGGAGCGGGAGCCGCGGCGCCGGAGTCCTGAGCCGTCGACGTCCGCACGTCGATCGGCATGAGGGTGTTGCCGGTGGCCACCCCGACGACGGCCGCACCGTCCTGGAGGACGTCGAGCTTGGACCCGGTCGCGAGCGCCGTGGAGACACCGGCGTCGAGCTGGCGCGCTTGGGTGTTGAGTCGGCCGTATTTGGCCTGCGCGCTCGAGGAGACCCAGACGCCACCGTCGCCGACGTCGGCCTCGTGGACGGTCGTCCCCTCACTGGTGACCGCGGCATACAGCAGCATCGATGCGGTGACCGCGAGCACGCCGACGGAGGCGACCCCACGTCGCCCACGCGGCATACGCGTCGCTCGTCCTGCTCGTGTCATGTCTCTCTGGTTCTCCTGGCTCACATGACCACGCCCATCGGGCTGGTCATCCCCGCGGTCAAGGATCGCACAGGGCGCTGACCTGCGGGAATGGGGAGAGCTCCCCGCCTCACTGCCACCGTGCTACCAGTTCGTCCAGTCCGAGGTGGCGCTCTGGCCGCCCACGGTTGCGGTGATCCGGACGCGCCCGACGCCGCCCTTGGCGAAGATGCACCAGCCCTGGACCGTTCCCGTGCCCGAGCTGGTGAACGCCTTGGGGCCGACGTTGCCGGCGCCCTCGGACTGGCACAGGTAGGTGCCGTTGCCCGTGGGGAAGTTGGCGTAGTCGAAGTAGACCCGCGGGCAGCCCGGCGAGTACCCGCACTCACCGATGCCTCCGTCGTAGTCGACGTAGTACGGCCCATACCTGACGTTGGTCACCTGCGGCGCCGGCGGTGGGCCGGTGCGACGGGTCATCGTGAGCACCGGCGAGGCTCCCGCGGCCGAGTAGGCGGTGATGCGGATGGTGACGTCCTGGTTGTAGTTGGCGGCGGTGACCGACGTGGAGGTGATGGGTGAGCCGTTGTAGGACCTGGCGCCCGAGATGACGACCTTGGTGATGGGGCGGCCGTTGGTGGGCAGGGTCCAGCGGAACGTGACGGTCTTGCCGCTCGTCGAGCCGCCGTTCGGCTCCGGGCGGGGCGTCGGGCCGTACGGGGAGACACCCACCCCGTTGGAGGGCTGCGACGACATCGTGCCGTTGTACGTCGTGACCGTGATGGTCTGCTGTCCGAGCGGCAGCGCCGACGTCGTGAAGGTCCGGGTGCCGCCGGCCGGGCACGTCGATGCCGAGCAGGGGATGACCCCGCTGCGCCCGGAGGAGGAGCGCCATGTCAGCGAGGTGAACGCCCCGGAGCGCGGCTGGCCGAGGCTCACGGTCACCGTGGCCTCGTAGTCGGACTTGGGTGTCGTGGCGCTCGTGATCCGAGGCGTCGAGGGCTGTCCGACGGACGTGAACGACTGCGGCGTCGAGGGGGCACCCTCGAGGTCGGCGCCGTTGGTCGCCGAGACGGTGTACTCATAGCGCTTGCCGTCGTAGCTCACCTGGTCGGTGGTGCGGGTCGTTCCCGCGGCGACGGTCCGCAGGACCTGCCACGCCCCGCCGTTGACGCGCTTGCGGACGGTGTAGTGCTTGAGCGGCGGGCCGTTGGGGCTCGTGGTGTTCCACGTGAGGGTGAGCGAGGCGAGGTCGGCGTTGGGGCCAGGCCCGCTCGGGGTGAGCTTGAGGCCCGTCGGCGCCGGTGGCTTGCCGGCGGACTGCATCGTCGCGGCCGTCCCGAAGGGTCCGGGCCCGGCCTCGTTGTAGGCCTGCGCGGCGACGGAGTACTGGCTCATGTTGTCGAGGCCGCTGACCGTCGTCGTCGTCGCAGGAGCGGCCACCTCGACGAGGCGCGGGCTGCCGCCACCGGTGGGGACGAGGCGGACGACGTACTTGCTCACCGCCGAGCCCTTGTTCTCCGGCGGCGACCACCTGATCGTCAACGACCCGTCGCCGCGGCCGGCCATGGTCACCCCACCGACCGGCCCCGGCTTGGTGTCGGGTCGGGCGGCATTGCTGGGACCACCGGGGTCGCCCTCGCCGACGAGGTTGGTCGCCGTGACGGTGAAGAAGTAGTCCTTGCCGTTGGTCAGACCGGCGATGGTGCACGGGGAGGCGGAGCAGTCCTGGCTGCCCGTGGAGCCGCCGGTCCACTTCACGGTGTAGGTGCGGATCGGTGCACCGCCGTCGTAGGCCGGGGCGGTCCAGGAGACGCGTGCTCGGCCGCCGGCGTCCCGATCGGCCTGTGCCGCAACGGCGGTCGGCGCACCGGGGCGCCCCAGCATGGTCACCGCAACCGCGCCGACGGCTTGTCGGTTGGGTCCGTCGCTGACGTTGACCGAGATGCGACCGCTCGGACCCGGCTTCGCCCCGGCGGTGACGGTGAGGACGCAGCCGCTGCGTGAGACCTGGAGGCCCTGCCCGCTGGTGACGGCTGCCGCGACGATCGTGCACTCGGGGTTCTCGAGGGGCGAGTCGAGGTAGGAGCGCACGTCCAGCTGCTGGCTGTCGCCCTCCTTGAGCCCGTTGATCGTCATGGGTCGCAGTCGCGGCGGGGGCATGCTCGTCGCCGGATCGGTGGCCGTCTGCTGCTCGGTCGGGGCGCCGACGACCGTGACGTTGATGGCTGCGGTGACGTCGGACCCGCGAACCCCGACCCGGAGCACACCCTTGCCGGACCGGGCGCCGGAACCTGCGCTGAGAGTCACGAGCCGCTGTCCGGTGCCGCTGCGCTCGGTGCGCAGGTCGGCGGGCTCGCTCTGCCACTGCGAGGTGAACTCGACGTCGTCCATGGACAGGCCCACGGGCAGCCAGGCCCGACACAGTGACGGGATGTCGAGCTCGCGCGGGTTGCCACCCGCGAGGATCGTCACCGCGGTGCTCGGGCAGCGCAGCAGCGCCACCTTGGGCCCGACCTGCACCGGCACCGAGACGTATGCCGTGTTGACGTCCTTCTGGTCCTCGCTCTGCTGGTCGGAGACCTCGAACATCACCGAGGCCGGTCCGACATAGGCACCCGAGGACGTGAGCGTGAGCTGGCCCCCCTCCGCGGTCAACGACAGGTTGGCCGAGGGCGCGGTCGAGATCGTCTCGGGCGAGGTGACCCCGAGGACCCGGGACTGGGGGGACTTCACATAGTCGGAGAGCGCGACGGTCTTCGTGGCGTCCTTGTCCATCTCGATGAGCGCGCCCTCGACGACGAACGGTGTCCCTCCGTCGCCCCGCGGGACATAGATCACCGCCATGGCCCGGGCGCCGTCCTCGTCCTCGATGACGTAGGGGACGGTCTGCGGCTGCTCGGTGATCGTGACGCGAACCTTGCCGCTCTCGACCGTGGCGTTCGGGGAGAGGACCTCGACGATCTTCAGGGTGCTCGGGTCGGAGTCGATGTCGGTGTCGTTGGCGAGGACGTCCACCACCGTCGAGGTCTCCCCCGGTTTCGGCTTGGCGACGTCATCAGTGGCTGTCGGTGGGTTGATGAAGTCCTTCTGCCCGCGCACGAGCAGGCTGGCGCGTGAGGGGTCGAACACCCCGTTGCTGATGCCGTACACGAAGTCGTGCACGGGGGCACCCTCGTCGGGAACCTTCGTCGAGACCGTCTGTTGCTCCTCGTCGACCTTCCACGCAGTGAGGTCCTCGCCCGGGTTGGACTCCTTCCACAGCAGCTCCACCGAGTCACCGCGGGCGATGAGGTCGTTGGCCGTGACCGGCACCGAGACGGTCTTGCCCGGGGCGGCGGTGACGGTGTCGTCGACCGCGACCGGCGGCTGCGGGTCACCCGGTGCCACCACCCCGACCCGGACGAACGCCCGGCTCACGCCGCCGAACCTGTCGACCACCTCGTACGGGATGACCTCGGTGCCCGAAGCGGTCGGGAAGGACTCGTAGCGGATCGTCGAGGGGCCCGTAGAGACGACCCGACCGAACTTGAGGTCGAGGGCGCCGTCCTGGGCCCCGACGATGCCGGTCACACCGACCGTGTCACCGTCGGGGTCGACGCCACTCGTCGGCACCGTGATCGTGAGCGGGTCACCGGCCGTCACCGACGAGCTGAAGCTGCGCGCCACCGGCACCTGGTTCGGTCGGGCCGTCGTCGGCAGCGGGGTGACCCGCACGGAGATGCGACCGGTCTGAGCCCGCTCGGGCATCCCCTCGGGGTACGCGGCGTACTCGATCGTGACGGTGGCCTCGGCGGTGAGTCCGCGCTGCCACGGGACGAACCGGACGACGTTGCCGGAGGCGAAGGCGGTCTGCTGGGCCCCGTCACCGAGGACCTTGACCGACTTCGGGTCGATGGAGAGCGGTATGCCGTCGGCCATGGTGTCGTTGTCGAGCACGGGCACCGCGACGGTGTCGCCCTCGCGCACCACGGCGGAGTCGTCCTCGACGACAGGGTTCTGCTCCTGCGTCGGCTTCTGGGTCACGGTCACCTGACCCGTGGCCGACTTCGACCCGTCCGAGACGGTGTAGCGGATCGTGCCCGACCTCGTGCCGTTGGCCGCCGACCCCGCGGGTTCGAGCGCCACCAGCCGCACCCACCTGCCCTGGTAGATCGACGCCTGGAGCCACGAGTCCTCACTGGTCGCGCCACCGGCAGCCTGGGTGACGAGGACGTCCGCCCGCGGGCTGTAGTCGTTGGCCAGCACGTCGACGAGGGTCGGCGACTGGTCCCGCAGCGTCGCGGTGTCGCCCACCGCGACGGGTAGCGCCTCCGGGTCGGCCGCCTCGATGACGTCGACCCGGATCCGACCCGGCGCGACGCCACCGCCGACCTGCGCGGCATACGACAGCTCGAAGGACCCGGGCGCAGACGGCGTCACGGTGACCACGCCGGTGTCGAGGTTGGTGTCGGTCGTGAGGGAGCCGGTCGCGCGTACGTCACCGGCGAGACGCATCTCAGCCGAGGGGTCGCTCGGGTCGGCGCCGGCGATGTCGTTGCCGAGCGGCTCGATCTGCAGCGGCTTGCCGACGACGCCACGGATGACGTCCGGCTGGGTGACCGGCGGACGCGGGCGCGTCTCGGTCAACGCGATGACCTCGACGGGCACCGAACCCTTGGTGCGCCCGCCGCGACCGTCGTCGGCGACGTACTCGACCGCACCCTTGCCGGGCTCCGGCGGAGCCAGGTACGACAGGCGTCCCTGTCCATCGATGCTGAGGCCCTCACCGTCGACCGTCGCGATGACCGGGTCGGACTCCGGGTCACGCCAGTCCGCCGCGACCGGCACCGAGATGCGCTTGCCCGCGAGGACCGGGTATGCCGTCTTCGCGAGCTTGGCCTGTCCGGGCCGGAGGAACGGGGCGTTGTTGGTGGCGTCGTCGACGATGCTCACCTTGACGGTGGCGCGGGTCTTGGACTTCACCGTGCCGTTGCCGACGCGGTAGGTGAACTGGAAGGGCGCCGTGGTGCCGGCAGGCACGTTGACATCCACACTCTGGCCGTCGGCCGCAACGGAGACGCGCACATCGGGGTTCGACGGGGCGCTCACGTCGGCCGGGTCGATGGCGAGGACGGAGCCGGCCGCGTCGGTGTCGTTGTCGAGGACATGCAGCTTGCTCGTGCGTCCGGCGCGGACCCGCAGGTCGTCGGGCTTGGCCTCCGGCGGCTGCTGCTGGACCGCGTCGTCGACGAGGTTCTTGTCCTTCTTCTTGTTGTCGTCGTCGCGCTGCGGCGGCGGGATGAGCGCATCCCAGTTGTCGATCTTCTGCTTGTCCTGCAGCAGGTCCCACGCACTGCCGTTGTCGAGGTCGTTGAGCACGATCACGCCACGGTTCACGCGGAAGGCCACACCATCGCGCAGCGGGGTCTCGCTGACGTTCTCGATCGTGCCCGTCGGCACCGGCTGCTGGCGTCCACAGTTGGCGCCGTAGAACACCTTGCCCGGCTCGGACCATGCACCGTGCACACAACCCCGGAGCACCACCGGCCTCGCCGGCAGCGGGACGCCGCCGCTGCGACCCACACGTTCGGAGATCTCGATCCCGCCCTGGCCGACTCCGCCTTCCAGGGGCACCATCCGGAGACCGTTGCCTCCGGCGACCGCCACGGAACCGGATGCCGGTCCGGGAGCCTGCAGGACGGCATACGCACGCTCACCCTCGGTCGCCGCGAAACCCGCGGCGGCACCGTCGGTGTTGCCTGCGCTGTGCACGGTGTCGCGCTCGGGGTTGTAGACCACCCAGTCCCCGCCGACGGCTGTGACCTGCAGGAGCGTGCCCTTGGCACCACTGTCCACCGTGATCGGCTTGGCGAACTTCTCCCCCACGGGACGAATCGTCGTGACCGTGCCCTTCGCGCCCGAGGCGACGTGAACGGCTCCGTCCTCACCGACCGCGAGAACCGCATCCGCACCCACCGTCGCAAGCGGCTTGGCCCCCGTACCGAGCCCGGACAACGAGTCGATGCCCTTGCGAGTGTCGACCCGCTGCGCCCACACCTTGCCCGACTTCGGGTCCACCGCCGCCAACGTGCCACCCCGCAGACCCACGAACGTCGGCACCACCCGACCAGGAGCCCGCTCCGGCACCGCCGGCGCCGTCGCCGTCTCCTCACGCAGCTGCGCCGTCCGCACATCGATCGGCTGCAGCTGAGCCGTCGCCTTCGACCACGCCACCACCGCACTGCCATCCTGCAGCACGTCGATCCCCGACCCCGGAGCCACATCCGCGGCCACACCCGCGTCCAGCTGAGACACGGCCTTGTTCAGCCGACCGAACTTCGCCTGCACATCCGAGGTGATCCACACCCCACCATCCCCGACATCGGCCTCGTGAACCGTCGCACCCTGCGACGACACCGCGGCATACACCAACGACGCCGCCGCGACGGCGACGACGGTCGCCGACGCGATGCGGCCCCGGCGCCGGTCGGCGCGGGTGCGCCGACTCCCGCCGCTACCGGCGGCGCCACGTCCCCCCGGAAGTCTCACGCGGAGGCACCGCCCGTGGCCTTGGTCCGGCGCAGCGCGGGCAGCGACGGGAGGCGGCGAGCCGCCGTCCGCGTCCGCGGGTCGCGTTCGAAGAACGGGCGCAGGCTGAGGTCGGAGCGCAGGCGGCGCCAGCGGGAGGTGTGACCGCGCAGCTCGCGGCGAACCCCGTCGGCCTCCTCGAGCAGACCCACCGCGACCTCGGGCTCCGGGTCACCCGGGCCGAAGACGGCGGCGTTCGCGCCTGCCGCGATGGGGGCGGCCGTGACCCCCTCGGGGAAGGCCGCGGCCTGCTCGAGCCGGGTCGCGCCCCGCGGGACGGCGACACCGAGGCTACGGGCGTCGCTCACGAGGTCGCGCCACACCCACGCCGCGCGCGCCGGCGTCGGACCGGTCGTCGCGTGCTTGCGGCGACGACGCGCCTTGAGCCAGCGGATGAGCGCCCAGATCCCGACGGCGAGCAGGATCGGCAGGAGGATGCCGAGGACGAGGATCTTGAGCCAGAGCGGCCAGGCACCGATGTCGAGCGGGTTGCGCTTCTTCTTCTTGATGTCCGTGGCGTTCTGGGCCTGGTCGGGACCTTGGAGCACCGACGGCGGGTTGACACCGGCGGGCGGCGGCACCTGGGCGCCGACCTTCTGCTCCTCCGACTTGAGCTGCTGCTCGTTGGGCTTCTTGTTGCGGTCGGGCAGGAACGTCGACGGCAGCAGGGCGTGCCACGTGCCGTTGTCCTGCTGCACCTCGACCCAGGCGTGCACGTCCTTGCCCTTGACGACGCCGCCGGCCTCGGGGATGGCGCCCATGACGACCCGGCTCGGGATGCCGAGGCGGTTGCCGACGAGGGCGAGGGTCGCGGCGTACTGCTCGTCGTTGCCCGCGAGCTGGGTCGAGCCGACGAAGCGGCTGAGTCGGCCGAGGCTGTGACCGGGCAGGTAGACCTTCTCGTAGGAGTTCGCCGTCCCACCGTCGGTGTAGGCACCCTCGGAGCTCATGGTCTTCGCGACGGCGACGAGCTTCTGCCAGGCGCCGCTCTCCTGACCGGTCCAGGCGTCGAGCTTGCTGTCGAGGAAGCTCGTGTCCTGCGAGATCTGGCCGCCGCTCGCGACGTCGAGCTCGGCGGGGAGCTTCGTCGAGTACTCCCCCGTGAGCACGGTGTCGAAGGTGTAGCTGTCACCCGGGCCGATCGACGCCGGGACCGCGGCGGTCTCGGTCGCGGTGTTGAGCCACAACGCGTCGGCGAGGTCGTCACTGCGTGCGCCGGTGAAGCTGATACCGGTCGTCGACCCGGCGAGCGGGAGCCACACCCCGTCGTAGCCGCCCTCCGGAACGGTCACGGTCACGGTCGCGCTCTCACCCGTGGCACGCGGCGCGATGCGCGACCCGACCTGCTGGAACGGCGTGCCGTCCATGGCCCGGTCGGCGGCACCCCAGACGAGGCCGTCGTAGCTGTCGAGGGTCGCGAACCGCACGGGAGTGCCGTCGGGCAGGCCGGAGACCGAGAGGATCTCCTTGTCGTAGAGCTCGGCGGCGTTCGGCTCGGTGTACTCCCGGAACCCCGACAACGGGCTGGTGAACTGGGCGACGTCGTAGGGCGGCGTGAGCTCGCTGCGGACGACCGCCCGCGCAGCCCCCTCGTCGGTCCCCGGCAGGAACGGTCCGAGGAAGGTTCCGGCCACCGCGGCGACGGCGAGGAGCGCGACCCCGGTGACGGTGCGGGCCTGCCGGCCGGCGCCGTTCTGGAGCGCAGCGCGCGTGCGAGCCGAGCGGGCCACGAGCCACAGGATGAGGACGAGCGCGAAGACGACACCCTGGACGAGCTTGGCCGCCGGCTGCTGGGTGCCGAGGGCGATGCTGCCGGCGAGCAGGACCACCGGGGCGATCGCCGCGGCACTGACGCTGCGGAACCGCCGGGCCACGCCGTAGGTCAGCGCCGAGCCGACCAGTCCCGTGACCCACGGCAGGGCCACGAGTGGACCGCGGGCATCGACCGGCGGCAGGAGGGTGAGCCACTCCTTCCACCCCGTGACCGGAGCCGTCGCGAGGTCGCGCAGCGTCTGCAGGCTCGGGACGACGCCGCCGATGAGGTCCCCGCGGACGGCGAACGGCCCACCGAGGAGGAAGTGCACGGCGACGAGGACGAGTGCGGTGAGGACGAGCGGCCACGATCGGGCGACGGCGACGTGGGCGACGAGGGTGCCGAGCACGACCCCGGCACCGGCTGCGAGCACCCACTCCCAGCCGATGAAGCCGGTGCGGAAGCCCACGAGCGCGATCCCCACGAGGACGAGCGCGAAGGCGAGGTCGACGAGGGCGTCACGGGACGGCATACCGAACGACGGCATCGACAGGCTCCGCGAGGCCTGCTGCTCCTCGCGCAGCTCGCGACGGCTCTGGGTGGCTTCGCTCATACGAGGGCTCCGGCGAAGAGGACACGGCGCAGGTCGGCGAGCTCGCGCACCGTGAGGATGGTCAGGCCGGCGCCGCGACGGACCCCCACCTGCGCGTCGGGGTCGACGACGAGGGCGACCTTGATGACCTCGACCTCGAACTGGCCGAGGGCGCGCTGGACCTGGATGAACGGGCGGTGCGGGCCGGTGACGAGCACGGCGATGCTCGCGTCGGGGGCCAGGGCCGCTGCGTCACCGGTTGCCGCGAACACGTCGACGGGCTGGACCTCGGTCCGCGAGAACGTGTCGAGGGTGAGTGGCGCGGTCTGCCGCGAGATCTGCTCGGAGCCGACGACGACCGTCGTGTCCTGCTCGTCCATGATGGACCGGACCGCGAGCGACGCCGCGCACGAGATCGCGAGCTCGACCGCCGCATCTTCGCCGGTGTAGACCTCGGGCGAGGTGTCGACGACGACCGCGAGGTGGGAGCGGCGGGTGTCGAGGAACTGCCGGACGAGGAGCCGGCCGTGCTTGGCGCTGGAGCGCCAGTGGATGTAGCGCCGGTCGTCGCCCGGCTGGTACTCGCGCAGCGCGTGGAAGGCGAGGTCGGACATCGAGAGGTCGGGCGTGACCTCACCCTCGAGGTCGCGCAGCAGACCGGCGCCGAGGGGCTCGAGCGACGTCGTCTCGGGGTGGACGAAGAGCTCGGTCTGCTCGGTCCACTCCATGGTGCGGCGGACGAGGCCGAGCGGGTCGCCGTGGACGGTCGTCGCCGGCCCCACCTGGATGACGCCACGACGCTCGGTCGGGACGACGAAGAGCTCCTCGTGCGACTTGCCCGACCCGAGCGAGGGCAGCGTGAACCGGGCGGCGGACCGCCCGACGGGCAGCTCGACGAGGAGCGGCAGCATGCCGCGCCCGGAGAGGTTGCGGACCTCGATGCGACCGGTGGCGGTGTCGCCGACGGTGACGCGCGTCGGGTCGACCTCGGTGCGGATCTCGACCTTGGCGTGCCCGATCGCGAGCGCGACGCAGGCGAGGAACAGCACGAGGCACGCGACCGCGACCATGGCCAGCTCGGTCCATTCGTACCGAGCGGCGAGGAACCACGCGACGAGCCCGAGGACGAAGACGGTCCACCCGAGCGGCGAGACCCAGCCGAGAACCCGCAGCACGGGTCGCCACACCGGCTCGGAACGCTCGGCCAGCGGCTTGATGCGCTCGCCGGTGAGGTCGAGGATGCGCGCGCCGGTGTCGGTGATGGCCGACGGGATCTGCACCCGCGGCAGCGTGATGGTCGGCAGCTCGGGGCGGCGACGCGTCGAGCGTCCGCTCTGTCCGCGCGTGCCGCCCGGCCCGCTCGTCCCGTCCGGTCCGCTCGTTCCGGCGGACCCGATGCCCTGCCCGCCGGCGCGGCGCACCTCCTGGGTGTCCTGCTCCGGCTGGCGCAGGCCGAGCAGGCTGCGCCAGCGCGACCCGCCCGATGCCGTCGACGAGCTGTCCGCCCGGCGGCGCTGGGGTTGGTCCTGCGCCGGCCGGACCTTGAGCGAGGACCGGGAGACGGTCGCCTCGTCCTCGTCGGGCGCGACGGGGACTTGGGCGGGGTGCTGAGTGCGGGGTGGCGCGGAGCTCGGCGTTGCCGGAGGCGTTGCCGGCGTAGGCGGAGGGGTCGCCGGAGGCGTTGCCGGAGGGGTCGCCGAAGCGCGCCGCCCGCCGCCGCGTCGCAGCTGCGAGCGTGACGTCGTCGCGCCCTCGTCGGGCTCCACCGGCTCGGACATCGTCAGGTGCTCAGGCGACGCGCTCGGTCGGCGGGGCGACCTCGCCGAGGATCTGGGTGATGACCTGGTCGACGGTGATGCCGGCGAACTGGGCCTCGGCCGTGACGAGCAGGCGGTGGTTGAGCACCGGCTGGGCGAGCAGCTTGATGTCGTCGGGGATGACGTGGGTGCGGCCCTGGCCGATGGCCCACGTCTTCGCGCAGCGGATGAACGCCAGGCAGCCACGCACCGACAAACCGAGGCGGACGCTGACGTGCCGGCGCGACTCCTCGGCGATGCGCGAGACGTAGTCGAGGATCGCGTCGTCGACATGCACCTCGTCGGCGAGTTCGGCCATGTCGAGGACGACCTGCGAGGTGACGACCGGCTCGAGCGCCTTGGTGCGGTCCCGGGTCTTGGCGTCGCGCAGGACCCGGACGGTCGCGTCATGGTCGGGGTAGCCGAGCGTCGTCTTCATGAGGAAGCGGTCGAGCTGGGCCTCGGGCAGCCGGTAGGTGCCGGCCTGCTCGATGGGGTTCTGCGTCGCGATGACCATGAACGGCTCGCCGACCTCGTGCCGGACACCGTCGACGGTGACGCGGGCCTCCTCCATGACCTCGAGGAGCGCGGACTGCGTCTTGGGCGAGGCGCGGTTGATCTCGTCGGCGAGGACGATCGTCGCGAAGATCGGACCCTGGTGGAACTCGAACTTCTTCGTGTTCGGGTCGTAGATCGTCACGCCGGTGACGTCGGACGGCAGCAGGTCGGGCGTGAACTGGATCCGGCTGTTGGTCCCCTGCACCGTGCTCGACAGTGCTCGCGCGAGCTGGGTCTTGCCCGTGCCCGGGAAGTCCTCGAGGAGCAGGTGCCCCTCGGAGAGCATGCACGTGAGGGCCAGGCGGATGACGTGCTCCTTGCCGAGCACGGCCTTGTCGACGTTGCTCACCATGGCCTCGAAGGTCTTGGTGAACCACGCAGCCTGGTCAGGGGTGACCGTCATGGGGTCGGGGTCCTCTCGTCGCTGGGCGGGGTGAACCCGACGCGGAAGACCCTGCACGGCCCCCGAGCCCAGTCACCCCCCGTGGGTACTGCTGTGGCACAACGCCCGTTCGAGCCATGGACAGGAAAGCGCAGCCGTGCCGCGCCGCATGCTACCCGCTTGCCGGCATTCCGCGATAGCCAGCGCCCACGACCCGGATGGGCCAGTCACCGTATGCCGCTGTGCCGGTCACCGTATGCCGGCCGCGCGCCACGCGTGCCCGCCTCACGCGTCGGGCGCCCCACGCGACCGCCCCACGCGTCGTGCGGGTCAGTGGTCGTCGCCGAGCCCGTCGAGGAGGGCGAGGTCGGCCTCGGTGACCATCCGCGTCGACAGGGCGTGCTCGACGAGCCGCGACTTGCGGTTGCTCGCGAGCTTGCCCGGTCCGCCGTGCAGCCCGCGGATGCCGGCGTCGGCGAGCTTCTGGCAGACGTTGTCGAGCTTGCGGTTGAACTTCGTCGTCGTCCACCCGAGGCGACCGGCCGCCTGGGCCGACGACGGGATCTGGCCCTGGCCGGCATACGAGGTCCGCAGGAAGCTCTCGCAGAGAGCGACGACGAGCAGCTTCTGGTCCGGCGTCATCGACACCCGGCCCACCGTCGTCTCGCCGGGCGAGTCCTCGGGCTCGAGCTCCTTGTCGGTCTCGACGGAGGTGAAGCTCGCGTCGTCGACGGTGATGTCGAAGTCGTAGGTCGTCGGGCCGGCGGTGAACCACACGGTGAAGGACTCGAGCGCGAGCGGGATCCGCGCGCCCGGCGAGAGCCACGCCTGGAAGAGGCCCTTGCGGTCGGCGACCGTCGCGGTGAGCGTCGAGCCGACGTTGGCGAGCCACCACAGCCCGTGCTCGTGGACGACCTGGAGGAAGACCCGGTGCAGGTACGGGTTGTCGTCGATCTCGACGTCGGCGACCCGGCCGATCGTCAGCGGCGCGTCCTCGGGCGCGCGGAACTCCTCACCGCAGAACTCCACCGTCACGGCCATCGCGTCATGCTCCCCTCACTGCGTCACTGTCACTGCGGCTGTGTTCCTGGACGGGCTGTGTCCGTGTGCGGCGGGCTACCCCGTCACGCACTTGATCGCAGAGTATGCCGAGGTCGAGCCCGCAGCGCGCGCCACGGCCACCTGCGCGCACACCGTCTGCCCGGGCTTGGCACTGACCTGGTGGGGCATCTCGCGCACCGTCGTGACCTCGGCCTCTGCCACGGCGGCCTCGCTCGCGGCGATGCGCATTCGGTAGAAGTCGCCCTTGCGCACGCCGGCGTACTGCCAGGTGAACGCGACCCCGCCCGCGACCGGCCGACCGTCGATGAGCGGCTGCTCGGGGATGTCGACGACCGGACCGCCGCCACCGCCGGGCGTGACACTGGCGCTGGGGGCGTTGGTCGACGCCTCGGTCGGGGCGTCGTCGCCGCGGAAACCGATCGCCCAGACGAGAGCCCCGACGAGGGCGAGCACGAGGACGCCGATGGCCCCGAGCAGCGCGCCGCCGCTGATGGTCGTCGGCTGCGGCCCGTCGTCGGCGGGAGCCTCGCTGGCCGGCGCGCTCGCCCGGTTCGGCAGGTGCGTCTGCGCCGACGCGACTGCGGGCGCCCGCACGCTCGTGCGGTCGGGGTCCTCCTGCTCCGGCGACGGCGCCGGGGTGTCGGCGACCGTCGTGTGCCCGGACTCGTCGAGGACGACGATCGGCGTGCGCGCGAACCGCTGCTCCTGCTCGATCGCCTGGAGTCCGCGCGCGAACTCGAGCGCGGTCTGCGGACGGGCGTCGGGCTTCTTCGACATCGCGTGGCCGAGGAGCCGCTCGAGGCTGAGCGGGACGTCGGCGCGGCCGGTGTGCGGCACCGGCGTCGCGCGGATCCGGGGCATGAGCGCGTATGCCGAGTTGTCGCCTCCCGGCTGCTCGAACGGCGAGCGCCCGACGAGCAGGTGCCACAGGGTCGCGGCGAGGGAGTAGACGTCACTGCGGGCGTCGCCGTTGCTCTGTCCGTAGAGCACCTCCGGCGGGGACCACGGCACCGAGACGCCGACGTCCTCGTCGTGCTCGTCCTGGCTGGTGCCGCGGCCGGCGATGCCGAAGTCGGTGAGACCGGGTGCGCCGTACTGGCTGACGAGGACGTTCGCCGGCTTGATGTCGCGGTGGATGATGCCCGCCCGGTGCGCGGTCTCGACGGCGCTCGCGAGCTGGATGCCGGTGCGCAGCACCTCCTCGACGCCGAGCCGGTCCCGCTTCGCCCGGGTGGCGAGGTTGGGCGGCGGGTAGTACTTCATGACGAGGTAGGCGCCGCCGTCGGGCAGCTGCTCGCTGCGGAAGACCTGCACGATGTAGGGGTGGTCCGCGAGCTGGGCCATGGTGTTGGCCTCCTCGACGAACTGCCTGCGGATCGCCGGTGTCAGGCCCTCACGCTTGAGCACCTTGACCGCCACCGGCATCCGCGGCGACTGCTGCTCGTAGAGGAAGACGTCGGCATACCCACCGGAACCGAGCGGCTGTCGGTAGACGAGCCCGGGGATCTCCGGTGCCGGACCGGGAGCGCTCCGGCTCACTCGGCCACCTCGTAGGTGAGCGACACCTCGTCGGCGAGGGTGAGGACCGCGCCGGGCTCGATGCCGAAGTCCTCGGTCGGGCGCAGCCGGACCGGCTCCTGACCGGGGAGGGTGACCGTCGTCCCGTTCGTCGAGCCGAGGTCGCGCACGAGCACGTGCCAGCCCTCGAGGATGACCTCGGCGTGGTTGCGGGAGATGTCGTTCTCGGCCGAGGCGAGACGCACGAGGTGGGGCCGGCTGCTCGGCGGCAGGTCGGAGTTCACCTTCGGGGAGCGGCCGAGCAGGATGCCGCGGTCGAGGGGCACGAGCCCGCCCGTCGAGACTCGGAGGACGCCGAGCTGGGGGCGCGGCGTCTGGAACGGCTGCTGGGTCGGGATGTCGCGGCCACACACGCGGCACACGCTCGCGTGCGGGGACGAGTGGTGCCCGGCCGGGCAGATGACGGCGAGGACGATCGGGCTGTCCGGCGGCCCGTCGTTCGCGGGCAGGCCCATCGAGCCACGGTCCATCGTCACGTCCGCCGGCGGCATCGGTGGCGGTTGCGGCGGCGAGGTCGTGTCGACCGGGCTGGGCGCGGGCGCGTCCGGCTCGCCCATCGGCGACGGCCCGGTCATGCCCCAGTTGTCCGGCCCGGTGGGGCCGTCGCGGGGGTCGGGAGCCGGTTCGGGGTCCGGCTGCGCCGGTTCGTCCTCGTATGCCGCGGGCGCGCCTCCCGGGGGCGGCGGCGGTGGCGGGACGGCCGGGGCAGCGGCCGGCGCGGCCTCGCGCTCGGGCTCGGGTGCCCGGTCGGACTCGTCGGGTCCGGCGCCGTCTTCCGGCAGGGTGCGCCAGGGCACGCTGTCGATGAGCGTCTTCTTCTCCGGCTTCGGGGCCGGTTCGGGGGCGACGCGCTCCGCGGGAGCGGCGCCGGCGTACTCCTCCGACGGCGGGAGCGTCAGGTCGGCCGGCGGCACCGGCGGGGCCTGCGGCGGCTGCTGCGCGGCGTCGTCGGCCGCGCGCTGGTCGGCCGGGGCGGCGTCGCGCTCGGCCTCGGGCGCGCGGTCGGCCGGCGCCTCCGTGACCGTCTCGGGCTCTCGCGCCTCCGGCTCAGGTTCGGGCTGCGGCTCGGGCTCGCGCTCGCGGACCTCCGGCTGCGGCTCAGGGTCGTGGACATCCCGCTCGGGCTCGGGCTGGACCTCGTCGGCCACGTCCGCGTGGGCCATGTCCTCCTCGTCCGAGGGAGGCCATTCGGCCACGGACTCCGGCTCCGGCTGCGGGTCCGGTTCAGGCTGCGGGTCCGGCTCCACCGGTGTCCTGGCGAGCCGGACGCCGTCATCGACGCCGCTATCGGCCGCAGCAATACCGGCGGCACCGGCAGCGCCAGCCCCAGCACCGGCGGCAGCGGCACCCCGAGCGAGCCGCGACGGGCGGCGCCAGCCGCCCTTCGCACCCGAGGTCAGCTCCACGGAGGCGGCGTCGACATCGATGTCGCGCCACGGCATACGGCCGTCGGCGGACACCTCGGCGCCGTCGGCGCGCACGACGGCGGACCCGGCGACGACGACGCGCACCTGCTCCCCCGATGCGTCGACGACCGCGAACTCGGGCAGCGACCCGAGCCCGTCCCGCGTGAGCACGGCGAGCACCGCCGGGACGCCGTCCGCGAGCGCGGTCTCGAGCTCGCCGGCCAGGTCCTCGGGGCCGCGCACGAGAAGGTGCCGGTCCCCGGCGGAGAGCGAGACCCAGCCCCTCGCGGGCTGGGTCGTGACCTCGGTGCTGCTCACGGTTCGGTCCTCAGGTCGGCAACAGGGTGTGGCGCGGGGCCGTGTCGGCGTCTTCGTCGTCCTCATCCTCGTCGGAGTCGAAGGCGACGACAACCACGCTGATGTTGTCACGTCCGCCCGCCTCGACCGCCGCCCGGCACAGCTCGTCCGCGGCGGTCTGCGGGTCGTCGTACTTCTGGAGGGCGACCATGATCGTGCGGTCGTCGAGCTCGTTGGACAGGCCGTCGCTGCACAGGACGAACCGCTCCCCGGGGTGCGGCGGGAACACCCAGACGTCGGCGTTCGGGCCCGGGTCGGTGCCGAGCGATCGGGTGATGATGTTGCGCAGCGGGTGGCGCTGGGCCTCCTCGGCGGTGATGAGGCCGGCGTCGACCATCTCGCGGACCTCGGAGTGGTCCTGGGTGACGAGGCTCATCCGGTTGCCGAGGAAGCGGTAGACGCGCGAGTCACCGACGTTGAAGACGATCCAGTGGTCGGCGCCGCCGGCGTCGACGACGGTGAGCCCGGCGAGGGTCGTGCCCATGCCGGTCTGCTCGGGGTGCTCGGCCGCGGAGCGCAGGATCGCGGTGTTCATCCGGCGGATGAGGGCGACGACGTCCTCGGACCGCACGCGGGTGCGGGTGTTGAGCTCACCGAGGCACTGCACCGCGATGCCGCTCGCGACCTCGCCAGCGGCGTGACCGCCCATCCCGTCGGCGACGGCCCAGACGAACCCCTCGTCGATGAGGCTGTCCTCGTTGTGGTCGCGCACGCGGCCGACGTGCGTCGCCGAGCCGGAGCGGACGCGCACCCCTGCGCCGGTGAGCGAGGCGTAGTGCCCGCTCACGAGGCCGTCCCGCTCGCGCCGTCGGACGGCGTGACGCGCACGGTCTCGAGGATGCCCTGCACCTCGTCGTAGTCCGCCTCGGAGTCCGGTCCCCCGACACGGCCGGTGAGCCGCACGTGCTGGGTCACCTCGCCCGCGGGCAGCGCGGTGACGAGGTGGACGAGATAGACGGTGTCCCCGTCCTCGACCCACGACACGTTGAGCCCGGTCCAGGTGCGGTCCTCGATCTCGACCTCGAACGTCGGGTCGACCTCGCCGTCGGGATGGGTGTGCGCGGCGTTCGCGAGGTCGTCGACGAGTCGGTCACTGGTCTCGTCGCGCGACGTGTGCACGTATGCCGTGAGCACCGGCGCCTGCGCGCCTCCCGTGTCGCGGGTGGCCCGCAGGAGGGCATCGCCCCCGGGCTCGGCGCCCCATCCGTCCGGGAGCGAGACCTCGATCCGCGGCAGCTGCGGACTGAGCGCGCTGGGATGGCCCACCGTGGGCATTCGGGCCACCTCCGAAGGGGTCGAGGGACGCGCCGACGACGACGCCGTGCATGATCCGAATCAGCCTAGCCGCGCCCCTCCGGCCGCCGCGATGGGGAGAACTCCCCATCGCTGCCATCACGAGACCCTTCGCCGCGGCACATGGGTGCTTCCACCCCGCGACCAGGTCTCGGTCACGCCGGGGCTGCGAGGACCAAGCGCACCCATGCCGCGAGCGCGATGTACTCCTCCTGGTCGGGTGCCGAGCTGTACGTCGGTCCGTCGCTGGGGCACGTGGCCGCCCAGACATCGCTTCCATTCGTCTGGCGGCGGACTGGGACGAGGCAGGAGATCACCTCGCCCGTGACGGACGCCGTGACCAACTCGCTCCGAGTGCCTGTGAACGGGGTGCCCAGCACCACCGTGCGGCGACCGTCCGGGCGTGGCGTCAGCGTGTATATGACCGTCGCCGACCTGTCGGAGAGCCGCGTCACCCTGACGTCCGTGCGACGCGCCGGTGAGCTGAGCTGGCGCGGCTCCTGCTCCGGGTTGCTCTCGTTGAGGAACCGGGGATCGACCTCGGTGGGCGCCACCTCGAGCTCCTCGGGCAACAACCCCTCGACGGCCTCCACGACAACGCTCACCTCGGTCCCGTCCGCGACGGGGCTGACCGTGTATGCCGCGGTCACCGCGAGCGCTGGTGCGCTGTCCTTGCGCGCTGCCGTGAGGAACACCCCGAGGATGACGGCGATCCCCACCAGCCCGACGAAAGCGACGATCCCGCCGACCAGTACCCCGATCCTCATCGAACCGCGCTCAGCCATCAGGACCGGTCGGGATCGGGTGCGGGACACCTTCGACACCCTTCCACGAGTCAGCCGACTGGGACCGGCTGAGTGACGGTACGCCAGGTGTGGGCACCGCCCCGGGGCACGATGAGCGGCCGGCCGGTGTCCGGGTCGGGCACGATCTGGGCTTCGACGTCGAAGACGGCGCGCAGCATCGCCGGGGTGATCACCTCGGCGACCGGACCGGCCTCGACCACTCCGCCCGACCGCATCGCGACGACGTGGTCCGCATACCGCGCGGCAAGGCTCAGGTCGTGCAGCACCATCACCACCGTCACGCCGTCGCGACGGTGCAGCTCGGTCACCGTGTCGAGGACGTCGAGCTGGTGCGCGAGGTCGAGGTAGGTCGTCGGCTCGTCCAGCAGCAGGATGTCGGTGCGTTGCGCCAGCGCGAGCGCGACCCACGCCCGTTGCCGCTGCCCGCCGGACAGCGTCTCGAGGGGGCGGTCGGCCACGTCCTCCAGCCCGGTGCGGCGCAGGGCGTCGGTGACGATGTCCTCGTCCGGCCGCGACCACTGGTCGAACCACCGGCGGTAGGGGTCGCGTCCACGGGCCACGAGGTCGATGACGCTGAGGTTGTCCGGCGCCTGGGGTCCTTGCGGCAGCAGCGCCACCCGGCGCGCGAAGTCGCGCCGGTCGATCCCCGAGACGTCCTCGTCGCCGAGGAGCACGCGCCCCTGCGTCGGGCGGAGGAGTCGGGCGAGGCTGCGCAGGAGCGTCGACTTGCCGCAGCCGTTCGGGCCGACGATCGCGGTCACCGTGTGCCGCGGCAGCGTGAGCGTGACGTCGTCGAGTGCGGCGCGCTCCCCGAACCGCACGGTCAGGGAGTCGATGTGGAAGGCGGTCATGAGGTGAATCCCTTCCGCCCGAGGACGAGCAGCCAGATGAGGAACGGAGCGCCGACCGCGGCCGTCACGGCCCCGGTCGGCAGGAGCAGGGGGGCGAAGGCGACCCGGGCCACGAGGTCGCTGGCCGTGACGACGGCGGCACCGACGAGGCCCGAGACGACCAGTGACGCGCGAGGCGCTCCGCTGGCCATCCGCGCCAGGTGGGGGGCGACGAGCGCGACGAACCCGATGGGGCCGACCATCGCCACGGTCGCCGACGTCAGCGCCACGGCACACAGGAGCAGCCCGGCCTCGGCTCGCGCCGGTCGATGACCCAGGGCGGCGGCCACGTCACGACCGAGCTCGAGCGCGGGCAGCCGGGCGGCCAGCGGCACGAGGACGACGGCCGTCACCGCGAGGGTCACGGCGAGGACTGTCGCCTCGGCGGCGCCGCGCTCACCCAGCGACCCGGTGAGCCAGACGTTGGCCCGGGCCAGGTCGTCGATGCTCGCGACGAGCAGCAGCCAGCTGGTCAGCCCTCCGAAGAACGCCGACACGCCCACGCCGACGAGGAGCACCTGCAGGCCGGTGCTGCCGGCATACCTCAACAACAAGGCCACGAGCGCCGCGGCCGCGAGCCCACCGAGCAGCGCTGCGACGGGCGTCGCGAGGACGGTGCCCGGGCCGGTGAGCACGAGCATGGCCACGGCACCGGCACCGGCACCGGCCGTGACGCCGAGCAGGTCCGGGCTGGCGAGCCCGTTGCGGGTCGTCGTCTGGACGATGGCCCCGGCCACCCCGAGCATCGCCCCGGCGAGCAGACCGAGCACGACCCGGGCGAGCCGGAGGTCGATGACGACGAGACGCGCCCCCGCGTCCCCACCTCCGAGCAGTACCGCGACGACCTGGCCGGGACTGAGCGGGTAGTCCCCGGCGGTCAGGGCGAGGACCACGACGACGCCGGTCGTCACCACCGCGAGGGCCGAGACGAGAACGGTGCGGAGCGAGACGCGCGCGGACACCGGGCCCACGCGCACCGGCACCCGGGCGCCCGATCGGCGGCCACGCGGCATACGGGCAGGGAGGACGCTCATCGCGCACCCCGCAGCAGCCGCACGACGACGAGGAGGAAGATCGGTCCGCCGACGACGGCGAGGACGATCCCGACGGGCAGCTCCGCCGGCCGGACGACCATGCGGCCCACGACGTCGGCGAGGACGACGAGGCTGCCGCCGGCGAAGGCGCACACCGGGAGCAGGACCCGGTGGTCCGGACCGCTGAAGCGCCGGACGACGTGCGGTGCGATGAGGCCGATGAAGCCCAGCGACCCGACGAGCGCCGTCGCCGACCCGACGAGCAGCGTCACCGCGGTGAGGCCGACGAGCCGCGCCGACACCAGGCCGCTGCCGAGGGAGCGGGCGACGTCGTCGCCGAGCGAGAGGGTGTTGAGCGTCGGCGCGTGGGCCACGGCGAGCACCAGGCCGGCGAGCAGCAGCGGCGTGACGGGGAGGATCACCTCGGTCCCGCGTCCCCCGGTGAGGGACCCGACGGTCCAGAACCGGAAGACGTCGAGCGTCGTGACGTCGAGCAGGAGCACGACCCCGGTGATCGTGCTGAGCAGCGCCGAGATGCCCGCCCCCGCCAGCACGAGAGCCGCCGGTGAGCCGTCGCGCCGGCGCCCGGTGACGAGGCCGAGGGCGGTCACGAGGACCGATCCCAGCGCCGCGCCACCGAAGGCGAACCAGAGGTAGCCGCCGGGAGTGGCGAGCCCGAACACGGACACGGCGAGGACGACGGCGAGGCTCGCGCCAGCCGTCACGCCGAGCAGCCCCGGGTCGGCGAGCGGGTTGCGGGTGTGCCCCTGGATCACGGCCCCGGCGGTCGCGAGCGCCGCGCCGCCCAGCACCCCGAGGACGGTGCGCGGCACGCGCTGGCCGAGCACGACCGCCTCGGCCTCGGCACCGGCCGATCCGCGCAGCGCCTCCCAGACGGTTGCCGGGTCGAGGCCCAGACCACCTACGAACAGGCTCAGGACGACGGACAGGACACAGGCCCCGATCGCCATGAGCACCAACGGTTTCCACCGGACCGACGCAGGCGTCGACACCGGTGTCGCCGCCGCTGTCCCTGCCCGCGTCAACGTCGAGGTCGTCACGAGGCTCAGAAGGTCTTGAGCAGCTGCTCGACCACGTCGAGCGCGGCGTCGGCGGTGAGCGCCGCGCCCTCGTGCGTGCGCCGGTCCGAGCGGACCACGTGGCCCTGCGCGACGGCGGGGAGCTGCTTGAAGAGCGGCTTGGCCTGCACCTGCGCCCACGCCTTCGGCTCGCTCACGATGGCGACGATGCCGTCGGCGTCGCCGTAGCCGACCTTGAGCTGCTCCGGTCCGTACTCGGCCTTCGTGCCGTCGAGCGAGGAGGTCCAGGCGGCCGACGGCTTCATTCCGACGTCGGTCATGACGGTGGACAGGAGCCGCTTGGCGCGGGTGTCGGTGGAGTCGCTCTCCAGGTCGTAGTTCATCGGAGCGAAGGTGTTGTCCTTCAGGACGTCGGCGTAGGTCTTCTTGAGGCCGGCCACGCGGTTGTCGTATGCCGTGATGAGCTCGGTCGCGCGGTCCTCCCGACCGGTCGCCTTCGCGACGAGGCGCAGGTCGTCCTGCCAGGTCGACGTGTCCTGGTCACCCACGACGAGGACGGGCGCGATGGCGGAGAGCTCGGCGCGGATCGGCTCGACGTCGGAGAACCGGCTGATGATGACGTCGGGCGCGGCGGCGGCGATCGCCTCGAGGTTGACCTGGCCGCGCAGGAAGAGCTCCTTGGCCCCAGCCGTGAGCTTCGCCGGGATCGGCGCCGGCAGGTCCATCTCGCCGGGCTGCATGGCCGCCACCCCGGTGACGGGGAGGCCCAGGGACAGGGCGATGTCGAGGTCACGCCGGCCCTCGAGCACGACGACCTTGTCGATCGTCGCCGGGACGGTCACCTCGCCGAGCATCGTCGTGACGGTGCGGCTCTCGCCGGACTGGGGCGCTGCGGCGGACGCCTGCTGTTCCGGGCTGCCACAGCCGGCGAGGGCGACGACCGCGGCCGCGGCGGCGGCCGCCGTGAGGGCAGGTCGAGAGGTGGATCGGGAGCGGGAGAGGAGGGAGATAATCACGAAGGTTAGGCTAACCTAACCCAAGTAGGCCCCTCACCGGGGGTTGACACTACGTCGGGTCAACCACTCTCCGGCTGCTCTGCCCACCATGCGAGCAGCCGCTCCGTGGCCGCATCCTTGCCGATCGGGCCCTCGTCCAGCCGCACGGCCAGGAGGTGCTTGTAGGCCCGGCCCAGCACCGGCCCCGGCGCGATCCCGAGCACCTGCGCGATCTCGTTGCCGTCGAGCTCGGGACGCACCTTGCCCAGCTCCTCCTGCTCGAGGAGCCGGTCGATGCGGGCCTCGAGCTCGTCGTAGCTGCGGGAGAGGCGCTGCGCCTTGCGGACGTTGCGGGTCGTCGAGTCCGAGCGGGTGAGCCGGTGCAGGCGCTGCAGCAGCGGCCCCGCGTCGGTGACGTAGCGCCGCACCGCCGAGTCGGTCCACGCCCCGTCGCCGTAGCCGTGGAAGCGCAGGTGCAGCTCGACGAGCCGCGACACCGCCTTGACGGTGTCCTTGTCGAACCGCAGCGCCTTGAGCCGCTTCGCGGTGAGCTTCGCGCCCACGACCTCGTGGTGGTGGAAGCTCACCCCGCCCCCGGGCTCGAAGCGTCGCGTCGCCGGCTTGCCGATGTCGTGCAGCAGGGCCGCGAGGCGCAGCACGAGGTCCGGGCCGGGCACCGACTCCTCCGGTCCGTCCGCCGGACCCTCGAGGGCGATGGCCTGGTCGAGCACGGTGAGCGAGTGCCGGTAGACATCCTTGTGCCGGTGGTGCTCGTCGATCTCGAGCTGGAGGGCTGGCAGCTCGGGGATGACGTATGCCGCGAGCCCGCTTTCGGTGAGCAGCTCCAGTCCCGCGCGGGGCCGGGGTGCGAGGAGGAGCTTGACGAGCTCGTCGCGCACCCGTTCGGCGGAGACGATCTCGATCGAGGCCGCCATGTCCGACATCGCCGCAAGGACCTCGGGCGCGGGCGCGAGCCCGAGCTGGGCGACGAACCGGACCGCCCGCATCATCCGCAGTGGGTCGTCGCCGAAGCTCACCTCCGGCGGGGACGGCGTCCGCAGGACGCCCTCCGCGAGGTCGCGCAGGCCGGCATACGGGTCGACGAACTCCAGCGTCGGGAGCCGCAGCGCCATCGCGTTGACGGTGAAGTCACGGCGGACGAGGTCGTCCTCGAGCGAGTCGCCGAAGGCGACGACGGGCTTGCGGGTCACGCCGTCGTAGGCGTCGGCGCGATAGGTCGTGATCTCGACGATCGTCTCCTCGCCGTCGACGCGGCGGCGGGCGCCTATGGTGCCGAAGTCGCGACCCATGTCCCACGTCGCCGTGCCCCACTCCGCGAGGATCGCCTCGGTCTCGTCCGGGGAGGCGCTCGTGGTGAAGTCGAGGTCGCTCGGGGTCCGGTCGAGGAAGAGGTCACGCACCGGTCCGCCGACGAGGGCGAGCTCGTGTCCCGCCGCCTCGAACCGGCGGCCGAGGTCGGTCAGGACGGGAAGGACGGGGGCGAGCCGCGCGACGGCCTGCTCCATGAGGGCGTCGGAGGGCGAGGGGTCAGGCACGGGCACCAAGGATAGGGCGCGGCACCACCGGGACCGACGCGTTGCGAACCCGCGCGCGAGCGCCGTCGCCACGAGCGCGGGAGCGCGCCGTCGGCGCAGACGCCGTCGCACCCCTCGTGGTTACAGTGACAGGGTGAGTCACGCCGCAGCAGAGCCGCCCCGGGTCCCCCGGCGGCTCCCCGCGGTCGAGGAGCGTTCCGCCGGCGGCATCGTCGTCGACGTCCACGACGGGCAGGCCCGGATCGCGGTCATCGCCCGCCGCAACCGCGCCGGTCGGGTCGAGTGGTGCCTGCCCAAGGGGCACATCGAGGGCGCCGAGACCCTGCCGCAGACCGCAGCGCGCGAGGTCGCCGAGGAGACCGGTATCGAAGGGCGCGTGCTCATCGAGCTCGGCACCATCGACTACTGGTTCGCCGTGGGCGACCGGCGCATCCACAAGTACGTGCACCACTACCTCCTCGAGGCCGTCGGTGGCGACCTCACCATCGAGAACGACCCCGACCAGGAGGCCATCGACGTCGCGTGGCTCCCGCTGCGCGACGCCCACCGCCACCTGACCTTCCCCAACGAGCGGCGCATCGCCCGCCTGGCCTGGCAGCGGCTCGCCGGGGACTGACCCGGCGTGTGCGGCCTCAACCGACCTAGGATGGGCGCCACCATCTCAGCGGAAGGGGCACCTGTTGGAGGGCGTCGGACCCGGAACCACCCTCGACGGGCGGTACACCACCTCACGCAGGATCGAGAAGCGGCGTGGCTTCGAGCGGTGGACCGCCGACGACACGACCCTCGGTCGCCCCGTCGTCATCCTCTGCCTGCCCGAGAGTGACCCGCGCACGAGCGCCGTCCTCGACTCCGCTCGTCGCGCCGCAGGGCTCGACACGGCGACGTTGCAGCGGGTGCTCGACGTCGGCCGCGAGCGCGGCGTCGCCTTCGTCGTCGAGGCCGACACCAGCCAGAGTCGCTCGCTCGCCCAGCTCGTGCACGACGGTGGACTGCCCGCGGACGAGGTCCGCCGCATCGTCGGCGAGGTCGCGACCGGTCTCGAGGCCGCCCGCCAGCGGGGCCTGCACCACCTCGACCTGCGCCCCGAGGACGTGTTCCGCACCATCGACGGTGACGTCCGTCTCCGTGGGGTGGCGACCGCGGCGGCGCTCGCCGAGGTCGACGACCTCGAGTCCGAGGAGGCGTCGCGGCGCGACGCCATCGGCGTCGTCTCCTTGACGTATGCCGGCCTGACCGGTCTGTGGCCGGGCGCCGGGGAGACCTCGCTCGGGGCGGCGCCGCGCATCCTCGGTGGTGTGCCCGCACCGTCCGAGATCGCGGCCGGCGTGCCGCGTGACCTCGACGCGCTGTGTCGGCTCACTCTCGGTGACGACCAGGGTCCGACCTCGCCGGGTGACTTCGCCCGCCAGATCGCGCCGTGGCCGTCGCGCCAGGTGGCCGGCCGCTCGACGATCGCCGGCACCGGTCTCGGCGTCAGCGACGACACCGACCCGCGCATCCCCGCCGCGTTGAGTGCGTCGACCGAGCCCGTCCCCTCGAAGATCACCCCGGCCGCGCTCAGCACCCCGGCGCTCACTACCCCGGCGCGCGACGATGACGACGTGTCGGTCGACGACCCCGACTGGGAGGCCGACGAGTCGCCCACGCGCGTGCTGCGCCGACCGACCGGCGACGCGCCGTCGACCGCCGCCGGGTCCACGACGAACGCCCAGACCGAGGCCGAGGTCGACACGACGCCACGTGACGAGATCGGCACCGCCGAACCCGCGTCCGACGTCGCGGTGACCGAGGCCATCCCGCTGCGCCGCGACACCGCTGGTGCCGCACGGGCCACGAGCGCTGCGGGTGGCGCGGGTGGCGCGGGCACCGCGGGCACCTCCAGGACCACGGACCCGTCCGAGCCGTCGGAGCCGTCGGACTCTGCCGGCGACAGCGGCACCGCCGTCCTGCCGGTGGTCCGGGACACGGCGTCGCACCCCTCGCCGGACGGCGACGGTGAGACGGGCACCGCCCGCGCGGGACGGCATACGGACGACGACACCGACGAGACCACGACGGACGGTGACGCCGGCACCGGCGAGCGCTCCGGCCCCTCCGCGGCCGCGAGCGCCGCAGCAGCGGCATCCGCTGCGAGCGCAGCCATGGCCGGCGCGGGCTCGGCGGTCGCCGGTGCGGTGAGCCGGTTCGGCTCCCGGGTCGGCTCGGTGAGCCGCCAGGTGAGCGAGCGCGCCGCAGAACGGGCGGCCGAGCGACGCGGCTTCCACGAGCGCATCACCGCACCCAACGCCCCCGGCCTCACCCAGGAGGGCGAGCAGGTCCGGCCCGGCACGGGGACCGAGGCGCTCCTCGAGGCACCTGCCCCCCTCGTGCCGTCGGAGCCACTGACCAAGGACGAGTCCCGCACGGCGCTCGCGATCGTCGGGGCGTTCCTCGTGCTCGCCCTCATCATCGGTGCCTTCGGGGTCTCCCGCATCGGGTCCAACACCGACCTCGACTTCGGCGGTGTTCCCGGGCGCAGTGTCTCCCCGACACCGTCGGCCAGCGGCTCGGGGGCGGGGGCGTCCGCCTCGCCGTCGCCGACGACGGGCCAGCCGCTGCAGATCCTCGGGGCGGACGCGTTCGACCCGCAGGGCGACGGGCGCGAGAACGGCACCCGCGCGCCCCGCGTCTTCGACGGTGACCCCTCGACGACGTGGCAGTCCGAGGGCTACAACTCGGCCAAGCTCGGCGGCCTCAAGGACGGCGTCGGCGTGGTCGTCGACCTCGGCCCCAACGTCGTCGCCCGCAACGTCACGCTCACCCTCGGCAACCGCGCCGACGTCGCGGTCTACATCGGCAGCGAGCGCTCCCTCGACGGCGCCACGAAGATCGGCGAGCGCAACGACGCGGACGGCGAGGTCGCCTTCCCGGTGAAGGACGGCGTGCAGGGCCAGTACGTCATCGTCTGGTTCACCAACCTCACCCGTGACGACACCGGTCGCTACCGCGCCATCCTCGGCGAGGTCGAGGTCACGAACTGACGTGCCCGGACCGCGAGACGTGAGCTGAGATGAGCGACGACGAGGGCGTGGACGACCGCGCCCTCGTGTCGCGCCACGTGGCCGGGGACCGGGACGCCTTCGGTGAGCTGTTCCGGCGCCACCGGGACCGGCTGTGGGCGGTGGCGATGCGGACCTGCGGTGACCGCGAGCTCGCCGCGGACGCCGTGCAGGACGGGTTCGTCAACGCGTTCCGGCGGGCCGGGTCCTACCGCGGGGACGCGGCGGTCTCGACGTGGCTGCACCGCATCGTCGTCAACGCCTGCCTCGACCGGATGCGCCGCGAGCGCGACGTGCTGCGGCGGGCCGGGGATGCGGCCGACATCGACGTCGTCGACCCGCTGGACCGGCACGACGCTGCCGAGACGGCGCTGGACGTGTGGGCCGCCCTGGCTCGCCTGCCCGAGCACCAGCGCCTCGCGCTCGTCCTCGTCGACATGCACGGTATGCCGGTGAGTGAGGCCGCGGCTGTCCTCGAGGTCGCGGAGGGCACGGTGAAGTCGCGGTGCGCCCGGGGCCGGTCGGCGCTCGCCGAGCTGCTGGGTGAGGGCAGTCCGGGTCGGACCGGACCGGCGCGGGAACCGGAAGGGCTCTCGTGACGTCGTACTCCATGTACCCCCGTGTCCATCCCCCGGTCCCGGCGCGGCTGACCGTGCCCGGACCCGCACCACGACACGCCCTCGAGGGAGGTGAGCGCTCATGACCGGTCCGACGTCCGACCCCGGTGGCCCCATCGGTCCCCGGCCCGGCGGTCCCGGCCCTGAGGAACGAGACCCCACGGGCATGCGCGAGCTGCTGCGCTCGCTGCCCGACCCCGGGCCCATGCCGGACGACCTCGTGGCTCGGATCCAGTCGCGCCTCGCCGACCTGCCCGCCCCCGAGGAGTGGGGTTCCGAAGGCAGTGCGCAGGCCGGGTCCGGCGCGTCCGGGACGCCTCGCTCCGGGTGGGCACGGTTCGCGCCCGTCGCGGCCGTCGCGGCGGTGGCCCTCGTGCTCGGTGGAGTCCTGCTCGCCGGTCCGCTCGGGCTCGTCGGCGGCGGCCCGTCCCTCGATGCCGCGTCCTCCGGTGCCGACAGCGCCGAGTCGAGCACCGGCACGATGTCGCGGGAGAGCGCGAAGTCCTTCGAGGAGCAGGACGGTGCTCCTGCCATGGGTTCCGCCCCTGACGAGGGGCCGGTCGTCGTGCGCATGTCCGGGCGGGACTACGACTCGGCCCGACTGGCCACCCAGGTCCCCGACCCGGGTGACGAGTCCGCGTCGCCGACCCGTCCACTCGCCGCCGAGTCCCCGGCCATCGGCCCCATCGGCACCGAGATCGGCGTGCGCTCCTGCCTCGAGGCGCTCGGCCTGCCCGCCGCGACCGGCGCACAGGTCGACCTCGGGAACGTCGACGGAGCCCCCGCCGCGGTCCTCGTCGTGACCGCGGGAGGCGCGCGGACGGCATACGCCGTGGAACGCCGCTGCACGACCGGCGACCCGGCGTTGCTCGCCGGACCGATCGCGCTGCCCTGACCGCGGGTCACGCCGCGCTCCGGGAACACCGACCGCCTAGGATCGGTTGTAGCCAAGACCCCCACGGACCACCGTATGTTGCGGTGGTCCGCCATGACAGCCACTAGGGACGGTGTTCGTGAGCTCCGCGACAGACACGCAAGAAGTGCGTGACGTCATCATCATCGGTTCCGGCCCGGCCGGGTACACCGCGGCCGTGTATGCCGCCCGAGCGAACCTTCGCCCGGTCGTCTTCGAGGGGGCCGTCACCGCCGGCGGAGCCCTCATGAACACCACCGAGGTCGAGAACTTCCCGGGCTTCAAGGACGGGATCATGGGGCCCGACCTCATGGAGCAGATGCGCGCCCAGGCCGAGCGGTTCGGCGCCGAGCTGATCACTGACGACGTCACGTCGGTCTCCCTCGACGGCGAGATCAAGAGCGTCGTCGACGGCGAGGGCCGCACGTGGCGCGCCCGCTCGGTCATCCTCGCCATGGGCTCGGCCTACCGCGAGCTCGGGCTCCCTGACGAGAAGCGCCTCTCCGGCCACGGGGTCTCCTGGTGTGCGACGTGCGACGGGTTCTTCTTCCGTGACCAGGACATCGCCGTCGTCGGCGGCGGCGACTCCGCCGTCGAGGAGGCCACCTTCCTCACGAAGTTCGCCCGCTCGGTGACGATCATCCACCGTCGCGACGAGCTGCGCGCGAGCAAGATCATGGCCGAGCGTGCCCTCACCAACGACAAGATCCGGTTCGCGTGGAACAGCGAGGTCGTCGGCATCCACGGCGGCGACAAGCTCACCTCGGTGACGCTGCGTGACACCGTGACCGGCGCCGAGTCGGACCTGCCTGTGTCCGGTCTGTTCATCGCCATCGGCCACGACCCGCGCAACGAGCTCGTCCGGGGTGTCGTCGACCTCGACCCGGAGGGCTACGTCCTCGTCCAGGGCCGCTCGACGCTGACGAACATCCCCGGCGTCTTCGCCTGCGGCGACCTCGTCGACCACACGTACCGGCAGGCCATCACCGCCGCCGGTTCCGGTTGCGCCGCGGCGCTCGACGCCGAGCGCTTCCTCGCCGCGCACGAGCAGGCCGGTATGCCGGCCCCGGACGCCGCGCTCATCGCACCCTGATCCGCCGGTCACCGACCGCCGGCTTCACGACCCTGTCCGACCCGACTGTCCGACCCGACCACCAGACTGACTGCCTCGACCCCGGAGCAGCCCCCCGCCGAAAGGACCCACCATGGCTACCGACACCGCAACCCGCACGACCGACGACGCGTCCTTCGAGGCCGACGTCCTCAAGAACGGCAAGGTCACCCTCGTCGACTTCTGGGCTCCGTGGTGCGGCCCGTGCAAGGCCATCGCGCCCGTGCTCGAGGAGATCGCCCGCGACCACTCCGACAAGCTCGATGTCGTCAAGCTCAACACCGACGAGAACCCCCAGGTGACCGGTCGCCTCGGCATCACCTCCATCCCGACGATGCACGTCTACAAGGACGGCGAGATCGTCAAGACGATCGTCGGTGCCATGCCGAAGCCGAAGCTGCTCCGCGAGCTCGAGCCCTTCATCAACTGACGCGACTCCTCGCGCATCAACGAAGCCCCGGTCACTTGGCCGGGGCTTCGTCGTGTGCGCGAACTGCGTTGTCTCGCAAGAGTTTTCGTTGTCTCGGCTTCGTTTCCAGCGCGCCTCCGCGAGGTGGGATGGCGTCACACCTCCGTGAGGTAGGCCGCGCGACGCTATCCATCCGCCGCTCGCGCGTAGAACGCACTCGCGTCTCCCGCCAGACCCAGCCAGCGTCGCGCGGCGCACCTCACTGCGGCGCTGGCTCTGTGGCCGCCGTCGCCCACCGTGTGGTTCACGGCCGGGTCGCCCGCGGAACCCTGGTGTCTTGCGGGTTCGTGGTGCGGCTCGTCGTCCGGGCCTTAGCGGAGGTTCATGGCGTCGAGGATGCGGTTGAGGTCCTCGACGGAGGCGAAGTCAATCGTGACCTTGCCGCGGTTCTTGCCCAGGGTGATGCCGACGCGGGTTTCGAGACGGTCGGAGAGACCGGCGGCGAGGTCGTCGAGCTGGGGGTGTCGGCCGCCGGCGCGGGGACGGCGGGTGGACGGCTTGGGGTCGTCGCCGCCGAGGGTGACGATCTCCTCGACGGAGCGGACGGAGAGGCCCTCGGCGACGATGCGCTGGGCGAGACGCTCCATGGCGGCGCCGTCGGGGAGGCCGAGAAGGGCACGAGCGTGACCGGCGGAGAGGACGCCGGCGGCGACCCGGCGGGCGACGAGCGGCGGCAGCTTGAGCAGGCGCAGCGTGTTGCTGATCTGCGGGCGGGAGCGGCCGATGCGCGTGGCGAGCTCGTCCTGGGTGCAGCCGAAGTCGTCGAGCAGCTGCTGGTAGGCCGCCGCCTCCTCGAGGGCGTTGAGCTGGCTGCGGTGCAGGTTCTCGAGGAGCGCGTCCCGCAGGAGGTCGTCGTCCTCGGTGTCCTTGACGATCGCCGGGATCGACTCCTTGCCGGCCTCACGGCTGGCGCGCCAGCGACGCTCACCCATGATGAGCTCGAACTCGACGCCCTCGGGCACGTCGGTGGCGTCTGCGGGGACGGGCCGGACGACGATCGGCTGCATCACGCCGACCTCGCGGACACTGTGCACGAGCTCGGCCAGCTCGTCCTCGTCGAAGACCGTCCGCGGCTGTCGCGGGTTGGGCCGGATCGCGTCGAGCGGGACGTCGGCGAAGCGAGCGCCCGGCACCGGCACGAGCTCGTCCCCGTCGTTCTGGGCGGCACTCGTCACGGCGGCGTCGGTGGCGCCGTCGGAGGGAGCGTTTGTTGCGCTGACCTGCGACGATGCGTCCTCACCGGGCGCAGACACAGACCCGGTGGAGGGCTCGGCGGCTGGGACGGACTCGCTCTCGGCGGGCGACTCGTCGGTGTCGCTCGCGGGATGCTGCTCCTTGAAGAACACGTCGGTCGGGCGGGTCGCGGTGCTGCCGCTGCCCGGCGGAATGAGGGCTCCGAGACCACGGCCCAGGGCGCGTCGCTTGTCGCTCATGAACGGTCCTCGCTCTTCTCGGCGCCGAGCGCCGCCATCTCGGAGGCGGCCTCGAGGTAGGAGAGGGCGCCGCTGCTGTTGGGGTCGTAGGTCATGACGGTCTGGCCGTGGCTCGGTGCCTCGGAGATGCGCACCGACCGGGGCACGGTGGCCTTGAGGGTCTGCTCCGCGAAGTGGCTGCGCACCTCGTCGGCGACCTGGGCAGACAGGCGCGTGCGGCCGTCATACATGGTGAGCAGGATCGTCGACACGTGCAGTGCGGGGTTGAGGTGGTCCCGGATGAGCTCGATGTTGCGAAGCAGCTGCGACAGCCCCTCCAGCGCGTAGTACTCGCACTGGATCGGGATGAAGACCTCGCCCGCCGCAACGAACGCGTTCACCGTCAGCAGCCCCAGGCTCGGCGGGCAGTCGATGAACACGTAGTCGAGCGTCGATCCCTGCTCGGCGAGCTCTTGGGTGTAGGCCGTGATCGCCTTCTTGAGCCGAGTCTCTCGTGCCACGAGCGACACGAGCTCGATCTCCGCGCCGGCGAGGTCGATCGTGGCCGGCGCACAAAAGAGACCCTCGATGTCCGGGCACGGCTGGACAACCGTGCTCAGCGGGTCACCGTCGACGAGCACGTCGTAGATGCTCGGCACCTCGGAGTGGTGCTCGATCCCGAGTGCGGTACTCGCGTTCCCCTGGGGGTCGAGGTCGATGACGAGCACGGTGGCGCCGCCCTGAGCCAGCGCTGCAGCGATGTTGACGGCGGTGGTGGTCTTGCCGACACCGCCCTTCTGGTTCGCGACGGTGAGAATGCGCGTCTCGGCGGGGCGCGGCAGCTCGCGTCCGACGAGGGCCTCGCGCTTGCGAGCATCCTCGGCCACGGCACGGGCGAGCGGAGTGTCCTCGTCGGTCTCGGGCACCGCGTCGTCACGCACGGTCACGTTCGCGAGGGCGTCGGCAGCCTTGTCTGACTCCGCGACGGCGTCATCGCCCGCCGCGGCGGGAGGGTCCGTTTCACGTGAAACATCCGCCGTCTCAGTTCCTTCGTCGCTCACGCTCGCAGTCTCGCTGATGGCACCGACAGTGGTGCCGCGCACTGTCCCGTCAGCGACGGCAGCGTGAGCTGGATCGGGCGACGTTTCACGTGAAACGGCGCCACGTACAACGCCGTCCTCACCGGGCCAGCCCAGCGGTGAAGTCGGTGAGCCGGGAAGGGCCGGAAACCCGATCCCGGGTACGACCCGACGCTCGGTCTCAACAGCCATTCTGGAGCCCACCTCACGATCAACGATCAGGACACCCCATCCAACCTGACTCATGGGCAACACGCCAAACCTCGCCTCGATGTTTCACGTGAAACGCTTGCTTGGGTGAGGGTCGCTCTGGTGAGGGTGCGCGGCGCTATCCATCCGCGCTGCGCGCGTAGACCGCACTCCGCGCTTCCCGCCAGACCCAGCCAGCGCCCCGCACCCTCACCGTCGCTCCCTGCAGACGCGCGGCTTCCGTGATTCTCGGCTCAGAGCCGCGAGAACTGTTCGCGCTTGGTCACTCCCCGTTGGTCCCTCACCTTGCGCACCGGTTGTTCGGTTCGGGAGCCAGTCAGCGTTGGCGGCGGGGCTTGGCTGGGGTGCGCTTCCTGCGGAAGGTGAGATCGAGGGTCATCGTGGGCTCGTCGAGGACGTCGGTGCCGTGTGGGGTGAGGGTGGCGTTCACGAGGCCGAGCTTGGTGAGGTCGCGGCGGTCGGCGTCGAGCTCCTCCTGGGCGGACCGGCCCTTCATCGCGACGAGGGTGCCGCCGTCGGTGAGGAGGGGGACGCACCAGCGGGCGAGCTTGGCGGTGCGGGCGACGGCTCGAGCGGTCACCCACGGTGCGGAGAGCGTGCCGGCGAACTCCTCGGCACGACCCCGGTGGACGGTGACATTGTCGAGCCCGAGGTCGCTGACGGTCGCGGTGAGCCAGTCGGTGCGGCGGAGCATGGGCTCGACGAGGTGCAGCTCGAGGTCCGGGCGGGCGATCGCGAGGGCCACGCCCGGCAGACCGGCACCCGAGCCAACATCGATGACGCGGGCGCCCTCCGGGAAGCCGTCTTCGATGACAGCGCAGTTGAGGACGTGGCGCTCCCACAGGCGCGGAACCTCCCGGGGGCCGATGAGACCGTGGCTCACACCCGTGTCGGCGAGGATCTCGACGAAACGGTGAGCGGACGGCATACGGTCGCCAAAGACCGCAGCCGCACCCCCGCCCTCGGGGGGCAGTGGTGCGGCTGGCGGCTCGGTGACGCCCTGGTCGGGCGTCACCGTTTCACGTGAAACATCGCTCACGCGGGCAGGACGACGACGAAGCGTCGCGGTTCAGCGCCCTCGGACTCGGAGACGAGCCCAGCGGCGAGGACCTCGTCGTGGACGACCTTGCGCTCGAAGGCCGTCATGGGCTCGAGCTCGGCGCGCTCACCGGAGTCCTTGACCGACGCGATGGCGGACTTTGCGATCTCGACGAGCTCAGCGCGGCGACCGGCGCGGTGACCCGCGACGTCGAGCATGAGCCGGCTGCGCTGACCGGTGGCGGACTGCACCGCGAGGCGGGTCAGCTCCTGGAGCGCGTCGAGCACCTTGCCGTTGTCTCCGACGAGGCGGCGCGGAACGCGGCCCTCCTCGGAGTCGACCACAGCGACCGCGGCACGGTCACCGTCGATGTCGACGTCGATGTCACCGTCGAGGTCGCAGATGTCGAGGAGTGTCTCGAGGAAGTCGGCCGCGACCTCACCCTCCTTCTCGAGGTCGGCCGGCTCGGCGCGCTCGGCGCGCTCCCGTCGTGCGGCCGGAGCAGCCTCGCCCGCGGTGTCGTCGGTGTCCGTGGTCTCGGTGTCCGTGTCGCTGGCGTCCGTCTCGGCGGGGGCCTGGTCGCGTGCGGGCACGCCGGTCACGCCCTCAGGGGCGGCGGTCTCGCGGGTTGCGTCGTTCTCGACGGTCTCGTCGACAACAGCGTTCGACGAGGCCTCCGCTGCGCTCTGTTCGGTGACGTCACTCGTCTCGGTCATGGGTGGTTCCTCTCGTGGTGGCCGGCGTCGCGCCGACCCGTGCTGAGCCGTATCGTCGCAGGTCAGGGCATCATTCCGGCCGGACCGTGACACGGCGTGGTGGTCACTTCTTCTTGGCGCGCTTCTTGCCCTTGGGCTGGACGCGCTGGCCCTGCCCGGCCGCGGCCTCCTCGGCCGCCTTCGCCTCGGCCGCCTTGCGCTCGGCCTCACCGGGGATCGGCTTGCCGCGCCTGGCGAGCCGCTCGTGGTACGCCTTCTCCGCGGCCGAGCCGGGGGCGGGACGGTTCCGGATGACGTAGAACTGCTGGACCATCGACCACACGTTCGTCGTGAACCAGTAGAGGAGGACACCGATCGGGAAGTTGATGCCAGAGACCGCGAAGACGATCGGCATGACGTACATGATCAGCTTCTGCTGCTTCGCGAACGGGTTGTCCAGCGCGGACGCCGGCATGTTCTTCGTCATGAGCTGACGTTGCGTCAGGAACGTCGTCAGCGACATGAGGATGATGAGGACGACCGTGACGATGTAGGTCGCCGGGTTGTTCGCCCCGAGGAAGGTGTCGGACAGCTGGGCACCGAAGATCGTGGCCTGCTCGGCCTGACCCGCGACCTCGCGGGTGATCGGGCCGATGGCCTCCTGCTTCCCCGCACCGATCTCGTCGAGTCCGTTGAGCACGCGGAAGAGACCGAAGAAGAACGGCGACTGCACGAGGATGGGCAGACACGAGGAGAACGGGTTGGTGCCCTCCTTCTTGTAGAGCGCCATCGTCTCCTGGGTCATCGCCTGGCGGGACTCAGGGTCGGTCTTGCCCTTGTACTTCTTCTGGATCTTCTGCAACTCGGGCTGGATGAGCTGCATCTTGCGCGAGGCGTTGATCTGCTTGACGAACAGCGGGATCATTGCGGCCCGCATGACGATGACGAGGCCGATGATCGACAGGCCCCACGCCAGACCGGAGGCCGGGTCGAGGCCGAGCGTCGTGAAGACCTCGTGGAAGCCATACATGATCCACGCGACGAGAAGCTCGATCGGTCGGAGCACGCTGTTGAAGAAGTCGCCCATGCTGTCCTTCGTGTCGGGTCGGCGTCACCGCCGGGGTTGGCCCGTCCGCTGCTGGCAGACGGGTCAGTGGTCAAGTCTGTGCACTCGTCGACTGCTGCGAGGCCGGCTCGCTCGGCGTCGGCGGGATGTGACGTGCGATGAGCTCACCGTCGTCGGGATGTCCCGGAAGCGGCGGCACGTGGTCGACGCCGCCGGCTGTCCACGGGTGACACCTGCCCAACCGCCGGAGCGTGAGCCAGGTTCCCCGGAACAGGCCGTGCCGACGCAAAGCCGTCACGGCATACGCGGAGCAGGACGGGAAGTAGCGGCACGTCGCCGGGGTCATCGGCGAGATGAGCAGCTGGTAGGCGCGCACGACCCAGACGAGAGGCTGTGCCGCGACCTGACCGAGCGTCATACGGACGCCTCGAGACGACGAATTGCCTTGTGCAGCAACAGTTTCAGCGCTTCGGAGAGTTCCGCGAAGGTGGCCGTCGCAGCGGCCGGTTGCGCTCGGACGACGACGTCGACGCCATCCGGTATGCCGGCCAGCTCGCCTGCGAAGACCGCGCGCAGTCGGCGCTTGGTCCGGTTGCGGACGACGGCGTTGCCCACGGCCCTGGACACGACGAAACCGACCCGCGGCGGGAGTCCCGCACGAGAGTCGGTCACGTTGGCGTGCACCACGAGGATCCTCGATCCGGCTCGCGTCGCACCGGGGGCCCGGATCGCCGACGCGAAGTCCGACCGCTCACGCAGTCGGTGCCGCGCCGGCAGCACCGTCAGCCTCAGGCGGAGAGCTCGGAGCGGCCCTTGCGGCGGCGGGCGGAGAGGATGGCGCGGCCCGCGCGGGTGCGCATGCGCAGGCGGAAGCCGTGGGTCTTGGCCCGGCGACGGTTGTTGGGCTGGAACGTACGCTTGCTCACGGTCGATCTCTTCTCGAGGGGCGGCGATCCCCCACGACGGTCGGCCGGGAGGGTCTGGCTTCGGGTTGGTACTGGTGGTGCTGGCTCGTGGCCGTGCGGGCTCAGGGTGCGCAGGACATGCGTCACCGGCCGCCGCAACAGGCCTGTCAACGGTACGGGAGAGCCGTCATCGTGGTCAAACTCGCACGGAAGCGCCCACGGCAGACGCCGAACCGCCTATGCTCTCACCTCACGACGTCCGGACCACGGCACGACACGCCGGGTCCGGCACAAGAACTCTCGCGGGGTCCCCGCACAACCACGGCTCCGGAGTTGCCGCCCCGGCACCGGGTTGTTAGCGTCTCGCGGCATACCCACAGACTGTGGACAACCCTGTGGACACAGGGCATGACGCGAGCGGAGCAGGGAAGGAACGGGTGGTCCGGTGCCGGACGTGGGGATGGACCAGATCTGGCGCACGACCCTCGATGCCCTCGACAACGACGGGATCCCCGTGCAACAGCGGGCCTTTCTCTCGCTCGCCCGGCTCGTGGGACTGCTCGACGACACCGCACTCATCGCCGTCCCCAACGACTTCACCAAGGACATCGTCGAGACCCGGCTGCGGGAGCGGGTCACCGAGACGCTGAGCAGCCAGCTCGGCCACGACGTCCGGCTCGCCGTCACCGTCGACCAGTCCCTCGCCGACGCGCCGGCTCCCGAGGCGAATGACCCGGAGCCCGCCGCCACACCGGAGGCGAGCACGGCAGGCCCCACCCAGGGGGGCCCTGCCTCGGGGTCCGACGCCCCGGCTACCGACGCCGACGGTCGCCGGGCCAAGCGACGCGCCGAGCTCGACGGCATCGCGCTCGTCGACGACGACGTGGACATCGAGCAGGACGGCTCCCGCCCCGACCACGCGGGGACCGCCGGCGCCGGAGCCCCGCCTGCGACGACCGCGACCCCGGCACCCGGCGCACTGCGACCCCGCCCCGGCGCGACCGTCCCGGAGCAGGTCGAGCTCACCCGGCTCAACCCGAAGTACACCTTCGACACCTTCGTCATCGGCGCGAGCAACCGGTTCGCCAACGCGGCGGCCCTCGCCGTCGCGGAGACGCCGGCCAAGGCGTACAACCCCCTGTTCATCTACGGCGAGTCCGGGCTGGGCAAAACCCACCTGCTGCACGCCATCGGCCACTACGCGCGCAACCTCTTCCCGCACGTGAAGGTGCGCTACGTGAACTCCGAGGAGTTCACCAACGACTTCATCAACAGCATCCGCGACGACAAGGCCGCGAACTTCCAGCGCCGCTACCGCGACGTCGACGTGCTGCTCATCGACGACATCCAGTTCCTCCAGGGCAAGGTGCAGACCCAGGAGGAGTTCTTCCACACGTTCAACACCCTCCACAACGCGAACAAGCAGGTCGTCATCACAAGCGACCTCCCGCCCAAGCTGCTCAGCGGCTTCGAGGAGCGGATGCGCAGCCGGTTCGAGTGGGGGCTCATGACCGACGTGCAGCCGCCCGACCTCGAGACCCGCATCGCGATCCTGCGCAAGAAGGCCGCCCAGGAGAAGCTCTCGGTCCCCGACGACGTGCTCGAGTTCATCGCGTCACGGATCACGACGAACATCCGCGAGCTCGAGGGCGCGCTCATCCGCGTCACGGCCTTCGCCAACCTCAACCGGCAGCCGGTCGACATCTCGCTCGCGGAGATCGTCCTCAAGGACCTCATCCCGCACGACTCGGCGAGCCAGATCACGCCGGCGACGATCATGGCGCAGACGGCGGCCTACTTCGGCCTCACCCTCGAGGACCTGCAGGGCCAGTCCCGCTCGCGCGTGCTCGTCACGGCCCGGCAGATCGCGATGTACCTCTGCCGCGAGCTCACCGACCTGTCCCTGCCCAAGATCGGCCAGCAGTTCGGCGGCCGCGACCACACCACGGTCATGCACGCCGACAAGAAGATCCGCCAGCTCATGGCCGAGCGCCGGGCGATCTACAACCAGGTCACCGAGCTGACGAACCGGATCAAGCAACAGTCCCGCTGACGCGCCACGCTGACGCTTCACCCTGCCGCGCCACCCTGACGCACCCGCCATCGCGCCCGGAACGCCACTCGTCCACACGGTTGTCCACAGCTGTGGGTCCGCCGTCATCGTTTCGTCACCTGCGCAGTCCCCGCACGACACGTGGGCCCTGCCGCACGAACCCTCATCCACGCCCTGTGGACAACCATGTGGGAAACCGGGTGTGGACAGGTCTGTGGACGGTGTGGGGACGGGTTGGGGACGCCGAGATTCCCCGGTTTGTCCCCAGAAGCTGTGGACAACTGTGGACAACCACAGGACGGACGTGGACGGCGGGTGACAGGTTCGTGGACGCCACGGGACGGCATACGAACCCTCAACAGCCAGCCACGACGCGTCCACACCCGGTCCACGCGTCGTCCACGACCCTGAAACCCACCCTGACCTGCGCGAAGAGACCGTTGTCCACAGGATCCACACCTCCGACAACTCTGATGAGATCCCTCAACCTGATGTCCTGCCCCGATGACCTGCCTGTGGAACGACCCGACCCGACCCGCACAGCCCCAGACCGAGCGCTCCGTGCGGGTGCCGAGTGTCACGCTCGTGTACTAGGGTCTGTGGTCCCGCCTGCGCCGTGCTGCACGGCACGTCGCTGAGCGGGCTGCGTCGTGTGCGAGCCGAGGGCTCGCCTCCCCAAGTACGCCCAGAAAACAGTGAGGTATGCCGTGAAGTTCCGCGTCGAGCGTGAGGTCCTGGCCGAGGCGGTCACCTGGGTGGCCCGTGGGCTGCCCGCGCGTCCGCCCGTGCCCGTCCTCGCCGGCATCCTCATCGAGGCCAGCGACGAGGGGACCGTGACGCTCTCGGCGTTCGACTACGAGGTCTCCGCGCGACTCACCGTGCCCGCCGAGGTCAGCGAGGCCGGCACCGTGCTCGTGCTAGGACGCCTGCTCGCGGACATCTCGCGCAACCTGCCGAACAAGCCGGTCGACGTCGAGGCCTCGGGCTCCAAGGTCCAGGTCACCTGCGGCTCGAGCCGGTTCTCGCTGCTGCAGATGCCGTCCGAGGACTACCCGACGCTGCCGACCTCGCCCGAGGCGAGCGGCTCGATCGACGGCCAGCTCTTCACCCAGGCGGTGAGCCAGGTGTCGGTCGCAGCCGACCGCGGCGACACCTTGCCGATTCTCACCGGCGTGCGGGTCGAGATCGAGGGCGACACGATGACCCTCCTCGCGACCGACCGCTACCGCCTCGCCATGCGCGAGCTCACGTGGAACCCGAGCGACAGCTCCGCGAGCCACGTCGTCCTCGTCCCGGCGCGCACGCTCACCGACACGGCGCGTTCGCTGGGCGCCTCGGGCTCGATCGAGGTCGCCCTCGGCGACGCGGCCGGCGGTGACGGGCTCGTCGGCTTCGAGGCCGGCTCGCGGCGCACGACGACGCGGCTCCTCGACGGCGAGTACCCCAAGGTGAGCTCGATCTTCCCGACCTCCTCGGACACCGAGGCCGTCGTCAGCACGGCCGAGCTCGTCGAGGCCGTCAAGCGTGTCGCCCTCGTCGCCGAGCGCAACACCCCGGTGCGGCTGCGGTTCACCGAGGGCCAGGTCGCCATCGAGGCCGGCACCGGTGAGGACGCCCAGGCGAGCGAGGCCGTCGAGGCGACGCTCACCGGCCCGGACATCGAGGTCGCCTTCAACCCCGGCTTCCTCCTCGACGGCCTCGGCGCCGTCGGCACCGACTTCAGCCGGCTCTCGTTCACGCAGCCGTCGCGGCCCGCCGTGCTCTCCGGACAGGCCGAGGCCGACGGCGAGGCGGACACGAGCTACCGCTACGTCATCATGCCGGTGCGTTTCGCGTCCTGAGGCGGCGTAGCGTGGGCGGTGGTCTCGCGGTCGCACGTATGCCGCGCGGCCGGCATACGAGGACGACGCACCGCGGCGACCACGCACCGTGGACACGAAAATTCACTCACCACAACGCTTTTCGCACCAACGTGAAGGGGTAGCAATGCAGCTGGGACTCATCGGCCTGGGCAAGATGGGCGGCAACATGCGCGAGCGCATCCGCCGCGCGGGCCACGAGGTCGTGGGCTACGACCGCAACCCCGCCGTCTCCGACGTGAAGTCGCTGCCCGCACTCGTCAAGGCGCTCGACGCGCCGCGCGTCGTGTGGGTCATGGTCCCGCACGGTGACCCGACCCGCGAGACGATCAAGAAGCTCTCCGAGCTGCTCGACAAGGGCGACCTCGTCATCGACGGCGGGAACAGCAAGTTCACCGACGACCTCGAGAACGAGAAGCTGCTCAAGGCCAAGGGCATCGGCTACCTCGACTGCGGTGTCTCCGGCGGCATCTGGGGCCTCGAGAACGGCTACGGCCTCATGGTCGGCGGCACGAAGGCCAACGTCGCCAAGGCGATGCCGATCTTCGACGCACTGCGGCCGGAGGGTCCGCGCGACGAGGGCTTCGTCCACGCCGGCGACACCGGTGCGGGCCACTACGTGAAGATGGTCCACAACGGGATCGAGTACGGCCTCATGGCCGCGTACGCCGAGGGCTACGAGCTGCTCGAGAAGAAGGACATCGTCAAGGACGTGCCCGGCTCGTTCAAGGCGTGGAGCCGCGGCACCGTCGTGCGGTCCTGGCTGCTCGACCTCATGGTCAAGGCGCTCGAGGAGAACCCCACGCTCGAGGACGTCTCGGACTACACGGCCGACTCCGGCGAGGGCCGCTGGACCGTCGAGGAGGCGATCAACCTCGCCGTGCCGATGCCGGTCATCTCGGCGTCGCTGTTCGCGCGGTTCGCCTCGCGCCAGGAGTCCTCGCCGACGATGCAGGCCGTCGCGGCACTGCGTGGCCAGTTCGGTGGACACCAGGTCATGACGATCGCCGAGGGTGACCAGCTGCGCGCCGAGGCGACGAAGGGCGTCAAGACCCCGGAGGCCTCGAAGCGCAAGGCCGCCCGCAAGGAGAAGCCGGTCAAGAGCGCGAAGAAGGCTGCGGCCGTGGGTCGCAAGGCCGCGGCGGCTGGTCCGTCGTCGGGTTCGGGATCGACGGGTTCTGCGGCTGGTCCGACGTCGGGCACCGGCTCGACCCGGGCGCGCTCGACGGGTGGCCGGGCCGCGGGTTCGGCGTCGACGCGCAAGGCGGCCGCGAAGAAGGCCACGACGCGCAAGGCCGCTGCGAAGAAGGCCTGAGCACCCCCACGGTGTACGTCCGGCACCTCTCCGTCGGCGACTTCCGCAGCTACCCCAGCGCCGAGGTCGCCCTCGAGCCCGGCATCACGACCTTCGTCGGGCTCAACGGGCAGGGCAAGACCAACCTCGTCGAGGCGATCGGCTACCTCGCGACCCTGTCCTCGCACCGGGTGTCGGCGGACGCACCGCTCGTCCGTTTCGGGGCACAGCAGGCGGTGATCCGTGGCGCGGTCGTGCGCGACGGGCGGGAGACGCTCGTCGAGCTCGAGATCACGCCGGGCCGGGCCAACCGGGCACGCCTGGGCAAGTCGCCGCTGACGCGCACCCGGGACGTGCTCGGCCAGGTCCGGACCGTCCTCTTCGCGCCGGAGGACCTGGCGCTCGTCAAGGGTGACCCGTCGGAGCGGCGACGCTTCCTCGACGACCTGCTCGTGCTGCGCCAGCCCAAGTGGGCCGCGGTGCGGGCCGACCACGACAAGATCCTCAAGCAGCGCGGCGCCCTGCTGAAGTCCGCGGCGCCGGTGCTGCGCGGCCGGGGCAAGCGGCGGCGTCCCGTCGAGGGGGTCGACGCCGACGAGGCGCGCGAGAGCGCCCTACACACCCTCGACGTGTGGAACGCCCAACTCTCCGCCGTCGCGGTGCCGCTCATCTATGCCCGGCTGCGGTTGCTGCGCGACCTCGGACCGTTGCTCGGCAAGGCCTACGACGAGGTGAGCGCAGGGCAGTCCGACGCCCGGGTCTCCTACCGTTCCTCGCTGCGGGAGCCGATCGCCTCGCGGATCGCCGCCGGGGAGGTGCCGGAGATCGCCGAGATCCACGACGAGCTCGTCGAGTCCTACGCCGAGGTCCGCGACCAGGAGATCGAGCGCGGGGTCAACCTCGTCGGACCGCACCGCGACGACGTCGTGCTCTCCCTCGGGGAGCTGCCGGCGAAGGGATATGCCAGCCACGGCGAGTCCTGGAGCTTCGCGCTGGGACTGCGGCTCGCGGCATACCAGCTGCTCCGCCACGACCTCGGTGACGACCCGATCCTCATCCTCGACGACGTCTTCGCCGAGCTCGACTCGGGCCGGCGCGAGCGCCTCGCGGCGATGGTCGCCGACTGTGAGCAGGTGCTCATCACCGCCGCGGTCGAGGCGGACGTTCCCGAGGCGCTGCGCGGCCGGACGTATGCCGTGTCGCTGGGTGAGGTGACCGCGCGTGAGTGACGACGTGAATTCCGTTGTGGGAGAAGGGGATTCGCGACGACGTGGATCGGGCGGATCCGGCGACGGTGGTGAGGTTTCACGTGAAACGGTCGGGGACGCGGCGGCTGTCGACGAGAGGGCCGCGAATGACGCGGCGCTCGAGGACCTCGAGTCGGCTCCCGCGGACGCGCTGGCCCGGGCGCGAGCGGCGGCCCGGGCCAAGGGGCTGCGCCCGGGGGTGAAGCCGAAGCGCCGGTTCCGGGACGTCACCGGGGGTGGGGGTGAGTCCCGGCGGGGTGGCCGGGACCCGCAGCTGCTCGGGGACGAGCTCGACGCGTTCGTCTCCGAGCGCGGGTGGAAGGTCGACGTCGCCGTCGGCTCGGTGATCGGCCGGTGGGAGTCGATCGTCGGTCCGGAGGTCGCGCAGCACTGCCGGCCGGTGGAGTTCGTCGACACGGTGCTCACCGTGCGCGCCGACTCGACGGCCTGGGCGACGAACCTGCGGCTCATGTCGAACACGCTCATGGGTGCGCTGGCCCGTGAGGTCGGTGAGGGGACGGTGAGCGCGATCCGGGTCGTCGGGCCGAGCGCGCCGTCGTGGTCCCGCGGCGGACGGCGGGTCCAGGACGGCCGTGGACCGCGGGACACCTACGGCTGAGCGCGCGGGGCGCGCAGAGGTTCGCCGACCGTTCACCTCGCGCTCGCCCACCGCCGGCGACCGTGGGAGACCGTCGGACCCATGATCCTGAGACGCCTCCTCTGCGCGGCCGTTCCCGCGGGACTCGCTCTGTCCATCGCTGCGGCCCCTGCCCCCGCCGCGACCCCGACCGCCTCCAGTCCCGGCTCGGCCGCGACCGACGCCCTGCCGCTCGGCGTGGCGACGCTGCCGGAGACCCGGACCAGCACGACGCTCGCCCGTGGAGTGACGCTCACCCGAATCGTGCGCGGTGCGACCCCCGCGGCACCCGAGGACATCGCCACCACCGACGAGGGCCCGTGGGTGGTCAACACCCTGACGATCGAGCCTGCGGCAGCGCGCGGTCGACTCGTCGCGACCTACGGTCCCGACCTGGCCCGCACCGAGAGCGTGTCGGACCTCGTGGGGTTCACTGGCGGCCTCATCGGCACCAATGCCTCGTTCTTCACCTTCACGGCGAGTGCGCAGTACCCCGGGGACCCGGTGGGGCTCGGGGTCTTCGAGGGCACGCTGCTGTCCGAACCGACCACGGACCCGGCGGAGGAGGATGTCGTCTTCGACGGTCAGAGCGGCCGGATGGTGTTCGGGAAGGTGCAGTGGTCCGGCTCGGCGGTCGACAGGCGCACTGGAGCCACGGTCACCATCAACGCCGTCAACCACCCGCCGGGCGCGACCGGGGAGACGGACTGGATCACCCCGGAGTTCGGTGCCCGCACTCCATCCGGTCCGGGTGCCGAGGTCGTGCTGGACCGTCGCGGATGCGTCGTCCGCACGAGTTGGACGACGCGGGGAACCGCCCTGTCCGCGGGACAGTCGGCGGTGCAGGCCACGGGTCCGGAGGTCACGGCGCTGCAGGCCGTGGCCGGTCCCACGACGTGCTTGACCCTGCGCCAGTCGGTCGAGGACGCCGTGGGCAACCGGCTTCCCCTCACCCCGAAGACGTATGGCGTCAATGGGCGGTACCGACTGACGGAGGACGGCCGAGTCGTTGCTCCCGTCGGGACGGGCAGCTTCTTCGGCCGCAACCCGCGCACGCTCATGGGTCGCACCGCGGAGGGCACCATCGTCCTGGCGACGATCGACGGTCGCATGACGAGCAGTGTCGGCACCACCATCGCGGAAACCGCCGCGGTCGCCCGATCCCTGGGACTCGTGGACGCCGTCAACCTCGACGGAGGTGGCTCGACCACGATGGCCACTGCAGCGGGTCCGGTGAACACCCCGAGCGGCAGCGGGAACGTGCAGCGTCCGGTCGGGGACGCGCTCGTCTGGGTTCCCGGGCGCTGACGACGGCAGTGCGCCCTCACGGGCCCAGCCCGACCGGTCTGAACCGGACCGGCCGTCCCTCGGGGTGCGGGTGTCGGTGCCGAGGGTGAGGATGGACGCATGAGCAGCACCGACCAGCCCCTGACCTCGACGCCCGCCAAGCACGAGCCCGCGCCGAGCCCGGTGTGCTGCTCGATCGTCCCGCCCTACGTCCTCGAGGCACTCGCCACCTCCGGCCAGCCGCACCTCGAGGAACGCGCCCGCGAGACGCTGCGCCTCGACAAGCTCCGCTACGAGCGGATGGCCCGCCAGCGCTCGCTCCAGCCGGACCCGACGACCAGCCCCACCGCCAGCCCCAGCCCGAGCGTCAGCCGCAGCGAGGCTCGCGCCACCGAGGAGGCGCCGAACCGGCTCATCCACGACGCCAAGAACACGACCGACCTCCCCGGCACCCAGGTCCGCAAGGAGGGCGACCCGCCCACCGACGACACCGCGGTCAACGAGGCCTACGACGGGCTCGGCGCGACCTGGGAACTGTGGAACGCGGCATACGGGCGCAACTCCCTCGACGACCGCGGGCTCGGCCTCATCGCCACCGTCCACTACGGCACGAACTACGACAACGCCTTCTGGGACGGCACCCAGATGGTCTTCGGCGACGGCGACGGCGAGATTCTCCTCGGGTTCACCCGCAGCCTCGACGTCATCGGGCACGAGCTCGCGCACGGCGTCACGCAATACACCTCCGGCCTGAACTACCAGGACCAGTCCGGAGCCCTCAACGAGCACGTCTCGGACGTCTTCGGCATCCTCGTCAAGCAGCGCACCCTCGGCCAGAGCGCCGAGCAGTCCGACTGGATCATCGGCGCCGAACTGCTCGCCCCCGGCGTCCAGGGCGTCGGCCTGCGCTCGATGAAGGAGCCGGGCACCGCCTACGACGACCCGCGCCTCGGCAAGGACCCGCAGGCCGGGCACATGGACGGCTACGTCGTCACCGACGACGACAACGGCGGCGTGCACATCAACTCCGGCATCCCGAACAAGGCGTTCCACCTCGTCGCGACGACCCTCGGCGGCAACGCGTGGGAGCGGCCCGGCGCGATCTGGTACGGCGCCATCACCGGCGACATCAAGGCCGACTGCGACTTCCCCACCTTCGCTGCCCTCACCGAGACCGCGGCGGAGAGCCTGTATGGCGCGGACTCACCCGAGGTGGCTGCCGTGCGTGACGCGTGGCGCGCCGTGGGCGTCACGGACGGCGCGGGGACGGATGGCGGCGACACCGGCGGACCGGGCGGCGAGACGCCACAGCCCACCCCGACCCCAGAGCCCTCGCCCAGCCCCACGCCGTCACCCAGCCCGACACCCGCACCGAGCCCCACCCCTGGGCCCCGGCCGGAGCCGGCACCCGACTCGGACCCCGACACCACTCCGAGCGAGGGCGCGCCGCAGCAGGTGAGCGTCCGGCGCACCGGCGGCGTCGCGGGCATGGTTCGCGAGCGCACCGTCGACCTGGCCGAGCTCCCCCGGGGTGACGCCGACGAGTGGCGCACGCTGCTCAGCAGCCCCACCCTCAGGCGGCTGGCGCAGGAGCGGATGGTCCCCGACGCGTTCCGCTACGGCGTGAGCTGCGAGGAGCCGCCGCTCGACGTCACCATCCCCGAGCCGGCGCTGCCGCGGCCCGTGCGAGAGCTCTTCGACAGGACCCTCGAGCTCTGAGCCCCGACCCAGCGGGCCACCGGCTCGACGATGGGTGACGCACCCCGCCACGCGATCCATCCGGTGAGCACGGCGACGCACGCCCCGAGCAGCGAGTACCCCACGCGCCCCATGACCTCCCACTGCACGAGGTAGATGAACAGCGACGCCGACGCGAGCGGCACGAGCAGCGGCACGACGAACGCCGGCACCCTGACCGCCCGCACCCACGTGAGCACGAGCAACCCCGCGACGATCGTCCACTCCCGCTCCATGTCGCCACCGAAGAACCCCGGAACCACGGCGAGGACGTATGCCGTGAGCAGCCAGCGCTGCCACGTCGCCGAGGCCCGGGCCATCGCCCAGCCGAGGGCGAAGAGCCACAGCACCATCGCGGCCCGGCCGTTGACGTGGTGCGTCCCGACCGGGACGAGCCCGAACCGGAAGACCAGCCCCGCGACCGCGAGGGCCAGCGGCACCGCGAACGGACGGGCCCGCTCGAGCCGGTCCACCCACGGGATCACGAGCAGCACCGCGAGCAGCGCGAGGATCTGGACGACCGCCTCGACGAACCAGTACCGCCACTGCGCGTTGACGTCGTCCCCGGCCACCGACGTGAGCAGGGCAGCGTTCCACCACGAGTAGCGCTCGTCGATGAGCACGAGCACCGCGACCCACACCATCGCGGGCAGCGCGATCCGGGTCAACGACTCCAGGACGTGCGCGACCCGACCGGCCCGGCTCTCCCCCGACAGCTGGAACCGCGCGAACGCGAACCCGGCGACCGCGAGCAGGACGTGCGCGCCACCGCGGACCTCGATGACCTCCGCGTGGGTGAGCACGATCGCGACGATGGCGAGTGCCCGCAGGACGAGAGAGGTCTCGAGCGAGCGCAGCCGCAGCCACGACAAGCGGTTCGGCGCCCGGTCCGGTGCATCGTCGTGGGCGGTCGGTGCGGCGAGCTCGGCGAGCTCCCGAATCGGGCGGACGTGCCACGACGGCGGGAGCGTTCCGAGGAGCCCTTCGAGGCGGACCGACGCCTCGACGTACGAGAGCGAGTCACCGCGCAACGTCACGAAGCTGTCGTCGACCGACGCGTCCGGCCGGTCGAGCACGTCCGCATAGATCCCACGGATCCCCTCGGCGAGATTCACGCCGGTCCCGTTCTGGTCCGACTTATTGCGCTTTCCGGCCCGTTCCGACATCGGTGACTCGTCCGCAGTGCGGCCGGAAAGCGCAATAAGTCGCTCCGTGGTGCCGGAAAGCGCAATAAGTCGCTCGGTGAGGCTTGGTCTGTCCACCTTGCCGGACGCGGTCCGGGGGACGTCGGCTGCTGCGACGGGTGCGACGACGACGGCGGCGCGCGGGACGGCATACCGGTCACTGACGAACGAACGCACCTGCGCGACAACGGAATCCGTCGCGTCGACGACCGTGACGAGCAGGCGGTCGCCGCCGTCCATGACGTATGCCGTGTGGTCCAGCCCCGGAAGGTCGCCCAGATCGCGTTCGATCCGGTCGAGGTCGAGCCGCAGCCCGACGACCTTGGCGAAGCGTCCGAGCCGTCCGACGATCTCGACGAGCCCGTCGGCGGTGAAGCGGGCGAGGTCGCCGGTATGCAGCGTGGTCACCTCGGCGCCGCGTGCCAGGTCGGCCGGCTCGAGGGCGTAGCCCATCATGACGTTGCCGCCCTCGTAGGTGAGCTCACCAACCCCACCCGTCCCGAGCTCACCCAAGTGGACGGTTGGGGACACGGAGTCAGCGGCCATGTCGTCCTCCACGGGTGCCAGGGCGAAGTGCCCGCCCCGCACCGCGACCCCGATCGACGTCGGGTTCTCCGACGCCAGCCGCGCCGGGAGCGTCGCCATCCGGGCGGTCGCCTCGGTCTGGCCGTACATCACCGTGAAGTCGAAGCCCCGCTCCTCGCCGAGGCGGGCCCAGCGGCGCACGGCGTCTGGCGCGAGCCGTCCGCCGGCCTGGGTGACCGAGCGCAGCCGCGGCAGCTCCCGCGACGCGAACCCGGCGGCGTCGAGGAGGTCGAAGGTGTAGGGCACCCCGGCCAAGGTCGTCCCGCCCGCCGCGACGAAGGCCGACCAGAAGCACTCGTCCACGACGGACAGGTCGGTGAGCAGCACCGACGCCCCCACCGACAGGTGGCTCAGCAGGACCGACAGCCCGTAGCAGTACTGCAGCGGCAGCGTCGTCGCCGCGACGTCGTCGCCCGTGATCGCGAGCGCGTCGACGATCTGGGCCGCGTTGCAGTCGACGTTCGCGGCCGAGAGCCGGACGAGCTTGGGCGAGCCGGTGCTGCCCGAGGTCGAGAGCAGCAGCGCGAGGTCGGGGTGCAGGTCGTGCGCCGTCCCGGCCCGCCGCGAGACCAGCGCGTCACCGCGGGCCACGACGTCCGGGTCCCACGCCTCCCACCACGACGGCTCCTGCGGCGCAGCGGGTCCGGGACCTCCCGGGGACGCACACAGCGCCGGGTGCCCGCCGGCGAGGCAGGCGAGCAGCGTCACCACGGTCTCGACGTCGTTCGACATCTCAATGGCGACGAGCCGCGGGGTCTCCCCAAGCGCGCGTCGACGCGCGTCCACGCGCGCCGCGAGGCCGGCATACGTCAACGTCTCGAGACCACCGGAACCACCGACCCAGGTGAGCGCCACGGCGTCACCGAACGACCGCAGCCGCCCGACGAGGGCGACGCGGTCACGGGCGCCGGCCACGGTCGTCACAACCCCGCATGATAGGGGGGTTTGGACAGGCTTGCCTAACCTGCGACACAATGCACCGTCACCCTCCGTGTCAGCCCAGGAGTCCTTCGTGCCCTCTCGCCGTCCCACCCGCGCCGCGCTCGCCGGCGTCGCCGCCCTCGCCGTCACCGCTCCCCTCGCCGGGTGCGGCGTGCTCGGCATCGGCGGCAGCAACGCCGACCTGCAGATCTACTCGGCGCGGCACTATGCGCTCGAGGGTGCGTTCAAGGACTTCCAGGACGAGACCGGCATCTCCATCGAGTTCATCAGCGGCAACGACGCCGAGCTGCTCCAGCGCATCAAGGCCGAGGGCGCCGACGGTGAGGCCGACGTCTTCATGACCGTCGACGCGGGCAACCTGTGGAACGCCGCGCAGCAGGACGTCCTCAAGCCGCTCCAGTCCCCCGCCCTCGACAAGGCCGTCCCCGCCGACCTGCGCGACAGCGAGAACCGCTGGTTCGGCCTCGCGATGCGGGCCCGCACGACGACGTACAACCCCGACAAGGTCAAGCCCGCGGACTTCGACCCCAAGGACACGTATGCCGGCCTCGCCGACCCGAAGTGGAAGGGTCGCCTCTGCATGCGCGACGCCACGTCGGCGTACACGCAGAGCCTCGTCGCCAGCCTCATCGGGCTCGAGGGCCGCGAGAAGACCCTCGAGATCGTCAAGGGCTGGGTCGCCAACGGGGTCCAGATCAAGTCCAACGACGTCGAGCTCATCAAGGCCATCGACGCCGGCACCTGCGACGTCGGCATCACGAACCACTACTACGTCGCCCGCGAGCTCAAGAAGAACCCCAACCTCAAGGTGAAGCTCTACTGGGCGAGCCAGCAGGGCGCCGGCACGCACGTCAACATCTCCGGCGCGGGCGTCGTCAAGACCTCCGACAACGCCGCCCAGGCGCAGCAGCTCATCGAGTGGCTCGCGACGAAGGGGCAGAGCGCGTTCGTCGACGGCAACCACGAGTACCCCGTCAACCCCGACGTGAAGCCCGAGCCGATGATCGCGAAGTTCGGCGAGTTCAAGCGGATGCCGCTCTCCGCCGAGGCCTACGGGTCGCAGAACGCCGAGGCCGTCGAGCTTCTCGCCGAGGCCGGCTACAAGTGACCGTCCCGGCGACCGAGGCGCGCGGCGCGTGTCGCGCAGCCGACGGACGCCTCGCCCGGGCGCGCCGCGTCCGCCTGACCGGGACGGGACGCCCCGCGTGGTCCGCCCTCGTCGTCCTCATCGCCGCGATCGTCTGCATCCCCGTCGTCGCCGTCCTCGTCGAGGCGCTCGCGTCCGTCGGTGACAGCGCCTGGCCCCGCGGTCTCGGCGAGATGGTCGTCACGACGGTCGCGCTCCTCGCCGCCGTCGCCCTCGGCACGACTGTCCTCGGTGTCGGGCTCGCCTGGCTCGTCACGGCCTACGACTTCCCGGGCCGTCGCTGGCTCTCCTGGCTGCTCGTGCTGCCCCTCGCGATGCCGGCCTACGTGCTGGGTTTCCTCGTCCTGTCGACGTTCGGGCCGGCCGGTGGTCCGGCGCGGGCGGCGCGGGCGACGGTCGGGACGTCGGGGTTCGTCGAGTGGCTGTCCGGCCCGCTCGGAGCGCCGGTCGTGCTGTCGCTGACGCTCTATCCCTACGTCTACCTGTTGTCCCGAGCGGCTTTTCGCGGTCAGGGGCAGGTCACGTGGGACGCCGCGCGCATGCTCGGCGCGTCGCCGTGGCGCGCCTTCCGGCAGGTGCTACTGCCGCTGGCCCGCCCCGCGATCGCCGGTGGCCTCGCCGTCGTCATGATGGAGACGCTCACCGACTTCGCCACGGTCCAGTACTTCACCGTCCGCACCGTCTCGGTCGGCGTCTACCTCACGTGGAAGGGCTCGTTCGACTTCGCGTCGGCGGCTCAGCTGTCCGTCCTCGTCCTCGCCTTCGCGGTGCTCGTGCTCACCGGTGAGCGGATCCTGCGCGGTGGTGCGCGGTATGACGCCCGCGGCGGTCATCGTCCACCCGCCGCTCCCACGGTGCTCACCGGGGCGGCGCGCTGGTGGGCGGCCGCGGCGGCGTGGTCGGTGCTGTTGCTTGCCTTCGTCCTGCCGGTCGCGCGGCTCGTGTGGTGGGCCGTGACCGCGACGGCGGCGGACTCGTCGTCGCTCTCGACGGGCCGGTTCGCGATGAACCTCGCCAACAGCGGGGTGATGGCCGCGCTTGCCGCGCTCGCGTGTGTCGGGCTGGCGCTCGTCGTGACGCACGGGGTACGCGTCACCGGAGGCCGGCTCGCGCGTGCGGCCGCTCAGCTCACAACCTTCGGGTATGCCGTCCCGGGCGCCGTCATCGGGATCGGCGTCCTCGTCGCGTTCGCGGCCCTCGACGGCTGGCTCGAGGCACTCGGCGTGGCGGGTGGGACCGGGCTCGTCGTCACCGGGTCGGTCCTCGGTATCCTTGCGAGCTACGTCGTGCGCTTCCTCGCGCCGGCGTACCAGGCGGTCGACGCGAGCTTCGCGACGATCTCGCCGTCGGTGACGAACTCGGCCTTCTCGCTCGGGTCCTCGCCATGGCGGGTGCTGCGCCGGGTGCACCTGCCGCTGTCACGCTCGGGCATCGCGGTCGCGCTCGTCCTCGTCGCCGTCGACGCCGTGAAGGAGTTGCCCCTCGTGCTGCTCCTGCGACCGTTCGGCTTCACCACGCTGTCGGTGTCGGTCTACGAGCTGGCCAACGAGAACTTCTGGGAGCAGGCCGCCCTGCCCGCCCTGCTCATCGTCGCGCTCGCGATCGTCCCGGTGTACTTCCTCGTGCGGCAGGTCCGTCTCGCCGAGCCGCACCGTCAGGAGCTGTCATGACGAGCGAGGCCACGGTGGGACGGGACGCAACCCCGGACGACGCGCGCGAGACCCACGTGGGTGCGCGGACGGCATACGAAACGAATGACACTGGGGCACAACGGGATCCGGCGCTCGCGCTGCGCACCGTCTCGAAGTCCTACGGTGACACCCCGGCCGTGTGCGAGCTGGACCTCGCCGTCGAAGCGGGCGAGATCGTCGCGCTCATCGGGCCGTCCGGCTGCGGCAAGTCGACGCTGCTGCGACTCGTCGCCGGGCTGGAACGTCCGGACGCCGGCGAGGTGCGCGTCGGTGACGCGACGGTCGCGGGGCGGGGTGCGTGGGTGCCGCCCGAGAAGCGGCGCGTCGGGCTCGTCTTCCAGGAGCACGCGCTGTTCCCGCACCTCACCGTGGGCGACAACATCCGGTTCGGGCTCGCGGGAGTGGCGCGCGCGGAGCAGGACGCCCGTGTGCGGAAGGTGCTCGAGCTCGTCCACCTGCCGCACACGGTTGATCGTTACCCGCACGAGCTCTCCGGTGGTGAGCAGCAGCGCATCGCGCTCGCCCGTTCGCTCGCGCCGCGTCCGGAGGTCGTGCTGCTCGACGAGCCGTTCTCCTCGCTCGACGAGTCGCTGCGCGCCCGGGTCCGGACCGACACGGTCGACGCCCTGCGTGCCACGGGCACGACGGCGATCCTCGTGACGCACGACCAGACCGAGGCACTCACCGTCGGCGACCGGATCGGAGTCATGCGCGCCGGTGTCGTGGAGCAGCTGGGCACCCCGGCGGAGGTGTTCGAGCGGCCGGTGAGTCGGTTCGTCGCGTCCTTCATGGGGGACGCGGACTTCCTGCCGGTGGTGGCCGACGAGCACGGGCTGATGAGCGAGCTCGGCCGAGTCATGGTGCGCACCGACGTCGACGCACGCGAGGCCGAGGTGGTGGTGCGGCCGCACGAGGTGGCGCTGACGCTGACGCTGCCCGCGGACGGAGGCGACGGGGTCGCGCGTGCGCGGGCGGTCGTCGAGCGGGTCGAGTACCACGGCGCGTTCGTCCTGCACACGGTCCGGCTGCCGTCCGGGCGCACGGTCCGCTCGTGGCAGCCGCACTCGGTCCGCTATCCCGTCGGGACCGAGGTCGTCGCGTCGATCCAGCCGGGCCTCGTCCCGAGCCTCCTCGTCGGCGACCACACCCTGCCGACCCCCGACTGACTGCGGGTCCGGCGCGAATCCAGCGCGCTCGGTCTGGGCGCCCCACACGTCCCACGCCGACCTTGGGATCCTCTCGACGCTGACACTCTGATCTTGCGTCGTCCTTTGGACCACCCTGGCCCAAAGGACGACGCAAGATCAGAGCACTGCGGGACCACATGCCCGGACTGGCCGTGCGGCCGCGGTCGGCCAGTCCGCCGGGTATGCCGGCCGCTAGCGTTGTGCGCATGAGCTCACCTGCCGCACACCCAACCTCGACCGGCACCACCCGCGACCCGAGGACGCTGCGGCGCGAGGACTTCCCCGAGGTCCAGCGGGTGAGCACGCGGTGGGCCGACAACGACATGTACGGCCACCTCAACAACGCCGTCTACTACGAGCTCTTCGACTCGGTCCTCAACGCCTGGCTCATCCGCGAGACCGGCATCGACGAGACGAGCACCCCGACCCTCGGTGTCGTCGCGGAGTCGTCGTGCCGGTTCTACTCCGAGCTCGCCTACCCGCACCCCATCGACGTCGGCGTGCGTGTCGAACGCATCGGCACCAAGAGCGTCACCTTCGCGTTCGGCCTCTTCGCCGACGGCAGCGACGACATCGCCGCGCACGGGCTGTGGGCGCAGGTCTACATCGACCGCGCCGGGCGGCACACCGTCCCGATCCCCGACGACGTCCGCGCGGTCTGCGAACGCTCCCTCTCCGCCCAGCCCTGACCTCCCCAGTCACACCAGTCACTTCCGTTACGGTGATCGGTATGACGCCCCGCGGCACCTCCCAGCCCGCTCGCCGCGCCGCTCGTGCGGCCGCTCCAGTGCTGCTCGCTGCGCTCGCGCTCGCGGGCTGCTCCGACGACGAGCCGACCGTGGCGCCGTCAGGCTCCGGCCCGACGACGAGCGCCACCTCGGCCGGCCCGTCGGCGTCCACGAGCCCGCCCTCCTCGGGCACCGCAGCACCGTCGGGCACTGCGGAGCCGTCGGGCGCGGCCACCCCCACCCTGCCGCCGGCACCGTCGGCGAGCGGGACGGCAGCGTCCTGCCCCGCGGGCAAGGCCGGTGCCGTCAACGTCACCGGCCTGTCGAGCGCGGCGGCCGCGAAGGCGCGCGCGCTGCATACCGCCGCCAAGGCCTGCAACGGCAAGGCGCTCATCGCGATCGCGACCAAGGACGGGACCGGGTTCGCCGGCGAGCGCCCCGCGTCGGCGACCTTCACCGCGTCGTCGACGCAGAACTACACGTGGCTCGCGACGCTCCTGACGATGCCGCAGGTGGCGACGTTCGACGGGAGCGTCGCACCGCGCGTCTTCTCCGAGGACTTCAAGGAGAACGACGCCGAGTGGACCGCGGCCGTGAACGCCGGCCTCATCACCAGCGCCCAGGCGGCCGACATGAAGAAGACCGACGGCGGCTACACCGGCCCACGCGTCGGCATCGCCGAGGACGGCACCTGGACCTTCTTCACCCACGGCCGCTGACGCGGGCGGCCCGGGCAGGGGCCAGGCCGGGCCTCATGTCTCGGACAGCGAGTCCAGCACGACCGCGCTGACCTGCTCGGTCCGGGCGGCGTCGCGGGTCGTCACGGTGACGTTGAGAACGCCCTCGGGACCCTTGACGAAGATCGAGCTGCCCTGCACGGCCAGGTTGCCCGCCGCGATGGCGTAGCGCGCCATGACGGCCCGACCCGCCGGAGTCTCGGTCGCCGTGTAGGTGACGTCACCGTCGACGAGACTGCCGAGCTGCGCCGTGAGCTGTGCTTCGGTGGGGAGGTCGGTGAGCGGGACGACGATGGCATTGATGCTGTCGGCGAAGCCATCCTTCGGCGGCGCCGTGAGGATGAGGTCAGCGTTGGTCATGACCGCCCTGAACTGCGACACGCTCACACCCATGCGGTCGGCGAGATCCTTCATCATGGCGTCGTCCCCGGCGGCGGCCAGTTCCTCGGGGTCAATCGCGACCCACTCCGCGGGACCGGCGAACCGCAGTCCGGCGTCCTCGACCGGGTGCCAGGCGTAGCCGCTCGGCAGGGACGGGGCGCTCGAGGCAGATGCCGAGGGCGTCGACGCGCCCGTGGTCGACCCCGCCGGCGCGGGCGTGCCGTCCCGTGTGGGTGCGGCCTGGGTGCACCCGGTGACGGTGAGCGCGCAGAGAGCGGCGAGGGCGGGCAGGCGGCGCTTCATGCACCGGAGCGTACCCAGCGCCGCACGTTCGGGGACCCGAATCGCCGAGCGTGAGAAAACGCCGTCAGGGCGCGCTGGAGGGGTGGGGACCGTATGCCGGGTCGTCGCCACCCGTGGGAATCCGAGAAAACCGCCTCCACGGGCCTCCAGTGGCGAGCTTTGTCGGAGCTGACAGGTAAACTTTGGGGTGAACGTCGCGCCCCGGGCCACCAGCGGTCACCCGCACCAGCCCCGGGCGCGCGGCATGAGCGAAACCCACTCGAAGGAGCACCGTGCCCAGCACGCCCGAGGACAACAGCATCGAGACCAGCCAGACCACCCAGTCCGCCGAGGGGACGGCGGCAGCGGAGCGGGCAGCCGACCAGACTGCCGACCAGGCGAGCGGGGTCGACACCCCGCCGGCCACGAACGGCAAGAGCAGCGCGGTCGGCGACGACACGGCATACGACGCGTCCGCGATCCAGGTGCTCGAAGGCCTCGAGGCGGTCCGCAAGCGCCCCGGGATGTACATCGGCTCCACCGGTGAGCGCGGCCTGCACCACCTCGTGTGGGAGATCGTCGACAACGCCGTGGACGAGTCGCTCGCCGGCTACGCCGACACGATCGACGTGACCCTCCTCGCCGACGGCGGCGTCCGCGTCACCGACAACGGTCGCGGCATCCCGACGGGCATGAACGACCAGTACGACATGTCCACCGTCGAGCTCGTCCTCACCCAGCTGCACGCGGGCGGCAAGTTCGGCGGCGGCGGATACAAGGTGTCCGGTGGACTGCACGGCGTCGGCTCCTCCGTCGTCAACGCGCTCTCGACCCGTCTCACCGCGGAGATCAAGCAGCTCGGGCACGTGTGGCGGATGGAGTTCGACCACGGTGAGCGGGTCGCGCCCCTCGCGAAGGAGGAGGCGACCGACGAGACCGGTTCGACGATCACCTTCTGGGCCGACGGCGACATCTTCGAGACGACCGACTACGACTACGAGACGATCCGCGCCCGCTTCCAGCAGATGGCCTTCCTCAACAAGGGCCTGACGATCAACCTCGTCGACGAGCGCGTCCCCGAGCAGAGCCCGGAGGAGGCGGCCGAGGACGGCGACGAGGTCGAGGGCAACGAGGACCGGCAGCGGCACGTCTCCTACCGCTACGACAACGGCCTCGTCGACTACGTGACCCACCTCGTCGGCTCGAAGAAGTCCGAGCCGGTGCACCCCGACATCATCAGCATCGACGTCGAGGACGAGGCGCGCTCGCTCTCCCTCGAGCTCGCGATGCAGTGGACGGGTGCCTACAGCGAGTCCGTGCACACGTACGCGAACACGATCAACACCCACGAGGGCGGCACCCACGAGGAGGGCTTCCGCGCGGCCCTCACCAAGCTCGTCAACGACTTCGCCCGCAAGCAGAACCAGCTCAAGGACAAGGACGAGAACCTCACCGGCGACGACGTGCGCGAGGGCCTCACCGCGGTCATCAGCGTCAAGCTCGGCGAGCCGCAGTTCGAGGGTCAGACCAAGACCAAGCTCGGCAACTCCGAGGTCAAGGGCTTCGTCCAGCGCGCCATGACCGACGAGTTCGGAGACTGGCTCGAGCGGCACCCGAACGAGGGCAAGGAGATCGTCCGCAAGGCCATCCAGGCCGCGACCGCCCGCGTCGCCGCCCGCAAGGCGCGGGAGGCGACCCGCAAGCGCGTCCTCGAGTCCGGCGGCCTGCCCGGCAAGCTGCGCGACTGCCAGGCCAAGGACCCGGCGATCTCCGAGGTGTTCATCGTCGAGGGCGACTCCGCCGGTGGCTCCGCCGTGCGCGGCCGCAACCCCTACACGCAGGCGATCCTCCCGATCCGCGGCAAGATCCTCAACGTCGAGCGTGCCCGCCTCGACAAGGCCCTCGCCAACAACGAGGTCCAGGCGCTCATCTCGGCGTTCGGCACCGGCATCGGCGAGGACTTCGACATCGAGAAGGCCCGCTACCACAAGATCGTGCTCATGGCCGACGCCGACGTCGACGGCATGCACATCCGCACCCTGCTGCTGACGCTGCTCTTCCGGTTCATGAAGCCGCTCATCGAGGCCGGCTACGTCTACCTCGCGCAGCCGCCGCTCTACCGGATCAAGTGGAGCAACGCCCCGCACGAGTTCGCGTTCACCGACCGCGAGCGCGACGCCCTCGTCGCCGAGGGCCAGAGCAAGGGTCGCCGCCTCCCCAAGGAGAACGGCATCCAGCGCTACAAGGGCCTCGGCGAGATGGACTACCAGGAGCTGTGGGAGACCACGATGGACCCGGAGAACCGGATCCTGCTCCAGGTCACCCTCGATGACGCGGCCGCCGCGGACGAGATCTTCTCGATCCTCATGGGTGAGGACGTCGAGTCCCGCCGCGGCTTCATCCAGCGCAACGCGCGCGACGTGCGCTTCCTGGACATCTGAGGCCGGTTGCGTATGCCGTCCGCTCACCTTCGCGTCCCGATCTCACCCAATTGGACGGTTCGGGACACGAGCGGCCCCGGGAAAAACTCACCAATTGGACGGGTTCGGGACACGAGCGGCACCGACGGCGAGCGCACCCACGAACGCTACTGACGCGGCATACGGCCGCATGAATGTGACTGAAGGACAAGGGAACTGATGGCTGACGACATCGACGGCACGGACAACGACCTGGACACCGACGTGGACACCGAGGACACCGGTGACCAGGGGTCGGTGATGCACGACCGGTCGCCCGGTGAAAGCGACCGGATCGAGCCGATCGACCTCAACACCGAGATGCAGCGGAGCTACATCGAGTACGCGATGTCGGTGATCGTGTCGCGCGCGCTGCCGGATGTGCGCGACGGCCTCAAGCCGGTGCACCGGCGCGTGCTCTACGCGATGTACGACGGCGGGTACCGGCCCGACCGCGGCTTCAACAAGTGCAGCCGCGTCGTCGGCGACGTCATGGGCCAGTACCACCCGCACGGCGACAGCGCGATCTATGACGCCCTCGTCCGGCTCGTGCAGGACTGGGCGCTGCGCTACCCGCTCGTGCAGGGGCAGGGCAACTTCGGCAGCCCCGGCGACGACCCGGCCGCCGCCCCGCGGTACACCGAGTGCCGGATGGCGCCGCTGTCGATGGAGATGGTGCGGGACATCGACGAGGAGACCGTCGACTTCGCGCCGAACTACGACGGCAAGACGCTGGAGCCGACGGTGCTCCCGGCGCGCTTCCCGAACCTGCTCGTCAACGGCTCTGCTGGCATCGCCGTCGGCATGGCCACCCAGATCCCGCCGCACAACCTCGGCGAGGTCGCGAACGCCGCGCAGTGGGTCCTCGACAACCCCGAGGCCAGCCGGGACGAGACCCTCGAGGCCGTCATGGCCCGGATCACCGGGCCCGACTTCCCGACCGGTGCGCTCATCATGGGCCGCTCCGGCATCGAGGACGCCTACCGCACCGGCCGCGGCTCGATCATCATGCGCGCCGTCGTCGAGGTCGAGGAGATCCAGGGCCGGCAGTGCCTCGTCGTCTCCGAGCTGCCCTACCAGGTCAACCCCGACAGCCTCGCCCAGAAGATCGCCGAGCACGTCAAGGAGGGCCGCCTCCAGGGCATCGCCGACATCCGCGACGAGACGTCCGGGCGCACGGGCCAGCGCCTCGTCATCGTGCTCAAGCGCGACGCGGTCGCGAAGGTCGTCCTCAACAACCTCTTCAAGCACACCCAGCTGCAGACGAACTTCGGCGCGAACATGCTCGCCCTCGTCGACGGGGTGCCGCGCACGCTGCCGATCGACGCCTTCATCCGGCACTGGGTCGACCACCAGATCGACGTCATCCAGCGGCGCACGGCATACCGGCTCAAGAAGGCCGAAGAAGAGATCCACATCCTGCGCGGCTACCTCAAGGCCCTCGACATGCTCGACGAGGTCATCGCGCTCATCCGCCGCAGCCCCACGGTCGAGGAGGCGCGCGACGGGCTCATCGAGCTCCTCGACGTCGACGAGGTCCAGGCGCGCGCGATCCTCAACCTCCAGCTGCGCCGGCTCGCGGCCCTGGAGCGGCAAAAGATCATCGAGGAGCACGACCGGCTGCAGGCGCTCATCGAGGACTACAAGGACATCCTCGACAAGCCCGCCCGCCAGCGCGACATCGTGTCCGAGGAGCTCGCCGCGATCGTCGAGAAGTACGGCGACGACCGGCGCACCACGATCCACGGCTTCGACGGTGACATGTCGATGGAGGACCTCATCCCCGAGGAGGACGTCGTCGTCACGATCACGCGCGGCGGCTACGCCAAGCGGACCAAGGTCGACGCCTACCGCTCGCAGAAGCGCGGCGGCAAGGGCGTCAAGGGCGCCCAGCTGCGCGGCGAGGACGTCGTGGCGCACTTCTTCACGACGACGTCGCACCACTGGCTGCTGTTCTTCACCAACCTCGGCCGGGTCTACCGCACCAAGGCCTACGAGCTGCCCGACGCCGGCCGCGACTCCAAGGGCCAGCACGTCGCGAACATCATGGCGTTCCAGCCGGACGAGCACATCGCCCAGGTGCTCGCGCTGCGCGACTACGAGTCGTCGCCGTACCTCGTGCTCGCCACCAAGGGCGGCCTCGTCAAGAAGACCCGTCTCGGCGAGTACGACTCCCCCCGCACCGGCGGCCTCATCGCCGTCAACCTGCGCGACGAGGACGAGCTCGTGGGCGCCGGGCTGACGAGCGCCGAGGACGACCTGCTGCTCGTCTCGCGCAAGGGCCAGTCGGTCCGCTTCCACGCCGACGACGCGACGCTGCGGCCGATGGGTCGCTCGACGTCCGGTGTCACCGGCATGAAGTTCCGCGGCGACGACTCGCTGCTGTCGATGTCGGTCATCGAGGTCGGGTCGGACCCGGACGTGTTCGTCGTCTTCGAGTCCGGCCTGGCGAAGCGGTCCAAGGCGTCGCAGTGGAACGTCAAGGGTCGCGGCATCCTCGGTGTCGCCGTCGCCAAGCAGACCGAGAAGGGCGGCGACCTCGTCGGCGCGCTCACCGTCAGCGAGGACGACGAGGTCATGGTCGTCTTCGAGCGCGGCAACATCGTCCGCTCCCGCGTCGACGAGGTCCGGCTCACGGGTCGCAACACGGCCGGCGTCTGGTTCGCCAAGCCCGGCCGCAACGACGCCATCGTCGGTGTCGCCCGCAACGCCGAGAAGGTCGTCGAGGAGGAGGTCGCGGAGGCCGACGCCGAGGGTGTCTCCCCCGTGGACGGCACCCCGGTCGACGAGGTCCCCGGTGACGAGGCCCCGGTCGAGGAGGCAGGCGACGCGGCCCCGGTCGACGAGGCCTCGGCCGAGGAGGCTGCCGGTGCGGCACCCACCGGTGCGGCGTCTGCCGGGGAACAGGCCGATGGCGTACCGTCGACTGACAACAACGACACCGACGGTGACGGAGGCGACGAGTGAGCACGGCAGACCAGGCAGGCACCTCGATGCGCAGTGCATCGAGCGGCTCCGCCGAGCCGACCCGCTCGATGACCCGTGCGTCCGCCTCCGACGGCGCAACCGGCGCCGACTCGGTGCCGACGACGCCCCGGTCCGCCGCGGCTGCTCCGCGCGGCACTGGCCGTCGGGTCCGGCTCACCGTCTCGCGGGTCGACCCGTGGTCGGCGATGAAGATGTCGTTCCTGCTGTCCGTGGCGCTCGGCATCGCCGGCGTCGTCATGGTCGCCGTGCTGTGGATGATCCTCGCCGGCATGGGTGTCTTCGAGCAGGTCAACGGCCTCGTCGGGCAGATCATCCAGGACGGCGAGAACAGCTTCGACATCATGGACTTCGTCGGCTTCGGTCGCGTCGTCTCGCTCGCGATCGTCGTCGGCGTCATCGACGTCATCCTCATGACGGCGCTCGCGACCCTGTCGGCGTTCCTCTACAACGTGTCGAGCAGCCTCGTCGGCGGCCTCCAGCTGACCCTCACCGACGACTGACCGAACCCGCTTCGCCGGTATGCCGGCCACGCACCTCCCGTATGCCGCCCGCTCGCCGAGAGCGGGCGGCATACCGTTCATGTTGACTCACGTCAAGATGCCCGCGAGGGGTGAGTCGTTGACTCATCGGTGAATGCCCGCGTGTGTCGGGTGCTTTTGACCTTGGTCTTGTTGAGGTAGGTGGCGTTGGCTTTGCGTCGGGTCGCGACGATGCCTCGGCGTTTGGCGAGCTCGAGCAGGTTGGCTTGGATGAGGTCGATGTCGCGTCGGAGCTGGGCCGGGTTGGCGGTGCTCAGCGCGGCGTGTAGGGCGCGCTCGTCGTGGGGGTCGACCAGGTTGGGGTGGTCGCGTAGGAGGCGGGTCAGCGGGGTCGCGGCGGTGTCGTAGGTCTTGGTGACTTTGGCGCCGTGGCGAGTCTTGG
>NZ_PVTI01000010.1 GCF_003002895.1 Knoellia remsis | reverse complement strand
GGCGCGGTCGGTGACCGACGTCGCGAAGGCGAGCAGCGGCACCTTCGCGTCCGGTCAGGAGGCGCGGTCGGTGACCGACGTCGCGAGGGCGAGCAGCGCCGCCTTCGCCTCGCTGTCGGGGAGAGAGCCAAGGGCATCCTGCGCCTCGGCACCCACAGCGCGGGTCTCGGCACGCGCCTGTTCGAGGGCCGGGTGGGCACGGAGCAGCTCCAGTGCCTCCGCCACGTGCGCGTCATCGGCACTCAGGTCCGAGCGGAGCAGGGCCTGCAGGTGCCGGTCGGCGGGGTCGGTCGACTCCAGCGCGCGAAGCACGGCGAGAGTGCGCTTGCCCTCGCGCAGGTCCGTGCCCGGGGTCTTGCCGAGCTCTTCGGCGGAGGACTCGATGTCGATGAGGTCGTCGGCGAGCTGGAACGCCATGCCGAGCCGTTCGCCGTAGACCCGCATCGTCTCGACGACGTCGTCCGAGCAGCCACCGAACATCGCACCGAACCGTGCCGACGTCGCAATGAGCACGCCGGTCTTGTCCTCGAGGACGCGCAGGTAGTAGTCACCGGGCGACTCCCCCGTTCCCTCCGGTGCCTGCCGGTCGTCGCGGATCTGACCCGTGCACAGCCGGATGAACGTCTCGGCCTGGATCCGCACGGCCTCCGGTCCCAGCTCAGCGACGAGCGCCGACGCATGGCCGAAGAGCAGGTCACCGACGAGGATGGCCGTGGAGTTGCCGTATGCCGTGTTGGCCGTCGGGGTGCCACGGCGCAGCTCGGCCTCGTCCATGACGTCGTCGTGGTAGAGCGACGCGAGGTGCGTCAGCTCCACCGCCGCGGCGGCGGTGACGACGGCATCGGAGACCCCGTCACCGAGCTCGGAGGCGAGGATCGTGAGCATCGGCCGGAACCGCTTGCCACCGGCGCGCAGCAGGTGGACGTTGGCCTCGGCGATGAACGGGTCGTCATGGTCGATGCGCGACTCGATGAGTGCTTCAACGCGGGCGAGCCCGTCGACGAGGCGGGCACGCAGCTCGTCCGAGACCTCCGGGAGCGTGAGCGTCACCGGAGCCCCGCCGAACTCGCCCGTGGGGCACGCGTCACAAGACTCGCCACAGGACGCACCACAAAACTCGGCACAGGGCGCGCCACAAGCCCCGCCACAGGGCGCACGACAAATCTCGTCACACGGCGCACTAGAAGACTCACCACAGGGCGCGCCGCAAGACTCGCCGCAGGGCGCGTCACATGGCTCGCCACAGGGCGCGCCACGAGACTCGACACGGGGCGCGCCACGAGACTCGACACGGGGCGCGTCACTGGAGGAACTGCGACACCCGGCCGGCCAGGTCGAGGACCGGGCCGGGGACGATGCCGAGGACGACCGTGGCGATGACACCGACGGTGATCGCGACCGTCGACGCGACCGACGGCGTGAGCGCGGCGACGTCGTCACCGGTGGGCTCGGTGAAGTACATGAGCACGATGATCCGGAAGTAGACGAACGCCGTCACCGCCGACGCGAGGACACCGACGACGACCATGACGACACCGGCGAGCCCGCCGTGCGCAACCGCGGGTGCGAACGCGGCGAACTTCGCGGTGAAGCCCGACGTGAGCGGGATCCCGGCGAAGGCGAGGAGCAGCAACGCGAAGATGCCGGCGACGACCGGGTGGCGCCGGCCGAGGCCGGCCCACTGCGACAGGTGCGTCGCCTCGGAGCCGCCGGAGCGGACGAGCGAGACGATCGCGAAGGCCGCGATCGTGGCCAGGCCGTAGGCGACGAGGTAGAACATCACGCCCGAGACGCCGGTGCGGTCGTAGGCCAGCACGCCGACGAGGATGAAGCCGGCGTGTGCGACGGACGAGTACGCGAGGAGCCGCTTGACGTCGGTCTGCGTCACCGACAACACGGCGCCGACGACCATGGTGAGGACGGCGACGGTGGCGACACCGAGGCGCCACTCGAGACGCGAGCCCTCGACGCCGACATACGCGAGACGGAGCAGCGCACCAAAGGCAGCGAGCTTCGTCGCGGCGGCCATGAAGCCGGTGACCGGGGTGGGCGCACCCTGGTAGGCGTCCGGCGTCCACGAGTGGAACGGCACGGCACCGACCTTGAAGAGCAGGCCGACGAGCGTCAGCACGACACCGGGGAGGAGCAGACCCTCGAGGTCACCGTTCGAGGCGGAGATGGCCTGCGCGATGGCGCCGAGGTCGGAGGAACCGGCGTAGCCGTAGAGCAGCGCCGCACCGAAGAGGAAGAACGCCGACGAGAAGGCGCCGAGGAGGAAGTACTTCAGCGACGCCTCTTGCGACAGCAGCCGGCGACGACGGGCGAGGCCGGTCAGGACGTAGAGCGGCAGCGACAGGATCTCGAGCGCGACGAACATCGTGATGAGGTCGTTCGACGCGACGAACATGAGCATGCCGAACATCGCGAACATCGTCAGCGGGAAGGCCTCCGAGGTCGCGAACCCTGCGCGGTCCGCGGCGGCCTCGGCGGGCGAGCCCGGGGTCGCGGCACCCATGGGGGTGAACGCGTCGGCCGACCGGCCGCCGAACCGCTCCGACATCGTCAACACGCCGAGCACGCCGAAGAGCAGCAGCGTGCCCTGCATGAAGAGTGCGGGTCCGTCGATGACGATCGAGCCGCCGGCGGTGACGGCCTGGTCGTCGACCGAGACGAGCACGAGCACGAGGAAGGCGGCAACGAGTCCGGCAAGGGCCAGCCCGACCTGCACCGTGTGTCGCACGGCCCGCGGTGCGAACGCCTCGACGAGCACCCCGACGAGGGCGGTGCCGACGACGATGAGCATCGGCGCCACGGCCGAGTACGCCACGGGCACCGGGGCGAACGCCGCACCCGGGACGGTCGTCTCGAAGCCGACCGACGCCGGAAGGGCCGGGAGGGCCGGAAGGGCGGACATCAGGGCGGCGGTCACTGGGCACTCCCGGTGGCGTTGGTCGGGGCCGGGTCGGAGACGCCGACGAGCTGGAGCGTCTGCTGCACGGCCGGGCTGACGAGGTCGAGCACCGGCTTCGGGTAGATCCCGAGGACGAGGAACGACGCGATGATCGGGACGACGACGATCCGCTCGCGCAGCCCGAGGTCGCGGGGCGCGGTGACGCCGGATCCGGCGTCCGAGAACGTCGGACGCGGCCCGGTGAAGACCCGCTTGTACATGAGCAGGATGTACAGCGCGGCGAGGACGATGCCCAGCGTCGAGATCGCAGCCACCCACGGGTAGCGCTGGAACGTCCCGGCGAGCACGAGGAACTCCGAGACGTAGCTCGACAGCCCCGGCAGCGCGAGCGACGACAGCCCGGCGACGAGGAACGTCCCGGCGAGGACCGGGGTGACCCGCTGCCAGCCGCCGTAGTCGGCGAGGCGCTGCGACCCGTGGCGGGCGATGAGGAACCCGGCGAGGAGGAACAGCCCGGCGGTCGAGAAGCCGTGGTTGATCATGTAGAGCGCCGAGCCGTTGCCGGCCGTCGAGGTCATCGCGAAGATGCCGAGGACGATGAAGCCGAAGTGGCTGATCGACGTGAAGGCGATGAGCCGCATGATGTCGCGCGAGCCGATGGCGAGGAGGGCGCCATACAGGATCGAGATCACGGCGAGCGTGATGACGACCGGCGTCGCCCACTTCGACGCCTCGGGGAAGAAGCCGAGACAGAACCGGATCATGCCGAAGGTGCCGACCTTGTCGAGGACACCGACGAGCAGCACCGCAGTCGCCGGACGCGCCTCGGCGGCGGCATCGGGCAGCCAGGTGTGCACCGGCCACATGGGCGCCTTGATGGCGAGGGCGATGAAGAAGCCGATGAACATCCAGCGTTGCGCGGCGGTCGAGCCGCCGACGTTGCCCTCGAGCACCTCGTAGAGGAAGCCCTGCTCCCCGCCGGGCCCGTAGATGTAGAGCGCGATGACGGCGACGAGCATGATGAGCCCGCCGGCGAGGGAGAAGAGGATGAACTTCACGGCGGCGTACTGCCGGCGCGGGCCACCGAAGAGCCCGATGAGGAAGTACACCGGGATGAGCATGGCCTCGAAGAAGACGTAGAAGAGGAAGACGTCGCGCGCCGCGAAGACACCCACCATGAAGGTGAGCAGCGTGAGCATGAGCGCGAAGTACGTCTTGGTCCGCTTCGGGTCGTCACCGTCGGGGGTGCCCTCGAGGTCGTTCCACGCCGCGAGCAGGCAGACCGGGGTGAGGATCGCCGCCATCACGATGAGCGAGAGCGCGATCCCGTCCACACCCACGGCATACGAGACCCCGAACTGCGGAATCCACGAGTGCGTCTCGGTGAGCTGGTAGCGCTCGCTCGAGCCGGAGTCGAACCGCGCCCATGCCACCAGGGCCAGCGCCAGCGTGACGAGCGAGGTGCCCAGCGCGATGGGCCGGGCGAGGCGTGCCGAGCCGGCCGGGAGCAGCGCGATGACCGCCGCGCCGACGAGCGGCACGACCATCATGATCGTGAGCAGGGGCAGGTCGTTCATCAGTTCATCACCCACAGTGCTCCGAGGACGGCGACGACGCCGGTGAGCATCGTCAGGGCATAGGACCGGGCGTATCCGGTCTGGATGCGACGCAAGCGCGAGGACAGCCCGCCGACCGTGGCGGCGAGCGAGCCGACGAGACCGTCGACGCCCTTGCCGTCGGTGAAGACGAGCGCGCGGGTCAGGTGGGTCCCGGGCCGCATGAACAGGCCCTCGTTGATGGCGTCCTGGTAGAGGTCGGCGCGCGCGGCCTGGGTCGCGAGGGAACCGCGCGGAGCGACCTGCGGGACCTCGTCGCGCCAGTAGAGCATCCACGCGTACGCCGCACCTGCGGCGACGAGGAGCATCGTGAGACCGATGAGGACGGGCACCGGCAGCACCGGGTGCTCCTCACCGTGGCCGCCGGTGACCGGCTCGAGCCACGAGGTGAACATGCCACCCCACGACAGGACGAGGCCCAGGAGGCCGGAGCCGACGGCGAGGACCATCATCGGGATCGTCATCGTCAGCGGCGACTCGTGCGGGTGCACGTCGTCGGTCCAGCGCTTCTTCCCGTGGAAGGTCATGAAGAACAGGCGCGACATGTAGAACGCGGTGATCCCGGCGCCCAGGAGCGCGATGCCGCCGAGGACCCACGGGCGCCAGCCCTCGCCGATGAACGCGGCCTCGATGATCTTGTCCTTGGACCAGAAGCCCGAGAACGGCGGGACACCGAGGATGGCGAGCCAGCCGAGCGCGAACGTCGCCCAGGTGATCTTCATGGCACCGGAGAGCCCACCGAAGCGGCGCATGTCGACCTGGTCGTTCATGCCGTGCATGACCGAGCCGGCGCCGAGGAACATGCCGGCCTTGAAGAAGCCGTGGGTGATGAGGTGGAAGATCGCGAACGCGTAGCCGACCGGGCCGAGACCCGCGGCGAGCATCATGTAGCCGATCTGCGACATCGTCGAGGCGGCGAGCGCCTTCTTGATGTCGTCCTTGGCGCAGCCGACGATCGCACCGTAGAGGAGCGTGATCGCACCGACGATGGCGACGGCGAGCTGCGCGTTGGGTGCGGCGTCGAAGACGGCGTTGGAGCGGACGATGAGGTAGACGCCGGCGGTGACCATCGTCGCCGCGTGGATGAGCGCGGACACCGGGGTCGGGCCGGCCATGGCGTCACCGAGCCAGGACTGCAGCGGGAACTGCGCGGACTTCGCACAGGCGCCGACGAGCAGGAGCAGGCCGAGCACCGTCATCGCGGTCGAGCCCGCCTCCGCAGCCCCGGCGTTGACCGTGGCGAAGTCGACCGAGCCGAACGTCGCGAACATGAACATGATCGCGATCGACATGCCGACGTCACCGACGCGGTTGACGAAGAACGCCTTGTTCGCGGCCGTCGCATACGCGGGGTTGTGGTTCCAGAAGCCGATGAGCAGGTACGACGCGAGACCCACGCCCTCCCAGCCGACGAAGAGCAGCAGGTAGGAGTCGGCCAGCACGAGCAGCAACATCGCCGCGACGAAGAGGTTGAGGTAGGCGAAGAACCTCCGCCGGTCGGGGTCGTGCTCCATGTAGCCGATCGAGTACACGTGGATGAGCGACCCGACGAAGGTGATGAGCAGGACGAACGACACGGACAGCTGGTCGACGAGCAGCCCGGTCTCGAGCTGGAACTGTCCGGCCGGGACCCAGTTCCAGCCACCGACGCTCATGGCGCGCTCCTCGGCGCCGCGGCCGATCATCGACAGCGTGATGAGCAGACCGAGGACGAAGCTCGCCCACGACAGCGCGGTCGCGAGGTAGTGGCCCCAGGCGTTCGTCGCCTTGCCACCGAGGAGGAGGATGCCGGCGCCGAGGAGGGGCAGGCCGATGAGCAGCCATGCGTATGCCGTGATGCCGGTGGCCGCGGCCACCTCGGCTTCCGCGGCGAGCAGTGCAGATGCGTTCACGAGTGTTGCCCCTTAGAGCTTCAGCAGGTTGGCGTCGTCGACCGAGGCCGACCGGCGGGCACGGAAGATCGCCATGATGATGGCGAGTCCGACGACGACCTCCGCTGCGGCGACGACCATGACGAACAGGGCGATGACCTGACCGTCGAGGTTGCCGTTCATGCGGGCGAAGGTGACGAACGCGAGGTTCGCGGCGTTGAGCATGAGCTCGACACCCATGAACACGACGATGGCGTTGCGCCGGGTGAGGACCGTCGCGCCGCCGATGACGAAGAGCAGCGTCGCGAGGTAGATGTAGTTGATCAGGCTCATCGCGAGGTGTCCTCCGTGCCGTCCGTCGGACCGTCCGTATGCCGGGTGCGCTCCTCGGCGTCCGTCGCGCCGTCGCGCTCCGGTCGGGTTGGCGCCTCGCCGTCACGGTCGGTGCTGATGTCACGCTCGATCTCGCGCTCGGCCTCGACCCACGGCGTGGCCGAGCCGACCTGGTCGCGGGCGGTGAGGACGCGGGAGACGGAGAGCTCGCTCGGGTTGCCGTCGGGCAGCAGCGCCGGGGTGTCGACCGCGTTGTGGCGGGCGTAGACACCGGGGGCCGGCAGGCCGGCGACGTTCTCGTTGGAGCGGATCCGACGCTCGGCCCAGGTGCGCTGGTCGGGACGCTGGCCGAGGCGCTCGCGGTGCGCGAGCACCATCGCCGCGAGGGCGGCGGTGATGAGCAGCGCCGACGTGGCCTCGAAGACCCAGACATAACGGCCGAAGATGAGCGCGGCGACGCCGGAGACGTTGCCCGGGTCGGTGTTGACCGCGTCGAGCCTCCCTGCGGCGTCGTCGGGGACGACGATGCGGCCGAGGGCGGCGGCGAGGAGGACGCCGAGGCCGAGCGAGAGCACGACGGTGGCGGCGCGCTGGCCCTTGAGGGTTTCGACGATGCTGTCCGAGGAGTCGACGCCGACGAGCATGACGACGAAGAGGAAGAGCATCATCACGGCGCCGGTGTAGACGAAGATCTGGATGACACCGAGGAAGTCCGCGTCCTGGGCGAGGTAGAAGACGCCGAGGATGACCATCGTCAGCGCCATGCCGAGGGCCGCGTGGACGGCCTTGCGGGCGAAGATGAGGCCGAGCGAGCCGGCGACGGCGATGGGGGCGAGGATCCAGAAGAGGACCGCTTCTCCTGAGCCGGTCATCGGGTGCTCTCCTTCGCGGCGGCGGCGACCTGGTCGGCGCCAGTGGCCTCAGCGGACTGCGTCGCGTCGGTCGACACGTGGTGCTCCTCGACCCATTCGCGCTGGGCGGGAGTGGCCTCGGTGACCTTGCCGAGGTAGTAGTCGCGCTCCTCCATGCCCTGCACCATCGGGTGCGGCGGCTGCACCATCCCGGCCTGGAGCGGGGCGAGCAGCTGCTCCTTGGTGAAGATGAGGTCGGCGCGGTTGTCGTCGGCGATCTCGTACTCGTTCGTCATCGTCAGCGCGCGCGTCGGGCAGGCCTCGATGCACAGGCCGCAGAAGATGCAGCGCAGGTAGTTGATCTGGTAGATCCGGCCGTACCGCTCCCCCGGGGAGAACCGCTGGCCATCGGCGTCGTCGTTGTTGGCGCCCTCGACGAGGATCGCGTCCGCCGGGCAGGCCCAGGCGCACAGCTCGCAGCCGACGCACTTCTCGAGACCGTCGGGGTGACGGTTGAGCTGGTGGCGGCCGTGGAAGCGCTGGGCGGTGGGGCGCTTCTCCTCGGGGTACTGGACGGTGGCGACCTTGCGGAACATCGTCGCGAAGGTCACCCCGAACCCACCCACGGGTGCGAAGAGGTCGGAGAAGAACCCGCCCTTCTTCTGGGAGTCGTCAGCCACGGGGGCCCTCCTTGTCGGTGAAGTCGAACTCGCGCGGACCGCTCGGGCGGTCCGTCGCGTCGCCGGCGGCACCGCCACCGGCCCTGCCGCCACCCGCCGAACCGTCGCGGCTGGTCACGTCGCCGGCCGCGGGACGCGCGCCGGGAAGCGCAGGTGCGCCGACGCTCGCGGTCTCGCGCAGCCGCTGACCGGGCAGCGGAGGCACGACGAACCCACCGGCATACGGGTCGATCTCCTCCGGCGGCGCCTGGTTCTCCAGCGCCTCCTTCTCGGCCGCCTTGCGCTCCCAGATGCTGAAGGCACCGAAGACGAGCACGACGACGATGGCGGTGAAGATCAGGGACGCGATCGGGACGCGGACCGAGCCGAGCTCGAGCGCACTGTCGCCGAACCAGCCGTTGCGGGCGGCGCGGAAGAACGCGATGAGGACGACCCAGGCGAGCGTCGCCGGGATGAGGAACTTCCACCCGAAGCGCATGAACTGGTCGTAGCGGGTGCGGGGCAGCGAGCCGCGCAGCCACACGAAGACGAACATGAACATCCAGAGCTTCATGGTGAACCAGAGCAGGCCCCACCAGCCCTCGTTGAACATGCCGTCGTTGATCGCCGCGATGCCGGGAGGTGCCTGCCAGCCGCCGAGGAACATCGTCGTCGCGAGCGCGGCAACGGTGAACATGTTGATGTACTCGCCGAGGAAGAACATCGCGAAGCGCATCGAGCCGTACTCGGTGTGGAAGCCACCGGTGAGCTCGCCCTCGCCCTCGGCGAGGTCGAAGGGCAGGCGGTTGGTCTCGCCGACCATCGTGATGACGTAGACGAAGAAGCTGAAGAACAGCGGCAGGACGAACCACATCGAGCGCTGGGCGCTGACGATCTGCGACGTCGACATCGAGTTGCTGTAGAGGAAGACGGCGACGAGCGAGAGGCCCATCGCGATCTCGTAGGAGATCATCTGCGCCGAGCTGCGCAGGCCACCCATGAGCGGGTACGGCGAGCCCGAGGACCAGCCCGCGAGGACGACGCCGTAGATGCCGATGCCCGCGATCGCGAGGACGAAGAGCACGGCGATGGGGGTGTCGGCGAGCTGCAGCGGCGTGCGGTGGCCGAACATGCTCACCTCACCGGCGAGCGGGATGATCGCGAAGCCGATGAAGCACATCGTCGCCGTGATGAGCGGCGCGAGGGTGAAGACGAACCGGTCCGCCTTGGCGGGAGTGTTGTCCTCCTTGAGCATCGACTTCATGCCGTCGGCGAGCGTCTGCAGGAGGCCGAACGGGCCGTTGCGGTTCGGGCCGGGACGCTGCTGCATCCGGCCGATGACGCGCCGCTCGAACCAGATGACCATGAGGGTCGAGACGAGCAGGTAGACGAAGATCAGCAGCGCCTTGACGAGCGAGAGCCACCACGGGGTGTCGGAGAAGTCGGCAGCGGGGTTGTCCTTGCCTTCCGCGGCGAGCGTCGACAGCGCCTGTATGCCGGTCAGCGCGGAGTCGGAGTACGTCCCGACCGCGTCGTGGAGCGCGAGAAGAGTGCTCATCGGGTGCCTTCCTGGTCCGCGGTGCTGTCCACGATGGTGCTGTCCACGGTGGCGCTGTCGTCCATGGCGGTGCTGTCCACGTCGGCGCTCACCCTGGTCACCGCGACGCGGATGCCGGGGGCGTCGGCGAGCGCGGCGCGCAGGTCGCAGCCCGCGCTGTTGGTCGGCAGCCAGACGACGTGGTCGACCATCTCGGTGACGACGACCGGGACGGTGACGTCCGTGTCGCCCGCGGTGACGCGGACGGTGTCGCCGTCGGTGACGCCGAGCGAGTCGGCGGTGACGGCGGAGACCTTGGCGGCCGCCTTCGGGGCGGTGCCGGCGAGGAACGGCTCGCCGTCCTGGAGCCGGCCCTTGTCGAGCAGGGCCCGCCACGTCGCGAGGACGAGCTGGCCGTCCTCGGCGCTCGGGACCTCACCGGGCTCGACGCTCGGGGCGGTCGCGCGGGTGCCGGTGGCCGGGCCGATGCGCTCCATCTCGGCGCGGACCTCGGCGATGGTGCGGCAGCCGAGGAACTCGCCCATCTCGTTGGCGACCATGTCGAGGACGCGGTGGTCGCTGACGAAGCCGGTCTCGAGGGCCTGCTCGAAGGTGCGGACGCGGCCCTCCCAGTCGACGAACGAGCCGGCCTTCTCCGCGTGCGCGGCGACGGGCAGGACGACGTCGGCCCGTGCGGTGACGGCCGACTCGCGCAGCTCGAGCGAGACGACGAACGGCGCGTCGAATGCGGCCTCCCCGGCCTCACCGAGGCCGAGGTCGAGCGGCTCGACGCCGCCGACGACGAGGGCACCGAGCTCACCGCTGCGGGCGGCCTCGATGATCGCGCCCGTGTCGCGGCCGGGAGCCTCGGGCAGCGTGTCGACCTGCCAGGCGGCGGCGAGGTCGGCGCGCGCGGAAGCGTCACCGACGGCGCGGCCACCGGGCAGCAGGGTCGGGAGGGCGCCGGCCTCGAGGGCACCGCGCTCCCCCGCCCGACGCGGCACCCAGGCGAGGCGGGCACCGGTCGTCTCGGCGAGCCGGACGGCGGCGGTCAGGGCGCCGGGGACGGTGGCGAGGCGCTCGCCGACGAGGATGACGGCGCTGGCGCCCTGCTCGCGCAGTGCCTCGGCGGCCGCGCGCATCGGGTCGTCGCCCTCACCGGGCGCACCGCTGGCCGAGCCCTTGCCGAGGGCGTCGAGGACCTCGGGCTCGGTGCCGGGAGCGGTCGGGATGAGGCGACCACCGACCTTGGTGAGGCCGCGCGTCGCGAGCGGCGACACGGCATACACGCTCGTCTTGTTCTTGCGGAACGCCTTGCGCAGGCGCAGGAAGACGATGGGGCTCTCGTCCTCGGGCTCGAAGCCCGCGAGGACGACCGTCGACGCCTTCTCGAGGTCGGCGTAGGTGACGGCGCCAGAATCGGGGCCGGTCGCGACGACGTGGGAGGCGAGGAAGTCCGCCTCCTCGGCCGAGTGCGGGCGAGTGCGGAAGTCGACGTCGTTCGTGCCGAGCACGGTGCGAGCGAACTTACCGTAGGCGTAGGCGTCCTCGGCGCTGACCCGACCGCCGACGAGCACGCCGACGCTGTTCGCGTCGCGCAGCCCGGCTGCCGCGGCCTCGAGCGCCTCACGCCAGGAGGCGACGCGCAGCTCGCCGTTCTCGCGGACCATCGGCAGCTGGATGCGGTCCGGGAGGGTGGCGTAGGCGAAGGCCCAGCGACCCTTGTCGCAGTTCCACTCTTCGTTGACCGCCGGCTCGTTCGCGGCCATCCGGCGCAGCACGGTGCCGCGGCGGTGGTCGGTGCGGGTCGAGCAGCCGCTCGCGCAGTGCTCGCAGATGCTCGGCGTCGACACGAGGTCGAACGGGCGGGCGCGGAAGCGGTAGGCCGCCCCGGTGAGGGCGCCGACGGGGCAGATCTGGACGGTGTTGCCGGAGAAGTAGCTGTCGAACGGCTTCTCCTCGTAGATACCGACCTGCTGCAGTGCACCTCGCTCGACGAGCGCGATGAACGGGTCACCGGCGACCTGCTCCGAGAAGCGGGTGCAGCGAGCGCACAGGACGCAGCGCTCACGGTCGAGCAGCACCTGCGAGGAGATGTTGATCGGCTTGGGGTAGGTGCGCTTGACGTCCTCGAAGCGGGAGACGGCGCGCCCGTTGCTCATCGCCTGGTTCTGCAGGGGGCACTCGCCGCCCTTGTCGCAGACCGGGCAGTCGAGCGGGTGGTTGATGAGCAGCAGCTCCATGACACCGTGCTGGGCCTTGTCGGCGACCGGCGAGGAGTGCTGGGTCTTGACCTCCATGCCCGGCGAGACCGTCATCGTGCACGACGCCTGCGGCTTCGGCATGGGACGGAGCTGGCCGTCGGGGCCGGGCGTCGCGACCTCGACGAGGCACTGGCGGCAGGCGCCGATGGGGTCGAGCAGCGGGTGGTCGCAGAAGCGCGGGATCTCGATCCCGGCCTCCTCGGCCGCCCGGATGACGAGGGTGTTCTTGGGGACCGAGACGGGCAGGCCGTCGATGGTGAGGTCCACCATCTCGACGGCGGGCTGGTCGCCTGCCGGCGTGTCGGTCTTCTTGTCGCTTACGGCAGTCATGCGGTCACTCGGTCCTTGTGGAAGAGCGTGGACTCGGCCGGGTCGAAGGGGCAGCGGCCCTGGGTGAGGTGCGCGATGTACTCCTCGCGGAAGTACTGGATCGAGCTCGTGATCGGGCTCGTCGCGCCGTCACCGAGGGCGCAGAAGCTGCGGCCGAGGATGTTGTCGCAGATGTCGAGGAGCTTCTCGAGGTCCTCCTCGGAGCCCTGGCCGTGCTCGAGCCGGCCGAGGATCTGCTTGAGCCACCACGTGCCCTCGCGGCACGGGGTGCACTTGCCGCAGGACTCGTGCTTGTAGAAGTCGGTCCAGCGGTCGACGGCGCGCACGACACAGGTCGTCTCGTCGAAGATCTGCAGCGCGCGGGTGCCGAGCATCGAGCCCGCCGCGGCGACGGACTCGAAGTCGAGCGGCACGTCGAGGTGCTCGGCGGTGAAGAGCGGCGTCGAGGAGCCACCGGGGGTCCAGAACTTCAGTCCCTTCTCGGGGTCGCGCATGCCGCCGGCCATGTCGAGCAGCTCGCGCAGGGTGATGCCGAGCGGGGCCTCGAACTGGCCGGGGTTCTTGACGTGGCCCGAGAGGCTGAAGATGCCGAAGCCCTGCGACTTCTCGGTGCCCATGTCGGCGAACCACTCCGAGCCGTGCAGCAGGATCGGCGGCACCGACGCGATCGACTCGACGTTGTTGACGACGGTCGGGCGCGCGTAGAGACCGGCGACGGCCGGGAACGGCGGCTTGAGGCGCGGCTGGCCGCGGCGACCCTCGAGGGAGTCGAGCAGCGCCGTCTCCTCGCCGCAGATGTACGCGCCGGCGCCGGCGTGCACCGTGACGTCGAGGTCGAAGCCCGAGCCGAGGATGTTCTTGCCGAGGTAGCCCGCGGCATACGCCTCCTCGACCGCGCGCATGAGGCGCCGGTAGACGTGCACGACCTCACCACGCAGATAGATGAACGCGTGGTTGCAGCCGATCGCGAAGGACGTGATCGCGACGCCCTCGATGAGGAACTGCGGCGCGGCCATCATGAGCGGGATGTCCTTGCACGTGCCCGGCTCGGACTCGTCGGCGTTGACGACGAGGTAGCGGGGGCCGCCGTCCGGCGGGGGCAGGAAGCCCCACTTCATGCCGGTGGGGAAGCCGGCGCCGCCACGGCCACGCAGACCGGAGTCCTTCGTCATCTGGACGAGGTCCTCGGGCTTCATGTCGAGGGCCTTGCGCAGCGCCTGGTAGCCCTCGTTGTCCTCGTAGGTCGCCAGGGTCCAGCTCTGCGGGTCGTCCCAGAACTTCGTGAGGATCGGCGTCAGCGTGCTTGTCATCGCTCGTCCTTCTTGTTGCTGCGGCGCTCGCGGGCGTCGGTGAAGCCGGCGGCCTTCGCGGCCTCCGCGTCACGGAACCACACCTCGGCCTTCGTGCGCCCGTACCAGGGCGACTCGGGCGTGTGGAAGAGCATCGAGTTGGCGTTGCCCTTGATGTCCCAGCCCTGCGGGCCGGTGCCGTCGGGGCCGGCGTCGACGGTGCCCTCACCGAAGCGGGAGGTGGTGAATCCCGCTGTGTCCGTAGGCTGCACGGTCGCCGGGGTGGGCGCGCCCGCCTTCACGGTTGCACCGGTGAGCGGGTCCGCACCCTGCGGCGCAGCCTCCGCGGTGGAGGAACCGTCGTCGAAGAGCGTCGCCGGCTCGCTCTCGGCCTGGACGGTCGAGGGCGCGGGCGGCGGCTTCTGCCCGGACTTCTTCTCGCCAGCGTCACCGGCGCCGCCGGAGTCCCCGGTGGGCTTGCTGCTGTTCGACGGGGTGGCGTCGGTCGTCTTGTCGCCGGTGTCGGCGGCCTCGTCGCTGGTGCTGTCGGACTTCGCGGCGGCGTCGGCCTTGCCGCTGTCGTCGGCGGGCTTCGCGGTGCCGGCGCCGGTGCCCGCGGGGGCGTCGGCGGAGGAGTGCGCGCCACCGGTCTGCGGTTCGGCGTCGCCCTTGGCGGCGTCCTCGGCCTTGGCCGATGCCGATCCGGACGTGGCGGCGGAGTCGGCCGTCTTCGCGGGAGCGCCGTCGGTCTTGGCAGCGCCATCGGTCTTGGCTGCCCCGTCGGTCGTGCCGGCAGCGCCCGCGGACGGCGCAGAGGCTGCGGCCTCGTCACGCGGGCCGGTGTCGCCGGAGCCGGTCTCACCCTTGGTCGGGGCGGTCCAGTCGTTCTCGTGCGCGACCTCGAGGCCGACGAGCGAGGCCGGACCGGCGCCCACGCCCTCGTCGGCGAGGCCGTCCGGGAACCCGGCGAGGGTGCGCGAGACCTGCTTGAAGGTGCACACCTTGTTCGGGCCGCGGCTCGGACGCACGTCCTTGCCTGCGCGCAGGTCGTCGACGAGCTGGTTCGTCGACTCGGGCGTCTGGTTGTCGAAGAACTCCCAGTTCGCCATGACGACCGGCGCGTAGTCGCACGCGGCGTTGCACTCGATGCGCTCGAGGGTGATCTTGCCGTCCTCGGTCGTCTCGTCGTGGCCGATGCCGAGGTGCTGCGAGACCGATTCCCAGATCTCGTCGCCGCCCATGATGGCGCAGAGCGTGTTGGTGCAGACGCCGACGGTGTACTCGCCGTTGGGGTGTCGCTTGTACTGCGTGTAGAAGGTCGCGACGCCCGACACCTCGGCGCGGCTCAGCTCGAGCACCTCGGCGCAGAAGTCGATCCCGCGGCCGGTGACGTAGCCGTCGACCGACTGGACGAGGTGGAGCAGCGGCAGCAGCGCCGACCGCTTCACCGGGTAGCGCGCGATGACCTGCTCGGCGTCGGCGCGCAGCTGCGCGAGCTGCTCCGCGGCATACGCCTCCTTGGACTCCTCGGGCACCGTGAGGTGACCGGCAGCGGTCTGCAGTCCGTAGTGCTCGGCCATCAGCGGTCCACGCCTCCCATGACGGGGTCGATCGAGGCAACGGCGACGATGACGTCGGCGACCTGGCCGCCTTCGGACAGCGCGGCCACGGCCTGCAGGTTGTTGAAGCTCGGGTCCCGGAAGTGCGCCCGGTAGGGACGCGTACCGCCGTCGGAGACGATGTGGCAGCCGAGCTCACCCTTGGGCGACTCGACCGGCACGTACGCCTGGCCGGCCGGCACGCGGAAGCCCTCGGTGACGAGCTTGAAGTGGTGGATCAGGGACTCCATCGAGGTGCCCATGATCTCGCGGATGTGGTCGAGGCTGTTGCCCTGGCCGTCGCTGCCGACGGAGAGCTGGGCCGGCCACGCGATCTTCTTGTCCTCGACCATGACCGGGCCCTGGACCTTCTTGAGCCGCTCGACGCACTGCTCGACGATCTTCAGCGACTCGTACATCTCGTCGATGCGGATCCGGATGCGGTCGTAGGCGTCGGCGCCGGTGCGGGTGATGACCTCGAAGTCGTAGGTCTCGTAGCCGCAGTACGGCTCGCTCTTGCGCAGGTCGTGCGGCAGACCGGTCGAGCGCAGGATCGGCCCGGTGATGCCGAGCGCCATGCAGCCGGCAAGGTCGAGGTGACCGACGTTCTCGGTGCGGCCCTTGAGGATCGGGTTCTCGTTGAGCAGCAGCTCGAGCTCGTGCAGGCCCTTGCGCAACTCCGCCACGGTGCTCACGACCTGGTCGAGACAGCCGTGCGGGAGGTCCTGCGCGACACCACCCGGACGGATGTAGGCGTTGTTCATACGCAGGCCGGTGACCGACTCGAAGATCCGCAGGATCCGCTCGCGCTCCCGGAAGCCGACGGTCATGACGGTCGTCGCACCGAGCTCCATCCCGCCGGTGCCGAGGCACACGAGGTGGGAGTTGATGCGGGTCAGCTCCATCATGAGGACGCGGATGATGCTCGCGCGCTCCGGGATCTGGTCCTCGATGCCGAGGAGGCGCTCGATGCCGAGGCAGTAGGTGACCTCCTGGAACATCGGCGTGAGGTAGTCCATGCGCGTGCAGAACGTGACGCCCTGCACCCACGTGCGGAACTCCATGTTCTTCTCGATGCCGGTGTGCAGGTAGCCGATGCCCGCGCGGGCCTCGGTCACCGTCTCGCCGTCGAGCTCGAGGATGAGGCGGAGCACACCGTGCGTCGACGGGTGCTGCGGTCCCATGTTGACGACGATGCGCTCCTCGTGGAGGGCCGTGGCCTCGTCGACGAGGTCGCCCCAGTCGCCACCGGAGGCGTTGAAGACCCGGGCGCCGTCCTCGCGGTCGGCGTCCGTCGTGGCGTAGGGGTCGTGGCCGTGGTCACCGTCACCGAGGGCGGGGTCGAGGCCCGGGGAGTCCTGGCTCGGCGGGACGTCCTCGTAGATCGTGTCGTCGTGAATCGTCATCAGCTGTACGACCTCCGCTCGTCGGGCGGCGGCACGGTGCCGCCCTTGTACTCCACCGGGATGCCGCCCAGCGGGTAGTCCTTGCGCTGCGGGTGACCCGGCCAGTCGTCCGGCATGAGGATGCGGGTCAGCGACGGGTGGCCCTCGAAGACGATCCCGAACATGTCCCAGGTCTCGCGCTCGTGCCAGTCGGTGCCCGGCCACGTCTCGACGACAGATGGGATGCGCGGGTCGTCGTCGGGCGCGGCGACCTCGAGGCGGATGCGCCGGTTGTGGGTGATCGAGAGCAGGTGGTAGACCGCGTGCAGCTCGCGCCCGGCCTCGCCGGGGAAGTGCACCCCGGACACGCCGGTGCACATCTCGAACCGCAGTGCCGGGTCGTCGCGCAGCGCGCGAGCGACGGTCGGCAGCGCCTCCCGCTTGACGTGCAGCGTCAGCTCCCCACGGTCGACGACGACCTTCTCGATGGCCGTGCCGTATGCCGTGTCGCCGGCCGTGCCGAGCGCGGTGCCGAGCGTGTCGGTCACCTCGTCGAACCAGCCGCCGTAGGGCTTGGTCGACCCGCCGGGGAAGAGGATCGGGGTGCGCAGGCCGCCGTAGCCGGTGGTGTCGGCACCGGCCTTGGCACCGAACATGCCGCGGCGCTCGCCGATCTGCACCGGGTCGGTGTCGTCGGCCGCCTTGGCCTCGGTGAGGGCGATGTCGGCGGCCCAGAGGTCACCGGACTCGAAGGTGTCCTCGGCCTTCTCGTCGGCGTCGGGGGTGGTCGCCTCGACACCCTTGGCCTTGGCGATCTCGGGGTTGGCCGCGTCGACCTTGTCGGTCTTGGACGTGGCGGCGTCCGTCTGCGTCGTCGACGTGGGCGTGTCGCCGGGCTTGGGCCGCTTGCGGGTCGTCTCGTCGACCTCGTCCGTGGGCTTGTCGACGCTGGGCTTGTCGACGCTGGGCTTGTCGTCGCTCATGCGAGGAGGTTCCTCCCGGGCGTCGCGGTGAGGGCGCCGTGGTCGTGGGTGGGCTCCATGAGCTGGGTCGGCACGGCGCGCAGGGCGGCCTCCTCGGCGGCGCGAGCGGCCGCGATGCGGTTGACGCCGAGCTTGGAGTTCTGGATCTGGTCGTGCAGCTCGATGATCGCGTTGAGCAGCATCTCCGGCCGCGGCGGGCAGCCCGGCAGGTAGATATCGACCGGGATGATGTGGTCGACGCCCTGGACGATGGCGTAGTTGTTGAACATGCCGCCCGAGCTGGCGCAGACACCCATCGAGATGACCCACTTCGGGTTGGGCATCTGGTCGTACACCTGGCGCACGACCGGGGCCATCTTGTTGGACACGCGTCCGGCGACGATCATCAGGTCGGCCTGGCGCGGCGTCGCCGAGAAGCGCTCCATGCCGAAGCGGGCGATGTCGTAGTCCGGGGTGCCGACGGCCATCATCTCGATGGCGCAGCAGGCGAGGCCGAACGTCGCGGGCCAGATCGACGCCTTGCGCATGTAGCCGACGACGTTCTCGAGCGTCGTCAGCACGAAGCCTGCGGGCAGCTTCTCCTCGAGTCCCATCTAGAGACCCCTTCCGTTCAGGTCAAGGCGAGTTCGGCGCGCGAGGCGCGCGGCCGGCATACGAATGGTGCTCAGTCCCACTCCAGACCGCCCCGCTTCCACACGTAGGCATAGGCGACGAACACGGTGATGATGAAGAGCACCATCTCGACGAGCGCGAAGAGGCCGAGCTGGTCGAACGCCACCGCGAACGGGTAGAGGAACACCGACTCGATGTCGAAGATGATGAAGAGCATCGCCGTGAGGAAGTACTTGATCGGCACGCGACCGCCGCCCGCGGCGCGCGGCGACGGCTGGATGCCGCACTCGTAGGGCTCGGACTTCGCGCGGTTGTAGCGCTTCGGTCCGACCACGAGACTCGTCCCCACCGACAGCGCGGCGAACCCGAAGCCCAGCGCGAGAAGGAAGAGGATCGGGACGTAGGGGTTGCTCATCGCTGGTCAACTCCCCTTTCGGTGCCGGGGTGGGTGGCGGCTCGAGTCACGTGCCCCATCGTAGGGGTCGTGACGCAGGTCTCAACTGCTGCATCGGCGGTGGTCGCGACCCGGTCGAGCAGCACGCGCAGGACGCCGCCGCTCGGCAGGACGCGGCGCGTGGCGACGCCGCAGACCCAGGGCGCGTCCGCGAGGGCTGCGAGGGTGCGGGCCACGGGCGCGGGGACGTCGAACGGCAGCTGCGGCGCCGCCGGCTGCGGTGCGCCGACCATCGTCGCCCCGCTGAGCTCCCACGACGCGGGCAGCGCGGCGATCCAGCGCATGAGGACGGCGGCGCAGCGGTCGGGGGTCGCGGTCGTCGCCGGGTCGAGGGCGCCGACGCCGACGGTGACGAGACCGTCGCCGGTCGGGACGACCCAGCCGTGGCCGGGGAGGCGGGTGCCGTCGGCGGCGCGCAGCTCGGGCCAGACCTCGACGTGGTCGTCGGTGCTGCGCCGGCTCCGGAACAGCACCGTCGCCCCCACCCCCGACTGATTGCCGATTCCGTTCGCCCGGCTCCCCGACTGATTGCCGATTCCGTTCGCAGGCCCACCCGACTGATTGCCCGTTCTGGTCGCAGGCCCACCCCACTGATTGCCCGTATGGGTCGCCCGCTCACCACGCGCGGTCGCGATCGCCTCGGCGAGGACGTCACCCGGGACGGCGCGGCCGATGCCGGGGCGACCGTCGACGTCGGGCCACGGCAGCGCGACCCGCATGCCGCCGCCGATGACGCGCACCCCGGTGAGCCGGTGCCAGGCACTCGTGTCGACGCCGGCACGCTCGAGGTCGCGGACCGCGCGCGGCGTAAGCACCTGCGCGGCGTTCGAGGCACCCGTGACCACGGCGTCCGCGGATGCGCGGACGCGACCGGCGGAGAAGCCGGCGGCGGGTGGCGTGGCGGTCAACGGCATACCTTGCTTGTGAAAGTCTTCACGAGTACCCGACCTACTCTAGGCAGCCGATTTCGCGCCGTTCACTAAGGCGGACCTAACTCCGAGTCCACCCCACCCGTCACAGCATTATCGGGTGGCCCGATACCGACCCGGTCCGCCCGACAAGCCTTCTCGGGTCGCGCGAGAGCTCCTCGCCGCGCCGAGTCGACAGAGACCAGTCAGAGCTTGATGGCTCGGTGCAGCGCGACGATGCCGCCGCTGAGGTTGCGCCACTCGACGTCGCTCCACCCGGCGCCCGCGACGCGGCCGGCGAGCTCGCGCTGGTCGGGCCAGGCCTGGATCGACTCGGCGAGGTAGACGTAGGACTCCGGGTTCGAGCTCACCCGGCGAGCAACGCGGGGCAGCGCCTCCATGAGGTACTCGCGATACACCTTGCCGAATGCCTTGTTCACCGGCTGGCTGAACTCACAGACGACGAGCCGCCCACCCGGCTTCGTCACGCGCGCGAACTCGCGCAGCGCCGCGTCGACGTCGGCGACGTTGCGCAGCCCGAAGGACATCGTCACGGCGTCGAACGAGTCATCCGCGAACGGCAGGTTCATCGCGTCGGCGGCGGTGAAGCCGAGGTCGTCGCGGCGCTTCTTGCCGACGCGCAGCATCCCGAGGGAGAAGTCGGCCGGCACGACGTCGACCCCGGCGTCGGCGAACGGCTCGCTCGACGTGCCCGTCCCGGCGGCGATGTCGAGGACCCGCTCCCCCGGCTTGGCGTCGACCGCGCGCACGACGGCCCGTCGCCACAGGCGGTCCTGCCCGAGGGAGAGGACGTCGTTGGTGACGTCGTAGCGCTCGGCGACGTCGTCGAACATCGCGGCGACGTCGCGGGGCTGCTTGTCGAGGGAGGCGCGGCTCATGTCGCCATCCTCTCACCGTGGTTCCCGCCTCCCTCGCCGGACCGAGCCCGCCCACGGGGTTACGCTCACGGTGATGACGTCCCTGCCCACGTCCGACCCGGACCCCGCCGCGCTCGCGCCTCTCGTCAGTCGCACCGTCGCCCTCACCCCTGAGGCCGGTGCGACGTTGTTGTCGCTGCTTCCGGACGCCGGGCCGCGCGACACGACGTCGTGGGTGCGGCGCGGCGACGGACTCGTCGGCTGGGGCCGCGCGCTGTCGGTGACGGCCCGCGGCGAGGACCGCTTCGCAGCGTTGGAGTCGTGGTGGCGGTCGGTGTCCGCGTCCGCGGTGGTGCGTGACGAGGTCGACCTGCCGGGTACCGGGCCGGTCGCCTTCGGCTCCATTTCGTATGCCGCCCGCTCGCCGATCGGCGCGACTCTCGTCGTGCCGTCGGTCGTCGTGGGTCGGCGCGGCGACCAGTGGTGGGTGACGACAACGTCGACGGACTCCCTTCCGGCACAGGCGGATCCGGAGGTCGCCGGCGACGTCACGGCGCCCGGCGGGGTGGCCTTTGCCGACGGCTCGCTGTCGCCGGCGGAATGGGCCGGTGCCGTGGGCGAGGCCGTCTCGCGCATCCAGGCCGGCGAGCTCGACAAGGTCGTCCTCGCACGGGACCTCGACGTGCGCACCGAGTCGCCGGTCGACGTGCGCTGGCTGCTGTCGCGGCTGGCCGAGCGCTACGAGTCGACGTGGGTGTTCGCGGTCGACGGGCTCGTCGGCGCGACACCGGAGATGCTCGTGCGGCGCGAGAAGGGGCTCGTCACCTCGCGGGTGCTGGCGGGGACGATCCGTCGCACGGGCGACGACGAGCACGACCTCGCGTTGGCTGCGTCACTGGCGCGCTCGTCGAAGGACCTCGAGGAGCACGAGTACGCCGTGCGCTCCGTCGCCGATGCCCTTGCGCCGCACTGCTCCTCGATGAACGTGCCCGAGGCACCGTTCGTCCTGCACCTGTCCAACGTCATGCACCTCGCGACAGACGTCGCGGGGGTCCTCACCGACGACACGTCGTCGCTCGCGCTCGCCGCGTCGCTGCACCCGAGTGCGGCGGTGTGCGGTACGCCCACACCGGTGGCCGACGAGCTCATCGCCGAGCTCGAACACATGGACCGCGGCCGGTACGCCGGTCCGGTCGGCTGGATGGACGCCTCCGGTGACGGCGAGTGGGGAATCGCCTTGCGCTGCGGGGCGATCCATCACGACGACGCCCAGCGCATGTCGCTGTATGCCGGGTGCGGCATCGTCGCGGGTTCGGTCCCCGAGGCCGAGGTGGCCGAGTCCGACGCGAAGCTCATCCCGATGCGCGATGCCCTCACCGCCCCACCGCAGAGCTGACTCACCTCTTCCCGCCGACGAGGACTCGCCAACGCCTCACTCGTACCGGCGGCGAAGGGCAGCATTCCGACCTCACCCAGGTGGAGGCTAAGGACGCGAGCTCAGCGGCGGCTGGTGAAGCGCAGATAGTAGCCGTCGGGGTCGGTGACGCGGAAGTCGGTGAGTCCCCATTCCCGCTCGACAAGGTCCCCGGCCAGCTCGATGCCCGCCGCCACGACGCCATCCCGGCATGCCACGACGTCGGCCACCTCGATGACGACCTCGGTCCCGATCGGCACGGCCCGCAGGGCGGGGTCGACCGCAGGCCGCTGCGCGAGACCGATTCGGACACCACCGAGCCGCACCGCGGCATACGGCACCGGGTCGCTGCTGCGACCCCTCACCTCGAAGCCCAACGCCTCGTAGAACGCGATCGACCTCTCGAGGTCGGCGGGGAAGAACTCGACACGCAATGACTCACTCATGCCCGAGCACCCAACACCCTCCAGTGCACTGCAGATCCAGTGCGATCGGTTCATGCCCGCCAGGACACCTTGCCCTTGCGCCCCCGCTTGGGCGGTGCGGCGCGCTTGCCCGTCGTGGCGACCCGGTGTCGCAGCTCCGCCCTGCTCCTCGCCTGCCCGCGGCTGGGCCGCCGCAGTCGCAGGCTGTTGAGGGTCAGCGCCACCACGGCGACTCCCAGCCCGCCGAACCCCAGGCTCAGCCCGATCTCCGGGTCCGAGTTGTCCTGGGTCCAGTACTCGTAGTCCTCTCGTGCCATGGCCATGACGACGGACCCCCTCCCGTCCCGACGCACGCGCACGTCGAAGGGCGGCTGATAGCCCGTGATCTCCGTCGGCGACTGCCAGCCCTGCCGGACATCGTCATAGATGCTGTCACTCACAGCATTGACGTTCTCGAGCGGGACGTCGACGCTGCCGTCCTCGAGCCGGACGCGCACCTCGTCGACTTCGTGGTACCCACCACCTCGGCCACCCACGTAGTCGACGCGGACCTCGGAGGACGTGGCCGTGGTCCACTCACCCCGCGATCGCAGCGAGTCAGCCTGGTTGCGGTCGTTCAGGTCGATCGGGAAGAACGAGAATCCGAAAGCCGAGAAGAACGCGCACAACCACAGCAGCCACGAGATCCCGTCGGTGGAGTCGTCCGGCCACCCGAGAAGGCGGCTGACCCACGTCGGCAACGGGACGGCTCGCTCCCCTCTCTGCCCGCTCACGCCCACAGTCTGGCCGATGGCCGGCTCACCAGGGATGAGCCCACACAGGGTTCGATTCGCTGTCGGTGTCTCGATTCGTGGGAGTGCCGGCGAGTCGAGGCGCGCGTGGCGAGGCGAGGGTCAGGGGAAGATCAGGTGAAGGGCGGGCGCGCGTCCAGACCCACCGACCGACGCCCGGCCCAGCGCCACACACGCGCCGCGCGGTCGCGGTCCTCGTCGGTGACGAAGTTGCCCATCCAGCGCAGCGCGAGCGTCATGGCCCAGTCCGAGCGCATCCCGATCGGCCCCAGGGCCGGCACGACCCGAGGCGCCGTCGCGATCCCAGCCAGCCGCCGAGCGATGGAGAACGCCTCACCGTAGTGCTCGCGCAACAGCGCCGGCCACGTGACGGACAGGTCGGTGTCGAGGACGTCGACGACGAACCGTCCCGTCTCCAGCCCGTAGTCGATCCCCTCACCGTTCAAGGGATTGACGCACGCGGCGGCGTCGCCGATGAGCGCCCAGTTCGGCCCGGCGACCCCGGACACGGCGCCACCCATCGGCAGCAGCGCGCTCGTCGGCATCCGCGCCTCGCCGCGCAGCCCGAAGTCCGCCCGCCGCTCCTCGACGTAGTTCGCCATGAGCGGCTTGATCGCCACATCGGCCGGCCGCTTCGTCGTCGCGAGGGTGCCCGCGCCGACGTTCACCTGACCGCCCCCGAGCGGGAAGATCCAGCCATACCCCGACACGATCGACCCGGCCTCGTCGCGCAGCTCGAGGTGCGAGCTGATCCACGGGTCGTCGGCCATGTCGGAGTCGACGTAGCAGCGCCCGGCCACGGCATAGACGGTGTCCTTGTGCCACTTACGGCCGAGGACCTTGCCGAGGCCCGATCGCACGCCATCAGCGACGACGAGACGCGAGCACTCGATCTCGAACGTCTCCCCGTCACGCCGGAAGGTCACCCCGCGCACCCGGCCGCCCTCGACCCGCGCGTCGACGGCCTTGGCGCCCTCGACCCCGACGGCGCCGGACTTCAGCGCCGTGGTCCGCAGGTGGTCGTCGAGCTCGGTGCGCGCGACCGCGGAGCCCCACGACGGCAGCGAGCCGCCCGGCCACGGCAGCTCGAGCGTCTGCCCGAACCCGTGCGCCCGCAGGCCTTGGTTGACGGTGTGTCCCCGCACCCAGTCCTCGAGCCCGAGCCGCTGCAGCTCGGCGATCGCGCGCGGCGTCAGCCCGTCACCACAGGTCTTGTCGCGCGGGAAGACTGCCGCGTCGGCGAGGACGACATCACGCCCGGCGCGGGCCGCCCACGCGGCAGCGGCGGAGCCGGCGGGGCCGGCGCCGACGACGAGGACGTCGGTGCGTTCGGGGGTGCTGGTCACGGACACATTGTCGCAAGCCGCGACGTTCACACCGAATCCGCCAACGCCTCCGCCGCCACCTGCCGGAGCCGGGCGTGGGCGTCGCGGTGCGACTCGGGATCGACGGGCACCTCGACGACGGTGATCCCGTCGGGAGCCTCGGCAAGCGCCTCGACTGCCGCGTCGCGCGTCTCTGCGAGGACATGCCGTATGCCGTGTGCGCGGCACAGTGCCGCGAAGTCGGTTCCCGTCGGGGTACCGAAGATGCGCCCGAAGTCCGAGCTGCGTTCCGGTGCTCCGTGCTCGAGGGTGCGGAAGATGCCGCCGCCTCCGTCGTTGGTCACGAGGATCGTGAGATCGGGGCGCGGCTCGTCCGATCCGATGGCGAGCGCGTTGGCGTCGTGGAGGAAGGTGAGGTCGCCGACCCACGCATAGCTCGGTGCGTCGGTCGTGAGCGCTAGCCCGACCGCCGTCGACAGACAGCCGTCGATGCCGGCGAGGCCACGGTTGGCGACGACGTTGAGCGCGGCCGCGCGGGGCGGCATACCGAGGTCGAGGTCGCGCACCGGGTTCGAGGATCCGACGAAGAGCCGGGCACCCTCCGGCAGGGCCTCGCCGACGACCGACGCCACTGCGAGACCGGTCCCCCACGCTGCAGGATCGGACGAAATAGCCTGTGTCACAGAGGAACCCGCATCCCGCCATGAGGACAGCCACTCGCCGTCCCCGTCCCCCAAGGCAGCAGAGCTGAACGCGACGACCGGGTCGACCCTGCTCGCGACATGGCTCGGGTCGGGCCACTCGGGCAGCGCCGTGAAGACCTCGACCCGTACGCCCGCCGTCCTCAGCAGCGATGCGACGGCACGCGACAGGGTCACCCGGCCGATGACGAGGACACGGTCCGGCAGGTGGGATCCCAACCAGTCACCCGCCGTCAGCAGCAGGGGGCCGTGGGGGACGACGGTCGTGCGGTCATGGTCGCCGAACGGTTCTGCCACAACGGGATACGCGTGCTCCGCCGCCCACTCCGTCACCTGTCGCGCGGTGATGGGAGAGGGGGTGAGATCGCCAAGCACGACGAGGGTCCGCGGCGCGACGGGCTCAGCGCTGCGCGACCATGCCACGCCCTGGGCGACCCGTACCCACGGCCCACCGTCGGCCCGCCCCACCAGCCCCTCCGACTCATTGCGACTTCGCAGAGTGCCGGCCGTGCCGACGGCGCGCTCGGCGCTCTGCGAAGTCGCAATCAGTTGGTCCTGGTCGGGGGTGAGGGGGTCACGGAAGGCGACGTTGAGGTGGACCGGGCCACCGTGGGCCATCGGCTGCCCGCCGGCCAAAGCGCCGACCGCGGCGGCGAGCGCACGGCATACCGACGTGCGGTGGGACGCGCCCACGGACGAGACCGACTCCGGCGCGGGCAGGTCGGCCGACCACCGCACCGCTCCCCCGAACATCCCCGGCTGCACCGTCGTCTGGTTCGCGCCGGTACCGCGCAGCTCGCCCGGCCGGTCCGCGGACAGAACCACCAGAGGCACGCCCGTGTGGTGCGCCTCCAGCACGGCCGGGTGGAGGTTCGCCACCGCTGTCCCCGACGTCGTGATGACCGGCACCGGCCGGCCCGACCCCTTCGCGAGCCCGAGCGCGAGGAACCCGGCCGTCCGCTCGTCGACGCGCACGTGCAGCCGCAGGCGACCGGCGCGCTCGGCCTCCTGGACGGCATACGCCAACGGAGCCGAACGCGACCCGGGCGCGAGGACAACGTCGCGAACCCCGCCACGGACGAGCTCGTCGACGAGGACGCGAGCGAGCGCGGTCGAGGGATTCATGCCGTCAGCGTTGCACGAGTTCGGCGTTGCACGATGTCAGCGTCGCGCGATGTCAGCGGTGCACGAACGCCGCAGGTCAGCTGCCGGACGCCGGCGGCCCGACGAACAGCGCGACGCCGGTGAGCCCGATGACGGCGACGACACCGACGATGAGCGCCATCGCCGGGTTGCGGGTCAGCCATGCGAGCAGGCGCTCCGGCGGGGACGACGGCGCCTCGCCGCCGCGCGCGAACCGCCACGGACCCTCGAGCAAACCGGCCTTCTCGACGCGGCGGTCGAAGAGCACCGTCGCGAGCGGCGGCACGGCGCTCACGAGCGACAGCACACCCACGCCGACGGACCACTTCTGGTTGACCCACGTCGCGAGCGCCACCAGGCAGTAGGCGATGAACACGACCCCGTGGACCATCCCGAAGACGCGCACCCCGAGGTCGGTGGTCTCGGTGACGTACTTGAGGAACATGCCGATGAGCAGCAGGGCCCAGGTGATGGCCTCGGCCACGGCGAGACGGCGGAAGAGCAGCTTGGGGGTCACGCCGGCGATTGTGTCAGTCCTGTCTGGGCGTCCGCTGTGGCACCCGCCGCGACCGGTAGTCGTGCACCGTCGCCGTCGCACCGGGCGCGAGCGTCACCGCGGGAGCCAAGCTCGTGCGCCACGTCGAGACGGACGGGTCCGGCGTGCGGTCCGCCTCAACGGCGGTCTGCGCGTACTGCGTCAGCTCGTGCGCGGCGAACACGTCGTCCGGCGAGGGACCGCGCGCCGGTGAGGCCAGCACCGTCGTCCAGTTGCGCCGGACCGGTGGCGGCGCGACATCGAACTGGGGCATGGGGTCGCCGCGGTGCTGCAGCGCCAACACGGCAGTGGCGTCTGGAATCGGGAAGGCGTCGATCGGGGACCCGGCCGTGAGGATCTGCGTGACCCGGTGGCGACGGGTGAAGGCCGGGTCGGAGGCGAGGGCCGCCGCGACAAGTCCGCCTTGGCTGTACCCGGCGATGACGACACGGTCGCGAGGACCGGCCCGTCCGCCTTGCGCCTGGGCCAGCGCCTGTTCCACCGTGGCCTTCGACGCAGCCGTCGAGCGCAGCATGAGCGAGACGTTCGACGTCCAGTCCAACGGGTCCTCGCCGCCGGACTCGATCCCACCGCGCGTCCCGGGCACCTGCACGAGCCACGTCGTCGAGCCGTCAGCCGCCGGGATCTCGATGACCCGCGCGCCGATGTCCGAGGTCAGCGGTTCGATCCCTGCGAGCAGCGAGGCTGCGGACGTCGGCACGTCACCCGCCGACATCGGACGCGACCCCACCTCACTCACCTCGACCGGCCACGCGTCGCCCCCGTCGAGGTAGCCGACCCGCCCGCTCGCCTCGGTCATCATCCAGGTCAGCAGCAGCGCCTGCTGTCGAATGGCGTCGACCATGGCACGGTTCGCCCCCTCCGTCACCTCGTATGCCGTCGCCGCGCGACCCGTGCTCCCCGCCAGCTCGCGCAGCCGCTCGGCTTCCCGGTCGACGCGGCTGCGCACATGACGCGCCTCCCACTGGGCTCGGGCGACATCGACGACGAGGTCGGCGTCCGGGATCCCGGTCGAGCCGAGGGACCCCACACCGACGTCGACGACAGCCCAACCGCCGGCCTCGACGTCCTCGGCGATCGCCGCCGCCACCCGCCGCAACACGGTCGCAGCCGCCCGCAGGTCATCGACGGCCACCTCGAGGCCGCCTTCGCCGCCGGTCACCTCGAGGTCGCTCACGCCGCCTGCTCCACCCGATCCGCGACCCGGTCGAGCAGGTCGGCCACCGCGTCCTCACGCTCGCCGAGCTCACGCAGCTCGCGAACCCTGACCGAGATGACCCGACGGAACTCGTCCGCCGTGCGCCCCCGCCAGCTCAGCTGAGCCACGACACCGAGCGTGCCCACCTCCTCGCGCGTGCGCTCCGCCGACCGTCGCCACCGCCGGGCCCGACTTCTGAGATCCGTTGCATCCACCATGCGAGGAGCCAACTGCGACAACACAACCCGTGTCGACCGCCAAGTCCCTCTCCTGTGGACAGACCGCCCACACACCGCCCCCTGTGGACAACTCGGGTGACCGCACGACGTCCCCCCGGGGCGTCAGGACGAGTCGGTCCGACGGGCGGCCCACCCGCCCGACGTCGCGATGGCGAGGACCGCACCGATCGACCACCCGGCGAGGTTGCCCACCGCCAGCACCATCGCCGTACCCAACGCGACGGCGATCGCCGCGGCGCTGAGGAAGGACGACGCCGATGGCAGCACTCGCCCACCGCGGCCGCCCTTGCCCGCCCGTGCACCCCACTGCCCGAAGAAGAGACCGACCCACAACGCCACGGCCAGGACCGCGCCCGCGACATAGCCGGCCCACCGTGCACCCGGGTCGTCGATGAGCAGCGGCGACAACAGCCCCACGGCGACGGTCATGAGGACGGCGACCGCGACCGAACCCCACACCTGACTTCTCTGCCTCATGCCCACCACCATGACTTGCCAGAGCGAGCCCGCGCATCCGGCCCACGACGGAACAGCACCTCCGACTCGCGACGGAGGCACGCGGCATACGCTGCCGTCATGGCGCGCCACCACGACCTCATCATCATCGGGTCCGGGTCGGGGAACTCGCTCGTCACGCCCGAGCTCGAAGGTCTCGACATCGCGATCGTCGAGGAGGGCACGTTCGGCGGCACCTGCCTCAACGTCGGCTGCATCCCCACGAAGATGCTCGTCCTCCCGGCCGACCGCATCACCGAGGCCCACGAGGCGCGCCGGCTCGGCGTGACGGTCGACAGCGCCCCAGCCACCGTCGACTGGCCCGCCATCCGCGACCGCATCTTCACGAACCGCATCGACGAGATCTCCGCCGGCGGCGAGCGCTACCGGCGCAGCCAGGACTTCGTCACCCTGTATGCCGCCCGCGCGCGTTTCGTGGGGAGGCGTCGCCTCGCGCTCGACACCGGTGAGGAGATCACCGCCGACCGGGTCGTCGTCGCGGCCGGGTCGCGCGCGGACCTGCTCGACGTCGACGGCCTCGACCGGGTCGACCCCAAGCGCGGCGTGCACACGAGCGACACGATCATGCGCATCGACGAGCTGCCGCGTCGGCTCGCGATCGTGGGCGGCGGGTTCGTCGCGTGCGAGTTCGCGCACGTCTTCGGCGCGCTCGGCGTCGAGGTCACCCAGATCCAGCGCTCGGGCGCGCTCTTGCGGACAGAGGACGCCGAGATCTCCCGCCGCTACACCGAGCTCTCCCGCGGCCGTCACGACCTGCGCCTCGACACCGTCGTCGCCTCGGCGTCGCGTTCCCCCGAGGGCACCTGGACGCTCGGGCTCATGGGTCGCGACGGCGCCACCGACGTCGAGGCCGACGCCGTGCTCGTCGCCGTCGGCCGCACCCCGAACGGCGCGCGGCTCGACGTCGAGGCCGGCGGCATCGAGCTCGACGACTGGGGCGTCGTCAGGGTCGACGCGCAGCAACGCACCACAGCCGACGGTGTCTGGGCGCTCGGCGACGTCGCGAACTCGTGGCAGCTCAAGCACGTCGCGAACCACGAGGCGCGGGTCGTCGCCCACAACGTCGCGGTCGACGCGGGCCGCCTCCCAGGCGAGGGGCCGGTCGAGGCCGACCACCGGTTCGTGCCGCACGCCGTCTTCGGGCACCCGCAGGTCGCGGCGTTCGGGCCCACCCGGGCCGAGCTCGACGAGGCGGGGACCCCCTACGTGAGCTACACGCAGGCCTTCGGCGACACGGCATACGGCTGGGCGCTCGAGGACACGACCTCGATCCTCGTCGTCTGCGCGGACCCGGACTCCGGCGGCATCATCAGCGCGCACTGCATGGGCCCGGACGCCTCGACCCTGATCCAGCCGCTCATCCAGGCGGCGAGTTTCGGGCAGTCGGCGCGTGAGGTGGCGCGCGGGCAGTACTGGATCCATCCCGCCCTCGCCGAGGTCGTCGAGAACGCCCTCCTCGGCCTCCCGCTGAACGACCGCCTCAGCCGTTGAACGACCGCGTCAGCCGCTGAGGTACCAACTCGGCAGCTCCCCCGGCTCGAGCGCCGTGTCGTCACCGGGCGGAGTCAGGGTGAGGACCGCGCGCTCCACCTGCGGGACCGCACTCAGCTCCTCACCGATCTGTGCCAGTCGCGCGGCCACGTCGGACTCGGACCTGTCGCCGACGAGGTCGACGGCCGCGACGAGCAGGATCCGGTCGGCGCCGATCCACTCCATGAACAAGAAGCTCACCCGCTCGATGTCCGGGTGGTCCAGCAGGCCGCGCAGCGCGAGGTTGCGCGCCAACGGCGTCACCGTCTCGCCGGCGAGGAAGTCCATAATGCGCCGGATGAGGAAGATCGCGACGACCCCGAGGAGCAGGCCCACCGCGATCGAGCCGGCGGCGTCCCATCGCGGGTCGCCGGTGACCTGGTGCAGCCCGATCCCGATCCCCGCGATGACGAGCCCGATGAGCGCGGACAGGTCCTCGGCGAAGACCGACCGCAACATCGGGTTCGACGTGATCCTGATGTAGCGCAACGGATGCAGGCGCCGCCGGGCCGCGAGTGAGCGCGCTTCACGCAGGGCCTGCAGGAACGACGTGCCCTCGAGGACGAAGGCGATGCCGAGGACCGCCCAGGCCCAGCCGTATGCCGGCGTCTCGCCTTCGCTCGCCGGTGCGGTGAGCGAGGTGACGCCGTGCCAGACCGAGACGGCGGCGCCGACGCTGAAGAGCCCGAAGGCCGCGAACATCGACCAGATGTAGCCGACGCGTCCCCACCCGAGCACGTGGCGCTCGTCCGCCGGCCTCACCGACCGACGGGACCCGATGAGCAGGAACACCTCGTTGCCGGTGTCGGCCCACGAGTGCGCTGCCTCGGCGACCATCGACGCCGACCCGGTGACCACGGCCGCGACGGTCTTGGCGAGCGCGATGAGCAGGTTGGCCGCGAACGCGACGATGACCGTGAGCATGGACTCGTTCCGGGCCGGTCGTTGCGTTGCCGTCGCCTCGCTCATGCGTCGTCCTCCTTGTCGCCGTCGCAGAGCCGTATGCCGTTCTCGGCCAATCTAGGCGGTGTCACGGTGTCGGGGTGCGTGCGTCGTAGCGGAGGAACCCCGGCTGCGCCCGCGCGAGCACGAGGATCGCTGCGACACAGGCCAGCCCACCCGCGACGGCCGTCCAGCCCTCACCCACGCCCTCGGCGACGAACCCGCCGAGCAGCTCGCCCAGCCGCGGCCCGCCCGCGACGACGACGATGAAGACGCCCTGCAGCCGGCCGCGCAGGTGGTCCGGCGTCGCCGACTGCAGGATCGTCGTGCGGAAAACCGCGCTCACCGAGTCCGAGGCACCCGCGACCGCCATCGCGGCGAGCCCCACCCAGAGCGCCTGCCCGCGGGTCAGCACCCCGCCGGCGGCGAGCATCGCCGCACCGAACCCGGCGATGGCGGCGCCCCAGCCGACGATCGAGATCATGATGGCGCGGCCCTGGTGGATCACCGTCCCGAGCCGGCCCGAGAAGAACATCGCCCCGATCCCGCCCACGGCCGCGGCCGCCGACAGCGCGCCGACCGTCGTCGCTCCCCCGCCGAAGATCACCGCACCCGCCGCCGGGAAGAGCACCCGCGGCTGCGCGAGCACCATCGCCGCGATGTCCGCGACGAAGGTCATGCGGACGTTGGGTCGCGTCGCGAGGAAGGCGAACCCGTCGAGCACCGACCGTATGCCGGGTGCGCGCCTCCTGGTCGCGACCCGGCTTCCGGCGTCGTCACCGTCGAGTGCACCGTCGACGGGTTCCGTTGGGAGAGAAGGCAGTCGGGCCAGTCCCCACAGTGCGGCCGTGGTGATGACGGCGTCGACGGTGTACGCCGTCTTGAAGCCGCCCCAGTCGACGAGGAGTCCGGCCAGCAGCGGCCCCACCGTCATCGACGCGTTCATCGCGAAGACGGACAGGGCGTTGGCCGCGGGCAGCTGCTCGCGCCGCAGGATGCGCGGGTAGATCGAGGTGCGCGCCGGTGACGACACGGCGAAGGCCGCGTTCCATGCGGCGACGAGCGCATAGAGCACCCACACCTCGGTGTTGCCGAGCCAGGCCTGCAGCGCGCAGAGCACCGACACGGCGAACGCCACGGCCTGCGCGACGAGCCCGACGACGCGCCGGTCGAAGTGGTCGACGAGCGTCCCGCCGTAGAGCCCCATGACGACGAGCGGCACGAGCGCACAGAGCCCGACAATGCCGACCGATGCCGTCGACCTCGTGAGGTCGTAGACCTGCAGGCCGATGGCGACGACCGCGAGCTGGGAGCCGATGTTCGAGAGGGTGAAGCCGGCATACAGCCGCCGGTAGTCCGGGTTGCTCCTCAGCGGTTCGAGGTCGAGGAGGAGCGGCACGAGAGGTGAGCCTACGACCGCTCCAGCACCTCAACTTTCCCGCCCCATGCGGGAACCTTGAGCGAGTGAGGGGAACAGAAGTCGTGCCTCACTCAACCTTCTGCCATGGGGCGGGAAAGTTGCGACGGGGCGGGCGCGCCGCCGGCATACGCGCGCACGGGCCAACAAGACGACCTCGCGTCACAGCAGCCCGAACGCGACCAGCTCCTCCTGCGTCATGAGGCGCGAGCGGATGAGGAAGCGCACGCCCTCGGGTGCCTCGACAGAGAACCCCGACCCGCGCCCGGGCACGACGTCGACGGTGAGGTGGGTGTGCTTCCAGTACTCGTACTGCGACGTGCTCATCCAGAACTCGATCGGGGTGACGCCTTCGGGCGCGAGCACCCCGAGCATCACGTCCGCCTCCGAGGTCATGAACTCACCAACCGGGAAGCACATCGGCGAGGACCCGTCGCAGCACCCGCCGGACTGGTGGAACATCAGCGGCCCGTGGACCCCCTCGAGCTTCGCGAGGAGGGTGGCCGCCGCGGCGGTGAGGTCGACGCGCGTCATGTCGCCTGGTGTGACGCGGACGCCGGCCTCACCGCCGCCGGTGAAGGGCTCCATCAGAAGAAGCCCAGCTTGTCGGGGCTGTAGCTGACGAGCAGGTTCTTCGTCTGCTGGTAGTGGTCGAGCATCATCTTGTGGTTCTCGCGGCCGATGCCGGACTGCTTGTAGCCACCGAACGCGGCGTGCGCGGGGTACTGGTGATAGCAGTTGACCCAGACCCGGCCCGCCTCGATGCCGCGGCCCATGCGGTATGCCGTGTTCATGTCGCGCGACCAGACGCCGGCGCCGAGGCCGTAGAGCGTGTCGTTGGCGATGCGCAGGGCGTCGTCCTGGTCGGTGAACTTCGTGACCGACAGGACGGGCCCGAAGATCTCCTCCTGGAAGATCCGCATCGAGTTGTCGCCCTCGAAGACCGTCGGCTCGACGTAGTACCCGCCCTCGAGACCCTCGACGGTGCGGGCCGAGCCGCCGGTGAGGACCTTTGCGCCCTCCTGCTTGCCGATGTCGAGGTAGCTGAGGATCTTCTCGTGCTGGTCGCTGCTCGCCTGCGCGCCGACCATGACGTCGGGGTCGAGTGGGTTGCCCGTCGTGATCGCCTCGACGCGGGCGATGGCGCGCTCCATGAACTCGTCGTAGATCGACTCCTGGACGAGCGCGCGCGACGGGCAGGTGCAGACCTCGCCCTGGTTGAGCGCGAACATCGCGAAGCCCTCGAGCGCCTTGTCGAAGAACGCGTCGTCGGCCGCCATGACGTCGGCGAAGAAGACGTTCGGGCTCTTGCCGCCGAGCTCGAGCGTCACCGGGATGATCTTCTGCGACGCGTACTGCATGATGAGCCGGCCCGTCGTCGTCTCCCCGGTGAAGGCGACCTTGGCGATGCCGTCGTGCGAGGCGAGCGGCTTGCCGGCCTCGACGCCGAACCCGTTGACGACGTTGAGGACGCCGTCGGGCAGCAGGTCGGCAATGAGCTCGACGACCCGCAGGATCGACGCGGGCGTCTGCTCGGCCGGCTTGAGAACGACACAGTTGCCGGCGGCGAGGGCCGGGGCGAGCTTCCACGTCGCCATCAGGATCGGGAAGTTCCACGGGATGATCTGCCCGACGACGCCGAGCGGCTCGTGGAAGTGGTAGGCCATCGTGTCGTGGTCGATCTCGGAGATGCCACCCTCCTGGGCGCGCACCGCGCCGGCGAAGTAGCGGAAGTGGTCGACCGCGAGCGGCAGGTCGGCGGCGAGCGTCTCGCGCACGGGCTTGCCGTTCTCCCACGCCTCGAGCACCGCGAGCTGCTCGAGGTTCTCCTCGAGCCGGTCGGCGATCTTGAGCAGGATGTTGCTCCGCTCGGTCGTCGACGTGCGACCCCACGCCTCCTTGGCGTCGTGCGCGGCCTGCACGGCGGCGTCGATGTCGGCGGACTTGCTGCGCGCGACCGTGACGAACGCCTTGCCGTCGACGGGCGAGATGTCCTCGAACGTCTCACCGTCCTGCGCGGGCACCCACTTGCCGCCGATGAAGTTGTCGAGATGTCCCGGCAGGGTGACCTTCGATCCGTCGGTGTTCGGGGGCGCATAGGTGTTCGATGCAGCCATGACCAGACCTCCTTGTCCTGCGGCGACGCTCCGCTGCGTCACCCGTCCCTGCGGACGCTAGGAGAGGCCGGGTTGGTCAAAGGTTGGCCGCTCGCGGGACTGCCGACCGTCAGCGGTTGGCCGTCAGCGGTTGGCCGCGAGGATCGCCGCGAGCTCGGCCTTCACCGGGTGCTGCCGCTCCCCGAGCACGGCGAGCGCGCGCTCGGTGACCTCGGTGTCGTAGGGGACGGCGCGGGCATACCGCACGACGACGTCGGGTCGCGGGTCCGCGAGCAGGGACTCGCGCACGGCGACCGCGAGGTACTCGCCGGTCGAGGTCAGCTCCGGCGAGTCCGTGCCCGGCACGAGGTCTCCTCCGTATGCCGTCACCGCGGCGTCGACGTCGCCGCTGCGGACCGCGCGCATCACCTCGGTGGCGTCGCACGCGACGGGAAGGTCGAGACGGTAGGGGCGCGACAGGAGTCTCCCGCCGAGGGCCTGGCGCAGGTGCGACACCTCGGCCTTGAGGGTCGAGGTCGAGACGCGGGCGTCGCCGTAGAGCGCGGCGTGCAGGGCGTCGAGGCTGAGCCCTTCGGGGTGCAGGGCGAGCAGGGCGAGGATCTCGCTCTGTCGCCTGGTGAGCAGCAGGCGGGTGCCGTCGACGTGCGCCTCGGCGGCTCCGAGGATGCGCAGGGTGAGGCCGCTGCCGGCGCGAGTTGTGCTGTCTCCCAAGCCTGCTCGCGGGATCTCCCGCTCGAGGAGGCTGGCCAGGGCGGTCGCGGTGGCCGCGCCGATGGGGTGGGTTCGGTCCCACGTCGTCGACAGGTCGAGGACGCCGAGCTGCTCCCCCGTCGCGAGGTCGCGCACCGGCGCGGCCCAGCAGACCCAGTTGTGCACGATCGGCGCGTAGTGCTCGGCGGAGAAGACCGTCTGGGTGCGTCCGGTGCGCTGGGCGAGGGTGAGGGCGTTGGTGCCGACGCTGTCCTCGTCCCAGCGTCCGCCCGGCACGAAGTTCACACTCTCGGCCTTGCGCCGCATGACCCGCCCGCCATAGGTCCACAGCAGCCGGGTGTCCGCGTCGGTGACGGCGACGACGAGGTCGCCGTCCTCGGCGACCCGGCGCAGCTCGGCCTCGAGCTGGCCGACGGCGACGTGCAGCGGCGATGCCTCGAACTGCTGACGGGTCTCGTCAGGGTCCGCCATCGGTGCCTCGGTGACGTCGTCGGAGACGTGGTCGGCACTGCGGTTCCAGCTCTCGACGATCTCGTCCGGCACCTCCGCCGGCGGCGTGGCATGGTCCTGTGCCCACGCGCCCCGGGCGCGCTCGAGCGCGTCCCGCCTGCCCTTGAGGCCTCTGATCGCCATCGCACCTCCACGTGCGTCGGTGGGGCCACGCTAACCCGCGCCCCGTCGTCACGGAAGGCGAACGGTCAGGGTGTCCGCCGGGTGAGGCAGTAGGTGCGCCCGACGGGGTCGCGCATGACGTGCCACCCGTCGTGGACGCTCACGACCTTGGCGCCCGCGGCGACGTGGGTCTCGACGCTGGCCTCGCGGTCGTGGGTCGCGAAGTCGAGGTGCCCGCGGACCGTGCCGGTCGGCTCACCGAGGCGTTGCACGAGCAGCTTGACCGGTATGCCGTCCGGTCGCTCCAGCGAGGTGAACTCGGCGTAGTTGTCCTCGCCTCGCGACCACCCGGTGAGCCGCTCCCAGAAGGCGAGCTCGACGGCATACGCCTCGCTCGGCGCGTCGAGGCACACCTGGTCGAGGAGGTCCGGCTGGCCGCCGCGCACCTGCGTGGTGGCGCTGTCGTGGTCCGCCCACGACGTGATGCAGAAGACGAAGCCGCCCGGGGAACGCATGACGACAACCGTGCCGTCGGGGTCACGGCGGACCTCCATCGCGCCGAGCCGCGTGGCCTCGGCCGCGGCGGTGTCGACGTCATCCACGTCGCGGTCGAGGTGGACCTTGCCGCCGATTGGGCTGTCGGTGATGCGCTGGACCTTGAGCCACGGATCGCCCTGCTCCGGCAGGAGCGTCGCGAACTCGGCTCGCCCACCCCGCCTCGAGGAGAGGTGGGTCCGGGTCACGCGACGCCAGAACGCCTCGGACGCCGGCGCATCGGCCTCGGGGGTGTCCAGGAACACCCACACCCATCTCAGCTGGATCACAGGTGTCACCCTCCTCAGGTGATGGTGACGATGGCAACACCGCTGGCCCCACGAGCGAGCCGAAGGTCTGAAGTCACCAAGGGTGCACCGAACTCCTGGGCCAGAGACACGTAGTACGCATCGGAGACGCGAATGTTGTGACGCAGACCCCACACAGCCGGGGTCAATGCGCGATGGGGCACCGAGGTCACAGGGAAGTCCACCAGGTCGTCGATCGCCCGACGCGCGTCATCCTCGGTCAACCTGCCGGCACGGTGCATTCGGGCCAGCGCGGAGGTCACCTCAGCGAACAGCAGATCCGGCGCGAGCAGCTCACCGGCGCCCCGCAGCGCCTGCGCGGCGCGCACCTGTTTCGGCGAGGCGACCAAGAGGTCAACGAGGGCACTCGCGTCGACGACGACCGTCACCCGAGTTCCGCTCTGACCTCATCCATCACGGCTTGGACGTCGATGTCGCGGGGAGGCTCTCCCGCCCGTCGAGAGGTGACCCGCTCGAGCCACTCATCCACGGACATGCGCTCGACCTCGCGGCGAAGGTTGCGCAGCACGAGGTCGCTCACGGTCATGTGCTCCTTCGCGGCCCGCTCCTTGACCGCGGCATAGAGCTCGTCCGGGACGTTCTTCACTTGCAGGGTCGCCATACCATGACAGTATCATGACGCTATCATCCTCGGGTCATGCTTCGTACGGCCCTGCCGGGCGAGGCCCACGGCCTGGAGGACGGTCAGGGCCACCCATGCCAGGCCCGCCACGCCGAGGCCGCTGGCAGCGAGGACGTTCGAGAGGCCGATCTGCTCGGACGTGTCCCCGAGGACCGAGCACTGGGATCCCTCGACGTCCCCGAAGTCTGCGAGGAAGGTGCCGAAGACGATGAGCCCCAGCCACACCACCCAGAGCGTCACGACCTGCGGCACCGGCAGCGTGCGTGGCCGTTCGCGGCGGAAGAAGGACAGCACCGTCGTGATCGCCAGGCATACGAAGAGGACCGGGCCGACGAAGAGCACATACGCGAAGATCATCCAGCCGCCGCACGTGGCGAGGACGACGTGGCCGAACCCACCCCACACCAGCACGACGAGATGGACGGGCACCATCGCGAGGAAGGTCAGGCGTGCCGCCGTCGGGAGGGCACCGCTCGTCGTGTCCGAAGCCATGTAGACAGTCTGGCGCGTGGGCGGCACCGGCTGCGGTCGTTATCCCCAGGCCCGGGCCACACGGTCGCGCCACCAGTCATGACGCTCGGGCGACGCGGCCCAGCGCTCGAGCAGGGCCGGGTCGGGGTCGACGCGGCGGACGGGCAGGGTGCCGTCGCGGGGCACGAGTGAGTGGGCCGTGACGTCACCCTCGAGGAGCGCGACGGTGCCGAGCCCGCAGGCGTGGTCCAGCCGGGGCAGCGCGCCGGCGAGGGCGACCCCGGCGGCCATGCCCACGCTCGTGTCGAGCGCCGAGGACACGACAGCAGGCAGACCGGTCTCGGCGACGATGTCGAGGGCGGCCCGCACTCCCCCGAGCGGCGCGACCTTGACGACGATCACATCGGCAGCCTCGAGGTCACGCACGCGAAGTGGGTCCTCCGCCTTGCGGATCGACTCGTCCGCGGCGATGGGCACGTCGATTCCCTTGCGCGCCAACGTGACTCGCAGGTCGCGCAGCTCCTCGACCGTCGCGCAGGGCTGCTCCGCATACTCGATCTCGTATGCCGCGAGGCGGCGGAGGGTGTCCGTCGCCGTGTCGACGTCCCAGGCGCCGTTGGCGTCGATGCGGACCTTCGCGGACGGGCCGAGGGCCTCGCGCACGGCGGCCACCCGGCATACGTCATCGTCCGGTGACTGACCGCGCTCGGCGACCTTGACCTTCGCGGTCGTGGCGCCCGGGAACCGGCCCAGCACACCGGGCACCGCGTCCGGGGCGACCGCGGGCACGGTGGCGTTGACCGGCACGGTGTCGCGCACCGGGTCGGGCCACCCCGTCCACGCAGCCTCGACGGCGGCGCGCAGCCAGCGCGACGCCTCGGGCGGCTCGTACTCGAGGAACGCACCGAACTCGCCCCATCCGGCGGGACCCTCGACGAGGGCGACCTCACGCTCGGTCACACCGCGGAAACGCACCCGCATCGGGATCGAGACGACGTGGAGTGACGCGAGCAGCTCGTCAGGAGAGGGCTGTTCGCTCATTCGACAATCAGCTTGCGCAGCTCGTTGAGGGCGAGCGCGACGAAGGCGAGCGTCGTCAGCGAGAGCAGCAGGTTGGACCACCAGTGGTTGCGCCACTCGCGAGGAACCCTGTCGGAGTTGAGGATCCACAACAGGGTGATCGCGAGGAACGGCATGAAGAACGCGCCGAGGACGCCGTAGGCGAGGATGAGCCAGACCGGCTTGCCGAGGAACATCATGATCATCGGCGGGAAGGTCAGCCAGAGGATGTAGGCCTTGTACCAGCGGCCACCGAGGCCCCGCTCAGGGTCGTCCTGGGGCAGCTTGCGCAGGTGCCCCACGAGGTCGGCGAACATGAGCGAGACGCCGTTCCACACCCCGATGAGGGAGGACATGGCGGCCGCCCAGAAGCCGACGAGGAAGACCTTGCCGGCCCACGTGCCGTAGCGGTCCTGCAGGACACCGGAGAGGTCGAGCAGGCCCTTGTCGCCGGTGCTGACGGCGATGTTCGCGGAGTAGAGGAGCTCGGCGCCGACGATGAGCGTCGAGACGACGAAGATGCCGGTGACCGTGTAGGCCACCCGGTTGTCGAGGCGCATGACCCGCATGAACTGTGGTGTGTCCCAGCCCTTCTCGCGCAGCCAGTAACCGTAGGCCGCGAGGGTGATCGTGCCGCCGACGCCGCCGGCCACGGAGAGCACGTTGATCAGCGCGCCGTCGGGGATGGTCGGGATGAGGCCCTTGGCCATGTCCGGCAGGTTCGGGACGGTGAGCAGGGCCGCACCGACCATCGTCACGAACATCAGCGCGACGAGCGCGGCACAGACCTTCTCGAACACGGCATACCGGCCGAACCACACGAGGACGAGGCCGATGAGCCCGGAGAGGATGCCCCACCACGTGACCGACAGGACCGGGAAGAGCGAGTGCAGCGGCAGCCCCGTGCCGGCCATCGCGGCGGCGCCGTAGACGAAGCCCCAGATGACGATGTATGGCACGAAGTAGATGTGCGTCCAGACACCGAGACTCGACCAGCCCTCGTAGATCGTGTTGCCGCTCGCGAGGGAGTAGCGACCGGCGCCCTCGACGAGGACGACCTTCATGATGCAGCCGACGATGACCGCCCAGAGCAGGGCGTAGCCGTACTTCTGGCCGGCGATGAGGGTGGCGACGAGGTCGATGGCGCCGACACCGGTGGCGGCCACGATGAGGCCGGGGCCGATGAGCCGCCAGCGCGGCTCGCTTCCCGAGGTGGACGGGTCGGCGGTGACGGCGTCGGTGCTCATTGCCATAGCCAACCAGATGCCGCGGGGGTTACCGCGCGGTCGCTCGGGCGCCCGGTGAGTGGCTCGCGGCGAGCCCGGTCAGCGGTCGCGGCTCGACAGGACGCAGAACTCGTTGCCCTCCGGGTCGGTGAGGACCGTCCAGGTCGCGTCGTCGGTCTGCCCGACGTCGGCGAGCCTCGCACCGCGCTCGAGCAGGGACGCGATCTCGGCGTCCCGGTCCTGGCTCGTGTGCGGGGCGAGGTCGATGTGCAGCCGGTTCTTCACCGTCTTGCCCTCCGGCACGGGGACGAAGACGATCTCCTGGCGCTGAGTGCGCCACTCCTCGAGCGTCTCGACGACGTCCTCGGTCGCTTCGGGCGGGGCGATGACGACCTCCTCGCCGTTCTCGAACCCGATCTTCCAGCCGAGGGTCTCGGCCCACCACCGCGCCTGGGCGGCGATGTCCTCGCAGTCGACGACGACGGTGTACCAGAGCAGTGCCATGCCCCGAAACTACTGCTGCCTGGACTCCTCCGCTGCCGGGGTCGCGGCGCGCAGGGCGAGTGCCGCGTCCCGGGTCACGATGAGCTCCTGACGGAACGAGCTCACGAGGTAGTCCGCCGAGCCGAGGATCGGCACGTCGAGGACCGGCCGCTGCCACCCACCCACGAGGGCGTTCTGGCGGCACACCGCGCCGGCAATGGCGTGGGCCTTCTCCGTCGGCGCCGACCGCAGGCCGAAGAGCTCCTGGAGCACGCTCATCGAGACTCCTCGACCTCGCCCGAGGAGGTCGCTGGCCTTCGCGGCTGTGGCGAGCACGGCGCAGGCCATCCGCTCGTCGGACATGCTGGCGGTCAGCACTCCCGGTCGGGAGAGCACCGCCGCCCGAAGGACGCGGCGGGCCGCAGTGAGCACCTCGGACTCGAAGAGCATCTCGGCAACCCCAGTCATCGCGCCGTCGATGCGCCGCAACCGCTCGCGCATGTCGTCGCCGACGTCGGATAGGTCGAGGGGTTCGACGGGCAGCGGGTACGCGTCCATCGCCGCCAGCGACTGCTCGCCGCCCACCAGCAGGGCGAGCCATGCGAGCGTCTTCTCGTGCTGGGCGGGCTCCGGTGGTCTGGGCGGCTGCACCGGCCGGTGGCGCCCGAGCAGCTCGGCATCTCGCTCGTATGCCGTGCCGCTGACCCGCCGCTTGCGGACGTCGACGACGCGGTCGTCGATGACGACGATCTCGAGCAGGTCGCCCAGGTGCGACGTCGGCTGGCCGTAGGACGGATCGACGCCCCAGGAGTCGTAGGGGTCCTCGGCCCCGAACTCGTCGTCGTCACCGTCCAGGTACTCACGCCAGTCCGGCTCCAGGTCCCGGTCCCGGTCGAGCCGCACGATGTTGTCCTGCATGTCATTCCTCCCCGTTCGGACGTCGGCGCCGATGCCGACGAGAACGACAGGCTGACACACCTCACCGACAGCGCCGTCGCGTTTTCCACAGGTGTTTGCATCGTGATGCACCAGCATGATGCACTGATGCCATGCGGACGACCGTCACGATCGATGAGGCCCTGCTCCACGAGGCGCGCCTCGAAGCGGCCCAGACGAACCAGACGGTGAGCAAGGTGCTCGAAACGGCACTGCGCGAGCACCTGGTCCGCAGAGCCGAAGCCCCACGGGTGGACTTCGTCCTGCCCACCTTCCCCGGTGGGGGCCTCCTCGTCGACATTCTCGACAAGGAGGCCCTGGCCGACGCCCTGGGAGACAACGAGCCCGCCCGATGATCGCCTTCGATGCCAACGTCTTCGTCTACGCCCTCGACCCGACCAGCAGCCACCACGAAGAGGCCCGCCACATCCTCCAGTCCAGGCTGGGAGGATCCGAGACCGTTGCTGTGCTCGACTCCACCCTGGTGAGTACCTGCCGCATCACCACACATCGTCGGCTCATGGCCAATCCCCTGAGCCCGGACCAGGCCCTCGAGTTCTGTGCAGCCGTCAGGTCTGCACCGGCCGCGCTGTCGGCCCCTGCGCTTCCCGCCGCGTGGGAGCATTTCCAGAACCTCGTCACGCGACTTGGCCTGCGGGGAGGCGATCTCAGCGACGTCTGGCTCGCGGCCCAGGCCCTCGCCCTGGGAGCTCGGTTCGTCACCTTTGACCGAGGGTTCCGCCGCTTCTCGCAGCTCGACGTGGTGGTCCTCGGCGAGGGCGGTGCGCAGGCTCGTTAGGCTCGACTGCGTGAGTGCGATCGAGGGCGTCAGCGAGACCTTTGACCCGGCGGCGTGGGACGAGGTCGACGGCTTCGACTTCACCGACATCACCTACCACCGGGCGCGCGACCTCGGGGCGGTGCGGATCGCCTTCGACCGGCCGGAGGTCCTCAACGCCTTCCGGCCGCACACCGTCGACGAGCTGTACCGCGCCCTCGACCACGCCCGCCGCACCCCTGATGTGGGCGTCGTCCTGCTCACCGGCAACGGTCCGTCCCCGCGGGAGGGGTCGTCGAAGGAGACCTCCGGTTGGGCGTTCTGCACCGGTGGCGACCAGCGCATCCGCGGCCGGAGCGGCTACCAGTACGCCGCCGAGGGCACCGACGACGACACGGCCGGTGGCGTGGACGAGCGGCGGGTCAAGGCCGAGGGCGGCCGGCTGCACATCCTCGAGGTGCAGCGCCTCATCCGCACGATGCCCAAGGTCGTCATCGCGCTCGTCAACGGCTGGGCCGCCGGTGGCGGACACTCGCTCCACGTCGTCTGCGACCTGACGATGGCCAGCCGCGAGCGGGCCCGCTTCAAGCAGACCGACGCCGACGTCGGCTCCTTCGACGGTGGCTACGGCTCGGCCTATCTCGCCAGACAAGTGGGCCAGAAGTTCGCCCGCGAGATCTTCTTCCTCGGTCGCACCTACACCGCGGAGGACATGCACCGCATGGGCGCGGTCAACATCGTCAGCGACCACGCCGAGCTCGAGGCCGACGCCCTCCAGGTCGCCCGCGAGATCATGGCGAAGTCCCCTCAGGCACAACGGATGCTGAAGTTCGCGTTCAACCTCGCCGACGACGGGCTCATGGGCCAACAGGTGTTCGCGGGCGAGGCGACCCGGCTGGCCTACATGACCGACGAGGCCGTCGAGGGCCGCGACCAGTTCCTCGAAAAGCGCGACCCCGACTGGTCCCCCTTCCCCTGGTACTTCTGAGCCTGTGCCGTATGCCGTCCGCCCACCTCGGTGAGCCGCCGTCGTATGCCGTCCGCGCGCCCGAGTTGGGCCGCAGCCGGTGCCGTCCGCTCACCTGGGCGGACCGACGGACAGGCAATGCGGCGACGCCCGGCCGCTCTCGTGCGTGGAGTGACGCCGCAAGCCCGGCACAGCACGCCTCTTGCACGTCCGTCGGTTCGGGGGCACCGTGCCTGACAGCGCGACGCACGGCTCAGCGGAGGGTGTCTCAGTCGGAGCCGCCGATGTCGACCTCGTACGCCTCATAGATCAGATCCGCGCCCCGCTGCCGGTGCCGCACGAGCCGCCCGACCAGATCCGTCGCCGCTTCCCGATGTGCCGCAACGGAATCCGCACCATCGAGCCCCGACTCCCGCTCGCCCAGCAGCCGCTCCACGATCTCGACGAACTCCCCGTGCTCGGCCAGCTGCACTGCCGCCACGGACGCGAGCCGCGGCGCCCGCGCCACCGCGTCGGCATACAGCCCACCCTCGGCCTCGGTGAGCGAACGGTGGTCGCGCAGGTCGTGCGCCAGCTCGGTCAGCGCGGCCCGCACCCGCCGACGCCACAGCGACCCCAGCCCCACCGGCAGCGCGAGTGCCGCGTCGAGGGCCGCCATCGACTCACCCAGCTCCGCCCGGTGCGCCCGGACCCGCTCGAGGTATGCCGCGAACTCGGCGTCCATCCCGCCATCGTCCTCCGCTTCGGCGCCGCTGCCTAGAGTTGACCGTATGAGGATCGAGCCGCTCGCCGTGCCGACCGGCCCGGCCGTGCTCGACCTCCTCCCGCGACTCGCGCGTGCGCTCGACGGTGGCCGACCCATCGCGCCGTATGCCGCGGGCTCGCCTCCCCCGGTGCTCGCACCGGACTGGGCCCGCGAGGACAGCGACACCGACGGCGACCTCGCCGTCGTCATCGGCACCTCGGGCTCGACCGGCACCCCCAAGCGGGCGATGCTCACGAGCACCAACCTGCGCGCCAGCATCGACGCCACCCATGCCCGCCTCGACGGTCCCGGCACGTGGCTGCTCACCGTCCCCGGCCACCACATCGCCGGCCTCCAGGTCCTCCTGCGCGCCATCACCGCCGACAGCGCCCCGCACGTCGTGGACACGTCCACCGGCTTCACTCCACGGGCCTTCATCGACGCCGTCGACACGATGCCCGACCAACCCAGCGCACCGGCATACGTCTCGCTCGTCCCGACCCAGCTCGTCCGGCTGCTCGACGACGTCGACGCGACCGAGCGGCTCGCGCGGTTCGCCGCCGTCCTCGTCGGCGGCGCCGCCACCGACCCGCGCCTGCTCGAGCGCGCCGCTGCCGCCGACGTCACCGCCGTGACGACCTACGGCATGAGCGAGACCGCCGGCGGTTGCGTCTACTCCGGACGCCCCCTCGACGGCACCCGCGTCGACCTCGACGAGAGCACCGGACGCATCCACCTCACCGGCCCGACCGTCGCCGCCGGCTACCTCGCCGACCCAGAACGCACCGCCGCCGCCTTCCCCAGACCGGGCACGTTCCGCACCGACGACGTCGGCCACCTCGACGACGACGGCGTCCTCCACGTCGACGGGCGCATCGACGACGTCATCACGACCGGCGGCCTCAAGGTCGCGCCGCGGATCGTCGAGGAGGCCGTCGCCGCCCTCCCCCAGATCGGCGAGGCCGTTGCCGTCGGAGTTCCGGACCCCGAATGGGGCCAGGTCGTCGCCGTCGCCGTCGTCCCGGCCGCGGACACCACCACTGCCCACCCGCTCACGGTGAGCGAGCTGCGCGAGCACCTGCGCGGCATACTCCCCGACCACGCGCTGCCACGCGCGCTCCGGCACGTCACCACGATCCCGACCAGAGGACCAGGCAAGCCGGACCGCGCCGGCATACGAGCACTCTTCGACGCCGTGGGAGAATGACCCCGTGCTCCGCTACCTTCCCGTCCTCCTCGGGCTCGCGCTGACGATCTACTGCGTCGTCGACTGCGTCCAGTCCGACGAGCACCGGGTGCGGGGACTGCCCAAGCTCGTGTGGGTCTTCGTCATCCTGCTGTTCCCCTTCGCGGGGGCTATCGCGTGGCTCATCGCCGGCCGTCCCAAGCCGGTCCCTCCCGCGCCGCGCCGCCCGATGCCCCGCGGTCCCGACGACGACCCCGACTTCCTCAGAGGACTCTAGGCACCAGCCCACATGGCCACATTCGAACAGTGGGTCGCCGGCGCGCGCCCACGCACCCTCTTCGCTGCCGTCGCACCCGTCGTCATCGGCACCGCCGCAGCCATCCAGCACTCCGAGCCGTCATGGGCGATCGCGATCCTCGCGGCCGTCGTCGCGCTCTCGCTCCAGGTCGGCGTGAACTACGCGAACGACTACTCCGACGGCATCCGCGGCACCGACGAGGACCGGGTCGGGCCGGTGCGGCTCGTCGGGCAGCGTCTCGCCGTGGCCCGCAACGTCAAGGCCGCGGCGTTCCTGTCGTTCGGGTTCGCCGGGCTGGTCGGCCTGGCGCTCGTCGCCCTGTCGGAGGCGTGGGTCCTGCTGCCCATCGGCGTCGCGGCCGTCTGGGCGGCGTGGAAGTACACCGGCGGCGACAACCCCTACGGCTACCGCGGCCTCGGTGAGCTCTTCGTGTTCGTCTTCTTCGGGCTCGTCGCGACGCTTGGCACGATGTATGCGCAGACCGGTGCCGTCTCGTGGTTCGGCCTCGCTGCCGCGGTGGGCGTGGGCGCGATCGCGTCGGCGATCCTCGTCGTCAACAACCTGCGCGACATCCCGACCGACGCCACATCCGGCAAGCGCACCCTCGCCGTGCGCCTCGGGGACCGCGGGACGCGCTGGTTCTGGCTGGCCCTCGTCGTCGTGAGCATCGTCGTGCTGGGCGTCATGGCGATCTGGGAGGTGTGGGCCCTACTCGGGCTCCTCGCGATCGGCCTCATGTGGAAGCCGATCGCTCTCGTGATGGGCGGCGCCGAGGGGCGCCGGCTCGTGCCCGTCCTCGCCGCGACCGGGCTCTACGAGCTCGCGTATGCCGTCCTCGTCCTCGCGGGGGTCCTCACCGCCGCAGCCCTCGCCTGAGTGCACTCCACCCCGAGTGAGTGGCGCTCAGTGTCGGTGTGTGGCTGGTTCAGCCGACCGTGAGACAGCCGCAACCCGACACTGACATGGCTGGGTGCGCCGGGTCAGCGGAAGTCGGAGTCGCTGCCGGCTGACTGACCGGGGCGGCGAGCGGTCTCGGCGTCCTCGATGTCCTCGTCGCTGACCTCGTCGCGGCGCTTCTCGCCGCGCTGCTCGACGCGACGGGCGATGTCGGCCGACGCCTGCTGCCGGAACGGCCGGAGCACGAACGCCGAGATGATCATCGACGCGACGGCGGCGATGACGACGGCGAGCAGCTGCTCCTCGCGGTCGCGCAGACCCAGCAGCCATGTGGCGGCGAGGCAGCCGATGAAGATCAGCGTGCGCAGGATGAAGTAGCGAACCATCGCCATGGCTCAGAGTCCCGAGTACGAGTGCATGCCGACGAAGTACACGTTGACGACGGCGTAGTTGAGGATGACGCAGATGAACCCGGCGACCGCGATCCACGTCGCGGACTCGCGGCTCCAGCCACGGGTGACCCGGGCGTGGAGGTAGGCCGCGTAGACCACCCAGATGACGAAGGTCCACACCTCCTTGGGGTCCCAGTTCCAGTAGGCGCCCCACGCCTGGCGGGCCCAGATGGCACCGGCGATGAGGGTGAACGTCCACAGCGGGAAGGCGATGATGTGCAGCCCGTAGGTGAGCCGCTCGAGAACCCGCGGCTCGGGCAGGACGGCGAGCACTCCGCGGGAGCGGCCGAACCGGCGCTGCGCGAGGTAGAGCAGGCCGACGCTGCACCCGACGGCGAAGAGCGCGACCGAGATCGTCGCCACGGTGACGTGGATGGCCAGCCAGATGCTCTGCAGCGACGGCATGAGCTGCGAGGCCTCGGTGTACCAGACGGTGAGGGCCATGCCGAGGACGACGAGCACCGGTCCGACGACGAAGAGCCCGAGCCACTTGACGTCCCGCCGCAGCGCCCAGACGACGAACACGACCATCGTGAACATCGACGCGACGACGCCAAACTCGTACATGTTGCCCAAGGGCCAGCGGTGCACGGACAGTCCGCGAAGCACGGCGGTCGCGACGAGGAGCAGGGTGCCGAGGACGGCGAAGGACTGCGCGATCCCACCGGCCTTGCGGGTTCGCGCGGACAGCTCGACGGGAGCGGGCGGCCCGGCCTCGACCCCACGGCCGGCCCGCTCGGAGGCACCGGCACCCGCGCCGACGCCGACGAGCTCGCGCTCGGTGACCTCCGCCTCGGCGGCCGACTCCCTGGCCGACTCCCGCGCGGGCAGCAGACCCGCGAGGTACACGGCATACAGGACCATCGACAGCGTGAGGACCACCATCGCGGAGTACAGCGCGAGGTTGGAGTAGCCCGCCAGGGTCTCGTTCGTCATGTGCGTCGTTCCTTCAGTCGGGTGAGGACGTCCTCGAGCTGATCGCCCATGCCCTCGTCGTCGTCCTTCGCGAGTCCGCCGATGGTCACCACGGTACGGCCTTCACCTGTGCCCGGCGCGACCCGCACGAACGCACGCCGCCGCCGCACGGTCAACGAGAGGATGAGCCCGAGCAGCGCGACGAGGGCGGACACGAGCGTGAGCTCCTTGCCCGGGTCACTGCGCACGGAGATGCCGGCGAACCGTACGACCTCGTCGAACGTGATCGAGCCGCGCCCGCCGGGCAGCTCGTAGGTCTGCCCCTGGGTGAGCCAGATCCGCAGCGGACCCTTGCCGTCGGGGTCCTGGAGCTGGGTCATCTCGGAGGTGTTGAGCGAGTACACCGACTGCGGCCGGCCGCCCGGGAAGAGCGTGCCCTCGAACGCCGTGAGCGCCAGCGCCGGCTCGAGCGCGTCGGGGAAGGCCGAGCGCGGACCCTTCTCGTCGAGGATCGCCGTCGGCAGGAAGAGTCCAGCGAACCCGAGCTGTTTGCCTGCGGGCCCGGCGCCGGAGACCTTGACCGCACCGGTCGAGGTGTAGACGTTGTCCTGCGCGAGGAACGGCGTCTTCTCGGAGTAGGTGATGTTGCCCTTCGCGTCGCGCACGGTGATCTTCGGTGCGTAGCCGTTGCCCAGGAGGTATGCCGTCCCGCCGCCGGTCTCGAGGGGGCCGTTCACCTCGATGTCCCACTTCTGCGTCGGTGCGCCCGGCTCCGGCGTGAACTGCACGTGCGCGGTGAAGCTGCGCGGGGTGCCGAACTGGCCCTCCCCCTTGACCTTGGTCTCGAAGACGGCATCGAAGTCCTCGAGCGTCATCGTGAACGGCTTGAACTCGCTCGTGTCGACGAACGGCCCGGGTCGGAGGGTGTCGTAGCGGGCGGCGACGTTGGCCATCGACTCGCCGACGGGCAGGATGATGTCGGCCCGCCACCCGAAGAGGTAGCCCCACGCCATGCCGATGATGACGCCGATGAGCGCGAGGTGGAAGGCGAGGTTGCCGGTCTCCTTGAGGTAGCCCTTCTCCGCGGAGACCGTCGTCGCGTCGTAGGAGTGGGTGCGGAAGCGGCTCGACCGCAGGGCGGCCGTGGCGTCGCGCAGGACGTCCTCGGGGGTGCCGTCGACCTCGATCGAGGCGTGGGCGGGCAGACGCTCCAGCCGCTTCGGCGCGCGTGGCGGCTGCGAACGCATCGCTCGCCAGTGCAGCCGCGAGCGGGGCACGACGCAGCCGACGAGCGAGATGAAGAGCAACAGGTAGATCGCCGCGAACCACGGGGAGCCGTAGACCTCGAAGAAGCCGAGCTTGTCGAGGATGGGGCCGGCGGTCTCGTTCTGGGCGATCCAGTCCGCCGTGCGGACGGCGTCGATGTTGCGCTGCGGCAGGATCGAGCCGGGCAGCGCCGCGACGGCAAGGAGCAGCAAGAGGAAGAGTGCCGTGCGCATCGAGGTGAGCTGGCGCCAGATGAAGCGCAGCCACCCCATGGCGCTGAGTCGCGGCTGGGTGATCGCCTCGTCGCGTCCGGGGTCGGTGGGCTGGGTCGACAGGCTCATCAGATGGGCATCCTCACGCCGCTCACGAGCTCGGCCTGGATCCAGCGGGTCAGGACCTCCCAGAGGCCGGTCAGCAGCAGCACGCCGACGAGGATGAGCAGTCCCCCGCCGAGCAGCTGGATGGTGCGCTGGTGGCGGCGCACCCACAACGAGACACGGCCGAACCGTTCGATCCCCGCCGCGGCGAGGATGAACGGCAGCCCCAAGCCGAGCGCGTATGCCGTGGCGAGGGTCGCTGCGCGACCCGTGCTCGGGTTCGTCACCGACGCCGACAGGGTGAGGACGGCGGCGAGCGTGGGCCCGGTGCACGGAGCCCAGCCGAGCCCGAAGACGGCACCCAGCAGCGGCGCCCCGAGCAGCCCGGCGCGCGGCCGCCACGAGGTCTTCAGCTCGCGCTGGCTTCCGGCGCGCGCGCCGACGCCGAGGAAGACCAGGCCCATGACGATGACGACGACGCCACCGACGCGCATGAGCAGGGTGCGGTTCTCGACGAGCGAGCGTCCGAGGGTGGCGATGAAGATCGACATGAGCAGGAAGACGACGGCGAACCCGAGGACGAACAGCACTGCCCCGAGCACCATCCGGCCCTTGGACCGTTGCTCGAGCGACACCTCGCTCAGCCCGGTGACGTAGCCGAGGAAGCCGGGCACGAGCGGGAGGACGCACGGGGAGGCGAACGACACCAGACCCGCGAGCGCCGCCACGAGGACGGCGATCGGGAGGGCTCCGGAGGCGATCTGGTCGGTCAAGACGTCAGCCTTCGGACTTCAGCACGTCGTCGATGAGACCGCGCAGGGTCGTGGCGTTGATGGCGCCGTTGGCACGGGCAGCGACCCGGCCCTGCTTGTCGAGGACGATCGTCGAGGGCGGGCTCGTCGGCGCCTGCTTGCCGAACGCGAGGATGAGCGTGCCCGACTCGTCGGTGAGGCTCGGGTAGGTGATGCCCTGCGCCTTGACGAAGGCCGCGCCCCGCTCCGGTCCCTCCCGGAAGTCGATGCCCATGAACTGCACCGGCAGCCCCTCCGCCTGCACGTCGGTCCAGACCTTCTGGAAGTCCGGCATCTCCTCGATGCACGGCGGGCACCACGAGCCCCAGAGGTTGATGACGACGACGTTCTTGCCGCGCTGGTCCACGCTCGACCAGGGCTTGCCGTCGAGGGTCTCGCCCTCGAGCGTGATCGGGTCGAGGCGCTGGCCGGTGGCGATCTGCTCGATCGAGCCGTCACCGGCGATGTAGCCCTTCTGGTCGCCCTTCTTGGCCTGTTCGGCGATGGAGTTCGGGTCGGACGAGCAGGCGCCGAGCGCGAGGAGCCCCGCCATGGAGGCGACGCCGAGCGCGGTCCGGCGCGAGACGGCATACGGCATCGACGAAGGTGAGGTGGGTCGGGTCATGCGCCGGCTCCTGCATGGGCCATCGGCAGGAGGGCCGCGGCCGGCTCGCTGTAGGCGAGGGACTCGAGGTCGTCGCCGACGTAGGTGAGCGACGTGAGCGAGGCGAGGGTGCACTGGCGGCGGCGCGGGTCGTGGACGAAGCGGCGGCCCTCGATCGCCAGGCGCAGCATCCAGATCGGCGCCTGATGGGAGACGATGACGGCCTCGTGCCCGCGGGCGGCGCCGCGGGCGTCGTCGACAGCCGCCTGCATGCGCGTCGCGAGGTCGGCGTAGGGCTCGCCCCACGACGGCTTGAGCGGGTTGACCATGAGGCGCCACATCTTCGGGTCGCGGAAGATCCCCTTGCCGCCGGCGACCGCGCGCCCCTCGAACGCGTTTTCGGCCTCGATGGCCCGGGTCTCGGTCTCGATCTCGAGGCCGTGCGCAGCCGCGATGGGCTCGGCGGTCTCGCGGGCGCGCTCGAGCGGGCTCGCGTAGACGTGGGTGATGTCGTTGCCCGCGAGGTGCGCCGCGACAAGGTCGGCCATCTCGCGCCCGAGGGCGGAGAGGTGGAACTCCGGCAGCCGCCCGTAGAGGATGCGGTCGGGGTTGTCGACCTCGCCGTGCCGCACGAGGTGCACGACGGTGCGCGCGGCGCTCGGGTCGGACACGGTCATGGGTCCCAGTGTCGCAAACGAACCTGAGTGTTCCCTCAAGCGGTGCTGCGTCACGAGGCGCTGGCGGACGCGGCCGCCTTCGCGGCGGCGGGCAGCGCGTCGAGGATGACCCCGACGGCCTCGTCGTCGTGCGCACCACTGACGAACCAGGCCTCGAACGCGCTCGGCGGCAGGTGCACCCCGGCGTCCAGCATCGCGTGGAAGAAGCGTCCGTATGCCGCGGTGTCCTGGTCGCGTGCGTCGTCGTAGTTCGTGACCGGCGCCTCGCGGAAGAAGACCGAGAACATCGACCCGGCCCACTGCACCGTGTGCGCGACACCCTCGGCGGACAGGGCCGCGCTCGCCGCGTCGGCGATGGTGCGGGCGGTCGCCTCGAGCCGCGGGTAGAGCTCGGGGGTGCAGCCCTTGAGGGTGGCGAGGCCGGCGGCGGTCGCGACGGGGTTCCCGCTCAGGGTGCCGGCCTGGTAGACCGGGCCCTGCGGTGCGAGGTGGCCCATGACCTCGGCGGTGCCGCCGAAGGCGGCGGCCGGGAAGCCGCCGCCCATGACCTTGCCGAAGGTGAAGATGTCCGGTGCGCCCGCGGCATACCCGGCCTCGCCCTCGAGACCGAACCACCCGGCGCGGCTGCAGCGGAAGCCGGTCATGACCTCGTCGGAGATGAGCAGGGCGCCGTGCTCTCGGGTGATGCGGCGCAGCGCGTCGGTGAAGCCGGGGGCCGGCGGGACGACACCCATGTTGCCTGCGGCGGCCTCGGTGATGACGGCGGCGATCTCGGGTCCCCGCGCGGCGAAGGTCTCTTCGAGTGCCGCGATGTCGTTGTAGGGCAGGACAATCGTGTCCGACGTCATCTCGGTCGGGACGCCGGCGGAGTCCGGCAGGGCGAGGGTGGCGACCCCGGAGCCCGCGGCGGCGAGGAGGGCGTCGACGTGGCCGTGGTAGCAGCCGGCGAACTTCACGATGACGCTGCGACCGGTGACGCCGCGCGCGAGGCGGACCGCGCTCATCGTCGCCTCGGTGCCGGACGAGACGAGGCGCACCTGCTCGAGCGGCTCGATGCGGTCGACGATCTCCTCGGCGAGCAGCACCTCGTTCTCGCTCGGCGTCCCGAAGGAGAAGCCGCGGCGGGCGGCCTCGTCGACGGCGGCGAGGACGTCGGGGTGCGCGTGGCCGAGGATCATCGGGCCCCACGAGCACAGCAGGTCGACGTAGCGACGGCCGTCGGCATCGGTCAGCCACGGACCCTTCGCCTCGCGGATGAACCGCGGCGTCCCTCCGACGGCGCGGAAGGCGCGCACCGGCGAGTTCACTGCACCCGGGATGACTCGGGCGGCCCGCTCGAGGAGGGCGGCGGAGGCGGGGGCGTCGGTGGTGCCGGGGTGGGTGCTCGGGGAGGGGCTGGACGTCATGCGTCCATTGTCGCCGTCAGACGATGACGTCGTCGGCCCGGGCCCCGGGGACGAGATGGGCCCGCACTTCAGCGAACGCGTCGTGGAGGCACTGCACCTGCTCGAGCGTCAGGAGGTCGATGAAGTTGCGGCGCACCGACGCGACGTGCACGGGGGCGGCGGCCTCGATGGTGCGGCGGCCGGCGGGCGTGAGCGCGATGGCGACTCCGCGGCCGTCCTCCGGGGTGCGCTCGCGGCGAACCCACCCGCGGTCCTCGAGGCGCTTGGCCGTGTGCGTCACCCGGCTGCGGCTCTGGACGACGAGGTCGGCGAGCACCGACATGCGCGCCCGACCGCCCTCCTGCTCGGACAGCATCGACAGCAACTCGTACTCCGGGAGGCTCATCCCGAACTCGGCGAGGTCGTCGTCGAGCGCGACCTGGAGCTCACGGTGGGCACGCAGGTACGCCCGCCAAGCCTGTTGTTCGTCGTCCGTCAGCCAGCGGGTCGCTGGAACCTCCTCCGCGGCCACCTTGGCATGGTAACCGTTGTCCCGCGCCTCGACCGGGGCCCACAGCGAATCGGACCGTGGGCTAATTGTTGAAAAATCTACGAAATCGGGAATGATGGGCTGCGGACCGCTCGTTGGACGAGCCGTACCGGATGCGTACCCACCCCTGCACCACTCACCCAAGGAGTTTTCCCATGAGCGCCACCCCCACGACCACCCAGCTCCCCGCCGGCACCTGGGCCGTCGACCCCGCCCACACCGAGGTCGGCTTCGTCGCCCGTCACCTCATGGTGAGCAAGGTGCGCGGCACCTTCACCGAGGTCGAGGGCACCGTCCAGGCCGCCGAGGACATCACGAAGTCCACCGTCGAGGTCACCGCCCAGATCGCCTCGGTCAACACCGGCTCCGAGGACCGCGACAACCACCTCCGGAGCGGCGACTTCTTCGACGCCGAGCAGTGGCCGACCATGACCTTCCGCTCGACGTCCTTCGACGGCGAGAAGCTCACCGGCGACCTCACCATCCGCGACGTCACCAAGCCCGTGACGTTCGACGTCGAGTTCGGTGGCGTCGGCCAGGACCCGTGGGGCAACACCAAGGCCGGCTTCGAGGCCACCGCGACCGTGAACCGCAAGGACTGGGGCCTCACCTGGAACGCCGCGGTCGAGGGCGGCGGCGTGCTCGTCTCCGACAAGATCACCATCACCATCGACGTCCAGCTGGCCAAGCAGGCCTGAACCCCGGCCTCCACGGCCGTCGAGAGTAGACAAAAGCAGGGATCGCGCCAGCGAATCCCTGCTTTTGTCTACTCTCGACTGCCTACTCTCGACGGCTTGTTCCGGCCGGGCCGCTGCCGGCGCGCTCAGAGGTGGGGGGCGACGTCGAGGGCGCTGTAGGTCAGGATGACCTGCGCCCCGGCCCGCTTGATGTGCAGCAGCGACTCCATCACGGCCCGGTCGCCGTCGATCCAGCCGCGCTCGGCAGCCGCCTTGATCTGGGCGTACTCCCCCGAGATCTGGTAGGCCGCGACCGGCACCGTCGAAATCTCTGCCGCGAGGGCGATGATGTCGAGGTGCGGCTGTGCCGGCTTGACCATGACCATGTCGGCGCCCTCGGCGAGGTCGAGCTCGATCTCGCGCTGCGCCTCGACCGCGTTCGCCGGGTCCTGCTGGTAGGTCGCCCGGTCGCCCTGCAGCGACGACTGCACCGCCTCGCGGAAGGGGCCGTAGAGCGCGGAGGTGTACTTCGCGGCATACGCGAGCACGATGGTGTCGGTGAAGCCGGCCTCGTCGAGCGCCTCGCGCACGTAGCCGACCTGGCCGTCCATCATCCCGCTGAGGCCGAGCACGTGCGCACCGGCGCGCGCCTGCGCGAGGCCCATCGCGGCATACCGCTCGAGGGTCGCATCGTTGTCGACCCGACCCTCGTCGTCGAGGACGCCGCAGTGGCCGTGGTCGGTGAACTCGTCGAGGCAGAGGTCCGACATGACGACGAGGTCGTCACCGACCGCGTCGCGGACCGCTCGCAGCGCGACGTTGAGTATGCCGTCCGCGGCGTCCGCGTGGGATCCCACCGCGTCCTTGTGGTCGTCCGTGGGGACCCCGAAGACCATGATCCCGCCAAGGCCGGCCTCGACGCAGCGCCGGGCCTCCTCGACGAGCGAGTCGAGTGTGTGCTGGACGACGCCCGGCATCGCCTCGATCGGCTCCGGAGCGTCGATGCCCTCCCGCACGAAGACGGGCAGGACCAGGTCGGCCGGGTGTAGCCGGGTCTCGGCGACGAGGCGCCGCACCGCCGCCGACTGGCGCAGCCGGCGCGGACGGTGCGACAGCCGGGTCACTTCGCGCGCCGACGGGCCGCCGGACGCTTCTGGCTCGGGCGCACGGCGCTCTCGCCGGCCTCGGCCGCGGTGAGCGCGAGCGCCCGGCCGTGGTCGGCGAGGGCGTCGACGAGCTCGTCCGAGGACGGCTCCGGCGCAAGGACGTCGACCCGCAGGCCGGACTCCTCGGCGGTCTTGGCCGTGGCCGGGCCGATGCACGCGATGACGGTCGACGGGTGCGGCTTGCCGGCGATGCCGACGAGGTTGCGCACGGTCGAGCTCGACGTGAAGACGACCGCGTCGAAGCTGCCGCTCTTGATGGCGTCGCGGATCTCGGCGGCCGGCGGGGCGGCGCGCACGGTGCGGTACGCGGTGACGTCGTCGACCTCCCAGCCCATCTCCTGCAGGCCGGCGACGAGCGTCTCGGTGGCGATGTCGGCGCGCGGCAGGAAGACCCGGTTGATCGGGTCGAGCAGCTCGTCGAAGGGCGGCCACTCCTCGAGCAGGCCCTGGGCGGACTGCTCGCCCTCGGGCACGAGGTCGGGGTTGATGCCCCAGGCCCGCAGCGCGTCCGCGGTGACGCCGCCGACGGCAGCGACCTTGAGACCGGCGAACGAGCGGGCGTCGAGGCCGAACTCCTCGAACTTCTCGCGGATCGCCTTGACGGCGTTGACCGACGTGAAGCCGACCCACTCGTAGCGGCCGGTGACGAGGCCCTTGACGGCGCGCTCGATCTGCTGGGGGGTGCGCGGCGGCTCGACCGAGATCGTCGGGACGGTCGTGGCCCGGGCGCCGAAGCGCTCGAGCCGGCGCACCATCGGCCCGGACTGGTCCTTGGTGCGGGGCACGAGGACGTTCCAGCCGAAGAGCGGCTTGGTCTCGAACCAGGACAGCGACTCGCGCAGGTTCACCGTGTCACCGACGACGGCGAGGGCCGGGAACTGCATCGACTTCGCGGCCTTGGCGACCTCGGCGAGGGTCGTCGTGACGGTCACCTGCTGGACGGTCGTGCCCCGCTCGGTGATCGCGACGGGGGTGTCGCCGGCGCGGCCGGCGTCGCGGAGGTTCTCGAGGGCGGGGACGAGGGTCTCGGGCTGGCCGAGGACGACGACGGTGACGGTCGGGTCGGTGGCGACGGCGACGTCCTTGAGCTTCTCGCCGGCAGTGATGACGTGGATGCCGCGCGAGCTCGTCGTCGTGAGCGGCACACCGGCGTAGGCCGGGACGGCGCTGACCGAGCTCACGCCCGGCACGACCTCGAAGGGCACGCCGGCCTTGACGCAGGCGGCGGCCTCCTCGGCGAGCCCGTTGAACGTCGCCGGGTCGCCGTCCATGAGCCGGACGACGAGGCCGCGCGGGTGGGCCTTGGCCGCCTTGACGATGAGCTTGGCGCGCGAGGCGTGGGTGAGACGCTGGCCGTGCTCGCCGTGCCCGGCGTCGACGACCTCGACACCCTCCTTGGCGTGGCGCGCGACGACGTCCTCACGGGCGACCTGGTCGATGACGACCGCGTCGGCCTCGGCGAGGTACTCGCTGGCCCGCACGGTCAGCAGGCCGGCGTCCCCGGGGCCTGCGCCGACGAAGGCGACGCGCGCGGGAGTGCGCGACGCGTTGCGGGTCGTGGTGGATCGGGTGGTGCTCACTGGTCACGCTCCGGGGCGTTGGGTGGGACGGTCTGGGCAGCAGGTTCTGTGGGGGCCGGTATGCCGGCACCGCTGGGTTGTCGCGCGGGCGCACCTGCGACGGTTGTTGCGGGCGCACCCGCGGGAGTGCCGAGGTCGGGCGCGAGGTCCGCGGCGCCGTCCTCGAGGAGCAGCCGGGCAAGGGAGCGCCCGAGCGCCTCGGCGTCGGCGGGGTCACCGGTGAGGGACCGGCGCAGGTCGGCACTGCCGTCGGTCGCGGCGACGACCGCGCGCAGCGACAGCTCGTCGCCGTCCTCACCGAGGACGATCTCGGCGAGCGCTCCGATCGGCGCGGAGCACCCGGCCTCGAGCTCGGCGAGCACGGCCCGCTCGGCGGTGACGCAGGCGCGGGTGTCGGCGTCGTCGAGGGCGGCGACGGCGTCGCGGACGGTCGGGTCGCCGGAGGCGAGGACCTCGACCGCGAGGGCGCCCTGCCCGGGGGCCGGCAGCATCTGGAGCGGGTCGATGACCTCGGTGATGACGTCGGTGCGGCCGAGACGCGCCAGTCCGGCGCGGGCGAGGACGACGGCGTCGAGGTCACCGCCCGTGACCTTGCCGAGGCGGGTGTCGACGTTGCCGCGCAGGTCGCGCACCTCGAGGCCGAGCCCGAGCGCCTCGAGCTGGGCGCGGCGGCGCGGGGAGCCGGTGCCCACGGTCGAGCCGGCCGGGAGCTCGCCGAGAGTGAGGCCGTCGCGGGCGACGAGGGCGTCGCGCGGGTCCTCACGAGAGGGGATCGCCGCGACGACGAGGTCGTCCTCGGGGGTCGTGGGGAGGTCCTTGAGGGAGTGCACGGCGAGGTCGACCCGGCCGACGCGCAGGGCCTCGCGCAGAGCCGAGACGAAGACGCCGGTGCCGCCGAGGCTCGCGAGCGGCGTGGTGCGGTCGCGGTCACCCTCGGTCGTGATCTCGACGAGCTCGACGTCGTGGCCGAGCCCGCGGAGCCGGTCGGCCACCCACGTCGACTGGGTCGTCGCGAGGGCGGAGCGGCGGGTGCCGAGGCGGAGGGTGCGCTCGCTCATCGGCCCTCCTCCTCGTCGGTGACGGGGATGACGGGCGGCGTCGAGACGGGGATGACGGGCGGCGTCGACACGACGCGCACCTCACGCGGGTCGAGGTCGAAGAGCTCACTCAGGGCCTTCGCGTAGCTGCCGCCCTGTCCCGCCTGGGCCATCTCCTTGACCCGCACGGTCGGGGCGTGGAGCAGCTTCTCGACGATGCGGTGGACGGCGCGCTGGACCTCGGCGCGGTCGGCGTCGGCGAGACCCGGCGTGCGGCGCTCGAGCCGGGCCATCTCGTCGTCGACGACCTCCTTCGCGCGGGTGCGCAGGGCGGCCACGGTGGGCGCGACGGCCTCGCTGGAGCGCTCGGTGAGGTATGCCGCGACCTCGCCCGTGACGATGTCGCGCGCCTCGTCGACCTGCGGCAGGTCGCCTGCGGTGCTGAGCAGCTCGCCCAGCTCGGCGAGCCCGACGCGGGTGACGCCGTCGAGGTTCGCGACGGCGAGGTCGACATCGTGCGGGAGGGCGAGGTCGAGGTAGAGCTGCGGACGGCCGCCGCGTGACTGGGCGGCATACGAGACGTCCGCCTCGGTGACGACGACGCCGGTGGCGCCGGTGCTCGAGATGACGATGTCGGCGTCGGCGAGCGCGGCGACGCGCTCGTCCCACGCGCGGGCGGTGCCGGCGACGCGTTCGGCGAGACGCTCGGCACGGGCCGCGCCACGGTTGACGACGGTGACGCTCGCGGCGCCGGCCTGGTGGGCCGTGGTCGCCGCGAGGGCGCCCATCCCACCGGCGCCGATGACGAGGACGTGGGCACTCTCGATGGGGCCGACGACCCCGGTGGCGACGCCGAGACCGGCACCGACGAGGGACCGGCTCACGTCGTCGATCGCGGTCTCGGTGTGGACTCGCTTGCCGACCCGAAGTGCTTGCTGCAGAAGAGTGTTCAGCGCAGGACCGACATGGCCACGACGCTGGGCCCGGCTCAGCGACTCGCGCAGCTGACCGAGGATCTGGGCCTCGCCGACGGCCATCGAGTCGAGACCCGCGGCGACGCTGAACGCGTGGGCAATGCCCCGGTCCTCGTAGTGGACGTAGAGGTGCGGCTGGAGCTCGGCGAGCGGCACACCCGTCGCGGACGCGAGGGCCTCGGAGACGTCGGCGAGGGCTCCGTGGAAGGTGAGGCCCTCGGCATACACCTCGGTGCGGTTGCACGTGGAGACGACGACGGACTCGACGACGTGCTCGGAGGCGACGGCTGCCGCCTCGAGGCGGCCACGGGCGGCCACGTCGAGCGCGGCGGCCTCGAGGAGCTCGATGGGCGCGCCGTGGTGGGAGAGGCCGAGGACGAGCAGGCTCACAGGGCCACCTCCTCGTCGGTGAGGTCGAGCTCGCCGGAGCGGCGCTGCTCGTGGAAGGCGAGGATCTGCAGCTCGGTGGACATGTCGACCTTGCGCACGACGACGTCATCGGGGACGTCGAGGACGCAGGGGGCGAAGTTGAGGATCGAGCGGACGCCGGCGGCGACGAGACGGTCGGCGACGTCCTGCGCGGAGTCGGCCGGGGTGGCGATGACGCCGATGGCGAGCTTGTCCTCGCGCACGAGGGTGTCGAGGTCGCTCATGGGTCGCACCGCGTGGTCGGCGACGACGGTGCCGACGATGCTCTCGTCGTGGTCGAGGACGGCGACGACGTTGAACCCGCGCGTGGCGAAGCCGCTGTATGCCGCGAGCGCGCGGCCGAGGTTGCCCATGCCGATGATCGCGACGGGCCAGTCCTGGGTGAGCCCGAGAGCGGTCGAGATCTCGAAGGCGAGGCGGTCGACCTCATAGCCGACACCACGCACGCCGTAGGAGCCGAGGTGCGAGAGGTCCTTGCGGAGCTTGGCCGAGCTGACACCGGCGGCGGCGGCGAGCTCCTCGGAACTGACGTTGGTGATGCCGCGTTCGGCGAGGCTGGTGAGGGCCTGGAGGTACACCGGAAGTCGAGCCACTGACGCGTCGGGGATTCCCCGGCGGGCTGCGACGTCGGCGGACACGTGGCCTTCGACTCCTTGTCTGGAGATGGTGGTGCTCGATTCAGGGTACGCACTTGTGAAGCGATGCACAAAGTCGCAGGAGGGGGCTGTGGCCCCCACCTGACCGGCATCTGGTACAAGCACGCGGCGCTCCCCGTTTCTTCCCCCGGGAGGTCGACCAAAGGCGGCGCCGGAGACGGCGGCGGCAGCGCGGGACGGAAGGGGGCGCGTCATGCTTCGGCTCGTTCCCCGGGCACCTCGAACCCAACCCCCGCCCGAGAGGTGCCTTTGCTCCACCCCCTCGGAGCAAATGGCGTTGTTTGCTCCCGTATGCCGGAGCAAATGGCGTTGTTTGCTCCCGTATGCGGGAGCAAAGGCACCTCTCCAGAGGGGCGAGTTGGCACCGTGCGAACTCGCCCCCGCCACGCTCGGCTCCACGCCGCGCGCGAGCGCTCCGTCACGCCCCGCCGACTTCCGCCTCCGCTTCCGGAGAGCCGTCGCGGGTCAGTTCGGTCGACGCAGGGCCGCGCGGAGGCGGTCGGCGTCGACGCGCCAGTAGTCGTGCTGGCGGCCGTCGACGAGTGTGACCGGGATCTCCTCGGCGTAGCGCTCCCTGAGGTCCTGGTGGTCGAGGATCGAGACCTCTGTGAACGACTCCCCCAGCTCCGCCGTCACCGCCGCGATGACCGCGCGCGCGTTGTCACACAGGTGGCAGCCCGGTTTCCCGATGAGCGTCACCCGGGGCTCGCCCTCCTCCGGCGGCGACCCGAGCGGCCGTGTCGGCGACGCGCCTGCGGAGGCCGGCGACAGCGGGTCGGGAGCGGACGGCATACGCAGCACCTCAGAAGAAGACCGAGCGACGCTGCATGAGCAGCGAGTACAACGTCTGCTGGATCGTCTCGCGCACCTGGTCGGTGAGGTCGAAGACGAGCATCGGGTCCTCCGACGCGCCCTCGCCGTGCGACGCTGTCTCGATCGGCGCACCGAACTCGATGATCCACTTGCTCGGCAGCGGGATGAGCCCCAGCGGCCCGAGCAGCGGGAAGGTGGGCGTGATGGGCGCATACGGCACGCCCAACAGCCGCGCCACCGTCTTCATGTTGCCGATCATCGGCGCGATCTCCTCCGCGCCGACGACCGACGTCGGGATGATCGGCACCCCGGCCTTGAGGGCCGCCGACACAAAGCCACCGCGACCGAACCGCTGCAGCTTGTAGCGCTCCTTGAACGGCTTGCCGACGCCCTTGAACCCCTCTGGGAAGACGCCGACGAGCTCGCCCTGGGCGAAGAGCCGGTCGACGTCGGCGTTCGTGGCCAGCGTCGAGCCGCCGCGCCGCGCGAACGCCCCGACGAACGGCGTCTGGAAGACGAGGTCGGCGCCGAGCGCGCGCATCACCCGGTGCTTCGGGTGTTCGTCGTGGATGGCTTGCGCCACCATGAGCGAGTCGATGGCGATGGTGCCCGAGTGGTTGCTGACGATGAGGGCGCCACCCTCGTCGGGGATGTTCTCCAGCCCGCGCACCTCGACCCGGAACCACTTCCGGTAGAGCGGCCGCAACAGCGGGAAGATGACGTTCTCGGCGAAATGCTCGTCGTAGCCGAACTCGTCGACCGAGTAGTCGCCCTCGATGCGGCGGCGGATGAACGCCAGCGTCGCCGCGATCCGGCGCTCGACCTCCTCGGGCGAGAACCCCGCTCCCTGGGCGGCCATCCGCATCGCCGCGATCGAGGCCGACAGCAGCTCCTCGATGCCGGGCACGGGCAGGGCCATGTCGGTCTGGGTCGCCGTGGGGTCCGGCGCCGGCGGGGTGGGCGCGGGCGGCGGCGCGACCCGCAGGTGCCGTCGGGCCGCCTCGTCCGCCTTGCGCTTCGCCCGCGGGCTCTGCGGTCGTATGCCGGCCTGCCGGGTCGCCTTCGACGACGCCTCGGAGCGGGGGTTGGGTCGGGGGCGGTGCGCTCCGCGTCCGCCGGCCGGAGCCGTCGTCGTCGCGGAGGTCTTGCCGGGGGCGCCGGCCTTCACCGCCGCGGTGGCCGCCTTCGTGGCTGCCGTCGAGGAGGTCGTCGACGAGGTGGCAGGTGCCGGTGGCGTCGCCTGTGCCGAGCTCGTCGCCGCCGACTCCACCGCAGCGGTCAGGAGGGGCGTGGCGCGACGACGAGCCCGCTCACCGGACGCGCGAGCGGCACCCGCCGCGACCGAGGACGGGCGGCCCGTCGGGTCCTTCTTGGCCGGGGCGTTGCGGCGGGTGGCGTCCGGCTTCGGAGCAGCCTTCTTCGGCGTCGTCTTCCTGGCGGCCGTCTTCTTCGCGGTCGCCTTCGTCGTCGCCGTCTTCGCGGTCGCCTTCGTCATCGGCTTCTTCGCGGTCGGCTTCTTCGGAGTCGCCTTCTTCGCGGTCGCCTTCGTCGTCGCCTTCTTCGTCGTCGACGACTTCGCGGCCGTGTTCTTTGTCGCCATCAGCGAACCCCCTTCGTTGCACGCCCGACGAGTTGCTGCGCCGTCCCCACGACGCCGCCCACGGCCCCGGTCACCGCATCGAGTGACGGCACGACCGGGCTCACCGTCCGGGCGAAGTCCTCGAACGCCGCGCGCGTCGAGTACGTCGGGCTGAAGCCGAGCACCTCGCGCATCGCCGTCGTGTCCATGCCGCGGCCGAAGGCGAGGAATGACATCTGGTCGGCACTGAAGTCGACGAGCCCGAGCCGCTTGCCCATCTGCGCGATCGGCCCGGCCGCCGCCATCGGCACCATGACGAACGGTCGCCGCACGATCGCGGCGGCCTGCATGACGGTGAGCACGCCGTCACCCGCGACGTTGACGACGCCGTCCGCTCCGCCGGTGACGCCGCGCAGGAGCGCACTGATCGCGTCCTCCTCGTGGACGAACTGCATCCGCGCGTCGTGCCCGAGCGGCACCGGGATGACAGGGAGGTTGAAGTAGTCCGTGATCGAGGTGCGGATCCGCGGCCCGATGATGTTCGCGAAGCGCAGCGTGAGGATGTCGATGTCGGGCCGGCGTCGAGCGAAACCGCGCACATAGCCTTCGACCTCGATCGAGTCCTTGCCGAAGCCGGACGCCGGCAGCCGCTTGGCCGTCATCTCCTCGGTGAACATCGCCGGGTCACGCGGGGTCGAGCCGTAGACCGCGGCGGTCGACTTCACGACGAGCCGCCGGACCGTCTCGGACTTCTGGCACGCCGCGAGCAGCTGCATCGTGCCGATGACGTTGATCTCCTTCTGCGGCGTGCGTCCGCCGGCGAAGGTGGGAGTGGCAATGACGTTCGCGTGCACGACGGTGTCGACGTCGCCCTGGGCGATGACCTTGCCGATCATCGGGTTGCGGATGTCGGCGCGGATGAACTCGGCCTCGCCGAGGTCGCGCGGCGGCGGGATGACGTCGACCCCGATGACCCGCTCCACGTCCGGACTGGCGGCGAGCCGTCGAGCGAGCACCCCGCCGAGGTAGCGGGACACCCCCGTCACGAGCACGACCTGACCCACCCGGGCCTCCCTCACGTTGCGACTGCCTCCAACGCCCCGACCCTACTTCGCCCCGGGTGCTCCGGTCACCGCTTGGCGACAGCGGTCACCCCAACTTTCCCGCCCCATGAGGGAACCTTGCGTCGGATGCGACTTCCGAAGTTGCACCCGAGGCAAGGTTCCGCTCCCTCGGTGGGCGAGCGAACGGCATACCGGAAAGACGAACGCGACCCACACCCGAAGGTGAGAGTCGCGGTCATCAGCGCGTCAGCGCGGCGTCACTTCTTGTTGCGACGCTGGTGGCGGGTCTTGCGGAGCAGCTTGCGGTGCTTCTTCTTCGCCATGCGCTTGCGGCGCTTCTTGATCACGGAACCCATGGAGCAGTCCTTGCTGGTTGAGAACATCGAATGACGGTGGACCCGCAGCTGCGGGCCGGCCTGCGCGGCCGACCGGCGCGCGTGTGTCGAAGGGCAACCCTACCGGCGGCGCTGCCACCTGCCCAAACGGGTCCGGGTGCGGAAGCGGACGAGCGGTCCCTCGGCATGCGACGAGGGCCGGACCGTGTGGTCCGACCCTCGTCGAATGGTGTGGCTGTCGTCGCCGGAGCGACTACGCCGGTGCGTCGCTCACGCGGTGCCCATGTAGGACTCCCGGAGGTACTTCTGCACCTCGTCCTCGGGAACCCGGAACGACCGCCCGACGCGCACGGCCGGGAGCTCGCCCCCATGCACCATGCGATAGACGGTCATCTTCGACACGCGCATGATCGAGGCCACCTCGGCAACGGTGAGAAACCGTACTTCGCCAAGCCGTTCCTGAGACATGTCACCTCGACTTCTGCACACGCGTATCGCCGGCTTCCCCACCGGCGGGCATCTACGGCGTGCAAGAAGCAACCATAGGGGCTGATGTGACGATTGGGGAAGTCGTTGGGCGGGGAATTGTTCTGCGTCCAGCCGACACGCGGGTCAGTGGGGAGATTTCCCCCACCGGGACCTCACTCGAACCAGGCGTCGAGGCCGTGGTGGGGGAAGGCCGCCTGCCGGGTCGCGAGGATCGCCTCGTCCACCGGGTCGTCCGGGTTGTAGCCCATCGCCCACGGCCGGACCCAGATGGGCAGGTCGCTCTCGGGCAGGTCGCCCATGCGCTCGGGACCGCTGCGGCCGAAGATTCGCTCGACGTGGTCTCGCCACTCCTGCGGCACCGGCGTCTGCGGGGGGACGGGCGTGTGCGCGGCGATGGCGGTGAGGTGGGTCCACGACCGCGGGACGACATCGACGAGCTCGTAGCCGCCACCACCCAGCGCGACCCACCGGCCGTCGGTCTGCTCGTGGGCGAGGCGGTGCAGGCCCTCGTGGGCCCGGCGCTGGGCGTCGAGGGAGATCGAGAGGTGCGCGAGTGGGTCCTGACGGTGGCTGTCGCAGCCGTGCTGGGTCACGAGGACGTCGGGCTTGAACGCACCGACGAGCGGGTGCGCGACGGACTCGATCGCCCGGAGCCACGCCGAGTCGCCCGTGCCCGGAGGCAGCGCCACGTTGACGGCGGTGCCGCGGGCGTCAGGGCCGCCGATGTCACCCGGCCACCCGGTGCCCGGGAAGAGCGCCCGGCCCGACTCGTGCACCGAGACGGTGAGGACGCGCGGGTCGTTCCAGAAGATCCGCTCAACGCCGTCGCCGTGGTGGACATCGACGTCGATGTAGGCGACCCGCTCGGCGCCGTTGTCGAGAAGGCGCTGGATGCCGGCAGCGATGTCGTTGTAGATGCAGAAGCCCGAGGCGTGGGTCGGCATCGCGTGGTGCAGTCCGCCGCAGTAGTTCACCCCGTGGTCGATCTCGCCGCTCCACACCGCGTCGCAGAGGTCGACGGTGCCCTGGACGATCCGGGCACTCGCCTCGTGCATCCCCTCGAAGGCCGGGTCGTCCTCGGTGCCGAGCCCGCGCCGCAGATCGGCCTGCTCGGGGTCGGCCGATGCGGCCTTGACCGCTGCGACGTAGTCGGCGTCGTGCACCGTCGCGAGGAGCTCGTCGCTCGCGACCTCGGGGCTGACGATGTCGACGGTATCGAGCACGCCGAGCGAGCGGGCCAGTCGCGTCGTGAGGTCGAGCCGCACGGGTCCCATCGGGTGGGTCGGGCCGAAGTTGTAGGCCAGGAACCCGTCGTCCCAGACGAGGCGCGTGCGGTGAGCCATGCCCGGCACGCTACCTCGCACCCCCGGTGGTGGCGTTAGCCTCGTCCGGACAGCAGACTCGCCGACGCCGACCACCGGCTTCTCACCGTGCCCACCAGGAGGCAGCGTGCCCGCGAAGAACAGCGACCTCGACGTCCTTGTCGTGGGTCTCGGCCGCTTCGGCGGTGCCGCCGCCCTGGAGCTGCGCCGCCTGGGGCACCGCGTCGTGGCGATCGAGAAGGACGGCTTCCTCGCGGAGAAGTTCCTCGGCCGGCTCACCTCCATCATCCACGGGGACGCGAGCGACCCGACGGTCATTCGCGACGCGAAGGTCTCGCGCTTCAAGATCGCTGTGGTCGGGGTGGGCTCGTCCATCGAGGCGTCCGTCCTCGCGTCCGCCAACCTCGTCGACGCGGGAGTCCCGACGATCTGGGCCAAGGCGATGTCCCCTGAGCACGCCCGCATCCTCGACCGCATCGGTGTCCAGCACATCGTCCGGCCCGAGGCCGACACCGGCCGCCGCGTCGCGCACCTCGTCGGTGGCAAGCTCCAGGACTACATCGAGTTCGACGACGGGTTCGCCATCGTCAAGATGCGCCCCCCGACGGAGACCATCGGCTTCACGCTCGAGCAGAGCGCCATCCGCAGCAAGTACGGCGTGACGGTCGTCGGGGTGAAGTCACCCGGCGAGGACTTCACGTATGCCGTGCCGTCGACGAAGGTGTCCGCGCACGACACGCTCATCGTCAGCGGCCCGAGCGAGCTGCTCGAGCGCCTCGCCGCCCGCCCCTGAGTCGTCGCGCCGCGCGCAGAAGCTCAGAAGTCGGTCGGGACGGACCCGCGGTCGCCGCCGAGGGGCAGCACCATGGCCACCTCGTCCTCGTCGTCGTCGCTCTTGACCCGCATGGGCCGGCGTTCCGCGGTGGGCCGGAACCCGAACCCGCTCGCGAACGCGACGGCCCGCCCGTTGTCGCTGCCGACCCAGTAGACGAGCTGTTTCTGGCCGCGCTGGCGGGCGAGGTTGGCACCGGCGCGCACGAGTTCTGTCGCCACCCCGCTGCCCCGGGCCTCGGGCGTGACCCAGAGACCGAACAGCTCGGAGACCTGCGGTTCGTCGTCGCTCGAGCGGCCCACACTGGCAATGCCGAGAGCGCGACCGTCCTGCTCGGCGAGCAGTCGGGCCGAGCGGTTCATCCGCAGCCGCCAGAAGTCCTCGTCATAGGCGTCCTCCTCGTCGGCTGTCGCGACGAACGCCTCGGGTGACTCCCGCAGAGCGGTCAGCCGGGTGTCCCGGTACTGCTGCCAGTCCTCCTCGCCCAGAGGGCGCACGCTGATCTCGCTCATGCCCCCACTGTTCCCGACCCCTCGCGCACGCGGCAACCCGGGGTCTCCCCCACTGGACCCGGGCAGCGCTGACCTGCGGGGATGCCTGGCGGGGCCTCGAGAACAGGCCCGACGACGTCACGTGATCGGGACGGCATACCCGATCTCGAGGATCCCGTCGTCCTGCGGGTTGAGCCACGTCGTGCCCGTCCGCGCGAAGCCGTGGCGCTCGTAGAGCCGCTGCGCCGGCACGTTCTCCTCGGCGACGTCGAGGAGGACCCGGGCGAACCCGTCCGCGCGTGCCTGGTCGAGCGCCGCACCGACCAACAGGTCGCCAATTCCCTTGCCGCGCACCGATGCTGACACCCACATGCCGATGAGGTAGGTCTCGTCGGCCGGCTGGTCGTCGGCGTGCCAGAGCGAGACCGTGCCCACCGGGCGATCACCCACAAAGGCGAGCCAGATCTGCGACGTCGTGAGTCGAGCGCGCCAGGTGGCGTCGTCGTAGGCCGCGCTCACGGCATACGAGTTGGCGAAGGCACGCGGAGTGTCGAGGAGCGAGGCGAGTCGCACGTCGCGGTAGGTGCGCAGCGTCGCCTCGGTGGCCCGCTCGACCCGCGCCGCGGGGTCCGACAGCGCCGCCGCTGCCTCAGCCACCGGAGAGCTCGCGCGATCGGACCGCCGCGGCCTCCATCGCGCTGACGAACGCCGCCCGCACCTTGTGGTCGTCGAGCTCGCGCAGCGCGGCCGCGGTCGTACCGCCGGGAGAGGTCACCTGCTCGCGCAGGACGGTCGGGTGCTGGCCGGTCTCGCGCAGCATCGTCGCCGCGCCGTAGAGCGTCTGGGTGACGAGCTCGGTCGCGGTCGCGCGCGGCATCCCGAGGACGACACCGGCCTCGATCATCGCCTCGACGACATAGAAGATGTATGCTGGCCCGCTGCCGGAGATCGCGGTGACCGCGTCCTGCAGCTTCTCGGGGACCTCGGTCACCTTGCCGGTGGCGGCGAGCAGCTCGCGGGCGTGGTCGAGCTGGTCGGGCAGGCAGTGCCTGCCGGGGCTGAGGGCCGCCATGCCTTGGTCGACGAGAGCCGGCGTGTTGGGCATGACCCGCACGACCGAACGCCCCTCAGGCAGGTGCGACTCGATGAACTCGGTCGTGATGCCGGCGGCGAGGCTGACGACGAGGTTGTCTCCGGTGACGTGCGGGCCGATCTCGTCGAGGAGCGCGGCCATGTCCTGGGGCTTGACGACGAGCACGAGGGTGTCGGCGGCCTCGGCGGCCTCGACGTTGCTCACGGTCCTGACGGCGTACTTCTCGGTGAGCTCGGCGGCGCGCTCGGGCCGGCGCTCGGTGATGACGAGCTCGTCGGCCGGGCGCCCGGACCGCAGCAGCCCCGAGAGGAGGGTCTCGCCCATGACGCCGGCACCGAAGATCGCAACCGTTCCCATGCGCAGGAGACTATGCCCTCGCGATGGGCGCCTTCACGTGCGTTTCACGCGCGTATGCCGGGTGCGCATCCTCCGTGGCGGCCCGACGGACGTGCAATGGGAGCCGAGAGCCATGGTGTCGAGCATGCCCCCGGGGCGGGACCCGGACTTCCCCCGGCCATTGCATGTCCGTCGGCCCACTCAGACCTTGGTTCGGCTGCGCTCAGCCCTTGGTGACCAAGGAGCGCAGGAAGACCTCGGTGAAGCGGACTCCCGCGGCACTCAGCCCTTGGTGACGAGACTGCGCAGGAAGAACTGCAGGTTGGCGGGGCGCTCGGCCATGCGGCGCATGAGGTAGCCGTACCACTCCTCACCGAAGGGCACGTAGACGCGCATCTGGTGGCCGCGGTCGGCGATGCGGGTCTGCTCGTCGGTGCGGATGCCGTAGAGCATCTGGAACTCGTAGGAGTCGGGCTCGCGGCCGTGGCGGCTCGCGAGGGCCCGGGCGATGTCGATGAGGCGGGGGTCGTGGCTCGCGATCATCGGGTAGCCCTCGCCGGCCATGAGGATCTTGAGGCAACGGACGTAGGAGAGGTCGACGTCCTCGGAGTCCTGGTAGGCGACGGACGCGGGCTCCTTGTAGGCGCCCTTGCAGAGGCGGACGCGGCTGCCGGCGGTGGCGAGGTCGCGACAGTCCTGTTCGGTGCGGTGCAGGTAGGACTGGAGGACGGCGCCGGTGTCGGGGAAGTCCTGGCGCAGCTCGGCGAGGATCGACAGCGTCGAGTCGGTCGTCGTGTGGTCCTCCATGTCGAGGGTGACCGTGGTGTCGGCCTCCTTGGCGGCCTCGCAGATGCGGCGCGCGTTGTCGAGCGCGATCTTCTCGCCGTCGTTCGGGAGGGCCTGGCCGACGGCGCTGAGCTTGACGCTGACCTCGGCGGCGCCGAACTGGGAGAGCTCCTTGTCGGCGAGAGCGCGCAGCAGGCCGACGTAGGTGTCGACGGTGTGCGCGGCCTGACCGGCGTCGAGAGTGTCCTCGCCGAGGTAGTCGATCGTGACCATGCGGTTCGTCGCGCGCAGCTCCGCGGCGGCCCCGACCGCGTCGGCGACGTCCGTGCCGGGGACGTAGCGGTGGACGACGGCCCGGCTCACCGGGGCCTTCTCGATGGTGTCACGCACCACCGTCGCGTCCGAGAGGGCAAGAAGGCTTGATCGCAGCACGTCCGAGGCATTCACGCCCAGCAGGGTAGTCGTTGTGGGAGATGCGTATGCCGCCCGCTCACCCTGTGACCTGAGCGCAGGCGGAGCGGTTGCGGGGGCGTGCGCGCACCTAGACAGGAGGCCGCGGGACGAGGTGCTCCTGGACGATCGGCGCCAAGCTGGCGACGAGCTCATCCTCCGACATGGCGGCAAGAGTCGGCTGACGCACCACGTACCGCAGCACCCCCATGCCGACGAGCTGCGACAGGGCGAGCGAGGCCCGGACCGGCAGCGCCGGCGACCCGTTGACACTGCCGCCGAGGCCCTCCGCTTCGAGCCGCTTCATGACGTTGACGAACACCGCTCGGCGCATGAACTCGCGCACGAACTCGGCCTGCTCCTCGTTCGCGGCGGCGGCGGCGAACATCGCTGCGAACCGCTCCCGACCGGCTTGCGGGTCCCACGTCGCCACGAAGAGCCGCACGAGCATCTCGCCCAGCTCCTCCAGGGGTGCGAACAGGATCGTGTCGGCGAAGATGTGCGGGTCCGGTGGGATGTCGACCATGGCGCCGAAGAGCTCGCCCTTGGTCGCGAAGTAGTGGTGCACGAGCTTCGGGTCCACACCTGCCGCGCGGGCGATGGCGCGCAGTGACGCCCCCTCGTAGCCGCGGCGGGAGAACTCGGCGCGTGCCGCCGCCAGGATGTCCGCGCGCGTGTCCTCACCTGCGGGTCGCCGTCCGCGCGGTCCCGCCATCAGGACTCCCCCCGCTGCGACTCGCTCGCTGACGCAAGGTGCAGTCGACAGAACGCGAGCGCCTCTGCGAGGGCGAGCTCACGCTGCTCGACGGACATCCGTCGGGTGGACACTTCGACGACCACTGAACCTCCAAAATCGTTGTCTACCAATGCATCCAACACCTCGGCACAGGGTTGGGACCCACGGCCCGGGATGAGGTGTTCGTCCTTCATCGACCCCAACCCGTCGGCGAGGTGCAGGTGCGCGAGCCGCGGGCCGAGTGCCTCGACCATGGCGAGGGCGTCGGAGCCGGCCGTCGCCGTGTGCGACAGGTCGAGGGTCACGTGGTCGTAGGGCTGCGCCACCGGGTCCCAGTGCGGCAGGTAGGCCTCGACTTCGCGTCCGCCGACGCGCCAGGGGTACATGTTCTCGACGGCGAGGGTGATCCCCGTGTCGTGCTCTCGCGTCGCGATGCCGTCGGTGAAGCCGAGCGCGTAGTCCTTCTGCCACCGGAACGGCGGGTGCAGCACGACCGTGTCGGCGCCCACCTCCGCGGCGAGCTCGAGCGAGCGGTCGATCTTGCCCCACGGCTCGACCCCGAAGATCCGCTGGCTGATGAGCAGGGTCGGCGCGTGGACCGAGACGATCGGTATGCCGTGCAGCTCGGAGAGCGCCTGCAGCGCACCGGCCTCTTGGGTCACCGGGTCGGTCCACACCATGACCTCGACGGCGTCGTACCCCAGCCGCGCGGCGTGCTGGAAGGCTGCGGCACAGTTCTCGGGGTACACCGATGCGGTCGACAGGGCGACGGGGATGTCGGGGACGACCACGGCGGAACTCTGACCTCGACCCATCAGTGCATTCCGTCGAGGCGGCGCAGGATGAGCCCCTCGCGCAGCGCCCACGGGCAGATCTCGAGACGGTCGACGCCGAGCAGGTCCATCGTCGCCGACACGACGATCCCTCCCGCGAGCAGCTGATGGGCGCGCGATTCGGAGACGCCAGGAAGTGAGCTGCGTTGCGCCACAGGCATTTTCGCGATCCGCGGGAGGACGTCGTCGAGAGCGGCGCGCTCGAGGAAGCGTGCGGCATACATGCCTTCGGAGCTGGGCGCCGCCCCGGTGATACGGGCGAGCGACCGCATCGTCTTGGACGTGCCGACCATTCGGTCGGGTGCCCCCGCCTTCGCGAGTGGGCGCAGCTCGCGCGCGATGGAGGCACGGACGAGCTTGCGGGTCTCGCGGACCGCGGCGAGGCCGGGCGGGTCGCCCGGGAGGTGGTCGCGGGTCACCCGGCCGGCGCCGAGCGGGAGCGAGATCGCGACGTCAGGGTCCTCGTCCATGCCCTGGGCGATCTCGAGGGAGCCGCCTCCGATGTCGGCGACGAGCAAGGTGCCGGCCGACCAGCCGAACCAGCGGCGAGCGGCGAGGAAGGTGAGGCGCGCCTCGTCCTCACCGGAGAGCACGTCGAGGATGACCCCGGTGCGGTCCTTGACCTCGGCGAGGACGTCGTCACCGTTCGGGGCCTCGCGGATGGCGCTCGTGACGAAGCCCATGAGGTCCTCGACGCCCTGGTCCTCGGCGACGGTGAGGCACTCGGCGACGAACTCGACGAGCTGGGAGCGTCCGCGCTCGCTGATGTTGCCGTCGTCCGTGACGTGCTCGGAGAGGCGGAGCTCACGCTTGTGCGACGTGGCCGACAGCGGCTGGGCCCCGGTGTGCGCGTCGACGACGAGGAGGTGGACCGTGTTGGAACCCACGTCGATGACTCCGAGCCGCATGCCGCCAAACCTACCGGTGCCCGGTGCGCCCGAGTACGCATGCTCAGGCACCACAGTGCACGGGCGCGCGATGATGCGGTCATGGAGCGCGTCGGAGCGATGAGTACGGCCGCCGAACCACCGGCGCCCGACCAGCCGGCACACCGGCGTGCACCGGTGTGGCCGGTCACCGCGGCCGTCGTGGTGCTCGGCCTCATGCTGCTCGCGTGGGACGCGTGGGCCGCGATCTGGACCACCGCACCGCTCTTCGGCGAGATCTCGACCCGGGCCGATCGGATCGAGGCCGGCATGGTGCTCCTCACCGGCACCGTGCCGGTCCTGGTCTGGTCCGCCTGGGCGATTCTGCGCGGTTCACGGCTCGGGCTGGCCCTCCTGCTGGCACCGACCGCGCTGCTCGGGTGGATGGGCGTCAACGAGCTCGGCAACGCCGGCGACCCGTCCGCCCCCGACCACGCTCGCCCCGTCCGGTGGTTCGACGCCACGGACGAGCTGACCCGGGGCAACTGGGCCGTGGCCGCGCTCGGCGTGCTCGCCCTCGTCGTCACAGCGGTGATGCGGCACCGGGGTGCGCAGCGCAACGGTCGCCACCGGGACGGCATACGCGCTGGTGGCACTGACGAAGGCGCGACCGACAACATAGGGTGACTCGGTGCCCGAGACTCCACTCGACATCCCCCGCACGTGGGTCGAGTTCACCGACCCCGCGGACGCGAGGCAGCGGTTCCGCTGCGACCTCACCTGGCTCACGTCGCGGTGGACGTGCATCTTCGGGTCGGGGTGCCAGGGCATCTATGCCGAGCGTCCCGACGACGGCTGCTGCACGCTCGGGGCCCACTTCTCCGACGAGGACGACCTCGCCCGTGTCGCCGCCGTCGTCGAGGAACTCGGCGAGGACGAGTGGCAGCTGCGCCCCGACAAGAAGAACCCTGCCAAGGTCGCGCACTGGACCGAGCTCGAGGACGGCGAGCGCAAGACCCGCGTCGTCGACGGGGCGTGCATCTTCCTCAACCGACCCGGCTTCCCCGCCGGCGCCGGCTGCGCCCTGCACCAGCACGCGGTCCTCACCGGCGCCGAGCCGCACACCCAGAAGCCCGACGTGTGCTGGCAGCTGCCCACGCGGCGCACGTTCCGGACCGTCGAGGAGCAGGACGGGTCGAGCTACCTCGAGGTGACGATCGGCGAGTACGACCGGCGCGGCTGGGGGCCGGGCGGGCACGACCTCGACTGGTACTGCTCGGGCAACCCCGAGGCGCACGTGGGCGCCGAGCCGGTGTATCGCAGCAACCGGGCCGAGCTCGTCGAGCTGATGGGCAAGGACGCGTACGACGAGCTCGTCGTCCGTTGCGAGGCGCACCTTGCCGCGGTCAAGGCGCTGCGAACCCCGGGGTCGCGCCGGCTGCTGCCGCTCTTCGTCCACCCCGCGACCGTCGAGGCAGGCACCCCCGCGACCCGCAAGGGCCACTGACCGCTGCGTCCCGAGCTCACCCAATTGGACGGTTGGGGACGGATGCGGATCCTCAGGGGCGCAGGTCGAGGGCGAGGTCGAGGATCGGGCTCGAGTGGGTCAGCCCGCCGACGCTGAGGTAGTCGACACCGGTCGCCGCGTAGGCCGCGGCCACCTCGAGCGTCAGCCCGCCGGTCGCCTCGATCTCGACGCTCTCCCCCGTCACCCGCACCGCCTCGACCGTCGTGCGCAGCAGCTGCGTCGACATGTTGTCGCACAGCAGGAACCGCGCACCGGCCGCGACGGACTCGAGCGCCTCCTCCGTCGTGGTCACCTCGACCTGGACCGGCACGTCGGGGAAGCGCGAGCGGACGGCGTCGTATGCCGCCGCGAGACTTCCGGCGGCGAGCTTGTGGTTGTCCTTGATCATCGCGACGTCGTAGAGGCCCATGCGCTTGTTGGTCCCTCCGCCCGCGCGGACGGCGAACTTCTCCAGGGCACGCAGGCCCGGCGTCGTCTTGCGGGTGTCGAGCACCGTCGCGCCGGAGCCCTCGAGCTCGTCGGCCCAGCGCCGGGTGTGCGTCGCAACACCGGAGAGCCGGCTGATGATGTTGAGCAGCGTGCGTTCGGCGACGAGGGTGACCTGCGTCGAGCCGGAGAGCTCCGCGACGATGTCACCACGCGCGACCCGGGTGCCGTCCGCGACGACTCCACTGACCGTCACCGGCTCGGCACCGAGCCTGCGGGCGACCTCGTCGAGGGTCAGCGCGATGACCTCGACCCCGGCGACGACTCCGGGCTCGCGCGCCACGACCGCTGCCGACGTCACCTGGCTCTCGGGGATCGTCGCCGTCGTCGTCACGTCGACGCCGTCCAGTCCGCCGAGGTCCTCGTCGAGGGCTCCGGTGATGACCCGGCGCGCATCCTCGACTGGGAACCGCAGGTCGCCGGCGGGCGATGAGGGGCGAGAAGGTGCGCTCACGGCATACGCCTTTCGGTCACGGTGAGGGTGCGGTCGGGCGCGACGACGACGCTCTGTCGGGCGAGCCAGCGGGTGTCGTCGCGGTCGGGGAAGTCGCTGCGGACGTGCCCGCCTCGGGTCTCCTCCCGCCGGGCGGCGAGCTCAGTGAGGACCTGGCCGAGGTGCAGCAGGTTCGTCGTCTCCCAGGTCTTCGGGCCGGGCTCGGCCTTCGACGGCGGCAGCGTGGCGAGGTCGCCGAGGGCCGTGGCCGTCGCGGCCGTCGACTCGCGCGAGCGCACTGGACCCGAGCCGGCGGTCATGGCCCGCTGCACGTCGAGCCGGCGCGACGAGTCGAGCAGCGCCTTGTCCGTGCCGGCCCGCTCCGGTGACTCCGGGACGACGACCTCGCCGAGCTCACCCGCGGCGATCCTCGCCGGGATGTCCGACGCGATGCGCGCCGCGAAGACGAGGCCCTCGAGCAGGCTGTTCGACGCGAGCCGGTTGGCACCGTGGACGCCGGTGCACGAGCACTCGCCACAGGCATAGAGACCCGGCAGCGACGTCCGCCCGCGCAGGTCGGTCTCGACACCGCCCGAGGCGTAGTGCTGGGCCGGCGCCACCGGGAGCAGCTGGGTCGCGGGGTCGAACCCGAGCGAGCGGCACGACGCGACGATCGACGGGAACCGCTCCTGCAGGAACTCCGCCCCGAGGTGGCGCGCATCGAGGAAGACGTGGTCGGTGTCCTGCTCGCGCATCGTGTCGAGGATGGCGCGGGCGACGACGTCCCGGGGCGCGAGGTCGGCGAGCTCGTGGCGGCCCTCCATGATCCGGCGCCCGTCGGCGTCGACGAGGAAGGCGCCCTCACCACGCACCGCCTCCGAGATGAGCGGCTGCTGCCCGGTCGAGCCCTCGCCGAGGAAGAGCACCGTCGGGTGGAACTGCACGAACTCGAGGTCGGTGATTCGCGCGCCCGCGCGCAGCGCCGCAGCCATGCCGTCGCCGGTGGCGACGGGCGGGTTCGTCGTCGACGTGTAGATCTGGCCGAGGCCGCCGGTCGCGAGGACGACCGCACGCGCGTATGCCGCCCCCACGCCGTCGAGCTGTCCCTCACCGATGACGTGGAGGGTCACGCCGTGGACCCGCTCGGCGCTGGTCGCGCCGTCGTCGGTCGCGCCGTCACCGGTCGCGCCGTCGTCGGTGGCGCCGTCGGTCGCGCCCCCGTCGGTCGTCGTGAGCAGGTCGACGACGAGGGCGTGCTCGACGACCTCGATGCCCGGGTCGTCGATGACCCGGTTCAGCGCCGCGATGAGCGCGCGCGAGATCTCCCGACCGGTCGCGTCCCCACCAGCGTGCGCGATGCGGTCGCGGTGGTGGCCGCCCTCTCGGGTCAGCTTGATCTCGCCGTCGGCGTCCCGGTCGAACTCGGCACCGAGCGCGACGAGCTGGCGGACCCGCTTCGGACCCTCGGTGACGAGCGCCTCGACGGCCGCGCGGTCGCACAGCCCGACCCCGGCGACGAGAGTGTCCTCGAGGTGCTCCTGGGGCGAGTCCTCCGGGTGCAGCGCCGCGGCGATGCCGCCCTGGGCCCACGCCGTCGACCCTTCGTCGAGAACGGTTTTCGTCACGAGCAGCACCCGGTCGACGCGCTCACGCAGCCGCAGCGCACAGGTCAGCCCGGCGATCCCGGACCCCACGACGATGACGTCGGCGCTCGTCGTCCAGCCGGGCGCGGGTGCCGCGAGCGCGCGCGGGATGCGCGGGATGCGTGGCCCCGGCACTCCCGGCGACGTCGCCCCGGGACCGGGGCGGACGGCATACGACTCCTCGCTCACCCGTGCGAACGCTTCGTGACCGCCGACGTCTTGAGGCCGAAACCCTCGGGCACGTCGCCGCCGTCGTCACCGACCTCGACGATCTTGTTGTCCTTGTCGACGAAGACGACGTGCGGGTCGTGGCTGCGCGCGTCGTCGTCGGACATCGAGGCGTAGGCGATGATGATGACGGTGTCGCCGGGGCTGATGAGCCGGGCTGCCGCGCCGTTGATGCAGAGGATGCCCGAGCCGCGCTCGCCCTCGATGGCGTAGGTCGTGAGGCGGTTGCCGTTGTCGACGTCGACGACGTCGACCTGCTGTCCCGGCAGGAGATCCGCGGCCTCCATGAGGTCCATGTCGATCGTCAGCGAACCGACGTAGTGCAGGTCGGCCTGCGTGACGGTCGCGCGGTGGATCTTGCTGTGCAGCATGTAGCGGTACATCACGAGCGAGCTCCTGGGTCGGGCTGACTGAACACGTCGAGTCTCCCACCGCCCGGCCCGACGAGGATCGGGGTGTTGTCGATGAGCCGGGTCGTGCCGACACGGGCCGCGACGGCGAGCAGCGCCTCGCCGCGGTACCACTCCGGCACGTCCTGGAGCGTGCTCGGGTGGACGAGGACGAGGTAGTCGACAAGTGCGAGGGGTTCGTCGACGAGGACCTCGCGGGCGGCTCGCCGGATCGCCGACGGACCGTATGCCGCGGCGTCGGCTCCCTTGGCGAGCGCGCGGCTGAGGCAGAGGGCCACCTCGCGGTCGGACTCGGTGAGGTAGGTGTTGCGGCTGCTCAGGGCGAGTCCGTCGTCCTCGCGGACGGTGGGGACGGAGACGATGTCGACGGGGAAGTCGAGGTCGCGCACCATCCGGCGGATGAGGAGGAGCTGCTGGGCGTCCTTCTGCCCGAAGAACGCCCGGCTCGCACCGGTGAGGTGGAGCAGCTTGCCGACGACCGTGAGGACGCCGTCGAAGTGGCCGGGGCGGGACTTGCCCTCGAGGACGTCACCGAGCGGTCCGGCGGACACGCGCACGCCCGGGTCTCCATCGGGGTAGACGACGTCCGGCGTCGGCGCGAAGACGATGTCGACACCCTCCTCGGTCGCGATGCGCATGTCGTCGTCGAAGGTGCGCGGGTAGCGGGACAGGTCCTCCTTGGGCCCGAACTGGAGCGGGTTGAGGAAGATCGTGAGGATGACGTGCTGCGCCGCCTCGCGGGCCTCGCGGATGAGCCGGGCGTGCCCTTCGTGCAGGGCGCCCATCGTCATGACGACGGCGATGTCGGTCCCCTCGAGGTCGGCCCGGGCGGCGCGCAGCTCGTCGCGGGTGCTCGCGACGGCCGGTGTCGCAGAACGGGATTCGGTCACGATCGGGGCTCCTGTGGGTCGGGCCGGCCGCGGTCGGGTCGACCTGGGTCGGCGAGCGCGTCGAGCAGGGGCTCGGCAGTGGTCGGCGCGAGCCGCCCACTCTCGAGCGCACGCACCGCCGTGGCTCGCGCGAGGGCGACATAGGTCGACCGGATCTCGGGTGAGACCCGGTCGAGCTCACGAAGGTGCGTGGCCACCGTACTCACGTCGCCGCGGGCGACGGGGCCGGTGAGGGCCGCGTCACCCATGCGCAGGGCGTTGTCGAGCGCCGCGTGGACGAGCGGGCCGAGGACGCGTCTGGGCTGCTCCACGCCGGCAGCGCTGAGCACGTCCATCGCCTCGGCGACGAGCGTGACGAGGTGGTTCGAGCCGTGCGCCAGCGCTGCGTGGTATGCCGCCCGGTCGCCTTCGGCGACCCATACCGGCTCACCGCCCATCTCGACGACGAGGGCTTCAGCCATGGGCCGCAGCGCATCCGGGCCGGTCACGCCGAACGCGCACTCCTCGAGCCGACCGAGGTCGATCGCCGTCCCCGTGAAGGTCATCGCCGGGTGGATGGCGAGCGGCAGGATGTGCGCGGCGAGCGCCGGGCGCAGGACGTCCGCGCCGTAGCGGCCCGAGGTGTGCACGACGATCTGTCCGGCCTGCCAGGTCCGCGTCGCGGCGAGACCCCGGACGAGGTCGGGCAGGGCGTCGTCGGGCACGGCGAGCAGGACGAGGTCGGCGCCGTCGATGACGTCGGGCACGTCCTTGACCGGCACACCCGGCAACAGCGCGGCCGCGCGCTCACGACTCTCGTCGCTCACGGCATACGCGGCCTGGATCCGGTGTCCCGCGCGGGCGAGCGCGGCACCGAGAACGGCACCGACACGGCCGGCGCCGATGACGCCGATCGACAGTCGCGCCGGGTGCTCACCTGAAGTCACGTGGCCAACCTATCGAGAGCGCGCGCGCCCTTCAGTCGTGGAACGTCGATACTCCGACCGTTGCCGCACCTCGGCCCAGCCGGGCATCGAACGTCGCCACCTGTCCCTCCACCTGCTGCGCCGTGAGCAGGACACAGCAGTCGGGCATCCTGAGACCGGACCGCGCCCGCAGCTCCGCGAGCCTGCCCGGCGCGTCGTCCGGCAGCGCGACGACTCGCACGCCCAACGCACGGACATCGTCATGCATCTCGGCTGCCCGGCCGACCTGCGCGGCGCGGACGAGGACCTCGGCGAGATTGAGCGGGCTCATCACGAGTTCTCCGCCCGCGCCGATCACGAGCTCTGCCGCAGCGTCGTGGCGCGCATCGGTGGGGTCGAAGAACGCGATGAGGACGCCCGCGTCCAGGACGATCATTCGGGCCACTCGCCCCGGAGGTCGTCGAGGTAGCTCGGTCCGAACATCCCCTCGTACTTGCCGCTGAGGCGTCGGGCCGCCTCGCGGCGGGCGGCGGCTCGGGTCTCGACGGAGGGCGCAACGCTTCGGCGCCCCTCCTCGATGAGATGGCGCAGCAACCGTGCGGGGCGGTCGCGATCCTCCGGCCAGCGGCGGGCGGCGACCTCGAGCGCGGCGGCGACCTCGGGGGTCTCCGTCACGGCGTGACGCGGCTTCGTCGTGGGCATGCCAAAGTGTAACACCAATCTAAGGTGCGACACCGCGCAGCGGGCGGGTCAGGCGGTCCCGAGAACCTGCGCGACGAAGCCGGACGAGCGCTCCCGCAGGCCGGCGATCCGACGCTCGACGAACCGCTCGCGATCCGCCGGGTCGTCCGACCCGAGCTCGGAGAAGGTCGGCTTGCGCCGCACGTTGTCCGAGCAGCCGTATGCCGTGCAGATGAGGGTTCCGATCGTGTCACCCTTGCGGCCCGCGGCTCCGGCCCGCTTGGCCACCTGGAGCGTCACGTCCTCGGTCTCGACCGGGTCCTCGCACCACGCGCAGATGGCACGACGCCGACGCCCGGCCAGTGCCGCGGGCGGAGGCGCGGTGCGCAGGATGACGCCGCGCGCGACCCCGTCGACCTCGACCACGGCATACCCGAGCGGACGTTTGGCGTCGCGCCAGCCGAGGTACTCGAGCCGATTCCAGTCGAGGGCGCCGAGGTCGGGCAGCGATGCCTGCGCCACCTCCCGCTTGGACGCGTTGACGAAGCTGGCGCGGATCTCTTGCTCGGTGAGGGGCTGCACGAGTACTTCCGGGGTCGGGACACGGGCGCCCACCAGTGTGCGGCTCCCACCGGACGCTTCGCGACCACATTTCCCTCCCGTCCCTTGCTGGGCGAGTCGTCCCTTTCTGGGTGAGTCGCCCCTTGATGGAGGGACAAGTCACCAGGGGAGGGACGAGTCAGCAGCAAAGGTCAGCGCGGGACGGCGTTCGGGTCGGCCTGCGCCGTGGTGCCAGCCGGCAGCGGCCGGACCGTGAGAGCGCCTCGCGTCATGCCGGACATGGAGCCCGACACCGGGAGGTTCACCCGCGTTGCGGCGAGGTCGACCGTGTAGGGCGTGGGCTGGTTGTCGAGCGTGACGACCCAGCTGCGGTCGGCGGCGCGTACGACGAGCCCGAGCTGGTGACCGGCCGGGATGACGACGTCGTTGGCCATCAGCTCGACCGTCACCTGGTGCGAGCCGGCGCCGCCCAGCCGCGCCCATCCTCGGGCCAGCACCTGCAGGGGCGTGGACCCGATGCGGCGGGTGACGTCCTTGTAGCAGGCATCGTCATAGGACGTGCTCTCACCCCAGCAGCTCTCGGTGGTGAGGGTCTGGGCCCCGTCGCCGGTGGAGAGCACGCGGTCGGCCTCGCCGTAGTCGACGAGGGAGACGCTCACCTGACCCGTCGGCGCCGTGTGGCTGATTCCGAGGTCGACGGTGGCGGTGCCGGAGAGCCGCAGCTCCTTCTTGAGCGTCCCGGTCGTGAAGAGCAGCCGGCCGGAGTTGGCGCCCGGCATCACCGCCGCGGACTCGGTGAGCGCCGGCTGGTTCGTGAACATCGCCGTGCCGCTGCCCTTGGCGCCGAGCGCCAACGTGCCGCCGGCCTGCGGCTGCAGCGTCTGCGTGCGGGCCGAGCTGATCGGCCACGTGCGCGACTCGCTCCACCGGTTCGGCGCGACCTCGACACTCACCGCCGGCTCGCGGTCGATGCCGTTGTCGATGCCGAGCAGCTGGTGGTCGAACCACCGCTGCAGGATGCCGGTCCAGCGCTCGCGGTCGCTGTCGAACGGGTCGACGTGGCCGAGCCGGGTGAGGAAGAGCTTGCGCTCGACACCCTGCTCGCCCAGCGCCTCCCACCACTTCGAGAAGTTCGGCGTCTTGACGTTGTTGTCCTGCAGGCCGTGGACGATGAGCGCGCTGGCCTTGACCTTCGACGCGTCGTAGAAGGTGCCCTCGCGGTAGTCGCGCTCGGCCCAGAAGTCGGTGTACTCGCCCGTCTCGTCACCGTCGTTCGCGGCCATCCAGTCCAGCCGCTCGGAGCAGTCCGTGACCACGGTCCGGTTGCGGGCGATCGTGCGGGACAGGCTCGTCGGGTAGTTGTACGACTTCGGGACCCCCTGCCAGCGGTTGTAGTCGTACCACGAGCTGATCGCCGCGACGGGCACGATCGTCGTCAGGCCCTCGGCACCGGTCGCCGCGACACCGTTGGCGAGGGTGCCGTCGTAGGACTTGCCGATCATGCCGGTCTTGCCGGTGCTCCACGTGGCGCTGACCGGGTTGCCGTCGCGATCGGTCGCGGTGCCCTTGCCGGCGAGCCACTCGACGACGACCTTGACGGACTCGATGTCGGAGCGCCCACCCTCGTCGGTGCAGCCCGTCGATCGCCCCGTCCCGGCCATGTCCGGTGCCACGAACGCGTACCCGCGGGGCACGAAGAAGTTGTCGTACGCCAGGGGCATCTTCAGCGGATTGCCTTGTGCGTCATAGGTTTTGAACTCGCCCTCGTTGCCGCGCCCGAGGCTCAGGTAGTAGGGGCTCGCGTCCATGATGATCGGGACCCTGCCGACACCGTCGAGCTCGCGCGGACGGACGATGTCGGTCGCGATGCGTTCGCCCTTGCCGTCGCCGTCGAGGTCGGGCGCGTCGACCCAGACCGTCTCGCGGATGGCCTTCGCGTAGTCGTAGATGGGGGCGGTGACACCGTCGACCAGCTCGTATGCCGGTGCGCTGGCTGTCGCGGCGGCCGGCGCCGTCGCGGTCCCGGAGGGTGCGGCCGCCGTGGCCGGGGCCATGGTTGCCGTCGCGGCGAGACCCGCGGGACCGATGGCGAGCGCGCCCACCAGGGCGATGAGTCGGGTCTTCACGGGTGCTCCTCACGAACGACGGTGTCCGGTGCTCTCCGGGATGTCCACGCTAGTCCGGCGCAGCCCCACGCGCCCGTCGAGCGCCTGCCTTGTCCGGTGGCGGACAAGGCAGGATGGAGCCGGTGAGGACGTGGCGGGAGGCGTGGCAGGACGCGCTCTACGGACCCGGCGGGTTCTACCGCCGGGGCGAGGGGCCGGCCGGGCACTTCACGACCTCGACCCACGGCCCGCTCGGCGTGGTCCTCGCTGAGGTCGTCGCGCGTCTCGCGGAGGAGGCGGGCGTGTGCCGGGTGGTCGACGTCGCGTGCGGGCGCGGCGAGCTGCTGGGCCACCTCCACGAGCAACGGCCCGACCTCGAGCTCCTCGGGGTCGACGTCGTCGACCGCCCGGCCCAGCTGGCCGCGGACATCGACTGGCTCCGCTCCCCCGGCGGTCCCGACCTCCCCGACGAGCTGCGCGACCTCGACGCCCTCGTCCTCGCCCACGAGTGGCTCGACGTCGTCCCGTGCACCGTCGCGCAGGTCGACGACCACGGCACGCTGCGGGAGGTCCTCGTCGACGACGACGGACACGAGCAGCTGGGCGACGAGGTCACCGGCGCCGACCGCAACTGGGCCGACGCGTGGTGGCCCGCAGCCACCCCGGGCGACCGAGTCGAGGTCGGCCGACAGCGCGACGATGCCTGGCGAAACCTCCTCTCCCGCAACCGAACCGGGGTCACCATCGCCGCGGACTACGGCCACACCAAGGTGAGCCGGCCTGCGCACGGCACGCTCACGGCATACCGACAAGGGATGGTGACCGACCCGCGACCGGACGGCACCACGGACCTCACCGCGCACGTCGCGATGGACTCACTCGGCGCTGACGAGGTCGTCACCCAGCGTGAACTCGTCCACCGTCTCGGCCTGGCCGCCGCGACACCCGACCATGCGCGCGCCACGACGGACCCGCTCGGCTACGTCGCCGACTTCAGCCGGGCGTCGACACTGCACGCCCTCACCGACGGCCGCGGCCTCGGCGGGTTCCACTGGGCGATCAACCGGCACTGACCACCCCGCCCTGACCCGGCATACTCGAACCCATGCCCGACCCGACCGAGACGACACCGCTCACGCAGAGCACCGTCACCGTCGGCGCGGGCGGGCTCGCCACGGCCGACATGGTCCTCAACATCGGCCCGCAGCACCCGGCGACCCACGGCGTCCTGCGACTGCGGCTCACCCTCGACGGCGAGCGCATCGTGGCTGCCGAGCCGATCATCGGCTACATGCACCGCGGCGCGGAGAAGCTCTTCGAGGTGCGCGACTACCGCCAGATCATCGTCCTGGCGAACCGCCACGACTGGCTCAGCGCCTTCGGCAACGAGCTCGGTGTCGTCCTCGCCGTCGAGGAGATGCTCGGCATGGAGGTGCCCGAGCGCGCGGTGTGGCTGCGCACGCTGCTCGCCGAGCTCAACCGGGTCCTCAACCACCTCATGTTCCTCGGCTCCTACCCGCTCGAGCTCGGCGCGATCACGCCGGTCTTCTATGCGTTCCGCGAGCGCGAGGAGCTCCAGGCGGTCATGGAGGAGGCGTCGGGCGGGCGGATGCACTACATGTTCAACCGCGTCGGCGGCCTCAAGGAGGACGTGCCCGCGGGCTGGCTCGGCCGCGTCGACGATGCCGTGCAGGCGGTGCGGCGGCGGCTGCCGGACCTCGAGTCGATGATCGTCGGCAACGAGATCCTCGCCGGCCGCACCCGCGGGGTGGGCGTTCTCGACGAGGCGACCGTGCAGGCATACGGCGTCTCCGGTCCGATCGCGCGCGCCTCCGGACTCGACGTGGACCTGCGGCGCGACGCGCCGTACCTCGCGTATGCCGGCCTGTTCGGTCCCGGGGGGCCCGGCCGGGTCGTGACCCGCACCGAGGGCGACTGTCTCGCCCGCCTCGAGGTGCTGCTCGAGCAGGTGCACGTCAGCCTCGACCTCGTCGAGCACTGCCTGTCGGTGCTGGGGTCGATGACGCCGGGGCCGGTGAACCAGCGCCTGCCCAAGGTGCTCAAGGTGCCCGAGGGCGAGACCTATGTCGCGACGGAGAACCCGCTGGGGTTCAACGGCTACTTCCTCGTCTCGCGCGGCGAGAAGACGCCGTGGCGGCTCAAGCTGCGGTCGGCGTCGTTCAACAACGTCCAGGTGCTCACCGAGCTGCTGCCCGGAACGCTCGTCTCGGACATGGTCGCGATCCTCGGGTCGATGTTCTTCGTCGTCGGCGACATCGACAAGTAGACGCCTCGGTCCGCGTCCCCGCAGGTCAGCGCCCTGTGCTCGTCGAGCGAGACGCGTGTCACGAAGTTACCTCGGGGTATGGCGCGCCGGCCCGCGGCGCGCTAGATTCCGCGGGTAGCCCGATTCTCCTCCGGCTCCTGCCACCCCTGAAAGCGTGACGTCAATGTCGACTTCCTTCGCCCGTCGTGTCTGCCTCGGCGCCCTCGCCGTCTCCGTCGTCGCGGTCGGTTCCGCAGCTCCCGCCCAGGCCGAGAGCACCCAGCTGAAGTACACCTGCGACGTCTTCTCCCTCAAGGTTGCCGGCGTGGGCCTCAGCGACCTGCTCGGTCAGCTTCCGTTGGACGCGGGTTCTGCAGAAGATGCCCTCGAGCAGCTCCGCAAGGCAGCCGAGAACGCAACGCCAGCCCCGACAAGTGCGCCGACCAGCGCCGCGCCCTCGGGTGATGCGACCCCGGATGCCACAGCGACGGGTCCACTCGATGCCATAACCGAGCAGCTTCCGGGCGGGTCCGCCGCACCAACCGACACCCCCGGCACGACGTCGAGCGCCGCCACGGATCCGATCACGCCGATCCTTGATCAGCTCGGTGCCAACCTGCCGATCACCGCAGTCTTCGACAGCGCCATCGCCGACGGGGCGACCGCCCCGGCGAACTCCGAGGTCACCCTCGACCCGGTCACGGCCAAGATCTTCCTCACCCCGCAGATCAACGACCAGATTCCCGATGCCGTCTTCCCCGTGGCCATCGGCGGGCTCGACCTCTACGGCGGCGTGCCCGAGACCGACCAGGAGATCAACGCCGCCATCGACTTCGACTCGTTCGGCGAGGACGGCGGTGGCGTCATCGTCTCCGGCAAGGGCGAGGCCGACGAAGCCCTCGAGGTTGGTGGGCCGGGAACCTATTCCTACGAGGCCGGTGACCTCACGCTCTACGCGATCAACGAGGACGACAATCTGGCCATCGGCATCGACTGCGCGCTGAACGACGGACAGGACGCGACGATCGACACCGTCCGCGTCGTCGGTGCGGCCGGCAGCGGCAGCGGCCCGGTCCGTCCCGTCGTCGTCCAGACCGACGCCGCCCAGCCGACGACGCCGTCCGCGCTGCCCTACGCCGCGGTGGCGTTCGGCGCGACCCTCGTCATCGGTGGAGCGGCGGGCATGGCTCGTCGCCGCAGTGCAGCTCGTCGCTGACCTCCGCAGGGAGCTTCGACGCCTGACGTCGAACCCCCGTGATGCCGCGCTGCTCGCGACGGTCGCCGTCTGCGCGGTGCTGCTCGTCGCCGGTCTGCTCTTCGGCAGCTTCACCAACCCCCAGGACGCCCAGGCTTCCGGCGCGACGACCGCCGGACCCTCCGCATCCTCGGCGAAGGCCAAGCCGCCAGCGGGCACCGCCGCCGGGAAGTCCCGCGGCAGCGCCAAGCCGCCGACCTTCGGAGCGCCCACGCGCAGCCCGAGCGGCAAACCGAACCGGGTGGTCGTCGTCAGCGGAAACCGCACCCTCGTCGACGCCAAGCTCATCCCGAGCAGGCTCGACGACAAGGGCGTGCTCGCTCCCCCGTTCGGCGTCGCCGGCTGGTACGCCGAGGCAGGCTGGGCCAAGCCCGGCTGGCCGGGCGCGGCGATCCTCGCCGGCCACATCAACCGCCGCAATAACGGCAACATCACCCTCGACACGTTCGGCAAGCTCACGTCCGTGCGCACCGGAGACCGCGTCACTGTCGTCTACAGCAGCGGTGAGAACGCCGCCTTCACGGTGACGAAGTCCAAGGCGCTCTCCAAGAAGGCCGTCCCCCAGGACGACTCGATCTGGGACGCCGACAACCCGAACCCCGTCCTCCGCCTCATCACCTGCGACCCGACGACACCGATCCAGGGCGGGCACTACAAGGGCAACTGGGTCGTCTGGGCCGACCCCGTCTGACGTCCCCAAGCGTCCAATTGGGTGACTTCGGGACGGAGCCGGGTCACCAGCCGCTGGCGACCGCCACGGAGAGCACACCGATCGTGACCAGCCAGATCGCCGCGACGCCGGCGGGCACGACCACGCCCGCGGGCACGGCCCGCGCCAGGCCCGCTCCGAAGCGCCCGGCCACGGCGTTGGCGGCCGTGACGAAGCAGAACGCGATGATCGTGACGACCCAGACGACGACGCAGTAGGGGCAGATCGCCCGGATCGAGAAGAGCGTCTGCGTCATCAGCCAGGTGACGAAGACGACCCCGAAGGTCACCCCCGCCTGGAGCCCGAGCCAGAACCACCCCGGCAGCTCTCGCCCAGCGCCGGTGAGCAGCACCACGCCGACCGTCACCACCACGGCGAACCCCGCCAGCCCGAGCAACGGGTTCGGGAACCCGAAGACCGTCGCCTGATCGGACTGCATGACGGCCGTGCAGTTGACCGCCTCGCTGAGCGAGCACGACGGGACGTAGAACGGGTTGGTGAGCAGCCGCAGCTTCTCGACCATGAGGACGAACGCGGCGACGAGACCGACGGATCCGCATACGGTCAACACCCACCCGAGAAGCCGCTGACCGGGGACGGTCCCGGCCGCCGTGCCCGACGACGCCGGCTCCGGGACCGTGTCCGGGACCGACCCGGCGTCCCCCGCGGCCTTCGGCGAGACGGTCGTCACTGTGCGAGCGCCTTGTCGATGGCGGCGACGAGGTCCTGGCCGGACTTCGGCTCCAGCTTCTTGCCGTTGAGGAAGAGCGTCGGCGTGCCCTGCACTCCGAGTGCCTTGCCCTCGGCGACGTCCTTGGCGATGCGGTCGAGGGTCTGCTGCGAGGTGTACGCCTTGTCGTAGGCCTTCATGTCGAGCCCGATCTCCTCGGCGTAGCTGCGGAAGAGGTCGTCCTTGGGCTCCTGCTGCTCGGCCCACTGCTTCTGGGTGTCGTACATCTTCTTGTACATCGCCTCGACCTCACCCTGCTGGGCGGCGGCCTCGACGGCGCGCGCGGCCCGCTCGGCGTTGAAGTGCGACGTGATCGGGAAGTAGCGGATGCCGAAGGTCACCTTGCCGTCGTACTTCGTCCGCAGCTCCTCCATGAGCGGGTAGAGAGCGCCGCACGCCTCGCACTCGAAGTCGAGGAACTCGACGAGGTTGACCTTGTCGTTCGGCGCGGTGCTCAGGCGATAGGTGTCGGGCCGCAGCGCCTGCGGGTCGGCCGGCGCGGGCGCAGTCGGGATCGTGACGTTCTCGCCGTTGCCGCCCTTCGCGGCGGCGTCGGCGCCGTCGTCGCCCGAGCCGGGCCGCAGCAGAACCACACCGACGACGAGAGCGGCGATCGCGATGACGCTGGTGAGGATGGCGGTGATCTTGACGTTGCGGTTCACGAGTGGTCTTCTCCGTCAGAGGTTCCGGTATGCCGTCCGCGCGCCGTGCGCCGACGCCTCACCTTCTCGTGCCCGCCCGACAGGGAGCCGGGAGAACCCTGAACGTTCCCTGCGCGCGAGGGCAGGGTCAGGCGGGGCGATCAAGCTCGTGCTCCACCGCCCGGCGAATCCACGCCGATACGGACCGGTCGTCCGCCTCGGCCCTTCGCTTGATGGCGTCGAGCTGTTCGGGGGTGAACCGCACCGGGATCGGAGAGCTCAACCCCTTCCCGCGGCGCCGCGGCTGACCCTGCGGCTCCTGATTCTCGGGTCGGGAGTAGAAGGCGTACTCCTCGTCCGGTGTCAGCTTCTCAGTACTCATCTCCATCCCTCCGGTAGGTACTCATCTCGGTCCCTCCGGTAGGTGGACGCGAGGCCTCGAACGGCTCGGAGCCGAGCAGATCAGGGTCGAGGCGGTTCACCCCTTAGCGTATACCAAACGACTACACGTTGCTGTCGTCGTCGGTGGGTGGGTCGACGCGGCACCAGCGCTGGGCCACGAGACCGGCGCCGACAAGGACCACGGCCGAGGCCACGAGGACCGCAAGTCGCCACGAACGGTCGTGGTTCGCGACGAGGGAGGTGTCGGACAACGCGACGGCGAGCTGGCCGGCATACCAGCCGGCGGCGGCCGACCCGGTGAGGACGGCCGCCTGCGCGAGGACGACGACGCGAGCGGCGCGCAGCGGGTCGAGGCGTCGGGTCGAAGTGCCGCGTAGGTAGGCGCGCACCGGCCACGCGAACCCGGCGACGAACGCCGCCATCGCGACGAGCAGGATCGCGGCGAGCCACGACGGTCGTGGGACGAGCGTGCCGCCGCGGGTGACGAAGTGCCACAGCACCCATGACGCGCCGCCGACGACGAGGGCGACGAGCAGGGCGACGCGCGGCCGGACACCGGGCCCGCTCACCATGACGTCACCACCCGTCCTCGAGCAGGTCGACGTCCGGGCCGAGCGCCACGCCTTCGCGGCTGACCTCGGCGACGAGGTCGGCGACGCGGCGGACCGTGCCGTCGACGCGCAGGGTCGCCTCGGGGTCGGCGTCGGCCCACGGCACGAGGACGAACGCGCGCTCGTGCGCCCGCGGGTGCGGCAGGGTGAGGGCCTCGGTCGAGAGGCGGACGTCGGTGTCGAAGACGGGGTCGCCGTACTGGATGAGGTCGAGGTCGAGCGTGCGCGGACCCCAGCGCTCCTTGCGCTCGCGGCCGTGGTCGAGCTCGATGTCCTGCAGCGTGCGCAGCAGGTGCTGCGGCGAGAGGGAGGTCGTGCCGGTGACGACGGCGTTGAGGTAGGTGCCCTGGGCCGGGCCGCCGACGGGTGTCGTCTCGTAGACGCGCGAGGCGGACTTGAGGTCGAGCGCGAGCCACAGGGCACTCACGGCGGTCTGGATCGTCTCGAGCGACTCGCCGAGGTTGGAGCCGATGGCGACGACGACGGGGGTGTCGCGGGCCCGCTCGACGGTGACGGCGACGTCGGTGAACGGGTGGCCGACCGGCGCTTGGGGCTTGTGCACCGTGACCTCGACGTACTCGACGAGCGGGCGGGTGAGGACCTTGGCCGCGATCCGGTCGCCGAGCGCCTCGATGAGGTCGAGCGGCTCGCCCTCGATGAGTTCGACGATGTCGCCCGCGACCTCGGCGTAGTTGACCGTGTCGGTGAGGTCGTCGCTCGTGCCGGCGGGAGCGAGGTCCACCTGCATGACGACGTCGACGACGAAGGTCTGCCCGTCGCGCTTCTCGAAGTCGAGGACGCCGTGGTGGCCCGTGGCCGAGACGCCCTTGAGGGTGATGCGGTCGCTCACTGCTGCTCGTGCTCCTTGTCGTGCTTCTCGACAGTTAGGTCGCGGTCCGCATCGCGGAGGGCGTCGGCGACGGCGAGCGCCTCCATCGTCGACGGCACGTCGTGGACGCGCACGGCCCACGCCCCGGCCCGCGCGGCATGGAACGACGTCACCGCGGTGAGCAGGTCCCGCTCGACCGGGGGCCGCAGCTCGTCACCCTCAGCGCGACCGACGCGGCCGAGGAACGTCTTGCGCGACGTGCCGACGAGCACCGGCAGCCCGAGCGCGACGACCTCGTCGAGGCGGGCGAGCAGCTGCCAGTTGTGCTCGGCCGTCTTGGCGAACCCGAAGCCCGGGTCGAGGATCAACTGCGCGTCGCGAACTCCATTCTCCCGCAACGCCTCCACCCGCTCCCGCAGCTCGACGCAGACCTCGGTGACGACGTCGCCGTAGACCGCGCGCGACTGCATGTCGACGCTGTGCCCGCGCCAGTGCATGACGATGAACGGTATGCCGGCCTGCGCGACGAGCGGTGCCATCTCACCGTCCGCGAGGCCCCCGCTGACGTCGTTGACGAGCGCGGCACCGGCCTCGAGCGCAGCGGCCGCGACCGAGGCGCGCATCGTGTCGATGGAGACGACCGCGCCCTCGGCAGCGAGCGCGCGCACGACGGGCACGACGCGGCGCAGCTCCTCCTCGACCGGCGGACGCTCGGCACCGGGCCTGGTGGACTCGCCGCCGACGTCGACGAGGTGGGCCCCGGCGGCGACGAGGTCACGCCCGTGCGTGATCGCCGCCTCCGGCTCGAACCACTCGCCACCGTCGCTGAACGAGTCCGGCGTGACATTGACGACGCCCATGACGAGTGGGCGACCGGTGTGACCGCCGCCGACCGGAAGTCGCTCGATGAGGTGCGTCACCGCGGGGCGCTCACGATGGTTGCGAGCCGCTCACCGCTTGCCGCCGAGCAGCAGCGACATCGCCTCTGCCCGGGTGGCGGGGTTGCGCAGCTGGCCGCGGACGGCCGAGGTGATCGTGCGGGAGCCGGGCTTGTGGACCCCACGCATGGACATGCAGAGGTGCTCGGCCTCGACGACGACAATGACGCCCTGGACGCCGAGGTGCTCCACGAGCGCGTCGGCGACCTGGGTGGTGATGCGCTCCTGCACCTGCGGGCGGCGGGCGAAGACGTCGACGAGGCGGGCGAGCTTCGACAGACCGGTCACGGTGCCGTCGGTCGCGGGGATGTAGCCGACGTGGGCGACGCCGTGGAAGGGCAGCAGGTGGTGCTCGCACGTCGAGAAGATCTCGATGTCGCGCACGATGATGAGCTCTTCGTGGTCGATGGAGAACCGCGCGGACAGGACGTCCTCCGGGGACTGCGACAGGCCGGCATACAGCTGGGTCGCGGCGCGCGCGACGCGGTCCGGGGTGTCGCGCAGACCCTCGCGGTCGGGGTCCTCACCGATCGCGATGAGGTACTCGCGCACCGCGGCGGCGGCCCGCTCGTGGTCGACGACCCGTGCGGGGAGCGAGTCGGCCTCCTTGGGGAGGACGCCGTCGAAGGTGCGCCCGTCGACTGCGGCGCCGTCAGTTGCCATCGGGGTCGACCCGTCCGCCCTCGGGCACCTCGATGACCTCGGTCGGCGGGTGCTCCTCGTCGACCTCGGCCAGCGGGCTGGCGCCGTCGGTCGCGGCCTTGTCGATCGCGGCGGTCGTGGCCGGGTCGCCCTCGTTGACGTGGGCGCCAGCCGGCGCACCCGACGGGTCGTGCCCGTTCAGGGCGGCCTGCTCGGCCGGGGTGAGGACCGGCGGCTTGTCGCTGATGCCGCGGTGCTCGCTGGAGAGCCACGTCGGGCGCAGCGGCCGCTTGATGATGTCGGCGAAGATCTCCTCGAGTTCCTTGGCGTTGAGGGTCTCCTTCTCGAGCAGCTCGAGGACGAGCCGGTCGAGGATCTGGCGGTTGTCGTTGATGACGTGCCACGCCTCGTCGTGGGCGGCCTCGATGAGCTTGCGGACCTCGTCGTCGACGAGCCCGGCGATGTGCTCGGAGTAGTCGCGCTGGTGGCCCATGTCGCGGCCGAGGAAGACCTCGCCCTGGCTCTGGCCGAGCTTGATGGCACCGACCCGCTCGCTCATGCCGTACTCGGTGACCATCTTGCGGGCCATGCCGGTGGCCTTCTCGATGTCGTTGGCGGCGCCGGTCGTCGGGTCGTGGAAAATGATCTCCTCCGCGACGCGGCCGCCGAGGGCGTAGGCGAGCTGGTCGAGGATCTCGTTGCGCGTCGTCGAGTACTTGTCGTCGAGCGGCATGACCATCGTGTAGCCGAGCGCGCGACCACGCGGGAGGATCGTCACCTTGGTGACGGGGTCGGTGTGGTTCATCGCGGCGGCGACGAGGGCGTGACCGCCTTCGTGGTATGCCGTGATCTTGCGTTCCTTGGCCGACATGATGCGGGTGCGCTTCTGCGGGCCGGCGATGACGCGGTCGATGGCCTCGTCGAGGGTGGCGTCGTCGATGAGCTTCTTGTCGCTGCGCGCGGTGAGCAGGGCGGCCTCGTTGAGGACGTTCGCGAGGTCGGCACCGGTGAAGCCCGGCGTGCGGCGGGCGACGGCGAGCAGGTCGACGCCGGCAGCCATCGGCTTGCCCTGGGCGTGCACCTCGAGGATGCGGTGGCGGCCGAGCATGTCGGGGGCCTCGACGGCGATCTGCCGGTCGAAGCGGCCGGGCCGGAGGAGGGCCGGGTCGAGGATGTCGGGGCGGTTGGTCGCCGCGATGAGGATGACGTTGGTCTTGACGTCGAAGCCGTCCATCTCGACGAGGAGCTGGTTGAGCGTCTGCTCGCGCTCGTCGTGGCCACCGCCGAGGCCGGCGCCGCGGTGACGGCCGACGGCGTCGATCTCGTCGACGAAGACGATGGCCGGCGCGTTGGCCTTGGCCTGCTCGAAGAGGTCACGGACACGCGAGGCGCCGACACCGACGAACATCTCGACGAAGTCCGAGCCGGAGATCGAGTAGAACGGCACGCCCGCCTCCCCGGCCACAGCACGGGCGAGCAGGGTCTTGCCGGTACCGGGCGGGCCATACAGCAGGACGCCCTTGGGGATCTTGGCGCCGACGGCGAGGAACTTCGCCGGGTCGGAGAGGAACTCCTTGATCTCGTGCAGCTCCTGGACGGCCTCGTCGGCGCCGGCGACGTCGGCGAAGGTGACCTTGGGGGTGTCCTTGCTCGCGAGCTTGGCGCGGGACTTGCCGAACTGCATGACGCGCGAGCCGCCGCCCTGGGCCTGGCTCATCATGAACCAGAAGAGGCCGACGAGCAGCAGGATCGGGAAGATGCTGATGAAGAGGGTCCAGAACGGGTTCTGGGTCTCGCGCTTGTCGTTGTAGCCGTCGGTCGGCGGGTTCTCGTCGACGAGCTGCACGAGCTGCTCGGCGCGGGCGTCGACGAACTCGGCGCGCACCTTGTCGGCGCCCTTGACGCCCGCCTGCTCGTCGCTGAACGTCTGCCCGTCCTTGAGGTCGAGGTTGAGGACGTTGTCGCTCGTGAACTCGGCCTTGGCGACTTTTTTGTCGGTGATCAGCTTCTCCGCCTTGGCGGTGTCGATCGTCGCGTAGCCGCCGTCGCCCCCGAACGAGAACATGACGACGGTGATCGCGATGACCGCGAGGACCCAGAACAGTGGGGTCTTGAAAACGCGCTTGGCATCCATGAATGTGAAGGGGGCGGGAGCCCCACGTCCTCCTGATCAACGAGCTCAACTACGGGTACGCTCGCGCGCCCCGAGTGCACAGGGACACGCTACCCGTCGCTGGAGGTCAGGTGCGGGCCGCGTCTGAGTGGCTCAACGAGCGTCGTATGCCGTGTGTTCCGTATGCCGTCCGCTCGCCTCGCGTGGTGACGCCCTCCGGCACACAACGGCTCGCGAGCCGGGCCGTCGCTCGCAAGCCGTTCCGGCTCGCGAGGCACACGGTGGCTCGCGAGCCGCCTAGTGCGATGGGAGGCTGGCGGCGAGGATGTCGGTGGTGTGCTGAAAGTGGGCGCGCAGGGCCTCGGTGGCCGCGTCGGCGTCGCGGGCCAGCGTGGCCTCGGCGATGGCGCGGTGCTCGGCGGCGACGTCACGGTCCGGCTCACCCCGCTGCGACCAGCGGCGGTAGAGCGAGGCCGCGTCGCGCAGGGCGCACGTGATGCCGAGGAGCCGCGGCCGCTCGCACCCCGCGAGCAGGGCCTCGTGGAAGGCGGTGTGCGCCTCCTCCCACTCGTCCGAGATCCGCACGGGCAGATCGGTGGTGAGCATCGGCGTGCGATCCAGCCGGTGCAGCGCCGCGACGAGGGCGGACTCCCACTCGACGCCGCCACACGCGATGGCCTCGCGCAGGGCCAGGGTCTCGAGGTCGATCCGGGTCGCCGTGAGGTCGCGCAGGTCGTCGAGCGAGACCGTCATCACCGAGAACCCGACGTTGGGCTCAGAAGTGACGAGACCCTGCTCGGCAAGCCGGGACAGGGCTTCGCGCATGACGCTCGCGCTCGCGCCGAACCGCTCGCACAGCGGCGCGAACTTCAGCCGCTCCCCCGGCTCGTAGGTCCCGGCGAGCACCTCGGCACGCAGTCGCGCGTGGACGTCGTCGGTGTTCGCCCGGGCACGGCGGGTCTGGGTCGTCACGAAGCCCCCGCGCTCGCATCGGCGTGCTTGGCCAGCGACAGCCAGGTCTCAACGACGGTGTCGGGGTTGAGCGACATCGTCTCGATGCCCTGGTCCATGAGCCACTCCGCGAGGTCGGGGTGGTCCGACGGTCCTTGGCCGCAGATCCCGACGTACTTTCCGCGGGACAGGCACGCCTCGATCGCCATCGACAGCATCCGCTTGACCGCGGGGTCGCGCTCGTCGAACTTGTCCGCCACGAGCGACGAGTCGCGGTCGAGCCCGAGCGTGAGCTGGGTGAGGTCGTTGGACCCGATGGAGAACCCGTCGAAGTGCTCGAGGAAGTCGCCGGCATTGACGGCGTTCGACGGCACCTCGCACATCATGACGACCTGCAGGTCGTTCTCCCCGCGCACCAGCCCGTGTGACGCGAGCAGGTCGATGACTCCCTGCGCCTCCGACAGCGTCCGCACGAACGGGATCATGATCTTGACGTTCGTCAGGCCCATCTCGTCGCGCACGTACTTCAGCGCCTCGCACTCCATCGCGAAGCACTCGGCGAACTCCGGCGACAGGTACCGCGACGCACCGCGGTAGCCGATCATCGGGTTCTCCTCGTCCGGCTCGTAGTGCGCCCCGCCGAGCATTCCGGCGTACTCGTTGCTCTTGAAGTCCGACATCCGCACGATGACCGGCTCCGGCGCGAACGCCGCCGCGAGCATCGAGACACCCTCGGCGACGCGCTGCACGAAGAACTCGCGCGGGCCGGCATACGCCTCGATGAGCGACTCGATCTCGGCGCGCAGCTCGGGCTCCTGGTCGTCGAGCTCGAGCAGCGCCCGCGGGTGGATCCCGATCTGCCGGTTGATGATGAACTCGAGCCGCGCCAGCCCGATCCCGGCGTTGGGGAGGCGCGAGAACTCGAACGCCTGGTCGGGCGTGCCGACGTTCATCATGATCTTCACCGGGATGTCCGGCATGTCGTCGAGGTTCGTCTCGGTGATCGTGAAGTCTCGTATGCCGTCGTAGACGTAGCCGGTGTCGCCCTCGGCGCACGAGACGGTCACCTCCTGCCCCTCGGTGAGGTCGCGGGTCGCCGAGCCGGTGCCGACGACGGCGGGGATGCCGAGCTCGCGGGAGATGATCGCGGCGTGCGCGGTGCGGCCGCCGCGGTTGGTGACGATGGCACTGGCGCGCTTCATGATCGGCTCCCAGTCGGGGTCGGTCATGTCGGCGACGAGGACGTCACCGGCCTCGAAGTCGTGCATCTCCTCGGCGGAGCGCAGGATCCGGACGCGACCGGCGCCGATCTTCTGGCCGATGGCGCGGCCCTCGACGACGACGGCGGACTCGTCGCGCTTGCCGTCCATGCGGAACCGCTGCAGCGTCGAGCCGGTCTCGCGCGACTTCACGGTCTCGGGGCGCGCCTGGAGGACATAGAGCCGCCCGTCGACGCCGTCCTTGCCCCACTCGATGTCCATCGGGCGGCCGTAGTGCTCCTCGATCTTCAGCGCGTGCTGCGCGAGCTCGGTGACCTCCGCGTCGGTGAGGCTGAGCTTGCCGCGCTCGGCCTCGTCGACGTCGACGAACTCCGTCGTGCGGCCGACCTCGGCGTCGTCGGTGTAGACCATCTTCGTGGCCTTGCCGCCGACGCCGCGCTTGAGGATCGCCGGGCGGCCGGCGCGCAGAGCGGGCTTGTGGACATAGAACTCGTCGGGGTTGACCGCGCCCTGGACGACCGCCTCGCCGAGCCCGTAGCTGCTCGTGACGAAGACGGCGTCGGGGAAGCCGGACTCGGTGTCGATCGTGAACATCACGCCTGAGGCGCCGATGTCGGAGCGCACCATCCGCTGCACCCCCGCCGACAGCGCGACGGCCTCATGGTCGAAGTTGCTGTGCACGCGGTAGGAGATGGCGCGGTCGTTGTAGAGCGAGGCGAACACGAGCCGGATCGCGTGCAGCACCGCGTCGATGCCGCGCACGTTGAGGAAGGTCTCCTGCTGGCCAGCGAAGGACGCGTCCGGCAGGTCCTCGGCGGTCGCGCTGGAGCGGACCGCGAAGCTCGCCTCGTCGCCCTGCTCACCGACGAGCGTCTCGTATGCCGCGCGGATGTCGGCTTCGAGGTCGGCGGGGAACGGCTGCTCCTCGACGGCCCGACGGATCTCGGACCCGGCCTGCGCCAGCGCCCGGGTGTCATCGACGTCGAGGGCGCCGAGGATGCCGTTGATCCGGTCTGCGAGGCCCTCGTGCGCGAGGAAGCGGCGGTAGGCCTCGGCCGTCGTCGCGAACCCGTCCGGCACCCGCACCCCACTCTGCGCGAGGTTGCTCACCATCTCGCCGAGCGAGGCGTTCTTGCCGCCGACACGCTCGACATCACCCATGCCGAGGTCCTTGAACCAGGCGACGTTCTCAGATCCGTTGGTGCTCAAGGCTTTTCCTTTGTTCAGCTCGACAGACGGGACAGGTGGGCGCTCTGCATGATGACGGCGGCCATCTCCTCCACCGACATCTTCGCGGAGTTGATCGACGGGATCCGGTGCGCGCGATACAGCGCCTCGGCCCGCCGCAGCTCGTAGCTGCACTGCGCGAGGCTCGCGTAGCGCGACCCGGGCCGGCGCTCGCCGCGCACCTGGCTCAGCCGGGCGGCGGTCGACAGGAGCCCGAAGCAGCGGTCGGACAGCTCGCGGATCGGACGCGGCAGCTCCGCCGTCTCGAAGTCCTCCTCGACGAGCGGGTAGTTCGCCACCTTGAGGCCGTGCTGGAGCGCGAGGTACATCGACGTCGGCGTCTTCCCGCAGCGCGACGGCGCGACGAGGATGAGGTCGGCCCCCTCGAGGTTGCGCAGGCTCGCCCCGTCGTCGTGCTCCATCGCGTACTCGATCGCCTTCATCCGGGCGTCATAGCGGCTGGTGTCCCCGACTCCGTGCAGCGAGTCCGTGCCGCCATGGGTGGCGTTGACGTGCAGCACCCGCTCGACGTCGTCGAGCGGCGGGCCGAAGAGGTCGATGACGGCACACGTCGTGCGCAACAGCTCCTTGCGCAGCTCCTCGTCGGACACGGTGGAGAAGACGAGCGGCGTCACCTCGTCGGTGTGCGCTGCGTCGATCTCAGCGACGACCCGACGCATGTGCTCGACCGTCTTGATGAACGGGATCTTGCGCCGCGAGAACGTCAGCGACGGGAACTGCTGGAGCATGAGGTTGCCCAGCGTCTCGGCCGAGATGCCCGTACCGCCGGCCACGAAGAAGACGGGAGTCACGCCGCCTTCGGGAGCGGACGGCATGCCGGCACCGCCGCTCCCGGCGGGAGCGGACGGCATACGGTCCTCGCCCGCAGACTCCTCGCGCTCCGTCGACACAGTCGTGAGCCTAGGACCTCTCACGCCGAGCTGTGCGCCCCGGTCATGAGTCCGGCGAGGTCCTCGGGCGAGAGGAAGGACGGCGGGGGCGGCGGGCCCCAGTTGAACAGGCCCTGGGCACCCTCGAGCACCTCCGGCTCCCAGATCTCGTCCTCGGGGATGGTGTCCATGTCCGAGAAGTACTCCGAGAAGTTGCCGGCCGGGTCCTTGAGGTACCAGAAGAAGTTCGAGCCGGCGTGGTGACGGCCGAGGCCCCAGACGTGCCGCTCCGGGTTGCCCTCGAGCATCGAGAACGCGCCCCGCCCGACGTCGTCGATGTCGTTGACCTGCCAGCTGGTGTGGTGCAGGTAGTTCACCGGTGACTGCAGCGCGAGGAAGTTGTGGTGGTCGGTGGAGCAGCGCAGGAACGCGCCCTTGTCACCGATGTGGTCCGAGACCTTGAACCCGAGCCCCTCGACGAAGAACCGCATCGTCGCCGTGAGGTCCGTCGTGCCGGCAACTGCGTGACCCAGCCGACGCGGTCGCACCGGGGTGTCGCGCAGTATGCCGGGGGCACGCCCGTGCCGGTCGATCCGTCCCGGGCCGTTGTAGGGGGTTGCCGGTTCGGGGTCCTGGGTGATGCGCGGACGGACGGTGACGCGCACGTCGAAGCCGCCGACGGGCTCGGTGGCGGTGAGCGTGGCGCCGTCGGCGTCGAGGTTCGGGGTGACGCCGATGGCCTTGAGGGAGAGGGCGATCCGAGCCAGGTCGTCGGCGTCGTCCGCCATGACGCCGAGCTCGACGAGCCGGCGGCGCGGGGCCGAGACGACGCGCAGCTGCTCGCCGCCGTCAAGGGTCGAGAAGCCGCCGTCGGCGCCCTGGGTCAGGCCGAAGTCGGTGTAGTAGGCCTGCGTCTCGGCGACGTTGGGGACGCCCATGACGACGTGGCTCAGTCCGTGCAGGCTCATGACTGGCCTCCTTCCGAGCCGTCCGCGCTGGTCGCGGCGCTGGTCGCGGCGTTGGTCGCGGTGCTGGTCGCGCCCTGCGCGACGAACTCCTGGCGGAGCTCGCCGATGCCTTCGGCCCGGCTCACGAGGACCTGGCCGGGCTGGATGAACCTCTGGGGCTTGCGGCCGAGGCCGACGCCCTCCGGGGTGCCGGTGAAGAGCAGGTCGCCGGGGTAGAGGGTGATGACCTTGGACAGCTCGGCGACGAGGCGCGCGACGGGGACGATGAGGTTGCTCGTGGAACCCTCCTGGACGACCTCGCCGTCGAGCGTGGCCGTGAGGGAGACGTTGTCGCGGTCGGCGAGCTCGTCGGTCGTGACGAGCCACGGCCCGGTCGGGGCGAAACCGGGGTAGGACTTGCCGAGGCCGAACTGCGGCGCCGGGCCGGCGAGCTGGATGACCCGTTCGGAGAGGTCCTGTCCGAGGGTGAGGCCGGCAACGTGGTCCCAGGCCTCGTCCTCGGTGACGTTGCTCGTCTCGCGACCGATGACGGCGACGAGCTCGACCTCCCAGTCGGTGTTGCCGCCCTCGGGCAGCGTCACCGTCGTCACCGGGCCGGTGAGGCTCGAGACGAACTTCGGGAAGACGGGTGGCAGCCCGCTCGGGGCGTCGAACCCGGACTCGTCGGCGTGGGCCTGGTAGTTGAGGCCGATCGCGACGATCTGTCGCGGGCTCGGTGACGGGGCGCCGAGGCGGGCCGGGTCGACCGGCTCCGACTCGGCGTCGGCGATCGACTGGGCCGCGGAGGCGACCCACGCCGCGAAGGCCGGCCACGCGGCATACACGCTCTCGAGCTCGGGGCCGAAGCGGCCGTCGCTCACCTTGTGGACGTCGACTGCGGCGGTGGGGTCGGAGCCGTCAGGGCTGATGAGGACGGCGCGGCCGTCGAGGTTGGCGAGTCTCATGGTGCTCTCCCTGTCGTGTGGGTTGCGTTGTCGTTCAGGTGGATTGGCGGTCGAGGACGTGGCGCAGGGCCGCCTCGAGGTCGCCGGTCGGGTTGTCGGTGAGACTCGCGGCACGCCACGCGACGTGGTGGTCGGGGCGTACGAGCAGCACACCGCTGTCCTCTATCTCGCGCAAGAGGGCCCAGCGGCCGAGGACGTCGGCATGCTGGCCGTGACCGATGACGTGGGCGCTCAGCGGCACGTCGAGGGTCTCGGCGAGCTTCTCCGCCGCGTCGACCCAGGGCTGGCCGCCCGGCCCGGTGAGGACGGCGAACCCGCCGTTCCCGGTGAGGTCGAGTGTCGAGACCGCCTCGCGGTCGCGCTCGAGCCAGGCGTGCGGCAGGCGCGCGCCGGGATGCGTCGTCGGGTGGTGGTGCAGCTCCGGGTCACGGTCGGGCGTCGGCCAGGGCGTGCCGTCGTCGAGGACCGCCCCGGAGGTGTAGCGCTGGTCGATCTCGACCCCGAGAGCGTTGAACTGGTAGTTCTGCAGCTGCACCGCGGCCGCCAGGTCACGGCGTCGCTGCTCACCCTCGGCACCTGGTGCATGCAGCCCGTCGAGGGCCGCGGCGCCCTCCTCGTCGCTCTGCCCCGGCCCGAAGCCGAAGGCCTGGCTGATCGGCAGCATGTCCTTGACCGACTGCATCGCGCGGTCGACGACCTGCTTGCCGACGGGCTGGCGCTCGGCGTCATACGAGTCGAGCAGCTCAGGCCCGGCCGCGCCCTGGAGGACGTAGGCGAGCTTCCACGCGAGGTTGAACGAGTCCTGGATCGAGGTGTTCGTGCCGAGGCCGTTGGCCGGCGGGTGCCGGTGGGCGGCATCGCCGACGAGGAACGCGCGACCCTCGCGGAACCGGTCCGCGACGACGTGGTTGATCGACCACGTGCTGACCGACTTGATGGTCACGTCGACGTCGGGGTCGCCGATGGTCGTGCGCGCCCGCTCGATGACCGCCGCCTCGGACAGGTCTGGCTCGCCCTGGCTCGGGTCGTACATGAAGAGCAGCACCCACTCGGTCCAGGGCTTGACGCAGATCCACGTGCCCGAGCCGACCCAGTAGTCGTTGCCCGGCTGGCTCGCGAAGTAGAGCGTCCCGGGCCGGTGCTCCGTGTAGGCCGTGAGGTCGGCCTCAAGCCAGACGTTCACGGCTGCGCCGAGGCCGGACTCGCCGGTGAAGTCGAACCCGAGGTTCTGGGCGACCGTCGAGCGGCCACCGTCGGCGCCGACGACATACGTGGCGCGGATCGTCTGGTTCACGCCGGTGTCGCGCTGACGGACCCGGGCGGTGACGCCGTCGGCATCCTGGGCGATGTGCTCGAGCTCGGTGGAGAAGCGGATGTCCGCGCCGAGTCGCGTTGCGGCGCGCAGCAGCTCGGGCTCGAGGATGTGCTGCGGGATGTTGCACATGCTCGACGGGCTGGCGAGCTCGTACTCGCTTCGACGCTCGGGGCCGCTGCCCCAAGTGAGCAGCCGGGCGAGCTCCTCGCCCGCGAAGCTCGTCATCCACACGTTGTGTCCCATGAGCTCGTTGACCGTCGCGACCTCGCGGACCTGGTCCTCGATGCCGAGGTCGCGGAAGACCTCGACCGTGCGGGAGTTGGTGATGTGCGCGCGCGGCGAATGCGCCGTGCCGGGGTACTTCGTCACGGTGATCGCGTCGACGCCGTGTCGGGCGAGGAGGGCCGCCATCGCGAGGCCGGCCGGTCCGGCACCAACGACGAGGACGTCGGTCGTGAGGTCGGGGCCGTTCTCAGTGGCAGCGTTGGTGGTGATGTTGGTGGTGGCACTCATGACGCCACCTCCACCGTGGCACCCTCACGCAGCCACGGGTAGCGCTCGGTGTCGGCCCCGGCGTAGTCCGGGTCGAGGTAGACGAAGAGCCGGTGGATCCTGCCGTCGCGGACCTCGAGGACGTCGCAGAACCGGCCGGCGTGGGTGACACCGGCGCGGAACTCGACGCCGTCGGCCGTGGTGCCGGAGGAGGTGCCCTCGACGACGACGGTGTCGCCGTTCACGACGTAGTTGAAGTACGCGCCGTCGTGGGTGATGCCCTGGAGCAGCGAGGCAACCCTGCCGAAGGCCTCCTTCGTCGCGTCGATCCCGCGCACGACCCCCACCTTGGGGAACATGAACTCGATGTTGTCGTCGAAGAGCTCGAAGAAGTCCTCGCCGCGGTCGAGCCGCATCAGGTAGTCGAGGGCGACGGCCTTGCGCTCGCCGTCGGTCATGGTGGTCATGCGGTCTCCTGAGGGGTGAGTGCCCGGGCGCGCCGGGACGAGGCGATGAAGGCATATGCCGCGAGCGCGCCGACCACGACCGCGACGACTCCCGTGACGGGCGTCCAGGAGCGGGTGAGCCCGAACGCGTGGTCGAGCGATATGCGCCCGGGCCCGGTGAAGGCGAGGGCACCGGCGACGAGGGCGTAGAGCAGCGGTAGCTCGTAGCCGCCCTTGACGGCCCAGAGGCCCTTGTCGGCGTTGACGGACGCGGCGACGAGCAGGGTGCCGAGGATCATCGCGGCACCGAGCGGGGTGAGCAGGCCGAGGACGAGCAGCGTGGCGCCGGTGATCTCCGTCGCCGCCGCGAGCAGGACCCGGCTGCGTCCGGGCCGGAAGCCCCACGTCTCGAAGAGGGGCGCGGTGCCCTCGGGTCCCATGCCCCCGAACGCGCCGAACGCCTTCTGCGAGCCGTGGGCGAGGATGAGGCCGCCGATGACGAGGCGGAGGACGAGCAGTCCGAGGTCGGTGCTGGTCTCCATGGTCACTCCTTCGTGAGCTGGATGGGCTGCGCGAGCCGGTGGCTCAGCTGAGGTGCATCGCCGCGTCGACGACGAGGTTCGACGCGTTGATGCCCGGGTTGTCGGTGAGCGCGAACGCCGCGCTGACGATGTCGGCCGTCTGGGGCAGGCGCTTGCCCGGAGTCCGCTGGCGCAACCGCTCGTACTGCTCGGCCCGCACCGGGTCCGCCTCGTCGACGGCGAGCGTCCCCATGACGACGCCGGGGGTGATGACGTTGACCCGCACCGGCGCGATCTGCACGGCGAGCGAGTTGGCGAGGCCGACGACGCCGGCGTTGGCCATCGAGATGGTCGTCGAGCCGGGCATCGGCCGCCACATCGACAGGCCGCTGAACATGAGGACCGACCCGCCGGGGTCGAGCTTCGGCAACGCATAGTGCACGCTCGCGGCATACCCGACGTTCTTCATGAGCGACGTCTTCGCGGCGTCGTCCGGACGGAAGTCCTTGATGTCGTTCTGGTCCCGGTCGAGTGCCGCGAGGATGAGGTGGTCGATGGTGTCCACCCCGTCGAAGAAGCGCTCGAGCGAGCTCCAGTCGGTGAGGTCGCAGATCCCTGCGACCGCGTCGATCCCGATGTCCGCGGCGGCCTTCTCGGCCTTCTCCGCGTCGCGGCCCGCGACCGTCACGCGCTGTCCGCGCGCCGCCGCCGCTCTCGCGATCTCGAGGCCCAGTCCCTGGGTGCCTCCGACGATGACCACGTGCTGGTCTTCGAGCGGCTTGGGTTCCCCGCTCTCGCGGAGGTCTGCACTCGTTCCGCCACTGCGCTGTGCCGGCATCTCGACCCTCCTTTGGGTGCGTGTGCCGACCAGCATGGCTCATGATTGACGAATAAACAAGAGATTTTCGAAAATCTCTCCTGGTCAACTTTCCCGCCCCATGCGGGAACGTTGAGTCACGCCCCACTTCGGTAGCCCTCCCTCACCCAAGGTTCCGCCATGGGGCGGGAAAGTTGGGATCAGCGGGCGGGCGTATGCCGGCCGCTCGCCTCAGCTGTAGACGTGCGGTGCGAGCGTGCCGACCTGGCGCAGTCCGCGGTACTGCTCGGCGTAGTCGAGGCCGTAGCCGACGACGAACTCGTTGGGGATGTCGAAGCCGACCCACTTGACGTCGACCTCGACCTTGGCCGCGTCGGGCTTGCGCAGCAGCGTGCAGATCTCGACGGACGCCGGGTTGCGGGACTCGAGGTTGGCCTTGATCCACGAGAGCGTCAGGCCGGAGTCGACGATGTCCTCGACGATGAGGACGTGCTTGCCGGAGATGTCGGCGTCGAGGTCCTTGAGGATGCGCACGACGCCGGAGCTCTTCGTCCCGGAGCCGTAGGACGAGACCGCCATCCAGTCGACCGGCGCCGTCATCGGCAGGGCGCGCATGAGGTCGGCCATGACCATGACCGCTCCCTTGAGGACGCCGACGAGGAGCAGGTCCTTGCCTTCGTACTCCTTCGCGATCTCCTCGGCGAGCTCGCCGAGCCTGGTCTCGATCTCGGTCTCGCTCACGAGCACCCGCTCGAGGTCGGCTCCCATGTGGGACGAGTCCACGGTGCACCCTCCTGGTCTGCTGGCCGGCAGCGGTCGGGGCGGTGCGCCGACGTGCCGGATGGTCGGGTCCTAGTCAACCGGACCCGACCATCCGGCGGACACCCGGACCTGCCACTGATTGCGCACAGTTCGCACGCGAGCGTGCGAACTGTGCGCAATCAGTGGTCAGCAGGACTGGTCAGCTCCGGGTCACCTCGGCCGGGACCGGCGCGTCCCCTGTGACCACGCGCGGCCGGCGACCGAGGAGGACGAGGGTCCCGAGGAGACCCGCGACAGTGAGGGTGATGACGACGGCGATCGAGGGCACCATGCCCGGAGGCAGGCGCGTCGGGTCGGCCGCGCGACCGGCACCGGCCGTCGCGGTGATCGCCGTGACGACCGCGATCATGAGTGCTCCCCCGACCTGGATGAAGGTGTTGAGCAGTCCTGACGCCAGCCCCTGCTCGTGGTCCGCGACGCCTGCGGTCGCCTGCGCGTTGACCGCCGGGAAGAGGATCGCGAAGCCGATGCCGAGCAGCACCATCGTCGGCAGGAGGAAACGGACGTATGACTGCTCGGGTCGGGCGAGGAGGAACCATCCGTAGGCGAGGCTGAACGAGGTGAGCCCGGCCGCGACGAGGACGCGGGTGTCGGCCCGGTTGAGCAGCCGGTCGATGCGCAGCGCCGACCCGAGGACGATGAGGCCCGCGGGGAGGAAACCGAGCGCCATACCGATCGCCGACCACCCGAGCTGCTCCTGGAGGTAGAGCGAGACGAGGAACTGGAACGCGGCATACCCGCCGAACATCACGAGCCCCGCGAGGTTCGCGTGGACGAGCTCGGGCGAGCGGAGGATGCCCAGGCGCACGAGCGGGTGCGGGTGGCGCAGCTCGATGACGACGAAGGCCGTCATGAGCAGTGCCGCACCCGCGAAGCCGGCCAGCGACACCGGGGCACCCCAGCCGGCCTCCGGCGCGCGGACGACGGTGAGGACGAGAAGGAGCAGGGCGAGCGTCGAGGTCAGGGCACCGGCGACGTCGACACGCCTGAGCGAGAACGCATCCGAGACCGAGTGCGGGATGACCTTCCAGCCGAGGGCGAAGAGCGCGAGCGCCACCGGGCCGGGGAAGAACAGCGCCGCACGCCACGAGATCTCGGTGAGCAGCCCGCCGGCGACGAGGCCGAGCGAGAAGCCGCTCGCGCCGCACACGGTGTAGATCGAGAAGGCCCGGTTGCGTGCGGCTCCTTCGGCGAAGGTCGTCGTGATGATCGACAGGCCCGCCGGGACCGTGAACGCCGCGGCGACGCCCTTGACGAAGCGCAGCAGGACGACGAGGGAGCCGACGTCGACGAGGGCGCTCACGACGGAGGCGACGCCGAAGACGAGGACGGCCGCGAGGAAGACCTGCCGGCGACCGATGAGGTCGCACGCCCTCCCTCCGAGCAGGAGGAAGCCGCCGTAGCCGAGGATGTAGCCGGAGATGAGCCACTGGGCCGCCGACGGGTCGAGGTCGAGCGCTGCGCGGGTCTCGGGGAGGGCGACCCCGATCATCGACAGGTCGAGACCGTCGAGGAAGAGGACGGCGCCGAGGACGAAGACGAGCAGCCAGACCCGGGAGGTCCACGGCGTGCCCTCGTCGACGACGAGGTGGTCGGACGCATCGGCCTGGCCGGGGCGGTCGTGCAGATCGGGACGGTCGCGGAGGTCGCGGCTGTCGGAGTCGAGGTCGGGTGGAGCACTGGTGGATGCCATGCCGCCTACTCTCATGCATCTGCATTCAATGCGCAAGCAAATAATGAGGAAACAACTGATTCACCCGCATCTGATAGGGTGCGACGCGTGAAGGGCAGCACGACCACCCCCGCCACGCCGCTCGACGACGACGCGCTCGCGGCCGGCTGGCGCGACCTCATGCAGCGCTACCAGCGCCTCAGCTGCACCCTCGACCGCACGCTCATGAGCGAGCACGAGCTCACCTCCAGCGAGTTCAACGTCCTCGAGGCGCTCTGCGTCGCCGAGCCGGCCGAGCTCAAGATGGCCGACCTCGGCACCCGCGTGCACCTCACCCAGTCCGCCCTGTCGCGGCTCGTCGGGCGGCTCGAGGAGGCCGGGCTCGTCCACCGCGAGATGTGCCCGAAGGACCGCCGCGCCGTCTTCGCCCGCGTCACCGACTCCGGCCGGGCTCGGTATGCCGAGGCGCGCCCCACCCAGCGCAGCGTCCTGCGCGCCGAGGTCGAGGCGGCCGAGGCCCCGTCGACGAACGCCTTCCTCGAGGCCTGCGCCGCCCTCCCGGCGGACCCCGCCGACTCCTCCAGCTCCTGACCGCTGTCCCACCAGCCCCACCCCTCCCCCGACTTCTTGCGCAGAGTTCGCACGCCTGCGTGCGAACTCTGCGCAAGAAGTCAGACACCGATGCGAACTGTGCGCAATCAGTCGAGGGAGATCTCGGCGCCTGGGGTGCGGCGGACGCGGAGGTTGCCGGGCGCGTGGACGGCGCCCTGTCCGTGCCACTGGGTGAGGAGGGCGTCGCAGGCGTCCGTATGCCGTGCGCTCACCTGACCCACCGGCGCGCCCGCCGTGGTGAGCAGCCGCCGCCACACCCGGGTGCGCACCGCCCGGTCGAACGCGAGCAGGTCCGCGACCGGCCACGGACCCGGCCCCAGGGAGCGCACCGCCCGGTCGGCCAGGGCGTCGAGCGCATCGGCGTCCTCGCGCAGCTGGTCGGCCGAACGCCCCAGTGCCTGGGCGACTCCCGGCCCGAGGTCACGTTCGAGGTCGGCCACCGCGTGCCGCGCCCGAACCCGGGTGAAGGACTCGTCCGCGTTCATCGGGTCGTCCCACCACGAGACTCCCTCGGCCGTGAGCGACTCACGGCACTCGACCCGGGTCACCCCGAGCAACGGGCGCCGTACCAACCCGCGCACCGACGGCATGCCGGCGAGGGAGCGAGCACCGGACCCGCGAACGAGGCCGAGCAGCACCTGCTCGGCCTGGTCGTCGAGCGTGTGCCCGAGCAGCACGACCTCGGCCCCGACCCGGTCAGCGACCGACTCCAGGGCTGCATACCGCGCATCACGAGCAGCCGCCTCGAGCCCAAATCCGTTCTGCGACACCACGACTCGCTCCACGACGACCGGGTCGAGTCCCAGGTCGCGCACCCACCCCGCAGCCCGCTCGGCCACCTCGTCGGACCCGGGCTGGAGCCCGTGGTCGACGACGACCGCCCCGCCGCGCCACCCAGCGTGCCGCTGCTCGTGGGCGACCGCCTCTGCCAAAGCCATCGAGTCCCCTCCCCCACTGCACGCGACCAGGACCACCGCGCCCGGTGCGACGTCCGACAACGCCGCGCGGACGGCATACCGGATCTTGGCCGTGGACGGATGCGGTCCGGACACCGTTGCGCCAGAGGGGAACTCAGCCGTGCACGCGCTTGACCCACGCGTCCGGGTCGGTGATCTCGAGCGGCCTCGGCAGCGTCTCGGGAGAGGTCCAGACGGCGTTGAAGCCGTCGACGCCGACCTTGTCCTGCACGCCGCGGACGAAGACGGCGCCGTCGCGGTACTGGCGCATCTTGGCCTCGAGGCCGAGGAGCCGGCGCAGGATCTTGTCGAACGCCCCGACGCCCTTGCGGCGCTCGGTGAACTTCTTGCGGATCTCGGCGACGGTCGAGATGTGAGCGGGACCCACGTCGTCCATGACGACGTCCGCGTGCCCCTCGAGCAGGGACATGACCGCGGTGAGCTCGGCGAGCTTCTCGCGCTGCTCCGGCGTCGTGACGAGGTCGGTGATGCCGCCGGAGCCGTCGCGCAGCAGCTCGGGCAGCTTCTCGCGCAGGCGCGACGTGAGCTCCTGGACCCGCTCGGGGTCGGGCGCCATGTCGGTCGCGAGCGCGCGGGCCTCGCGGATCATGTGCTCGCGCAGCCACGGGACGGCGGTGAACTGCACGCGGTGGGTCTCCTCGTGCATGCACACCCACGCGCGGAAGTCCTCGGGGTCGACGTCGAGCTCGCGCTGCACCTGGAGCAGGTTCGGGGCGACGAGGAGCAGGGCCGGCGTGCCGTCGGGAGCGAGGTCGTACTGCCCGAGCACCTTCGTCGACATGAACGCCAGCAGTGCACCGGCCTCGGCGCCGGTGACCTTGCCGCCGATCTGGGCTCCGAGGCCGTTCGGTGTGCCGCCCCGCTTGGCGACGATCTCGTCGAAGGCCGGCCCGAGCATCGCACCCATGGAGTCGGCGTTCGTCGCGATCCACGTCGGCCGGTCGACGACGAGCGCCTCGGGCGCATCGTCCGGGGTCTGCATCCGGGACGTCTCGGCCACCGGCCCGTGGGCCCGGCGTGCGGCCGCGCGGATCGCGGCGACCTCGGCGGCCGCCTCGTCCGCGGACACGCTCGGACCGGGCGGGACGAGGGTGCTGCCGGTGGTCTTGGCGAAGTTCCAGTCGACGTAGCCCGTGCTCACGCGTTCTCCTGACTTTGGGCGTTCATCGGGTTTAGCGGCAGCCGCACTGCGTCAGTGCGGTGACGAACCGATCCAACGCCGCCCGGGCACCGAGCGTTCCCGACGACTCTGGCACACGGTCGGCGAGGACGACGAACGTCAGCAGCCGCCCGTCCTTCGTCACCGTGGAGCCGGCGAGGCTCGAGATGCCGGTGAGAGTGCCCGTTTTTGCGCGCGGTATGCCGGCCGCGGCCTTCGTGGTCTTGCTCTGGTAGCGCTTGGCGAGCGTCCCGGTGAGCCCGGCGACGGGCAGCCCGGCGATGGCGTCGCGCAGGTCGGGCTCCTTGCCGCTGCTGGCGAGCGCGAGGACGTCACCGAGCGTCGTCGCGCTGACGACCTGGCCGTAGGCGAGGCCGCTCGCGTCGAGGGTAGCCATGCCGGCTGTGTCGACACCGGCCTCGGTGAGGGTGGCCTTGACGAAGGCGGGGACGGCGGTGAGCTTCGCGGGGGACTGGCCCTTGGCGGCCATGGCCTGGCGGACGAGGTTCTCGGTGAGGGCGTCGTCGCTGACGTTGAGGGCGACGTCGAGGACCTCGCGGTAGGTCGCGGACTCGACGGCCCCGAGCTCGCGAGCGCCCTCGGGTGCGGGGGTGCCGTGGTCGGTCGGACCGAGCGGGACGGCCTTCGTGGCGATGCCCTTGGCGGTGAGCAGCTTCGCGAGCGCCCCTGACACGGAGTCCTCGGCGACGGCGACCGATGGCGTGCCGTACTTCGGGCGCTGGATGGCTCGCCCGAGCATGGCGACGCCCTGGGTGAAGCCCTCGTCCGCGTCGATCTGCTTCCATTTCGCCGGGAAGCGCGGCCCGGCGGCATACGTCGCGTCGGTCCGCAGGGTCACCGAGGTGACGCCCTGCTCGCGCAGCGAGGCGGCGACCTCGTCGGCGAGGGTCCCGAGGCCGGCGTGGCCGGCGACGGACGAGGGGTCGGAGGCGCCTTCGCCGAGCATCGTGTCGCCACCGGCGACGAGGACGATCTCGCCGGGCTTCGCCCCCTCGACGACCTTGGTCGTCATGCGCGACTCCAGGTCGAGGGACCGGATGACCGCGAAGGCGCTGAGGACCTTGGTCGAGGACGCCGGCGCGCGCGGGGTGTCCGCGGACACGGCATACAGCTCCTCGCCGGTCAGCCCGTCGCGCACGGTGACGCCGACACTGGGACCGAACCACGGGTCCTTGACGAGCGGAGCGAGAACCGTGGTCAGTCCGGCGGTCGTGGGCACGGGTGCGCTCGGGGTCGGCGTGGGGCTGGGCGCGACCGCGGCGGGCAGCGGCGCCCACGACGGGGTCGCGGAGGGCGAGTCCGACGGGGTCGGCGCGGCGACGGGAGCACCGTCGTAGGTGAGGATGCCCGGCGCGAGCCCGGCGACGTCCGCCGCGGCGTACCCGGTGACGCCGACGACGACTGCGGCTGTGAGTCCGGCCACAACTCCGCGTCGCATGCGCGTGGCTCCCCTGTCGTTCGTGCTGATGGATTCGTGCGCCGCCCGGTCATACGGGAGACTGGTCCTCGAGCGTAGGTCATCCCCTCCCACCCGAAAGAAGGCCACCACCGTGGAGTTCGACGTCACCATCGAGATCCCCAAGGGACACCGCAACAAGTACGAGGTGGACCACGAGACGGGCCGCATCCGCCTCGACCGGATGCTCTTCACGTCGATGGCGTACCCGAGCGACTACGGCTACGTCGAGGACAGCCTCGGCGAGGACGGCGACCCGCTCGACGCGCTCGTCCTGCTCGACGAGCCGACGTGGCCCGGCTGTCTCGTGCGCGCCCGCCCCATCGGCATGTTCCACATGCGCGACGAGGCCGGCGGCGACGACAAGATCCTCTGCATCCCGGCCGGCGACCCGCGCAAGGCGCACATCACCGAGCTCGAGGACATCAGCGAGTTCGACCGCCTGGAGATCCAGCACTTCTTCGAGACCTACAAGGACCTCGAGCCCGGCAAGTCCGTCGAGGGCGCCCACTGGGCCGGCCGCGAGGACGCCGAGCGCACCGTGACCGAGGCCATCGAGCGCGCCCGCGAGGCGGGCGTGTCCACCGCGCGGTGGCGTATGCCGGCCGGTCACGACGCGTCGGCGGCGCCGGCGTCGTCGGTCCCGAACGAGGTGTCCGCGGCACGCACCGAGGAGGAGCACGCCCACGCGGCCGCCAAGGCCAAGGAGGAGCTGGCGACCAAGGAGAAGCCGCTCAGCGACAACCCCGACGCCTGACCCCCACAGACACGACTGATTGCCCGTTGCGGTCGCGCCCGGCACAACTGATTGCCCGTTCCGGTTGCGCCGGGCGGCGTCAGACCCGCAGACTCGCGCGCTGCTGCCCGGACTCGTCGAAGTTGGCCGGGTCGAGCCACGCCTCGTGGGCGGCCCGCACCGCCGGCCACTCCTCGCTCGTCACCGAGAACCAGTCGGTGTCGCGGCTACGCCCCTGGGTGACCATGTGGTTGCGGAAGCGCCCCTCGTAGGTGAACCCGAGTCGCCGAGCGGCCTGCTGCGACGGTTCGTTGAGGCTGTCGCACTTCCACTCGAAGCGCCGGTAGCCGAGGTCGAACGCGTGCCGCATGAGGAGGTGGATCGCCTCGGTCGCCGCGCGTGTGCGCCGCAGCCCGGTCCCGTGCAGGACCCCAGCGACCTCTGCCTGCCCCGTCCGCGGCTCGACGCGCATGTATGCCGCGATGCCGCTCGCCGTACCGGCTCGCTCCCCCTCGGTCGGGATGAGCGAGAACGGGAGCTGGGCGTCGTCCTCGAGCGCGGCGGCGAGGTGCATCCAGAGACCGGCGAGGTTGGCCGGCTTCGCGACGGGACGGTAGGTCCACAGCGGACCGTCGTCCGGTCCGCACGTCGCGGCGAAGAGGTCCGAGAAGTGCGCCTCGGACAGCGGAGCGACCCGGACATACCGGCCCTCGAGGGTCGTCGGTTCGAGCGGGGGCCGGGGCGTCCAGCCCTCGACCACCGGCCCGACGCGCTGTCCGAACTCGTTGGTCTCCGGCTCCTGCGACATACCGGCGACCCTAGACGTCAGCGAGCAGGCGCTGCATACCGTGTCGGCAGGAGCGCATCATCCAGGAATGGTTGGCGCGCAGGAGCGGGGCGAGGACCGGCGCGACCCGTCGCAGCACCGGCACCGTCACCTCGACCTCCTGCCGGAAGACCACCTCCGTCCCGCCACCCCCCGGCGTCAGCAGGAACTCCGCCCACCCGGTCAGGTCACCCGACAGCCCGACCCGCAGCCGCCCCGTCGCCGGGTCGTCGACCTCACGAACGAGCCTGAGCCGCAAGGTGATCGGCAGCAGACTGCGCACCCGCGCATCGCCGACGTCCTCACTGACCCGCACCACCGAACGCACCTCCCGCCACCAGGTGGGATAGTCCTCGACCGCCGCGCACACGGCATACACCTCCGCGACGGGAGCCGGCACGACCCAGCGGTGACGGAACCTCCACAGGCGACCCACGCGGCAAGTCTCGCGCAAGGGTTCACCTCGGCGGAGTCCGGCGTTCACCCGCGGCGGCGAGAGTGAGGGGATGAGAACGCTCCGGTATGCCGCTGCGCCCGCCCTGTCCCTCGTCCTCGCCGCCGCGTTGGTCCCGTCCGCGACCGCGGCCGGCACGACCCCCGACCTGCCGGACACGGCCCACCGCAACCATTTCGCCGTGATCGGCGACGTGCCCTACGGCGCCGACCAGGTCGCGCGCTTCCCCGGCTGGGTCGACGAGATCGACGCCGCCGACCCCGAGTTCACCGTCCACGTCGGTGACATCAAGAGCGGCTCGTCGGTGTGCTCGGACAGCTACATCACGAACATCCGCGACGTGCTCGACACCCTGAGCAGCCCGTTCATCTTCACGCCCGGCGACAACGAGTGGACCGACTGCCACCGGGTCAACAACGGCGCCTACAACCCGCTCGAGCGGCTCGACTTCGTCCGCGCGACGTTCTTCCCCGACCCCGGCCGCACCCTCGGCGAGAAGACCCGCAAGGTCGAGGCCGACACCGCTGCGGGCTACCCCGAGAACGTGCAGTGGCGCGAGGACCGCGTCTCGATGGCGGCGGTCCACGTCGTCGGCAGCAACGACGGCACCCAGCCGTGGACCGGGCTCGGGCTCACCGCGCCGACACCGGAGCAGCTCGCCGAGCAGGACGCGCGGATGGAGAGCGCCCTGCGGACGGTGCGCGAGGCGTTCGCGGACGCACGCCGTCGCCAGGACCGGGCGGTCGCGATCTTCCTCCAGGCCGACATGTTCGACCCGACCTACGACGTGCCGCTGTCGAACGTCTCCGAGTTCACCCCGCTCGTGCAGCTGCTCATCGACGAGTCGAACGCCTTCGACGGGGAGACCTACCTCTTCAACGGCGACAGCCACGCCTACAACGAGGACCAGCCGCTCGCGGAGGGCTCGCCGTGGCTCGACCTCTACGGCGTCACCGGGTCGAGCGACCTGCGCCGCGTCACCGTCGACGGGTCGGGCAACAACACGAACTGGCTCGACGTCACGGTCAACCCAGTCCGCTCCGGGCTGCCGGTGCTGACCTGGGAGCGCGTCCCCTACACGAGCTGACCCAGACCTCGCCTCGTGTGCCTGACGCAGACACATGCCTCTGCGTCAGGCACACACGGCGGCTGTGGTGGGGTCGGGTCGCGGCGCGTAGCGTCGTCGCCATGGCCACCACCTCCCCCGACCTGCCCCGCACCCACGAGCTGCACGACGGCACGACGATCCCCGCGATCGGTTTCGGCACCTATCCCCTGCGCGGCGACGACGGCATCGAGGCGATCACCTCCGCCATCACCGCCGGCTACCGGCTCGTCGACACGGCCGTGAACTACGAGAACGAGCGCGAGGTCGGCGAGGCGATCCGCCGCGCCGGCGCCGAGGGCATCGACCGTGACGAGCTCGTCGTCCAGAGCAAGATCCCCGGTCGCGACCACGCCTACGACAAGGCCGTCGCATCCGTCGAGGGCTCCCTCGAGCGGCTCGGCCTCGACCGTCTCGACGTCGGCCTCATCCACTGGCCGAACCCGTCGGTCGGGCTGTTCCCCGAGGCGTGGCGGGCCCTCGTCGACTGCCGCGAGCGCGGGCTCGTCCGCAGTATCGGCGTCTCGAACTTCACGCCCCAGCACCTGGCCCGCACCATCGACGAGTCCGGCGTGACGCCCGTCGTCAACCAGGTCGAGCTGCACCCCCTCTTCCCGCAGGCCGAGCTGCGCGCCGAGCACGAGCGGCTCGGGATCCGCACCGAGTCGTGGAGTCCGCTCGGCAAGCGGGAGGCGCCGTTCGGTGCCGACCCGGTCGCCGATGCCGCTGCGGCACATGGGGTTTCGCCCGCTCAGGTCATCCTGCGCTGGCAGCTCCAGCTCGGCGCGATCCCGCTGCCGAAGTCGGGCACGCCGGAGCGCCAGCGTGCGAACCTCGACGTCTTCGGGTTCGCGCTGACCGACGAGCAGATGGACGCCATCAGCGGTCTCGGTCGTGCCGACGGCCGCCTCTTCGACGGCGACCCGGAGACGCACGAGGAGATGTGACCCTGATCGGCGACCGCTGACCGGAACCCGGCGCACCGGCATACGCATCGATCGGTATGCCGGTCCGCTGGGTTTCGTCGTATCCGCGCGTGTTCGTGCCGGCCCTGGAGTAGGTTCGGCGCAACCGACGGAGGTAGCGGGTGCGCGGTGCAGGGCGAGCGACGGCTGCGGTGCTGTGCTGCGCCCTGCTCGCCGCGTGTGGCTCGAGGCCGGACGAGCAGCGCATCTGGGCCGAGCCGCAGCTGGCGACTGCTCCGGGCTATCGGGTGGCCGACGGCGAGCCCCGCGACCCCGAGCTGCTGAGAGCGGCGCGGGACTGGGTCGACAGCGGCACCGTGCCGGGTGAGGGCACCGAGTGGGAGCCGATGAGCCGGGTCGCGCTGCTCGACCTCAACCAGGCGATGAGCGGGATGTCGCGCGGGCTGGCGCCGGTGGCGGGACCCGCGGCGGGCTGGGACTACTTCTGGCCGCGCGACGGGGCGTTCGTCGCGGTGGCGCTGGACCGCACCGGACACACCCGCGAAGCGAGCTTCATCGTCGACTTCATGGCGCGGCTGCCCTTCGACAAGAAGCGTGGGTTCGACGCTCGCTACGAACCGAACGGCACGCCCGTGGTCGACAGGCCGCGCGGCCCACAGTCCGACGGGTGCGGCTGGGTGCTCTGGGCGGTCGGGTCCCTGTCCTCGGCGTCACTTCCGCCGTCGACGGCCGGGCTGCGGTCGAAGTGCCTGCGCAACCTGCTCGACCTGACGTGGAGCGGCTGGCAGCTGCCGCCGCCGTCGCCGGACTACTGGGAGGTCGCGGTCCCGGAGACCACTCTGGGCACGGTCGCCCCGATGATCGCAGGCTTGCGTGCCACCGCTGATGCTGCCGACGCTCCCCCGGCCGAGGCCTGGGCGGCCGGTCAGGCGGCGAAACGTCTTGAGAGACAGGTGTTCTCGTCGATGGGGCCCTCGTTGCAGGCTCTTCCCAGATGAGTGTGGGGTCAGGGCGACACGCAGGGTCTGCGGCCTGAGCTGAGAAGGGGTCGAGGTCCCGGAGGATCAGAGGACTTCTACCTCTTCTGATCTCAAGGACCTCGACGTGCCTGAGCCTACGTCGTGCTGCTCAGTTGTGGGCGGCTACTGCGACCGGTGTGACCTTCTTGTCGGCTTGGACGGGCTGCGTGTGACTGCGGTGGCCCGTGACGAGGACGGCGCGTTGACCGTGACGGTGGAGTCCGAGCCAGCAGTGATGGGCTGCCCCTCGTGCGGGGTGGTGGCGCACGGGCACGGACGGCTCGAGGTGCGGCTGGTGGACGCCCCGTCGGCCGGGCGGCCGGTCACGGTGGTGTGGCGCAAGCGGCGCTGGCTGTGCCCGGAGCCGGCCTGCCCGCGTGTGTCGTTCGTTGAGCAGGACGAGCGGGTCGCGCGGCCGCGGGCGCTGCTGACGACCCGGGCGTGCCGGTGGGCGATCGAGCAGGTCCGCCGCGAGCACGCCTCGATCCACGGGCTGGCCCGGCAGCTGGGCACGACGTGGGACACGGTGTGGGCCTCGATCCGCCCGCTGCTCGAGGATGCCGCCAACGATGAGTCCCGCTTCGACGGGGTCACCACCTTGGGCGTCGACGAGCACGTGTGGCACCACGTGTCCCCGCTCCGCCGCGGCCCGAAGGAGCTGACCGGGATGGTCGACCTGACCCGCCACCCGGACCCGAAGAACCCCGAGAAGATGGTCGTGCGGGCGCGGCTGCTGGACCTGGTCGTGGGCCGCTCCGGGCCCGCGTACGCCACTTGGCTGTGCGACCGCGGCGAGGCGTTCCGCAAGCGGGTGCAGGTGGCGACGCTGGATCCGTTCCGCGGGTACAAGAACGCGATCGACGACCAGCTGGCCGACGCCGTCGCCGTCCTCGACGCCTTCCACGTCGTGAAGTTGGCAGGTCACGCGCTCGACGAGGTCCGCCGCCGCGTCCAGCAGCAGATCCACGGCCACCGCGGCCGCAAGAATGACCCGCTGTATCGGATCCGGAACATCCTGCACGCCGGCGCCGAGCACCTGACCGAACGACAACAAGCCCGGCTCGCCGCCGCGATCGCCGCGGACGAACGACACGACGAGGTCTGGGTCGCCTACCAGTGCGCCCAACAGGTCCGCTCCGCCTACCACCAGGCCAGCCACGCCCAAGGTCGCGTGATCGCCGAGAAGATCCTCGCCAGCTTCGCCTCGTGCCCGATCCCCGAGATCGCCCGGCTCGGTCGGACGCTGGCCCAGTGGCGTGAGGCGTTCCTCGCGTACTTCACCACCGGCGGCGCGAACAACGGCGGTGCCGAAGCCGTGAACGGACTGATCGAGCTGCACCGCAGGGTCGCCCGCGGCTTCAGAAATCGCCAGAACTACAGGCTTCGGATGCTCCTCATCGCAGGAGGCCTCAACCTATGACCCCACACTCATCTGGGAAGAGCCGCATTATGGAGGCGACGGTTGGTGCCACCCACCCGAAGTCGATCGTCACGGAACACGTTGACAAGGGCGCCACGCGGTGTGGCGATTCGGCCCGAATTGCACTCCATCGGCCAGGCGGACAGTCCACAGGGAGTTGAGTCCATAGGGTTGGTGTACGACGACACCGGTGAGCGTGTCCCTACGCACGTAGGTGCGGTCACCGCGTGATCCTTCGAGTGAACCTCTCACAGCACTCTCGAATGGAGCATCGCGATGACCGCGAACACCAGTATCGACCCTGCCGTCTTCCTGCACGACCAGCTCGCCCAGGCCAGCCCGGACCTGATGCGCGATCTGCTGACCACGTTCATCAACGCGCTGCTGTCGGCGCAGGCCGATAGCGTGTGCGGTGCCGAGTACGGCACCCGTAGCCCGGACCGCACCAATAGCCGCAACGGGTACCGGCACCGGGACCTGGACACTCGCGC
>NZ_PVTI01000009.1 GCF_003002895.1 Knoellia remsis | reverse complement strand
CAGGTCCCGGTGCCGGTACCCGTTGCGGCTATTGGTGCGGTCCGGGCTACGGGTGCCGTACTCGGCACCGCACACGCTATCGGCCTGCGCCGACAGCAGCGCGTTGATGAACGTGGTCAGCAGATCGCGCATCAGGTCCGGGCTGGCCTGGGCGAGCTGGTCGTGCAGGAAGACGGCAGGGTCGATACTGGTGTTCGCGGTCATCGCGATGCTCCATTCGAGAGTGCTGTGAGAGGTTCACTCGAAGGATCACGCGGTGACCGCACCTACGTGCGTAGGGACACGCTCACCGGTGTCGTCGTACACCAACCCTATGGACTCAACTCATCCACGAGTTCGCCGCCACAGCGATCAACCGAATCATCGGTCTTCCCGAGAGCGCGCTTGACCGGTGGGTGCAACCGTCTGTCCCACCGCAAGCACGGCCGATCGACCACGCACAGGGTTCGGATGGCGAGCTCGTGACCGCCGACGCGGTGTACCAAGCAGCAGCATGGGAACGTCATGGCTGAGACCCCGAACATCGTGGTGCAGGCTCCGGCCCCTGCCTTCCGACCGTTGCCGCCTGACGGTTGCGTCCTGACTACGGCAGAGACAGCTATGGTTTTGCGCATGCCGGAGAAGACGCTGGAGTGGTGGCGTCGCGAGCGGCGCGGACCAATCCCAATGCGCATCGGCCGGCACGTTCGGTACCGCAGCGAGGACGTCAGGACTTGGCTGGCTCAACAGGCTGCGGCCGGTGAGGGCTGGATGGCTTCCTGATGGCGCGGCCCCGCATCCCCATAGGTGGGCACGGCGAGGTCTGGACGTCACCGTCGCCCGTTGGTTGGCGCGCCCGGACACAGACGCGTGATCGGGACGGTCGGCTCCGCATCGTGTCTCGTCAGGCCAAGACGAAGGGCGCCGCCAAACGCGCCCTGGAGCGGGCCCTCGAGGACCGCGCCGACCCGTCCATCGCTGGCGTTACGCCCACCATGACGTTGGGACAGCTCGGCAGCTTCTGGCTCCGTCACCGCGAGACTCACGGAAAGGTCCGATCAGGCGAGCCCCTCCAGCCTCAATCGTTGGCGGCTTACCGCACCGAAGTCGAGGTCGTCACCAAGGCGCTCGGCGGCGTGCGGGTCTGCGAGGTGACGGTTGCGCTGCTCGACTCTGCTTTGGGGACCATCGGGAAGGGCGAGCCTTACGGACATCTCGAGGCTCATCTGGACCGACACGGAGACCCTAAGTGGCGCTCCACAGGCCAGATGCGTTCCGTCCTGAAGGGGATGCTCGATCTGGCGGTTCGGTATGGAGCGCTGGAGGCCAACCCGATGGCCTCCGTAGCGCGCACCGCGCGACGTCGGAAGATTGATGTCGACCACCTGACCGTCGAGCAGGCAATCCACCTGCGCCACCTCGTCCGTCCGGAGGTGCAGCGGGTCCCCGGCAAGCGCGGCCCAAACCGAGACCTGATGGACGTCATTGACTTCCTCCTGGGCACCGGGTGCCGCGACGGCGAGGCATTGGGTGTCCGCTGGCGCGATCTCATCGACCTGGGCAGCGATCGCCCGATGGCGCACGTGTGTGGCACGCTCGTTGAGCCCCGCAAGGGCTACGTGGAGAAGCTCTTCCGCCAAGACCTCACCAAGTCGGGCGACGACCGCACCCTGCTCCTCCCCGACCACGTGGCCAAGATGCTGCAGGAACGGCGCAAGGCCTCCCAGTGGCGAAGCCTCGATGACCCCGTCTTCGCGTCCCGGACTGGGAACTGGCTCAACCCCTCGAACATTCGCACTCGGCTTCGGAACGCCACTCTCGGCGCGGAGGAGTTCGGGCTGCCCTCGGACGAGGGACTCTCCCCACATGACCTCCGCCGGACCGTCGGCACGCTCATCGCACACGAGGTCAGCCTGGATGCGGCCCGGGATCAGTTGGGCCACTCGGACGGCTCCACGACCTACCAGCACTACGTGGGCAAGCGACCGATCAGTCCCGACGTTCGCGCGACGCTAGACGTCTTCTTCGGCGGCCTTCCCGACGCGGTGCCGCTGATCGCACACGAAGCCTGAGTAGTCGCTCCTGCACGACCCTCGCAGCTCGGCTGCGGGGGTTTCCGCGTCCATTCACGTACCTAAGATGTACATCAGTCGCAGATGGCCCCCAAACGCAACCAGCCCCTGCCAGCGTTTGTGCTGGTCAGGGGCTGGTTTGTCGGAGCCGCCTGTCGGAATCGAACCGACGACCTATTCATTACGAGTGAATCGCTCTGGCCGACTGAGCTAAGGCGGCATGCGGCCCGACGGGTCGAGCACGCCGGACGAGTATACGAACCCGAGCGCCCAACGACGAAATCGTGGGCCGACGGACGTGCAAAGGGCCAAGAGGCCGCGCCGCTGCGTGCTCAGCGCCCCGGCACCCGGCCACCGCAGAGTGCTATTGCACGTCGGTCGGCCCGCGCCCCGCCCGGCCTCAGCCCAGCCGCCTCAGCACTTGAGCCCGTCCTGCGGCACCTTCCCGGTCAGGTAGAACTCGTCGATCGGCTTGTCCACGCACGAGTTGGACCGCATGTATGCCGTGTGCCCGTCACCGTCGTAGGTGATGAGCGAGGACTTGGCGAGCTGGTCTGCGAGCCGGACCGACCATTCATACGGTGTGGCGGGGTCGCGGGTCGTGCCGACGACGACGATCGGCGGCGCTCCCTCGGCCGTCACCTTCTTCGGCGGCTCGGACGAGCGCTCAGTCTTCACCGGCCACGAGCCGCAGGTCAGCGACGACCACATGAGGAACGGACCCCACGTCGGAGCCTCCTTCGTCGACGCCTCCGCGGCCGCGGCATGCTCGGGCACCGACGACGACTCGGGCTTGTCGAGGCAGTTCACCGCGTAGATGACCTCCATGATGTTGCCGTTGTAGCCGCCCCCGGGGTTGCGGTCGGCGTACGTGTTGGCCAGCCCCATGAGCTCGGACCCGTCGCCCTTCAGTGCCGCACGCATGGCCTCGACGAGCGTTGCCCACATGCCCTGGTCGTACATCGCGGCGGCGATCCCTGTCGACGCCCAGCCTTCGGTGAGCTCGGGCACGGCCGCGTCGCCGGTCTTCGTCAGCGGCTGCTCGTCGACCCGCTCGAGGAAGTCGCGGATGCCCTGCATGACCTCGTCGACGCTGCTGCCGAGCGGGCAGTCGCCCTCGTCGATGCAGTACTGCGCCCACGCACGGGTCGCCGTCTCGAACCCCTTGGCCTGTCCGAGGTTGATCTCGGCCGACGTGAGGTCCGGAGCCACGACACCGTCGAGGACGAACCGGCCGACGAGCTCGGGGAAGAGGTCGGCATACGTCGCGCCGAGGTAGGTGCCGTAGGACTTGCCGAGGTAGTCGAGCTTGTCCTCCCCGAGGCGGGCTCGCAGGATGTCCATGTCCTTCGCCGCGTCGACGGTCGACACGTGCCCGAGCAGCGGCCCGGCGTTCGAGCCACACGCGGCCGCGAACTCCTTTGCGCCGGAGGCGAACTCGGTCTGCTCAGCCGCATCATCGGGTGTGGGGTCACCGCCGAGGAAGTCGTCGAGCTCGCTGTCGGTGAGGCAGTCGATCGGCGCGGACCGGCCGACACCGCGAGGGTCGAACCCCACGACGTCGTAGCGGTCCCGCACACCCGAACCGACGATGAAGTCCGCCGACCGCGCGTAGTCGACCCCCGAACCGCCAGGACCGCCCGGGTTGACGACGAGGGAGCCGATCCGCTTCGACTGCTTCTTCGCCGGCACGCGCAGCACCGACACCTTGATCGTCTCGCCGTCGGGCTTGGCGTAGTCCAGCGGCACCTCGAGCTCGGCGCACTGCCCGCCGGAGCACCGCTCCCACTGCAGCTGCTGGGCATAGAACTTCTCCGTGCCCTCCATGCCGGGCGGCGGGGTCTGCGGGGCGACCGACGTCGGCTTCGGAGCGTTGTCGCGGCCCAAGAGGTCGCCGACCGACGAACAGCCGGACGCGAGGACGGCGACCGAGGCGAGGGCAGCGGTGACACGAGCGCGACGCATGGCGCCGACCCTACGGGTCGTTCCTGAGGCTTCGCCTGTCGTATGCCGTCCGCGTGCCCAATGCGACTTATTGCCCGTTTGGGCGGCAACGCTGGACAGCGCGCCCACCGCACAACGGCCCAAACGGGCAATAAGTCGAACCAACCACAGGCGCGGGTCAGCGGGGGAGGCGGAGCTCGAGGGTCATGGCCTCGAGGGCGAGCAGCGGCTGGACGTTCGCCGCGATCCGCTCGCGAGCCGTGCCGATGGCGTCCATCGCGACGAGCACCCGCTCCGGCGGCAGTACCCGCGCCACCTGCTCGACGACGGAGCGGGAGTCCTCGTTGACGAGGCCGGTCGCCGCACCCGTGTGCAGCACGAGCGCGTCGCGGTAGACCGAGAGCAGGTCGACGAGCGCCCGGTCGACCATGTCTCGCGCGAAGCGAGTCGCCCGGGCCTTCTGCTCCTTCTCGAGCGAGGCGACCTGCGAGCGGATGTGCGGCGGCTGGGTGCGGGCCGACGGGTCGGCGCCGAGGAGCTCCATGAGCCGGGCCTTCTCGGCGGCGTCGCGCTCGGCCGACGACGCCTGCGACTCCTCGGAGGCGATGGTCGACAGGTCGGCAGCGGCGTCGATGGCCTCGCCGACGGTGCGGATCTTGCCCGCGAGCGCGATGACGTCGTGACGACGGATGCGGGCGTCGTCGTCGCGGGCGAGCCGGCGGGCCAGCCCGACGTGCGACTGCGCGGCCCGCGCCGCGTGCACCGCCATCGCCCGGTCGATGCCGTCACGCCGGACGAGCAGCTCGGCCACCGCCTCGACCGACGGGGTCCGCAGCCGCACGTGCCGCGAACGCGAGCGGATCGTGATGATGACGTCCTCTAGAGAGGGCGCACACAGCATCCAGACGGTGCGTGGCGACGGCTCCTCGAGAGCCTTGAGCAGCGCGTCGGCAGCGCGCTCGGTGAGCCGGTCGGCGTCCTCGACGATGATGACCCGCCAGCGTCCGACCGACGGCCGATGTGCCGCGAGCGCGACGAGGTCGCGCGCCTGCTCGACCTTGATCGACAGGCCCTCGGTCGCGATGACGTCGACGTCCGCGTGGGTGCCGTCGACCGCGGTCCGGCACTCACGGCATACGCCACAACCACCGTCAGGACACTGCAGCGCGGCCGCGAAGGCACGCGCCGCGACCGAGCGCCCCGACCCGGGAGGGCCGGTGAGCAGCCAGGCGTGCGTCATCGCGGCGGGTTCGGCGACCGCGCGCGACAACACCGCGACCGCCGGCTCCTGCCCGATGACGTCGTCCCAGACGCTCACGGCAGCAACCCCGACGACGCCAGCCGGCCCAGGACGGACTCATGGATCTCCTCCGGCGACGCGGTGCCGTCGACGACGAGGTAGCGCTCCGGCGACCCCTGCGCCAGGGCCAGGAAGTGCTGCCGCACCGCCTCGTGGAACACATCGGCCTCGGACTCGAGCCGGTCGTGGACCTCGCCGCGCCGCCGTCGCCCCTCCTCGGACGGGACGTCGACGATGACGGTGAGGTCGGGGACGAGCGAGTCCACAGCCCACATCTGCAGCTCGTGCACCTCGTCGGCGCCGAGCAGGCGCCCGGCCCCCTGGTAGGCGACGGCCGAGTCGGTGTAGCGGTCGGTGACCACGACGGCTCCGCGCGCAAGCGCCGGCCGGATGAGCTCGTCGACGTGGTGCGCCTTGTCGGCGGCGAAGAGCAGCGCCTCGGCGCGCGGCGAGACGTGGTCGCCGTGCAGGACGAGGTCGCGGATCGTCGCGCCGAGCGGCGTGCCGCCGGGCTGGCGCGTGACGACGACCTCGCGACCGGCCGCCTCGAGCGCCGACGCGAGCAGCCGCACCTGCGTCGACTTGCCCGCGCCGTCGCCGCCCTCGAAGGCGATGAAGAGGCCCTGTTCCGTCCCGGTCACGCAGCCGAGCCTAGGCGAGCCCGACGACAGGTGACCCGGGCATCAGGCGAGCCGACCCGAGACGGCCCGCGGGCGGCATACCCACGCGCCCGGCCGACCGGCCGGAAACGCGAGGGTCCGGACGGAAACCTTCCCTCCGGACCCTCGCGCTTCCCTCCTGGGGAGCAAAACGACCAGCCCCAGCCGGGCCCAGCCTCACGCCCCGGCAGCGCGGTCGGCGTTGGCGTGGATCGCGTCCCGCACATACTGCGCCAGCCCCGGCGCGATCTCCTCGTACGTCGCGGTGAACCGCGGGTCCTCGACATAGAGGTCACCGAGATTCCGGTGGAACTCCGGCGAGCAGTCGTAGAACCAGCGGTCGATCTGCAGGCGCGCCTGCTCGGCCGCGTCCATCGCCGCCTCGCTCGTCGCCGGCTCACCGGACTGCAGCGCCGCGACGAACGCCGCGTTCACCTCGTCCTGCTCGGTCTTGACCTGCTCCCAGTCCGCCTTGGTGTAGCGCTTGGTGCGCTCCGACGACTGCTTCCATGCGTCGGTGTCGCCCCAGCGCTGCTCCGCCTCGGCCTGGTACTCGTCGCTGAACCCGTCGCCGAAGACCTCCTTGAGGTCCTCGGTCGTGGCCGGCTGCTCGTGCATCTCTCGCTCCAGTCTCGTGTCGATGGCGTCCACCAGCGCCGACAGCTCGTCGACCCTGGCCATGACCGCATCCCGCTGACGGAGCAGGTGCTCGCGCATCGAGCCCTCCCCGCGCAGCAGCGCCGCCACCTCGTCGAGCGGCAGCTCGAGCCGCCGGTAGGTGACGATCGTCGCCAGCCGCTCGAGATCCTCCGGCGTGTAGAGCCGGTAGCCGGCGTGCGAGCGCTCCGACGGGCTGAGCAGCCCGATCTCGTCGTAGTGGTGCAGGGTGCGCACCGTCACGCCGAAGGTCGAGGCCACCTGGCCCACCGTGAGCAGCTCGTCCATCCGGGCAGTCTCTCGCGAGGGGTGGTGTGTCGTGGTCATGGAGACCACCGTGGCGCCTCCCGTCGCGTGAGGGTCAAGCCGCTTTCCGGCTTCGTATGCCGTCCGCTGCGGTCTGTCGCCCGCTCACCTCAACTTTCCCGCCCCATGCGAGAACCTTGAGTGAGGTGCGGCTTCGGTAGTCGCACCTCACCCAACCTTGTCGCATGGGGCGGGAAAGTTGGGGCCCGGAGCGGGAGGTGAGCGGGCGGCATACCGGCGCGCGCCGGCATACCTGTACCGTCCCTTTCGTTCCCTCGTCGGAGCAGCGACGAATCCGCTGCACGAGGTGATCAGATCGGAATCGGTGCGCTGTGAGTACGACCACCCCCGCCGGCTCGGGCCGCAAGCTCGTCATCGTCGAGTCCCCCGCCAAGGCCAAGACCATCGCCGGCTACCTCGGCGCCGACTGGGACGTCGAGGCGTCCGTCGGCCACATCCGGGACATCCCGACCCCGTCGGAGATGCCGGCCGACATGAAGAAGGGCCCGTTCGGCCGCTTCGGCGTCGACGTCGAGAACGGCAGCTTCGAGCCCTACTACGTCGTCGACCCGGACAAGAAGAAGAAGGTGCGCGAGCTCAAGGCCGCGCTCAAGAACGCCGACGAGCTCTACCTCGCCACCGATGAGGACCGCGAGGGCGAGGCCATCGCGTGGCACCTGCTCAAGACGCTCGACCCCAAGGTGCCGGTCAAGCGGATGGTCTTCCACGAGATCACCCGCGAGGCGATCCAGCGCGCCGCCGCGAACACCCGCGACCTCGACACCGCACTGGTCGACGCGCAGGAGACGCGCCGCATCCTCGACCGCCTCTACGGCTACGAGATCTCGCCGGTGCTGTGGCGCAAGGTCAAGGCGGGTCTGTCCGCCGGCCGCGTGCAGTCCGTCGCGACCCGCATGGTCGTCGAGCGCGAGCGGGAGCGGATGGCGTTCCGCTCGGCCAACTACTGGGACGTCGAGGGCGAGTTCACCCCCGACGCGCAGACCAACGCGTTCACCGCCCGCCTCACCGGGGTCGACGGCCGCCGGGTCGCGAGCGGTCGCGACTTCGCCGACGACGGCACCCTCAAGGGCGACGTCGCCCACCTGGACGAGGCGACCGCCCGCGGCATCGCCGAGGCCGTCCTCGCCGCCTCCGTGACGGTGACGAGCGTCGCCGAGAAGCCCTACACCCGCCGCCCGAGCGCGCCGTTCACCACGAGCACGATGCAGCAGGAGGCGTCGCGCAAGCTGCGCCTGTCGAGCAAGAACTCGATGCGGGTCGCGCAGCGGCTCTACGAGAACGGCTACATCACCTACATGCGCACCGACTCGACGGCCCTGTCGCAGTCGGCGCTCAGCGCGGCCCGGCAGCAGGCCCGCGACCTCTACGGCGCGGACTACGTCCCCGAGGCGCCGCGCAACTACGCCAAGAAGGTCAAGAACGCGCAGGAGGCGCACGAGGCCATCCGCCCCGCCGGTGACCGCTTCCGCACGCCGGCCCAGGTCGCCGGTGAGCTGCGCGGCGACGAGTTCGCGCTCTACGAGCTCATCTGGAAGCGCACCGTCGCCTCGCAGATGGCCGACGCGCGCGGGTCGACCGCGACCGTCAAGCTCGGCGCGTCGCTGGCCGCCGGGGCTCCGGCCGAGCAGGTCGAGTTCAGCGCAAGCGGCACGGTCATCACCTTCCGCGGCTTCCTCGCGGCCTACGAGGAGGGCCGGGACGAGCAGCGCAACGCCGAACGCGACGAGGAGCGGCGTCTGCCCAAGCTCGGCGAGGGCGCAAGCCTGGAGGTGCTGCGCGCGGAGGCCGACGGTCACGACACCTCTCCCCCGGCCCGCTACACCGAGGCCACGCTCGTCAAGGCCATGGAGGAGAAGGGCATCGGCCGCCCCTCGACCTACGCGAGCACGATCGGCACGATCCAGGACCGCGGCTACGTCTCGAACCGCGGCAGCGCGCTCGTCCCGTCGTGGCTCGCGTTCGCGGTGACCCGGCTCATGGAGGAGCACTTCACCCGTCTCGTCGACTACGACTTCACCGCGACGATGGAGGAGGACCTCGACGAGATCGCCCGCGGCGACGAGCAGCGCGTCGCGTGGCTGTCCCGCTTCTACTTCGGCGACGAGGCCCGCTCGAGCGAGGGGCTGCGCGACCTCGTCTCCGACCTCGGTGACATCGACGCCCGCGAGGTCTCGACGATCGACATCGGCGACGGCATCGTCGTGCGCGTCGGCCGGTATGGGCCGTACGTCGAGGAGGTCGCGCCCGCCGGTGTCGACCCCGTCACCGGTGAGATCAGTGAGTCGTATGCCGGTGAGTCGCCTTCCGAGGGATCCTCCGACGGGGGTGCCGAGTCGGGTTCTGCGACACAGGAATCCACGCCGCGACGGGCCACGATCAACGACGACATCGCCCCCGACGAGATGACGCCCGAGAAGGCGCGCGAGCTGCTGGCGACCGCCGCCGACGACGGTCGCGTCCTCGGCCAGGACCCCGAGACCGGGCGCGACATCGTCGCCAAGGCCGGGCGTTACGGGCCGTATGTCACCGAGGTGCTGCCCGAGGAGCTCGCGAACCTCAAGGGCAAGGCGAAGGTCAAGCCGCGCACCGCATCGCTGTTCAAGGACATGGACCTCGCGACGATCGACCTCGAGACGGCGCTCAAGCTGCTCTCCCTCCCCCGCGTCGTCGGGACGGTGACGGAGACGGTGACCGGCGAGGACGGCATACAGACCGAGAAGCAGGTCGAGATCACGGCGCAGAACGGCCGCTACGGTCCGTACCTCAAGAAGGGCACGGACTCGCGTTCGCTCACGACCGAGCAGCAGCTGTTCGACATCACGCTCGAGGAGGCCGAGGCGATCTACGCCCAGCCCAAGCAGCGGGGTCGCGCGGCCGCGAAGCCGCCGCTCAAGGAGTTCGGTCCGGACCCGGTCTCCGGCAAGCCGGTCGTGGTCAAGGACGGCCGCTTCGGCGAGTACGTCACCGACGGCGAGACCAACGCGACGCTGCGCCGTGACGACGACGTCGAGACGCTGACCCAGGAGCGGGCCTTCGAGCTGCTCGCCGAGAAGCGCGCCAAGGGCCCGAGCACCCGCAAGCGCGCCGCCAAGAAGACGGCGAAGAAGACCACGAAGAAGGCCGCCGCCAAGAAGACGACGAAGAAGGCCACCAAGAAGTCCTGAGCCGGCGGGCAAAAGCTCACCACGCGCTGAGCGCACGCGGCAGGTTCGGCAAAACCCTGTTCGGCCAGCCCCCGAGGCGCTACATTCTGAGCGCCGACCGTTGGGGGCCGGCTGCAACGTGCGCATCGGCACGCTTCGAGAAGGACCGTCGACATGCGCACGAAGCTGCGTCGTCTTGTGGCTGCCCTGGCAACCGCCGTCGTCGGGGCCGGCGTCCTGGCCGGCCCGGCCCGCGCCGAGACCGCGGACACCGAGTACCCGACCCTGCGCGCCATCACGGCCAGCCCGGCCAGTGCCGCCGTGGGTGGACCCGTGACCGTCGCCATCGACGCCGTCGATGACGTCGCCCTCGCGACCATCGAGGTCCGCTTCACGAGCAGCGAGTACCCCCACACCATCACTCTCCAGCAGGCGTGGCAGGAGGGCGGACGCTTCACCCTCACCGTGCCGAGGGGCAGCGTCTCCGGCCGCTACTCGGTCGAGAGGGTTTCGCTCACCGACACCTCCGGCAAGAGCATCCACTACGCCACGCTGGGCAAGGGCATCACGCGGTCGCCTGCGCTCTCGGAAGGCCCGTTCACCCACGCCTTCGACCTGGCTGCCGTCGCTTTCACGGTGACCGGCGGTCTGGACAGGACACCACCGCGCATCACGTCACTGTCGATGCCGACACGTCCGGTCTACGGCGGTGACCCGGGTGCGCTCGCCCTGACGGTGGACGACCCGGGAACGGTCACGGTCGACGCCTGGTGGCAGTTGCCCTACGACGCAGGGTCGGTGGGTGGCGCCGTGACGATCACTCGCGGTGCCGGGCGCGTGCCGGTGTCCGGCGACTCTGCCGGCACGTACCCACTGGACATCGTCGCGGTGACCGACCTCGCGGGGAACGAACGCCGTTATTACCGTGACGGCCGCGAGTGGGTCGCCTACGGGGAACAGCGCCACACGCTCAACCTCCCCCAGTACGACTTCACCCTCCGACCGCGCACTCCGACGGGGTGGATCACCCCGCACCCGCGGGCGGCCCGCGTCGTGGTCGCTCCTGCCGACAGCGAGGTTCGCGGTCTCACCGGCTGGCGGGTCACGGTCAACCCCGGCGGCATCGTCCGCGACGTCCCGGTCAAGGCGGGGTCGACGCAGGTGGACGTCGCAGGCTTGGTCAACGGGACGGCATACACGGTCTCGGTCGTCGCGCGCAGCGCGACAGGCGACAGCCGTCCCCTCACGAGGACGATCCGGCCCATGCCGTCGACGAATGTCTTCGCGGTTGCCGACGTCACCGGCGACCGCAAGGTCGATGTCATCGCGCGCAGGCCGGTCAGCGCGGCCGGAACGGGCACCTCCTACGTGTACCCGACGAACGGCACCGGGGGTTGGGGCAGCAGGTTCGCCGCCTTCAAGGCCGACCAGTCCATCTGCGAGCGCGTCGCTCCCGGCGACGTCGACGTCATCGGGGCCTCCGAGGTGCTCTGCTACGGCCCGGCGCTGACTGCCCTGAGGCGAGACGGCAGCGGCTATCGCGTCGGAAGCTCGGGCTGGTCAACGATGCGTTTCGTCGACGGGGGCCACGACCTCACGAGTGACGGCCGGCCCGACATCGTGGGTGTGACGGCTGACGGCGCGCTCCGGCTCTACGAGACCAGGACGTCCACCAGCATCGTGGCGTCACGCCAGATCGGCACCGGCTGGCAGATCTACACCGCTGTCTTCCAGTCGGGAGACACGACCGGCGACCGCCGCGCCGACCTGGTTGCGCTCGACACGGCCGGCCGGCTCTGGCTCTATGCCGGCAACGGTGCCGGCGGCTTCGCGGCGCGCCGTCAGATCGGGTCCGGGTGGGGCGGGTTCGGGGCGGTGCTGCCGCTGCGGGACTTCAACGGTGACGGACGTGCCGACATCGGGGCCATCGCCATGGACGGGACGTTCTACCTGTATCCGGGCAATGGGCGCGGCGGCTTCCTCACCCGCAAGCAGATCGGCATGGGCTGGCAGATCTTCCTCTGAGGCTCGATCTCGTCCCGGGGACCGCCACTGATGTGACCACGGGCACGCAGACAAGTTCCCGCAACACATTGTCGCGGCTACTTACCTGCAAGTAGGGTCGTGAACGACAGCCACCCTCAACGAGGAGGAACCTCGAGATGGACCTCGACCCCAGCACCTTCGCCACGATGAGCCCGGCGGAGTTCGCCCAGATCGTCAAGAAGCTCTCCGACAAGGAGATCAACGAGATCATGGGCGGCGAGCACCGTCAGGCGATCCTCGACGGGATCTTCGACCGCTTCCCCGAGATGTTCAACCCCGAGAAGGCCAAGGGCGCCGACGCCCGCGTCAACTGGCGCATCACCGGTGGTCCGGGTGGCAGCGACGACACCTATGCGGTCGTCGTCAAGGACGGCACCGTCACGACCGAGAAGGACCCGACCGAAGAGCCGAAGACCTCGATCATGCTCGGCCCGGCCGAGTTCGCAAAGCTCATCACCGGCTCCGGCAACCCGACGATGATGGTCATGATGGGCAAGGTCAAGGCCCGCGGTGACCTCGCAGCAGCCATGGCGTTCCAGAACTGGTTCGACATGCCGAAGGGCTGACCTCCATGGGCATCAACCTGGCCACGGTCGGCGTGGTCATGGCCAAGCGAGGCATGCTCACCCCGGGCCCGCCGCACCGTCAGGCCCGTCAGCTCTACACGCTCGCCCGGTGGGGCTTCGGCCTCGCCGGCGAGCTCAGGCAGGCCGCGGCCCGCAGCCCCAAGCGGGTGGCGATCGTCGACGACCAGCGCGGGCGCGTCACCTACGGCGAGCTGCTCGACCGGTCCATGCGGACCTCGGAGGCGTTGCGCGCCAAGGGATTCCGCCCCGGTGACAAGCTCGGGCTTCTCGCCCGCAACCACGTCGGCGCCGTCGAGATCATGACGGGGGCGTCGGCGATCGGCGTCGACCTCGTCCTCCTCAACACCGGCCTGTCCGGCGGCCAGCTGGCCGGCGTCGTCGAGGAGCAGGGCGTCACCGGCGTCATCCACGACGACGAGTTCGACGCGGCGGTGTCCGAGCTGCCGGACACGCTCCCCGTCATCCGCGAGAGCGACTGGGTCGCCGACGTCGACGCGACGCCGGTCCCGGAGACCGTGGACAAGCCCAACAAGAACGGCCGCACGATCATCCTGACCTCGGGGACGACCGGCACGCCCAAGGGCGCGCCCCGCAAGACCCCGTCCGGGTTCGGTCCCCTCGTCACGGTCATCGACCGAATCCCGCTGCGCGCGGAGGACACCATCCTCATCAGCGCGCCGATCTTCCACACGTGGGGCTACGCCGCGATGCAGCTCAGCTTCGCCCTGCGCGCGACGATCATCCTGCAGCGCAAGTTCGACCCGCAGGTCGCCAAGGACACCCTCGAACGCGAGCAGTGCGACGCGATGTTCGCCGTGCCCGTCATGCTCCAGCGGATGATGGAGCTGCCGAGCGACCCCGGCGGCAAGGCCCGCCGCCCTCGGCTGCGGGTCGTCGCGACGTCGGGCTCGGCCTACCCGCACGGGTTCACCCAGCGGTTCATGGACGAGTACGGCGACGTGCTCTACAACCTCTACGGCTCCACCGAGGCGTCGTGGGTGTGCATCGCGACGCCCGCCGACCTGCGACGCGACGCGGACACCGCCGGCACTCCCCCGCTCGGCACGATCGTCAAGCTCCTCGACGAGGACGGTCGCGAGGTCACCGATGGCGAGACCGGCCGCATCTTCGCCGGCAACGAGCTCGTCTTCGACGGCTACACGTCCGGCCAGACCAAGGACTTCGTCGACGGCCTCGTCTCCACCGGCGACATGGGGCACGTCAGGGACGGGCTCTACTTCATCGACGGCCGCGACGACGACATGATCGTGAGCGGCGGCGAGAACGTCTACCCCATCGAGGTCGAGTCCCTGCTCGTCGAGCACCCGGCGGTGCGGGAGGTGTCGGTCTTCGGCGTCCCCGACCCCGAGTTCGGACAGCGGCTGGCTGCGTTCATCGCCCTGCGCGACGGCGAGTCCCTCACCGAGGACGAGGTCAAGGAGCACGTCAAGGCCAACCGGGCCCGTCACGTCGTGCCGCGCGAGGTGCACTTCGTCGACGAGCTGCCCCGCAACGCCACCGGCAAGATCCTGGCGCGCGAACTGCGCGAGCGCATCACCGAACCCCAGGCCTGACCGCGGGTCGCACGCTCAGTCTCGGGACGGCATACGGACTCGCCTTTTCTGCGCCGGTCGCGCGACCGGCGCAGAGGGTGGTCCGGGGCGCTCCCATGCGGACGCCGCTGACCACGATCTGCGCCGCCGACGACGCTCACCACGGCACGTAACGAGACGCCCTCGGAGGAGCGGCGCCCGGCGGGGACCCCCTGATGTCCCGGCCGGGCGCCCTCCACCGAGGGCGTCCGTGATGTGCGGCGGTATGCCGGCCGCGCGCCTCAGGCGCGGGCGGTCACCCGCTGCGTCACTTCACCTCGCGGGTCATGACCCGCCACGAGCCGATCGCGAGCGGCAGCAGCACCCACACGGAGAACGAGGTGGCGAGCTGTCCCCAGTTCTCGCCGGTCATCGTCCCGCTGAAGAGCGGCTCGGTGACCCGGCCGAGGTCGAGCCAGGCTCCGACCTTCTCGAGCGAGGACACGATGCTCGAGGCGATGCTCCACGCGGTCGGGAGGATGAGCGAGGCGACGATCGCCATCGGGGTGTTGAGGAAGAGGAACCCGAAGGCGATGCCCTGGACGACGTAGATGAGGAAGCCGAGGATGACGCCGAGCGCGACCTTCCAGGTGACGTCCCACGTGCCCGCGCCGTCACCGACACCGGAGATGACGTTGGCGATGGCCGACGCCGCGAAGGCCGACGCCGTGACGACGAGTCCGAGGATCATGGCTCCGACGATCTTGGCGGTGATGACCTTGCCCCGGCGCGGTTCGAGCGTGAAGGTCACCAGGCCGGTGCGCTGGCTCCACTCCGCGGTGGCGGCCATGATCCCGACGATCGGGAGCAGCATGACGAGCGGGAACGAGGTCAGGCCGAGGAACGTGCCGTAGGTCGCCTCCTCTGCCGGCCCCCAGATGAGGAACGCCGCGACGACGACGAGCGAGATCGCCGACATCGCGATGAGCATCCAGCGGCCGGCGCGGGTGTCGACCATCTTGCGGAGCTCGACGGTGATGAGCCGTGACATCGGCACGCCCGGCCGCCCCTCGGGGCGACCTTCGTGACGACCTGAGGCGGCCGACATACCCGTTGCGGCTGCGGGGGCGCCCACGGCGCCACCCCTGGCGACCACGGGCTCGGTGGAGCGGGAGTCGGTGGTGGTCATGCTGCCTTCCCTTCACGAGAGGTGGCGGCGGTGAGGCTGAGGAACATCTCCTCCAGGCCCTCGGACCCGCCGGAGCGGAGCTCGAGGAGGACGACGCGCTCCTCGAGGGCGGCCCGGCCGACGACGGCGGGCTCGGCGTCGACGACGAGGCCGGACGCGGTGCGGGTGACGGTGACGCCGGAGCGCTCGAGTGCCACGGCGAGCGCCGCGTCGTCGGTCGAGCGGACGGTCGTGCCACCCCGGCTGAGGAGCTCGTCCTTCGGACCCATCGCGACGATCCGGCCGCGGCCGATCATGACGAGGTCGTCGGCGATGACCTGCACCTCGTGGAGGAGGTGGCTCGAGAGGAGCACTGTGCCGCCACCGTCGGCGAAGCCGCGCAGCAGGCCGCGCATCCAGTGGATCCCTTGCGGGTCAAGGCCGTTCGCGGGCTCGTCGAGGATGAGCACCTCCGGCTGGCCGAGCATCGCCGAGGCGAGGCCGAGGCGTTGACGCATGCCGAGCGAGTAGTTGCGGACGCGCCGTCCGGCCTCCTCGTCGGTGAGGCCGACGACGGCGAGGGCCTCGTCGACCCGCGACTTCGGGACACCGATCTGGATCGCGGCGAGGCGCAGGATCTCGCGCCCGGTGCGGCCCGGGTGCTGCGCGGAGGCGTCGAGCATGACGCCGACCTGGCGCCCGGGGTTGTGCAGGTCGCGGTAGGGCTTGCCGAGGACCGTGCTGTGTCCGCTCGTGGGCGGGGTGAGGCCGGTCATCATCCGCATGGCGGTGGACTTGCCGGCGCCGTTCGGTCCGAGGAAGCCGACGACGCTGCCGGGGCGGACCTCGAAGGAGATGTCGTCCACGGCGGTGAACCCGCCGTAGCGCTTCGTGAGGTTCTCGACTGTGATCATGAGGTCCACTCTGTCGTGCGTGCGGGGGCGCGCACATCCATCGCAGGTGCCGGGTCGACTCCGACTTTGGTATGCCGTCCCGCGCGGCGCGTGCGACCCCCGCGCGCCACCTGTCGTCCCGGCGGCGGACGCGAGCGAGCCCGCCCGGACCTAGGGTGAACCGCATGTCCGCGCCCTCCGCACCATCCCTGCCTCCGGCCTTGGGCTCCGACAGGCAGGACGGGTCGCGCTGGGCGACTGCCTGGCGCTACGCCCTGGCCCTGGTCATCAGCCTCACGGCCTGGTTCACCACCGCCGCCACCATGGCGGACGCCCAGGTGGACGACACGCCGATCTTCGTGTGGTTCGTCATCGGGGACCTCGCGCTCGGACTCGTGTCGTTCCTGCTCGTTCGCTGGCGGGCTCGGGTACCGGCGACGGTGGCCGCCGTGACGAACCTGCTCACCTTCGTCTCGGCGAGCAGCGCCGGGCCGTCGACGTGGATGGTCGGCTCGCTCGCTGCCCGCCAGCGGTGGCGGGACCTCGCCTGGGTCGCGCCGCTCGCCGTCGTCGCGGGCGTCGTCCAGGAGCGGTTCTACCCCGGCGACGACGACCTGCCGCTGTGGGCGTCCGTGCTCATCGGGGCACTCATCGTGGGCATCGTCATCGCCATCGGCAACGCGATGGGGTCGCAACGCAACCTCATGGCCTCGCTGCGCGACCGCGCCGAGACCGCGGAGCGCGAGCAGCAGGCCCGCGTTGCCCGCGCCCAGACCGCTGAGCGCACCCGCATCGCCCGGGAGATGCATGACGTTCTCGCACACCGGATCTCGCTCGTCGCGATGCACGCCGGCGCCTTGAGCTACCGCACCGACCTCACGCCCGAGGAGCAGGCCACGGCGGCGCGGACGATCGAGGAGAACGCCCACCGGGCACTCACCGACCTGCGCGAGGTGCTCGGAGTCCTCCGCGACCCTACCCTCGCCGGCGGCGCACCCGAAGCGCCACAGCCCCAGGCTGCCGACATCGGTCGTCTCGTCGACGACGAACGCTCCAGCGGGATGCGCGTCGCCTTCGAGGACTCCACCCGAGGCGACGTGCCCGACGCAGCCGCGCGGACGGCATACCGCATCGTCCAGGAGGCCCTCACGAACGCGCGCAAGCACGCAGCCGGCACGTCGGTGACGGTGCGGCTCACCGGGTCCGAGGAGGACGGGCTCGACGTTTCCATCCGCAACGCCGCGCCCGTCGGCAACCGCGACACGGTGCTCCCGGAGTCGGGACTCGGCCTCATCGGGCTGCAGGAACGCGTCGCACTCGCCGGCGGGCGACTGCGGCACGGGACTGACGCGTCGGGTGGGTTCGTCGTGGCGGCATGGATACCGTGGCACCCGTGACCGACCCACAGCCGATCCGCCTCGCCATCGTCGACGACGACCCGATGGTGCGCACGGCGCTCGGCATGATGCTCGGAGGTGGCGCGTCCGGCATCACCGTCGTCGGCGAGGCGGCCGACGGTGAGGAGGCGCTCACGGTCGTGCCGAAGTCCGGCGCGGACGTCGTCCTCATGGACATCCGCATGCCGGTGCGCGACGGCCTCAGCGCGAGCGAGGTTCTGCTGAGCCGCTATCCGCGGCTGAAGATCATCGTCCTCACCACCTTCGACACCGACGACATGGTGCTGTCCGCACTGCGGATCGGGGCTGCCGGGTTCATGCTCAAGGACACCCCGCCAGCCCGGCTCGTCGAGGCCGTGCGCACCGTTGCGGCCGGTGAGCCGATGCTCTCGCCGAGTGTCACGGCCCAGCTCATCGCGGCCGTCGCCCAGCCGGATGACGGCGCGAGCGAACGGGCCCGGGAGGCGCGGGCCCGGCTCGAGGGGCTGACCGAGCGCGAGCGGGAGGTGGCCGACGCGGTGGCGCGCGGGCTGAGCAACGCCGAGATCGCCGGCGAGCTCTACATGGGCGTGCCCACCGTGAAGACCCACATCGGGCGGCTCTTCACCAAGCTCGGCGTCGAGAACCGCGTCCAGGTCGCGATCCTCGTCCACGACGCCACCGACTGACCCGCTCACCTCCCGTCCCGAACTCACCCCATCGGACGGTTGGGGACATGGGACGGGTGGGGACCCGGGCACGCCGGTATGCCGTCCGCTCGCCTCCCGTCCCGAACTCACCCCATCGGACGGTTGGGGCCACGGGCACGCTGGCGCTTGACACATGGGATAGTGATGCTCTCCAATATTGGCGAGTCGAACTATCCAAGGAGCTGAGCCGCATGCTGCACGCCACGACTGCCGTCCTGTCCGACGAGTCCCGCTCCCTCGCCGGGATCCTCTTGCTCGCCCTCGTCACCGTCGAGACCGGCGGGCTCTACCTCGTGAAGATCGTGCGCGGCCGCGCCCCAGCGACCGAGTTCCAGGAGAAGTTCGCCCGAGCCGGGCACGCCCACGCCGCCACCCTGCTCATCCTCGCCCTCGTCTGCCAGGTGCTCGTCGACTCGACCACCCAGACCGGCCTCCTCGAGTGGCTCTCTCGCTCGGGCGTGGCCGTGAGCGCGCTGCTCATGCCCGGAGGGTTCTTCTTCTCCTCGATGGGCACCGGGCGCACCGAGCCGAACAAGCTCATCGTCCTCGTCTTCGCCGGGGCCGCACTCCTCGCGGCGAGCCTGACATCCCTCGGGTTCGGCCTGCTCACCGCCTGACGATCCGCAGGCCGAACCCTCCTGCGGATCGCCTTCCGGCGAGCCAACCGCAGGGGCGCGCACACGGCATACGCTGACGTCGTGGACACGCGCCAGCCCGTCATCTACCTCAGCCACGGCGCGCCGCCGCTCGCCGACGACGCGACCTGGACCGGGGAGCTCGCCGCTTGGTCGAGCGGCCTGTCGCGCCCGCGCAGCATCCTCGTCATCTCGGCGCACTGGGAGCAGGCACCCATCTCGGTGAGCTCGACGACGCCGAACACCCCTCTGCTGTATGACTTCTGGGGCTTCCCCGACAGGTACTACGAGGTGACGTATGCCGCGCCGCCGGCTCCCGAGCTGGCTCGCTCCGTGGCCGGTCACCTCGGCGATCTCGGTGGAGGGCTGCACCAGGACCCCGAGCGCGGCCTCGACCACGGCGCCTACGTGCCGCTCGTCGAGATGTTCCCCGAGGCCGACGTGCCCGTGCTGCAGCTCTCGATGCCGACACTGGACCCGCAGACGCTCTTCGACGTCGGTCGGCGGCTCGCGCCGCTGCGCGACGAGGGGACGCTCATCGTCGGATCGGGGTTCACGACACACAACCTCGCGTGGTTCACCCCGAGCCGGGACGCCTCCGACGCACCACCGCCCCAGGTGTCCGCCGAGTTCGACGCGTGGGCCGCGGAGACGGTCGGGGCTGGTGACGTCGACGCGGTGCTCGACTTCCTCGACAAGGCACCCGCCGCGCACGAGGCGCACCCGCGCACCGAGCACTGGGCGCCCCTCTACGTCGCGCTGGGTGCCGCGGCGGAGACCGGTGACGTCGCCGGCCGGAGCGTCATCGACGGGTTCTGGTACGGCATGTCGAAGCGCTCCTGGCAGTTCGCCTGACCCTGCGCGCAGAACCCGAGCCGTCAGTGGCCGCGCGGCTGCTTGCGCGGCGCCGGACGGGTGGGGTCGTCGAGCACCGGCTCGACGTGCTCCGGCACGAGCGTCGGACGCGCCTTCGCCCACGCGATGAATCCGAGTGCGACGGCAAGCAGCGCGATGCCCGTCCACAGGTTGGCGTTGACGCCACCAGTCTTCTCCAGCTCTTTGTCACCGAAGAGGCCCATGGCGACGAGGATGAGGCCGTAGATCCCGAGCAGCAGCCCGATGAAGTTGCGGATGTCGAAGGCGCCCGCGGTGTGCCGGGCGACCCGCTCCTCGTGCGGCGCGGTGTCCTCGGTGCCGGGGTGGTCCGAGCCGCGGTCAGTGCTGTGGTCCGTGTGGTCTGCGTGGTTGCGGTCTGACATGACGGTTCCTCTCAGAAGGCCACGTTGAGGATGATGACGAGGACGAGCGCGATCCCGGCCAACGGCATGGTGCGCCGGAACCACGGCATGGAGGCCTCGTGCGGGTCGATGAGGTCCTCCTTGGGTGTCTCGGAGTAGACGAGCCCCTTGAGCTCGGCAGCCGGCTTCGGCTCGGTGACGAGCGACACCGCGACCGACACGATGATGTCGACGACGAACGCCGTCGAGGCCGCGACGAACGCGAGACCCTGGCCCGGCAGCGAGAAGGCGCCGATGAAGTCCGGGTTCCCGAGCAGCCATACGGTGATCGCGGAGAGGGTTCCGGCGACGAGGCCGGCCCATCCGGCGGTCGGGGTCATCCGCTTCCAGAACATGCCGAGGATGAACGTCGCGAAGAGCGGCGCGTTGAAGAACCCGAACAGCGTCTGCAGGTAGTCCATGACGTTGGAGAACCCGCCCGCGATCGACGCCGTGAAGATGGCGATGATCGTCGCGGCCACCGTGGCGAGCCGGCCGATGCGCAGGTAGTAGTCGTCGGTGCGGTCCTTGCGGATGTAGCGCTCCCACAGGTCATAGCTGAAGACCGTGTTGAACGCCGAGATGTTCGCGGCCATACCGGCCATGAACGCCGCGAGCAGACCCGCGATCGCCAGACCGAGCAGGCCGTTCGGCAGGACATCGCGCATGAGGAGGAGCAGCGCGTCGTTGTACTTCACCTCACCGGAGGCGCCACCCTGCGGCGTGCCGCCGTTCTTGAGCTCGATCATCTCGCTCACGAGGACCGCGGCGATCATGCCGGGCACGATGACGATGAACGGCACGAACATCTTCGGGAAGGCGCCGATGATCGGGGTCTTGCGGGCCGCCGAGATCGAGTTCGACGCCATGGCGCGCTGGACCTCGACGAAGTTCGTCGTCCAGTAGCCGAAGGAGAGCACGAAGCCGAGGCCGAAGACGATGCCGATGACCGACAGGATCGGCGAGTCGAAGCCGGACAGTGCCTGGCCCGGCCAGGACTCGAGCTGCTGCTCGGCCGGCGGCACCCCTGCGCTGGCGGGGGCGTTGTTGGCCGCCTCGGTGATGCGCGACGTGAGCCCGTCCCAGCCGCCGACCCGGTTGAGACCGATGAGCGTGAGCGGCAGCAGCGCGGCGACGATGACGAAGAACTGCAGCACCTCGTTGTAGATCGCCGCGGACAACCCGCCGAGCGTGATGTAGGACAGGACGATCGCGGCGGCGACGATGAGCGCCACCCACTGCGGCCAGCCGAGCAGCGCCTGCACGATCGAGCTGAGCAGGTAGAGGTTGACGCCGGCGATGAGCAACTGCGCCAGCGCGAACGAGATCGCGTTGACGAGGTGCGCTCCCGTGCCGAACCGCCGGAACATGAACTCCGGCACCGACCTCACCTTGGAGCCGTAGTAGAACGGCATCATCACGACGCCGAGGAAGAGCATCGCCGGGATCGCGCCGACCCAGAAGTAGTGCACCGTCGGCAGGCCGAACTCGGCCCCGCTCGCGGACATGCCCATGATCTCGACGGCGCCGAGGTTCGCGGAGATGAACGCCAGACCGGTGACCCATGCGGGCAGCGACCGCCCCGACAGGAAGAAGTCGATCGAGTCCGACACCGCGCGCCGGGCGGCCAGCCCGATGCCGAGGACGAAGACGAAGTAGAGCGCGACGATGAGGTAGTCGACGACGCCCGCGTTGATGATCGGATCGGCCGCAGGAACGGCCGAGGCGACTGCCGAGACCATCGAGGCCTCCTCCTTGGTCGGGTCGGCTCGATGAGCCCGGACCCGCTCAACCTACTCCTGACGTGCGCGTTCGTGCGGCAGGAGCCGTCCGGTATGCCGGCCGCCCACTTTCGCGTCCCGAACTCACCCAATTGGACGCTTCGGCACAGCACCGGGCCGTATGCCGGCCGCTCACCTTCGCGTCCCGATCTCACCCAATTGGACGCTTCGGCACAGCACCGGCCCGTATGCCGTCCCCCCGCCTAGTCGTGGTCTCCGCGACTTATTGCGCACAGTTCGCGTGCGAGCGCCAGCGAGCAGGCGAACTGTGCGCAATAAGTCGGAAGGAAAGGCGCGCTACTCGACCGGTTCGGCGACAGCGGCACGGAACTGGGCGGCATACAGCTCGGCGAACGCGCCACCGCGTTCGATGAGCTCGGCGTGTGAACCCTGCTCGACGATCCGGCCGTTCTCCATGACGAGGATGAGGTCGGCGTCGCGGATCGTCGAGAGCCGGTGGGCGATGACGAAACTCGTCCGGTCCCGCCGCAGTGCGGCCATGGCCTGCTGGACGAGGAGCTCGGTGCGGGTGTCGACCGACGAGGTCGCCTCGTCGAGGATGAGCAGCGCCGGGTCGGACACGAATGCCCGGGCGATGGTGATGAGCTGCTTCTCGCCGGCGCTGATGTTGCCGGCCTCGGCGTCGAGAACGGTGTCGTAGCCGTCGGGCAGCGAGTGCACGAACCGGTCGACGTACGTCGCCTTGGCAGCAGCCACCACCTCCTCGTCCGTCGCGCCGGGACGGCCATAGGCGATGTTGTCGCGGATCGTCCCACCGAAGAGCCAGGTGTCCTGGAGGACCATGCCGATCTCGCCGCGCAGGTTGTGCCGGGTGAGGTCGGTGATGTCGACGCCGTCGAGGGTGATGCGGCCGGAGGTCAGCTCGTAGAACCGCATGATGAGGTTGACGAGCGTCGTCTTGCCGGCGCCGGTCGGTCCGACGATTGCGACCATCTGGCCCGGCTCGACGGTGAGGTTCAGGTCTTCGATGAGCGGCGTCTCGGGGTCGTAGGAGAACGAGACATCCTCGAACTCGACCCGACCGCGCGGGTCCGGGAGGACCGTCAGCGAGGCCGCCTCGGGCTCCTGCTCCGGGGCATCGAGAACCTCGAAAACCCTTTCGGCAGAGGCCACTCCGGACTGCAGGAGGTTCGCCATGGACGCGACCTGGGTGAGCGGCTGGGTGAACTGTCGCGAGTACTGGATGAACGCCTGGACGTCACCGAGGCTCATCGAACCGTTCGCCACGCGCAGTCCGCCGACGACGGCGACGATGACGTAGTTGAGGTTCCCGATGAACATCATCATCGGCATGATGAGGCCGCTGATGAACTGCGCGCCGAACCCGGCCGAGTAGAGGTCGTCGTTCTTGGCGCGGAAGGCCTCGCCGGCCTCCTGCTGCCGGCCGAAGACCTTGACGAGCTGGTGCCCGGTGAAGGTTTCCTCGACGACCGAGTTGAGCTCGCCCGTGGACTTCCACTGTTGGACGAAGTGCCCCTGGGCCCGCTTGCCGATGACCGCCGTGACGAGCATCGTCACCGGGATCGTCACGAGCGCGATGAGCGCGAGCAGCGGCGAGATGTAGACCATCATCACGATCATCGCGATCACCGTGAGCAGTGAGTTGAGCATCTGGCTCAGGGTCTGCTGCATGCTCTGCGCGACGTTATCGATGTCGTTCGTGACGCGCGACAGGAGCTCGCCACGCGGTTGGGCGTCGAAGTACGGCAGCGGCAGACGGTTGAGCTTGTCTTCGACGCTACGGCGCAGCCCGTAGATCGTCCGGTTGACGACACCGGTGAGCAGCCAGCCCATCGCCCACGACAGCAGGCTCGCGCCGACATAGATCGCCAGGACGACGAGCAGCACCCGGCCGACCGCACCGAAGTCGATCCCCACACCCGGCACGAGGTCGGGCATGCCACTCACCATGTCGGCGAGCTGGTCCTGCCCTCGCGACCGCAGGCCCTCGATGAGCTGCTCGCGCGTCGTCCCCGCCGGCACCTGTCCTCCCACCGAACGCCCCACGGCACCGGCGAAGATCAGGTCCGTCGCCCGCCCCAGGATCTTCGGCCCGACCGCGTTGAGTGCCACGGACGACACCGCAAGTGCGAGAACGGCATACAGCTTGGCCCGCTCGGGGCGCAGGAGCGCGAACAGCCGCCGCGCCGTGGCGCCGAAGTTCGCCGACTTCTCGCCGGGACGGCCGATCTGCAGGTGCGGAGGGCCGCCCCGCTGGGCGCCACCGGGGCCGCGGCGCTGCTCGGCCGCCTTCTCCTCCTCCGTCAGGATCCGGTCGCTCATGCGCTGGCCTCCTCTGCGCTCTTCTGGCTCTCGACGATCTCGACATAGGTCGGGCACGTCTCGAGCAGCTGGTCATGGGTGCCCTGCCCGACGACGGCGCCGTCTTCGAGGACGACGATGTGGTCGGCGTCGACGATCGTCGAGACACGCTGGGCGACGACGATGACGGTGGCGTCCCGGGTCACCGGCGCCAGGGCCGCCCGCAGCCGAGCATCGGTCGACAGGTCGAGGGCGGAGAAGCTGTCATCGAAGAGATAGACGTCCGGCTTGGCCACGAGCGCCCGCGCGATGGCGAGCCGCTGCCGCTGACCGCCGGACACGTTCGTGCCGCCCTGGGCGATGTGCGCCTCGAGCCCACCGGGCATGACGCGCACGAAGTCCTCGGCCTGCGCGATCCGCAGCGCCTCCCAGAGCTCGTCGTCGGTCGCGTCCTCATCGCCGTAGCGCAGGTTCGACGCGACGGTCCCGGTGAAGAGGTACGGCTTCTGCGGCACCAGCCCGATGCGTGACCACACGTCCTCGAGAGCCGCGTCGCGCACGTCGACGCCCGCGAGCAGCACCGATCCCCCCGTGACGTCATAGAGACGTGGGATCAGTGACAACAGTGTCGACTTGCCCGCGCCGGTCGACCCGATGATCGCCGTGGTCCTCCCCGGGGAAGCAGCGAACGAAATGCCCTGCAGCACAGGCACATCCGCACCCGGATAGGCGAACTCCACGCCCCGCAGCTCGACCGACGCAGCCCCCTCCGGCAGCCTCACCGGCGCCACGGGCGCGTGCACGCTCGACTCCGTGTCGAGCACCTCCGCGATGCGTCCGGCCGACACCGACGCGCGCGGGATCATCATCGACATGAACGTCGCCATCATCACCGACATGAGGATCTGCATGAGATAGGCCATGAAGGCCGTCAGCGCACCGATCTGCATCTGCCCGTCCTCGACCCGGTGCGCACCGAACCACAGCACCGCCACCGTCGAGACGTTGAAGATGAGCATGACGATGGGGAAGACAAGCGCCTGCAGCCGCCCGACCGCGAGGGCGGTGCCGGTGTACTGCGTGTTGGCCTCGGCGAACCGCTCGCGCTCGTGGTCCTCGCGCACGAACGCCCGCACGACGCGGATGCCCGTGATCTGTTCTCGCAGAATGCGGTTCACCCAGTCGACCGACTCCTGCATGACGTGGAACTGGGGCAGCATCCGGCGCACGACGAGAGCGACCGAGACCGCGAGTAGTGGCACCGCGACAGCGACGAGCCACGACAGCCCGACGTCCTCGCGCAGCGCCATGACGATGCCGCCGACCATCATGATCGGCGCGGACACCATCATCGCCAGCCCCATGAAGACGAGGGTCTGGATCTGGGTGACGTCGTTGGTGTTGCGCGAGATGAGCGTCGGCGCGCCGAACCGGGACAGCTCCTGCGCCGAGAAGTCACCGACGCGCTCGAAGATCCGCCCACGCAGGTCGCGCCCGAGCGACGCGGCCGCCCGTGCCCCGAGGTACGTGGCGGCGACAGTGGCGGCGATCTGGATGAGCGAGACGGCGAGCATCCACCCGCCGGCGCTCATGATGTAGCCGGTGTCCCCGCGCGCGACGCCCTGGTCGATGATCCGCCCGTTGAGGCTCGGCAAGTAGAGGCTCGCGATGGTGCCGGCGAGCTGGAGCGCGATGAGCAGCGCGATGGAGCCGCGATAGGGACGCAGCTGTTCACGAATGATGCGGAGCAGCACTACTTCTTCCCCCCTGTGGTCGTGGTGGCGCGCTTGGCGCCTGTCGTGTCGGTATGCCGTCCGCGCGCCGCGGACCTCGTGGTCGCCTTCCTGGCCGGTGCCGTTGCGGCAGAAGGCTTTCCGGGTCGTGCGCGAGCACCGTCGAGCAGGACGTCGACGAGCTGGTCGGGCGTGGAGAAGTCGCCGTCGAGCATCGGGTGGACGCTCGAGAGGGTGAGCATCCGCAGGTAGCCGATGAAGGTCACCACCGGCACCCGGAGACTGCCCGCGTCGTCACCGATGAGCCGCACGAAGGCCTCGTCGAGCTCGGCGGTCGCCTCCTTGCGACGCCGCATCGCCTCACCCCCGGCGTGTTTGCGCATCGGCTCACCGGAGGCCTGCAGCACGGTCATGAGCGCGAAGACGCCCTTGAGGTGCTCCTGCATGATCGCCACCGCGGCTGCAAGGCGCTCGGTGAGGGGCGCGCTCCGCTTGAGCTCGTCGAGCTCGGCGATGAGGGTCGAGTTGTCGAACGCCTCGTGGACCGCCTCGTCGATGAGCTCATCCTTGGACTCGAAGACCCGGAAGATCGTCCCTTCGGCGATGCCGGCGGCTCGGGCGATCTGCCTGGTGCTCACGGCCCGCCCGTGCTCACGCAGCAGTGGCAGCGTCGCCTCGATGATCGAGGCGCGCCGCTCCTCCGGGGACAGGGCGGGGGCGCGTGGGGTCATGCCCACAAGTATGAGTGAGTGAGCACTCACTCACAAGTTGGTTCCTGACCTGCGCGTATGCCGTCCGCGCACCACCGCGCGCTGGCCCCCACTCACTCGTCCTCGGCGATGGCGGTGCGGGCGATCGTGGCTCAGACGAGGAGCCCGTCCTTGGCCGCGTCGCGGATGAAGGTCACGACCTCGCGCTCGACCTCGGCTGCGTCGAGGTCGAGGATGCCCGCGATCGCTCCGACCGCCTGCCGCGGCGTGAGCTCGCCGTCCGCGACCGAGAGGTATGCCGCGGTGACCGTCGTGAGCGGGATGACCCGTCCGAGACCGCCTCCCTGTCGGGCGACGATGACCGACGGGTCGGCCGAGCCGGGTCGGGTGTGGCGCTCCTCGGTGACGTCCTGCGGCGCGCTCCAGACCCGGTCGAGCACCTCGTCGTCGGAGTGCTCGGCGAGCCAGACCCGCGCCTCGAGCCCCACCCGCACCGCCTCCCCCATCGGTGTCGCGACGGGAGTGCGCACGTCCATGAGGTCGAGGAAGGGCTCGCGCTCGACCGCCGGCCGATGGAGGGTGATGATCCCGAAGCCGATCGACTCGACGTCGCGAGACGCGAAGTCGTCGAGCCACGCGGCATACATCGCATCGAAGTCGGCCGTCCCGGGATGGTGACCGCCGTCGCGCGCCCACGTCTCGGCATACTCCGCGGGGTCCTGGACCTCGCGCTGGACGACCCACGCGTCGAGGCCGGTGCCGTCGAGCCATGAGGAGACCCGCTCGGTCCACGTCGTCCCCGCCGGGATCTCCCAGTTGCCGAGGAGCTGGGCCACCCCGCCCGGTTCGAGGTGCTCACCGAGCCCGCGCACGAGGTCGGCGACGACGGCGTCGCCGGCCCGGCCGCCGTCGCGGTACTCGAACAGCGGGATCTCGCCGGAGCGCGGCGTGATGACGAACGGCGGGTTGCTCACGACGAGGTCGAACCGTTCTCCCGCAATGGGATCGAGCATCGAGCCTTGCCGAACGTCCCACGTGACCTCGTTGAGGAGGGCGTTGAACCGGGCGAACGCCAGCGCCCGCGCGGAGAGGTCGGTGACGGTGATCGACTCGGCGTGCTCGCCGAGGTGGAGCGCCTGCACCCCACTGCCGGTGCCGATGTCCAGCGCCCGTCGGACCGGGTTGCGCACCGTCCACGCCGCCAGCGTCGTCGACGCGCCGCCGACCCCGAGGACGTGGTCGTCGAGGACGGGGCGACCGGTCGCGAGCTCCGCGAGGTCGGAGGCGACCCACCAGCTGCGGTCGTCCGCGGCATACGGACGCACGTCGACGCGCGCCACGACGGCGTCACCCTCCTCCGCGACGAGACCCAGGGCGACCGCTCCGCTGACCCGCAGGGTCGGCAGCGCACGCTCGACCTCGGCGACGTCCACGGGGTCGCCGAGGGTGAAGAGACGCACGAGCGTCGCGACCGGCGAGTCCACCGCGAGCGCGACCCTCCGCGCGGGCAGCGTCTGCTCGCGTGCGAGCGCCGCCCCGGCCAATGGGCCGAGGAGCTCGCTCACCTCGGTGACGGTGAACCCGCTCGTCGTGAGGTCGTCACGCAGCCGCGCGACCAGCGCGTCGTCGATCCGTGGCGAGCCCGAGGTGGCGCTGCTCATGGCGAGCCGGCCTCAGCCGTCGAGGAGGCCGCCGAGCATGCCCCCGCCACCGCCGCCTCCGGACGTGGCCGTCGGCACCCACTCGCTCGGCTGGACGATGACGAAGCCGGGGCCGTGGAACGCGTACTGGAACGCCTCACCGCTGCCGCCGCGAAGCATCGACTTCATGTTCATGCTCGACACGACCTGCGGCACGAGGCCCAGCGACCAGCCGACACAGGCCTGCACGTCGACGTAGGTCGGCTGCTGCGAGCAGTCGAGTATGACCGGCTGGCCGACGGTGTGGATCGCGACCGTGCCCGTGCCCTCGAGGGTGGTGTTGAAGAGACCCCCGCTCATCATGCCGGCGCCTTGGACGCGCTTGATGTCCCACGCGATCTGGCTGTCGAAGGCAAGCAGGTTGCGCGCGTTGACGCTGATCCCGTCACCGGTGAGCTCGATGAGGTGGACGAACCCGGCGTCGGTCGCGAAGAACACCTCACCGTCGCCGGAGACCCGCATGAGGGACACGTCCTCGCCGGTGACGACCTTCTTGAAGAGCTTGCCGACGCTGCCGGCCTTCTCGTGGTCGAACCGCATCTGCCCTTGGTAGGCGACCATCGCGCCCTTGACCGCGAGGACGTCGCCGCCGAGGTGGACGCGCAGCAGCTGCGGGTTCTGCAGGGCGAAGGTCTGCTCGGACTGGACCTCGAGGTTGGACTGGTCGAAGAGCGATGAGCGCATGTCGCTCAGCCTAGAGCCATCGCCGTTCGGACTCGCGGCGCTGACGTGTTTCTGCGCCCTTCGCGCCGGCGGCGCAGATCGTGGTGACCGGCGCTGCTACGGCTGCGCCCCTGACCAGCTTCTGCGCCGCTGGCACGACCGGCGCAGAAAAGCCCCGGCCTTCATGCCGCGTCGGGACGACGTGGATGCCGCGCCGCCACCTCGTCGTCGAACCAGTCCGACCGTGCCACCTGCCGCACGCCCTGTCTCGACAGAATCGCCAGCATCTGCGTCGGCCGCAGGGCGTCGCTCCACACCCATCGCGCCACCCGCCGCCCACGTGCCCGGATGCGGTCCTCGCGCTGCTTCTCGCGCCACAGCACCTGCTCGACCTCCTCCTTCGCGACGCCATCCCCAACGCGGTATTTCTTGCGCCCGTCGAACTCCCCGACAACCCCCTGCTCCTCCCACCCGAAGTCGCAGATCCCCGCGAGACCGTCCTCGTCCTCGACGCGTACCTGCAGCTGCGGCTTCGGGATGTTGCTCCGGAACATCTGGACGCGGGACAACGACTCGCCGACCGAGGTGCCGCCCGGGTGGGCGAGGTCCACGCTCAACTGGGCGCGCGCCCGACCGGGAACCCCCGGATCCAACGACGCCAGCTCGTTGATGAGGTCGGTCCTGGTACACATCGCGTGGTGGAGGGCGAAGTCCGTCGCGGCGACCGCGTCCGCGAGGTCGCCGGTGCGGCCGAGGTCGATGAGCGTGCGCGACAACGAGGTGACCGGAAGTCCAGCTTGCTCGTCGACACCCGTGAGAGGCAGGGCGTGGCGGCGGATGCGACCGGAGGACCGAACGCGCCGAGCGGTGCTGGTCACCTCCACATGTGTCGGCCATGCCGTCACCCGAGGCAGCCCCCAGACCGCCGCGGCCGAGGTGTGTGAGAAGACGGTCGTCGAGCTGCCCAGCATTCGCAACGCCGTGGCATGCACGAGCGCGGCATGACGCTGCTCTGGGCTGAGCGTGACCCACGTGGCGGAAGCGATGACGACGCCGTGGCGCACGCGTGTCCACAACCGCCGCCCCTTGTCGTCCTTGGCCACGGGGTCGTCGCCGCGTCGCCGCAGGTCGGAGGCCAGGCGCAAGCGGCTGGGATCGAAGGGGCTGGGCGCGTCAGAAGTCATGCCAGATCGTGACAGTTTCTGCGAGATAGCCAGTTGAGATATCCACAGCTCCTGACGACCGGCGCAGATCGTGACGGGCGGCGCTGCCATGGCTGCGCCCCTGAACACCTTCTGCGCCGCTGGCCCGAGCGGCGCAGATCATGGTGACCGGCGCAAAAAATGCCAACGGCGGCCGGCTCACCCTCTCGGATGGGCCGGCCGCCGTCACGTGGGCGTATGCCGCCCACGCGCTTGAGCGGCAGCGGGGCGTATGCCGTCCGCGCGCCGGACGTGGTCCGCGCGCCTAGCGCTGCGTGGGCACCTCGGTCTCGCGCACCTCGGTCTCACGCACCTCGACGTCACCATCGCGCAGCGCGACGTCGTCCACCTCGACGATCTCGTCGACGCGCTCACCGGGCTCGGTGACCGCGCCGGAGTCGGGCGCGGAGGCGTCGAGCTCACCGGCGACGGTGCCGTCGTCGTCGCCGCCGATGGCGAGGTCGCGACGCTTCGAGATCGCGACTGCGGTCACGACGATGACGAACGCGACACCGGCGATGCCGTAGCGGATCGGGGCACTCGCATCTGCACCGATCGTCAGGCCGACGATGGCCGGGGCGATGAGCACCGACACGAGGTTCATCACCTTGATGAGCGGGTTGATCGCCGGGCCGGCGGTGTCCTTGAACGGGTCGCCGACGGTGTCGCCGATGACGGTCGCGGCGTGGGCCTCGGTGCCCTTGCCGCCGTGGGTGCCGTCCTCGACGATCTTCTTCGCGTTGTCCCAGGCACCGCCCGAGTTGGCGAGGAAGACGGCCATGAGCGCGCCGGTGCCGATGGCTCCGGCGAGGAAGCCGGCGAGAGCACCGATACCCAGACCGAAGCCGACGATGATCGGCGTGAGCGCCGCGAGCAGGCCCGGCGTCGCGAGCTCACGCAGCGAGTCGCGGGTGCAGATGTCGACGACCTTGCCGTACTCCGGCTTGGTCGTGCCCTCCATGATCCCGGGGATCTCGCGGAACTGGCGCCGCACCTCGAAGACGATGGCGCCGGCCGCACGCGTCACCGCGTTGATCGCCAGGCCGGAGAAGAGGAACACCACGGCCGCACCGAGGATGAGGCCGACGAGCGTCGACGGGTTCGTCACGACACCCTGCGCCTCGCGGATGACCTCGTTCGCAGCGTCGATCTGCGCCTGCGACAGCTGGGTCGGGTCGATCTCGTTGAGCGCCGACTGCCAGGCGTCGGTGTAGGACCCGAAGAGCGCTGTGGCCGCGAGCACCGCGGTCGCGATGGCGATGCCCTTGGTGATGGCCTTCGTCGTGTTGCCGACGGCGTCGAGGTCGGTGAGGATCTGCGCGCCCTCGCCGTCGACGTCGCCGGACATCTCGGCGATGCCCTGCGCGTTGTCGGAGACCGGGCCGAAGGTGTCCATGGCGACGATGACGCCGACCGTCGTGAGCAGGCCACAGCCCGCGAGCGCGATGAGGAAGAGCGACAGGATGACCGAGCCGCCACCGAGCAGGAACGCCAGGTAGACCGCGCCACCGATGATCGCCGCGGTGTAGACCGCCGACTCGAGGCCGACGCCGATGCCCGAGAGCACGACGGTCGCGGCGCCGGTGAGCGAGGTCCGCGCGACGTCACGCGTCGGCCGCTTGTCGGTGCCGGTGAAGTAGCCGGTGAGCCAGAGGATGATCGCGGCGAGGACGATGCCGACGATGACCGCGAGGATCGCCGTGATGCGCGGGTTGCCCTGGAGCGCCGCCGTCGCCTCGTCGCGCGACTCGAGCCCGGCGAAGGTGTCGGGCAGGTAGAACCACGCCGCCGCGGCCGACAGCACCGCCGCGATCGCCGCCGAGATGTAGAAGCCACGGTTGATCGCCGACAGGGCGTTCTCACCCGGCTTCACGCGCGTGATGAACACGCCGATGAGCGCGGTGACCGCACCGATGGCCGGCACGAGCAGCGGGAAGACGAGGCCGTACTCGCCGAACGCAGCGGAACCGAGGATGAGCGCGGCGACGAGCATCACGGCATACGACTCGAACAGGTCGGCCGCCATACCGGCGCAGTCGCCGACGTTGTCACCGACGTTGTCGGCGATGGTCGCGGCGTTGCGCGGGTCGTCCTCGGGGATGCCGGCCTCGACCTTGCCGACGAGGTCGGCGCCGACGTCGGCCGCCTTGGTGAAGATGCCGCCGCCGACGCGCATGAACATCGCGAGCAGGGCCGCGCCGAAGCCGAAGCCCTCGAGCACCTTGGGCGCGTCACCCTTGTAGAGGAGCACCACGACGGAGGCACCCAGGAGCCCGAGGCCCACGGTCGCCATCCCGACGGTGCCACCGGTGCGGAACGCGATCCGCATACCCCGGTCACGGTCACCCTCGCGAGCCGCGGCGGCCACGCGCACGTTCGCCTTGGTGGCGAGCTTCATGCCGAGGTAGCCGATCGCCGCGGAGAACAGCGCACCGACGACGAAGAAGCCCGAGCGACCGAGCTTGACGCCCCAGTCGGGAGCCGGCAGCAGCAACAGCAGCCCGAAGACGAGCACGACGAAGATGCCGAGCGTCTTGAACTGGCGGTTCAGGTAGGCCGCCGCGCCTTCCTCGACAGCCGCACCGATCGTGCGCATGTTGTCGGTGCCGGTGTCCGCACGCAGGACCTGCTGCCGGAAGACGAACCCCATGACGAGCGCGATCACGGCGATGACCGCGACGGCGATGACGAGGGTGACGTTCGATCCGGTGAGGTCCAGCGTGGAACTCGCCTCGGCGGGTGCGAGCGCGAGTGCAGCCATTCCATCCTCCTTGACGGGTGAATGCGCCCCTGCTCGGCCGCCGCTCGACGGCCTCAGCCCGCAGCAAGCACCGCGGGCGGACGCGCAACGGACCCTACCCGGTGACTCAGGTCACAACCAACGTGAGGGCATGTGACTGCCCTCACGAATCCCTGTGGCCGTGGCGTCACCGCGGTCCCGTATGCCGTCCGTGCGGCTCGCGCTCCGCGCGTGCGTATGCCGTCCGTGCGGCTCACGCTCCGCGCGTGCGTATGCCGTCCGTGCGGCGAGCGCGCAGCGTCAGAGGGTGCCGGTCGGGCTGCGCACGGCCCGGATCGCCGCGGCGTCGGGCTCGGGCAGCCCGTCGCCGGACGCGGCCACGGCAGCCTTGACGGTGTCGTGCACCGGGAGGACCTGGTCGAGACCGGTGATGGAGAACAGCCGCAGGATGCGCTCGTCCGTGCAGACGACGCCGAGCCAGCCGTCGAGGCGGCGCAGCACCTTGAGCCGGCCCACGAGCACACCGAGGCCGGTCGAGTCGAGGAACCCGACGCCGCCCAGGTCGACGACGATCTTGGTGCGACCGGCCGCGATCTGCTCCTCGAGAGCCGACCGCAGCTGCGGGGCCGTGTAGACGTCGACCTCTCCGGCCACCTTGACCACGACGACGTCGTCGCGCTCGGTGGTGGTCACGCTCAGCTTCACGCTGGCTCCTTGCTCGGTTGACTGGCCGGTCCGGCCCCTCCCAGTGCGCCCCGTCCCCGCACCCCCGTGGGGCCAGCGGCTGTCAGAGCACCGGATTACCGTAACCCGCGTGTCGTCATCTGCCGAGCCGAGCGAGCTGCTCGCTGCCCTCATGGCCGGTGAGCGGGGAGCCCGGATGCGGCACGTCGAGCGCATCCCGGCCCGGTCAGCGCAGGTGGCGCAGTGGCCGGACTGGGTGGCCCCGCCGTTGCTTGGGAGCCTCGTCGGCAGCGGGATCGAGCGACCCTGGTCGCACCAGCGTGCGGCGATGGACCTCGCCCACGCCGGCGAGCACGTCGTGCTGTCGACGGGGACGGCGTCGGGCAAGAGCCTGGGCTACCTCGTCCCGTCCCTGTCCGCGGTGATCGACGGCCTCGACGCGCCGAACGGTCGCGGCGCCACCGTCCTCTACATCTCCCCGACCAAGGCACTTGCCGCAGACCAGCTCGCCCGCATCGAGGACCTCGTCCTGCCCGGGGTGCGCGCCGCGACCTACGACGGCGACACCCCGACCGACGAGCGCCGCTGGATCCGCGACCACGCCCAGGTCGTCCTCACCAACCCGGACCTGCTGCACCACTCCTTGTTGCCCGGGCACCAGCACTGGGCGTCGTTCCTGCGGTCGCTGCGTTATGTCGTCATCGACGAGTGCCACATCTATCGCGGTGTCTTCGGCGCGCACGTCGCGTCGGTGCTGCGGCGACTGCGGCGGGTGTGCGCGCGCTACCGCTCCGAGCCGACGTTCGTCCTCGCCTCCGCGACGGTCAGTCACCCGGGCGCCCACGCTTCCCGCCTCGTCGGTATGCCGGTCGCGCCCGTCGAGGAGGACGGCTCGCCTCGCGAGGCCATGACCTTCGCGTTGTGGGAGCCGCCGGTGGTCGACGACGCGCGGCGGTCGGCCACGACGGAGGCTGCCGAGCTGCTCGCCGACCTCGTCGCGGCAGACGTGCAGACCCTGGCGTTCGCCCGCAGCAGGGCCGGTGTCGAGGCGCTCGCGTCGGGCGCTCGCCGCCGGCTCGCGCACGTCGGTGCGGTCGACGACCCGACCGACGCACGACCGGACGTGTCCGCGGACGGCGCGGTCGCGGCATACCGAGGCGGTTATCTGCCCCAGGAACGACGCGAGCTCGAGCGCGCGCTGCGTGAGGGCGCCCTCCGCGGGCTGGCGGCGACGAACGCACTCGAGCTCGGCGTCGACGTGAGCGGGCTCGACGCCGTACTCATGGCCGGGTGGCCCGGGCGCCGAGCGAACCTCTGGCAGCAGGCGGGACGAGCGGGCCGGTCCGGGCGGGAGTCGCTCGCCGTGTTCATCGCCGCGGACGACCCGCTCGACACCTACCTGCTCGACCACCCCGAGGCCATCTTCGGGGCGCCGGTCGAGACGACCGTGGTCGACCCCGCGAACCCGCACGTGCTGGCGCCGCACCTCGCGGCGGCGGCCCACGAGCTGCCCCTGACCGAGGCGGACCTGCCGATGTTCGGCACGGCCGCACGCGGAGTGCTCGACGTCCTCGTCGCCCGCGGAATCCTCCGGCGTCGCCCCACCGGGTGGTACTGGGCGCGCGAGGACCGACCCGGCGACCACGTCAACCTGCGTGGCGCCGACTCGACCGTCTCGATCGTCGAGCGACGCAGCGGACGGGTCGTCGGCACGATCGACGAGGCGTCCGCCCACACGCAGGCACACACCGGTGCGGTGCACGTGCACCAGGGCGACACCTATGTCGTCACCGACCTCGACCTCGACGCGGCGACCGCCACCGTCGTGCGAGGCGACCCGGGCTGGTCGACCTTCGCGCAGTCGCAGAGCAGCTTCCAGATCCTCGGGACGCAACGGGTCGAGCAGTGGGGCGAGATCGAGGTCTGCTTCGGCTCGGTCAAGGTGACGACGCAGGTGACGTCGTTCCTCCGGCGCCTGCCCTCGGGTGAGGTCATCGGGACGCACCCGCTCGACCTGCCGGAGCGGGCGCTCGTGACGCGCGGAGTGTGGTGGACGATGCCGCTCGACCTGCTCGAGGAGGCCGGCATCGAGGAGGCACAGGTGCCGGGAGCGGCGCATGCGGCCGAGCACGCGGCCATCGGGCTGCTCCCCCTCGTCGCGACCTCGGACCGCTGGGACGTCGGTGGCGTCTCGACTGACCTGCACCCAGACACGGGCAAGCCGACGATCATGGTCTACGACGGCTATCCCGGCGGGGCCGGCTTCGCCGAGCGCGGGCACGCCTCCTTCGCCGAGTGGGTCGAGGCGACCCGGGACGCCGTGGCGCGCTGCGCGTGCGAGCGCGGTTGCCCGTCGTGCGTGCAGTCGCCCAAGTGCGGCAACGGCAACGAGCCGCTCGACAAGGCTGCAGCAGTGCGCCTGCTCGACCTGGTGCTCATGTCTCGACCGGCCTGAGAGCCCCCTCACCTGCGGATATGGGACGGAAACGCCGGTGGCGCAACCACGCGCCGGGGCCCATCTGACGCTAGCCTCGGAAGGGTGATCATCCTCGGACTCATCCTCGTACTGGCCGCCATCGCAGCAGCGATCCTTCTCGTCGAAGGTACCTCGCAGCTCACCGACGGAGTCGACATCGACGTGCTCGGTGGGACGATCAGCCTTCCGCCGCTGGCGCTACTCATCACCGGCGCCGCCGTCATCAGCCTCTTCTGGCTCGGCTGGGTGCTCATGCGCTCGGGCATCAAGCGGGGCAAGCGTCAGCGCCGTGAGGCCAAGGAGGCCGCGGCACGCGCAGAGCAGGAGCGCCTCGACAACGAGCGCCGGATGCAGGAGCAGTTCGCCCAGCGTGAGCGTCAGCTCGCTGAGGAGCGCCGCCGCGCCGACGAGGAGAACGCGACCCTGCGGCGAGAGAGCGACCAGCGACTCTCGGAGCAGCAGCTCTCGACCGAGGAGGCGCGCCGTCGCGCCGAGGTCGCCGAGGCTGAGGCGGCCCGCGGTCGGCACGCCACCGACGCCCGTGGCGACGGCGCCTACGGTGACGGACGCGTCCAGGGGGACCCGCGTCAGGGCGACCCGCGTGACCCCGGCGACCGCCGCCTCTGACGTCACCGCACCACCCACGACGGAGCTGCACCCGGCGCGCGCCGGGTGCAGCTCCATTGTTGAGGCTGCAGTTCCATTGTTGAGGCTGCAGCCCAGTCGTTGAGGGCGCCGCTCAGTCGTCTCCATCGTTGAGGGTGCCGCTCAGTCGTCGGGGAGTCCCGGGTCCATCGTGGGAGGTGCCGGGCCCGCGCGGGCGGAAGCCGTGGCCCTGTCCGGCAGGCCGGGCCAGCTCACGCGCAGACTCGTGCTGACGCGCACCCGCACCGTCTCCCCCGGCTCCACCGCACAGTGGTCGAGTCGGGCCGCGTTGCGCGTGGCGAGCTCCGAGGCGCGTCGGCAGGCGTCGCCGCCCCCTCCTGTCTGCTGCAATGCCGTGGCGCCGGCGAGGGCTGCGAAGTCCGCCGCCGCCCGGGCCCTGTGGGTCGCGACGGCCACCCCACCCAGGACGAGCGCGGCAGTGGTCAGCACGAGCACCAGCCCCGCGCAGGCAACGGTGAGAACCGTCCCCGAGCCGCGCTCGCCCGCCAGGTGGGAGCCGGGTGGCACGGTGCCGACCTCTCGCCAGGTGCCGGCCTCTCGGCAAGTGCCGGCCTCTCGCCTGTCGGGCACGCCCCTGGCACGAGGAGCGAGCCTCACGGCGAGGGCTCCTCAGGCGCTGCGCGGGCGGTCCCCCGGGGCCGGAGACCGATCCCGAGTGACTCGAGCAACGGGGGTGGGTCGGCTGTCACCGTGACGGTGACGTCGTCAGGCATGACACGCACCTGGACCGTCGCGCCAGCGGGAGCCTGCCCGGCAACCTCGGTGCGGACCCGCTCGACGGGCTCGCCACGCGCCAGCAGTCGGGCCCCGGTGCGGGCCGCGTCGACGCAGCGCAGCTGGTCCGTCACCGCCCCGACCGCCGAGAGGGCGATCGTCGTGACGAGGAGGAGGGCCGGCATGGCCACGGCGATCTCCGCCGTGACCATGCCGTCCTCGCGGAGGCGCCTGTGGCTCATCCACCCGTCCCGAGGGCGGCGGTGATGACCTTCGCCAGCGCCGACTTCACGGGACCGGACTTCACGACGACCATGAGCACGGCGGCGAACGCGCACGCGGCAAGCGTGCCCACGGCATACTCGGCCGTCGTCATGCCGGCCTCGGCGGACTCCTTCAGGTGCGTCCAACGACGCGAGAGACGTTGTGTCACAGCGGATCTCCTCGAACGGTGCAGGGCCGTTCCCTGCTTCGTGGAGAGTCCACCCGGGTCACGTCGGACCGCGCCAGCCCGAGTCGCGCCGGCTGTGGACGACGGAGCGCGACCGGCGCCCCTGTGGACGACGCGGCGTGCTCAGTTCGGGGTCAACGCGCCTCGGCGATGACGACGAAGTTCGACACCCGATGACCGTCGGCCCGGTAGCCGCCGTCGTCGTCACACGTGATGAGGGCGATCCGCCGGACGCTCGAGTTGGCTCCCCAGACTCTGGAGTCCTGGCTCACCGACTCCTTCGTGGCCACCCGGGTCGCGGTGACGGTGTAGGTGCACGCGAAATGGTGATGGGCACGATCTCTCTCCTCCTCGCGGTCCGGCACACGCCGACCGCGATTGCTCGTGGTGGGTGGCCCTCGTGTGTGGACCGAGCGGGAGTGGTCATCGCGACCGGCGCGACCTCCACGTCTCAGTCGAGGCTCGTTCCCAGCCCCAGGGCGCCGCATTCGCGGCGCCAGAAATATGGCCCCGTGGAACTAGGTTCTCGTGACCCGGAGGATTCAGGCTCTGCCGTTGACCAGCGCACATGGAGGCGAGCCCCCGGGAGCGACGGCTCAGGCGGCCTCGGCGATGGCGACGAAGTTCGAGACGCGATGCCCGTCCGGTCGGAAGCCCCCGTCGTCGTCGCAGGTGATGAGCGCCAAGCGCTTGGTGTCCCTGTTCTCGCCCCAGACCCCGGGGTCGGTGGAGACCTGCTTCTTCGTGGCGACGCGGGTCTCGGTGACGGTGTAGACGACCTTGGCGCCGGTCGCGTCCGTCACGCTGACCGTGTCGCCCTTGTCGAGCTCCTGCAGGTCGACGAACGGCCCGGCCTTCTTGCCCTCGATGACGTGCGCAGTCACGACGGACGTGCCGACCTCGCCGGGCAGCACCCGGTCGTAGCCACGGACCCAGGCCACGGCGCCGGCCGGTGGGCTCACGACGTTGTCCTTGGCCTCGACGGCCACCAGCTCGGCCGACACCTTGATCGACGGCACGGACAGCCGGATCGGCTCGACGACCGTCGGCGAGGACGGAGTGGCACCCCGCGTGACCGGCGCGGTCTGCGTCACCGCCGTCGGGCTCGTCGACGTCCGGGGGTCCGCGTCGCCGCTGCCGCAGGCGCCGACGGCCAGCGCCGTCGCGGCGACCACGCTCACGGCGCCTGCTCGATGGAGCAGGCGCCGCACACCACCCCTGCGCACATCCCGGTTCATGCCCCTATGAGAACACCCCGCTGTATGCCGTGCGCGGGCTCGGGTGAATCACTCACCTCCTTCACAGGTTGGGGTCAACTGCCACCCGCGCGGGTTGGGGCAAGCAGGTGCCCGCGCGGGTCAGGGCCAACCGGTGCCTGCGCAGGTGGGGTCAGCCGAGACCGAGCCCGGACCGAGCCAGGTGGAGCACGATCGGCACCACGGTCGTCCCCGCGAACCCGGGCAGGAAGCAGGTGCCGAGCGGAAGGACGAGCAGGACACCGGCGCGTTGGACGGCAGCTTCGATGCGGTGCGCCTCGCTGCGCCGCAGTCGTTCGGCGGCTGCGAGGACAACGCCCGCAGGGGCCGCTCCGGAGCGCTCCGCCGCCTGCCATGCCACAGCGGCTGGGCGCCACCACGGACCCACGTGGGACCACGCTTGACCGCTGTCCTGGCCCCACCGGTGTGCGCTGGCGACCACCTTGAGCTGCTGCCCGACGACACCACCGACCTGCGGTGCGACGGCCTCGAGGGCCTCCACCGGCCCCAGTCCCGCCCGCATCACCAGGGCACACAGGACGAGAGCGTCCGCCGCCTCATCGACAGTGGCGGCAGGCACGCGAGCCTCGCCCGGGGTCGTCCCACGGTCGTCGGCATCGGGCACGGGGCCGGCGGGCCGTCCGTCCCCGCCTCCGGCCGACACCGCAGCGACGTCCGCCGGCGAGGGCCAGAGCACCACCGCCGTGATGATGCAGATGAGGACTGCGAGGACCGTCACTGCACCTCACCCGCCCGAGCGGCGCGGTGGAGCAGCATCCGCGACCACCACCACCCCAGTCCCGTGAGCAGGAGCCCGACCGCGGTCGCCCCGAGCGCCACCGGTTCGCCATAGACCTCGGTGACGGGCAGTCCCAGCACCATCGCGACGCCAGGGCCGGTCAGCGGCAGGAGGGTAAGCAACCACATGGATGCGCGCGGACCCGCGAGCAGGACGGTGCGTCGCTCCGTCGCCGCGGCCCGTTGACGCAGGACATCGGCTGCAGTGCGCGCGGCGGGAGCCGCTGCCACACCGAAGTGGTCGGTGAGGTGCCATGCCGCCGCCAGGAAGGTGAGGTCGCTGTCGGCCCGCGCCACCGTGCGCAGCTCCGCCGAGAGCGGGCCGACCCCACTCTCCGCGCGAGTGACGGCGCTGTGGATCTCCCGCCACCGAGCGCTGTCACCGGAACCCGAGACCTCGCAGGCAAGGCGAGCAGCGGAGGTGGCCGGAAGACCGGCGTCGAGGCCGACGGCTGCGAGCTCGGCGAAGTCGGCCACGTCGCCGGAGCCGGTCGAACCCGTCCGACCGGGCAGCCGCACCTCTCGGCCAGCCAGTTCGCGCACTCGCGCCCGCCACTCCGAGGGCGCTGCGCCCACTCGCGGGGTCAGGTCGCGCGGCCAGGGCCACAGCAGGACGCTGATCACGAGAAGGAGCAGCGGCACGAAGGCTGCGCCCAGTGCCTCAACCATCGTGTCCTCCGGGACGTCCGGACGGGACTGCGCCAGAGCCAGCGCCCCCGGCGCCAAAGCCCGCGCCCTCACTGCCAGAACCGCGCCCGGAGTGACCGACCCCGCGAGAGCAGCCGTGGCCGGCAAGGAGCCGATCGAGCGCCTGCGCGCCCGGTCCGACGCGCACCCGCCCGGTGGTCGCATCCACGTCGAGCGCCGGATCGACGACCACCTCGGATTCGGACCAGCGGGTCACCCCGAGCCCGCTCACGACACGTCGTGGACCGACGCGCCGGACCTCGATGACCACCTGCACGGCACCGCGCAGCTGCGCATGCAGCGCCTCTCGACCCAACCCGGCCAGCGCGCCCAGCGCCTCGAGCCGGGCCGGGACCTCGGCCATGCCGTTGGCGTGCACCGTGGCCGCTCCCCCGTCGTGGCCGGTGTTGAGCGCCGCCAGCATCTCGCGCACCTCGCCGCCGCGGACCTCACCGACGACAAGCCGGTCCGGCCGCATGCGCAACGCCTGGCGGACGAGGTCGACCATCGTCACCGACCCGGCGCCCTCGACGTTCGCCCCGCGCCCTTGGAGCCGGACGACATGGGGGTGGGCCGGGTCGAGCTCGCGGACGTCCTCCACGACGACGATCCGGTCGCTCGGCGGACATTGGCTGAGGAGCGCGCCCAGGATCGTGGTCTTGCCGGCGCCGGTGCCGCCCACGACGAGGAACGAGCATCGAGCATCGACGACCAGCCGCAGGGTCCGGGCCATCTGGGCATCCACGGCCCCCAGCGCGAGCAGCCCCTCGACTCCCGCCGGCTGGTGCCGGGGGACCCGCAGGCTCAGATGCGTGCCACCCTCCGCGAGCGGCGGCAGGATCGCGTGCAGTCGGACGCCTCCGGGCAGGACTCCGTCGACCCACGGCTGGGCGTCGTCGAGACGGCGCCGGGCCAGGCCCGCGAGCCGGGTCGCGAGTGCCCGAGCCGCCGGAGCCTCGAGTACGAGGTCGGCCCGCTGCATCCCGTCACCTCGGTCCACCCAGACCGCACCGTCCCCGTTGACGACGACATCGGTGACCGACGGCTCCCCCAGGAGTCCCTCGAGCGGCCCGAACCCCAGCACCGCCGACCGCAGGCGCTCGCCCTCCGCGGCGGCACCGACCGAACCAAGCTCGACGACGTCGGCCGTGAGGCCGGCGATCACCGACGCGTCCGGTGGGGTTCCGGCGCGGATGAAGTCGTCGATGCTCGCGCTCACGCAGCCCTCCCGTCGAGCCACTCCACGAGGTCGACGACGACACCGTCCGCGGTGTCCCGCAACGGTCCTCGCAGCCCCGGCCACTCCCCGCGCTCGCCGTCACGGACGACCCTGGAGTCGTCGCGCAGGTGCGCGAGGTGCGGAGCGATGTCCGCGACGACATCGAGCAGGTCTTCGGTGAGCCCCCGCGCCCCCCGGGTCACGAGCCCGACGCCGGCACCGACGAGGCCAGCCGTGACCGCCTGCGCATCCGCGAGCTGGCGGGCACGCAACCCGGCCACGACGTGGACCGCAGCCGGGTCCAGCTGCTGCAGCATCCACTCCGCCAGAGGCGTCCCCGGCACCGCGTCGACCACGACGGGGACCGCGCCGGCCAGCGACCCCAGCACATCGCGCACCACCGACTCCGCGACCTGCGGCCCCGTGCCCGAGGCCGACAGCAGAGGGACCTCCCCGCGGGGCAGCGCCGCCACGAGCCGCTCCGCTGACGTGGTTCCCCGCAGCCGGGCCAGGTCGGGCCAGCGCAGCCCGGGCACGTGCTCGGTCCCGCACGTCATGTCGAGACCACCCCCACCGACGTGGGCGTCGACGAGGACGCACTCACCCAGGTGGACCGACAGTCGCCGCGCCACGGCCGCTGCCCAGGTCGAGGCGCCCAGCCCACCGCTGGCGCCGTGCACGATCACGACAGGAGTCTTCGACGAGGTCATGCCACGAACCTGCCGGGCGCACGGGCCCTGCCGCCACCTCACGCAGGTCGCCCTGTGGACGACGCGGACGGCATACGTCGCCTGTGGACAACGCGCGTGCGGAACGCCCCGTACATAGGCGACGGCCCCGGTCGGGGGGGAGGACCGGGGCCGTCGAGTGGACCGAGCTCCGGGGGGGAGAAGCCGGGCCACCCTTCGCTCAACCCCGAAGGGGAGCGATGTACCCATCGTTCACCATCGGTTCGCACCTTGCAAGACGATCTCGGAAAATCAACCGAAGTTGTCAGCCCGCTTGTCCTATGCGCCACCCCCAGCCATGACGATGGCGCCCCCGGCCCTGCCGGAGGCGCCACCTGCCGCGAGCGCTCGGGGCGACCAGGCGTGCACGTCTCTTGCCGTCGTATCGGGTCGAGCCCGAACGGACCGGTCCATCAGTGGACTGCCTGCGCGTGGGTACCCGTTGCCTCTCGCGGGTCGTGCTGTCCTGTCAGGTCTACTCCTGTCCGGCGCCGCTGACAAGGGGTCAGGTGAGGCGTCCGGCGAGGACCGCGTCGGCGATCCGTTCACCCTCCTGCGCACCGGCCGCGACCGCGTCCCCACAGTGCGTGAGCCAGAGCCCGACGCCTGCGGCGTCACCGCGTGTGTATGCCGTGAGCGCGCCGAGGTATGCCGGCCCGCCGCCGGTGCCGTGCCCGACCTCCGGGACAGCGACACCCGTCGGGTCGAGGCCGCCGGCGGCGATGACGGCGCGTTCGAGGGCGCGGGCGACGACGCCGTTGCCGCGGGTGAAGGGACGCGCGGCGACGATCTCGGCGTGGGCGAGGCCGGCGACGACGAGGACGGGCAGGTTCGCGCTCGGCGTCGCGGTGAGCAGGTCAACGACGGCGCGCAGCCGCTCGCGGGCCTCGGCGGCCGGTGGGGCGTCACCGAGCTCGACGAACTCGCGGCTGTCCTCGCCGTCGCGACGCGGCCGGCCCAGCTCGTCGGCCGGGACGAGGTCGGCGGCCGCAGCGGTGTGCAGGCGAGCAAGGGCCTGCATCGGGGCGGAGAGGACGACGGGCGTGAGGCGCTCGGTCTCGGCGGTGGCGGCGACGGCGCCCTTGGCGACCTGCTCGACGGGGTCGAGCTCGTCGTGCCAGGTGACCGCGCCGCGCATGAGGTCGCGGACGATCTCGACGGAGAGCCGAGCCCCGTCGAGCTCGCTGCTCGCGCGGGCACCGCGGACCCGGGACTCGGCCGCGGCCTCGGGGATGCGGCGGCGCAGGGCGTTGTGCCAGCGGAGCTGAGTGCAGACTTCGCGAGCCTTGTCGATGGACTCGGGCACGCCCGGCAGGGCGGCCAAGGCGGCGACGGAAGAGCGAATGTCGTTGGGGGACACGGGGGTTCAGGCGTTTCCGTCGGGCTGGCTGGGGTCACTTGGGCGAGCCGACGACGCGCCGGGAGCGGCCGGCATACCAGCCCTGGGAGCGGTCGACGACGCGCCGGGAGCGGCCGGCATACGGACGCCGGCGAGCTGACGGGACTGGGCCACGACCCGGTCGCGCGAATCCCAGATCGTCGCGTCCTCCTCGAAGAGTCCGCCGATGACGTTCGAGGTCGTGAGGCGGATGCGCAGCCAGCCCGGCGCGGGGCGGCCGCGGACGTGGCCTGAGAAGGACAGCGTCGGCGCCCAGCCCTCGGCACCGAGGGTGACGCTGACCGGAGGCAGCGCGTCGAGGAAGAACGGCAGAGACGCGGTGTCGGGTTCGCGACCGTCGGCGAAGCGCACCCACGCTCGCAGCTCACCGTCGCGGGCCGGGCGCCCCTCGGCCCACCCCGCGGTGGCCGGGTCGATCCGCAGGTCGAGGCGGTCGAGGAGCGTGATCGGGGCGCCGAATCCCTTGCGCTCGGCGCGGATGCAGTCCTCGGGGTCAGGCATCGATGGCGGCTCAGCAGCCCGGTGGACCGGCTCGGACTGGGCGTCGAGGTCCCCGAACGTCGTCGTGTGGGTGAGGCAGGTGCGCCCCGTCTGGCCGATCGTGACGGCCACCGTGGAGAAGGAGCGGCCGGCGCGCAGGACCTCGGCCGTGACCTCGGCGGGCCCGGGCTGCGCGGCGGTGAGGAAGGTCGTCGTGAAGGCGACCGGGTCGATGTGGGCGGGGGCCGGGTCGTGGGCGGCGAGCGCCTCGGTGGCGGCCCGGGTCGCGAGCGCCATGAGGACGCCGCCGTTGACGGCCTGGCCGACGATCCACCCCTCACCGAGCTCCGCTCGGCCGTTCGTGATCGTCAGGGCGTCGTCGAACTCCGTCATGCCCGCGAGCGTATGCCGTCCGGTCACCTCGTCCGCGATCGTGTGGCCCGTGCCGCACCTGCAGGCATGGGCGACGGCCCTCGGCGCTCGGCTCCGGGTGCTCGCCGCCCGGGCCGCCGCAGATTGCGCGCGCTGACGCAGAAAGAACCGCGCCAGCGCGCGCAATCTCCGCCCTGGTTCCGGCCGACGGCTCGTCTGCGCCACCTGGCCTTCTAGCCTTGCGCCATGACGGCGTCGTTCCATGTCCCCACCGCGATCGTGGTGGCCGGTGCGATGCTGCTGCTCGGCCTGGGGATCTGGGTCGCGGGACGAGGTCGCCGGCGCGGGTTCCTCTCGACCGTCGACCGGGTCACCTACTCGACCCTGCACACCGCCTCCCTCGCCTCGCGCCACCTCGCCGACGGGCTGACCCCCGACGCCGCGGACCGCGCGGGTCGACACCTCCTGACGATCCTCGGCGCCTCGTCGGTTGCCATCTGCGACACGTCCGGCCTTCTCTCCTGGACCGGCCCCGGCGGCGACCACCACGGCAAGGACGCCCACGACCACGCGTCGGCCACGCGAACCTCCGGCGCCCCCACCGTCCTCGGCTCCGACGTCGTCACCTGCAGCGACCCCGACTGCCCCATCCGGGCTGCGGTGACCGCCCCGCTCGTGGCGGACGAACGCGTCGTCGGGACCCTCACGGCATACGCACCGGCAGCCTCCGCGGGACTCGCGCGCGCCACCGGCGAGCTGGCGCGCTGGGTCTCGGCGGAGCTCGACGTCGCCGAGCTGGGACGCGCCCGCACCCGCGCGATGGAGGCCGAGCTGCGCGCGCTGCGGGCCCAGATCAGCCCGCACTTCATCTACAACTCTCTCGGCGCGATCGCGTCCTTCGTGCGGACCGACCCGCCACGGGCACGCGAGCTGCTGCTCGAGTTCGCCGACTTCACGCGCTATGCCTTGCGCCAGGGCGGGCCGTTCACGACCCTCGCCGAGGAGCTGCGCAACGTCGAGCGCTACCTCGTGCTCGAGCAGGCGCGGTTCGGGGATCGGTTGCAGGTGTCGCTGCTCATCGCGCCCGAGGTGCTGCCCGTGCGCATCCCCTACCTCGCCGTGCAGCCGCTCGTCGAGAACGCCGTCCGTCACGGGCTCGCCGCGAAGGAGGGGGTGGGCCACGTGACGATCACGGCGTCCGACCAGGGATCGGAGGCCGAGATCACCGTCGACGACGACGGAGTGGGCACCTCGCCCGAGGCCGTGCAGCAGGTGCTCGACGGGGTGTCGCGGGCGGACTCGGTCGGGCTCGGCAACGTCGACGCGCGGCTGCGGCAGGTCTACGGCGACGAGTTCGGTCTCGTCGTCGAGACGGCGGTCGGCGCCGGGACGAAGGTGAGCTTCCGGGTGCCGAAGTACGCGCCGGGCGTCCACGCGGAGTGAGCGTCTCGTCGCGGCGCGAGCCTGCCCCCGCCGGTCGACCGTGACTATCCTCGACCCCATGGCCAACGAGGGCGAGGCACCCGCGCGCGAGGGACTGCGCGCCCTCGTCGTCGACGACGAGCTGCCGGCCCTCTCCGAGGTCAGCTACCTCCTCGGGTCGGACCCGCGGATCGCGTCGGTCCGGACCGCCACGAGCGGCACGCAGGCCCTGACGATGCTCGAGGACCACGACGTCGACGTCATCTTCAGCGACATCTCCATGCCCGGCCTCGACGGCATGGCGCTCGGGCGGGTGCTGGCGCGGTTCGCCTCTCCCCCGCAGCTCGTCTTCGTGACGGCGCACGAACAGCACGCGGTCGACGCCTTCGCGCTGGCGGCGACGGACTACGTCATGAAGCCGGTGCGCGAGGAGCGGCTGCGCGAAGCGGTGCGCCGCGTCGTGGCCAAGCGGGACGAGGCCGGTATGCCGGCCGCTGCGGTCGCGTCGTCGGCCGCCGGTTCCGGGGCGGCCGGTTCGGGAGTGCCCGGGTCCGGGGCCGCGGGTGCGGACTCGCCGGCGGAGGTCGCGGACGAGACGATCCCCGTCGAGCTGGGTGGCGTGACCCGGTTCGTCTCCCGGTCGCAGATCCGGTGGGTCGAGGCGTCCGGCGACTACGCGCGGCTGCACACCGGCTCGGAGAGCCACCTGGTCCGCATACCGCTCGCAACTCTCGAAGAGCGCTGGGGCACAGCCGGATTCGTCCGCATCCACCGTTCGACGATCATCGCCCTCCCCCACGTCACCGAGGTGCGCATGGACCACGGACGGTGCTCGGTCGTCATCGGTGACGTCGAGCTCCAGGTGAGCAGACGGCATACGAGAGCGTTGCGCGACCTCCTGCTGCGCCGGCCGGGTGCCGCAGCCAGTGCGGGGTCCGGCGCAGGGTCGGGCGCGAGCGCCGGATGAGCCCGGAGCGGTCCGGCCCTCCGGAGCGGGTGCGCGTCACGAGCTCGCGGCGGACGGCGGCCGCAGCGACCCGATCCCGGCAGCTCGCGAGCGAGCTCGACGAGCAGACCGAGCTCGGCGACGTCCTGCTCGACGGGCTGCGGCGAGCGCAGCTGCGGCTCGGGCTGACCGTGCTCGCGCTGATGGGCCTGGCGTTGGGCGGGTTCCCGGTGCTGCTCGCGCTCGTGCCGTCGACGCAGACGATGACGCTGGCGGGCATTCCGCTGCCGTGGCTCGTTCTCGGCGGGCTGGTCTACCCGGCGGCGTGGCTGCTCGCGCGGGCCTACGTGCGGCAGTCGGAGCGGATCGAGACCGAGTTCGCCGAGGTCGTCGGCGAGGAAGGCCGCCGCGATGGGTGACTCGCTGTCGGTCGTCGCCGTCGCGCTCGTGTGCGTCACGACCGTCGCCGTCGGTGGCCTGGGGCTGCGGCTCTCGCGGCGGACGTCGGACTTCTATGTCGCCGGACGGACGGTGTCGCCGCGGCTCAACGCGAGCGCCATCTCGGGCGAATACCTCTCTGCCGCTTCGTTTTTGGGCGTCGCAGGGCTGATCTACGACCAGGGTGTCGACCTGCTCTGGCTGCCGGTGGGGTACACCCTCGGCTACCTCGTGCTGCTCGTCATGGTGGCGGCACCGATGCGGCGCTCGGGGGCCTACACGCTGCCGGACTTCGCCGAGGCACGCCTCGGGTCGGTGCTCGTGCGGCGGCTGGCGGCGGTACTCGTCGTGGCGATCGGATGGCTCTATCTCGTGCCGCAGTTCCAGGGGGCCGGGCTGGCGCTGGCGCTCGTGACGGGGGCGCCTGCGTGGGTCGGGGCGGCTCTCGTCGCGGTCGTCGTGGCGCTGGCGGTGGGCGCCGGCGGGATGCGCTCGATCACCTTCGTCCAGGCGATGCAGTACTGGATCAAGCTGACCTGCCTCGCCGTGCCAGCGTTCGTGCTGCTCGCGCTGTGGGCGCGCTCCGGAGGTGGGTTGCCGCCGGTCACGGAGAGCTGGTGGACGCCATTCGCGCCGCGCTCGGCCGACGACCACCCGGTGTACCGGACCGCGTCGATGATGCTCGCCCTGTGCCTCGGGACGATGGGGCTGCCGCACGTGCTCGTGCGCTACTACACGAACCCCGATGGCGTCGCCGCGCGCCGCACGACGACGTCAGTCATTGCCTTGCTCGGGCTCTTCTATCTCGTGCCGCCGGTGTATGCCGTGCTGGGGCGAGTGCACCTGCCGTCACTGCCGCCGGGCGTGCGGTCCGACACGATCGTCCTGGAGCTGCCGGAGCGGGTGGTGTCGGGGGTCAGCGGGGACGTGCTGACGGCGATGCTCGCGGGAGGGGCGTTTGCTGCTCTCCTGTCGACGGCCTCGGGGCTGGCGATGTCCGTGACCGGGGTGCTGCACCAGGAGTTCCTCCGGCCCCGGCTGTCGCGGCTGACGGGCGGGGATGCTTTTGGTTTCGGTGGCTTCCGGCTTGCGGCGGTGGTGGCGGTGATCGTGCCGTTCTTCGTCGCGCGTCATGTGGAGCAGATCGGGATCGCGACGACGGTGGGGTTCGCGTTCTCGCTGGCGGCGGCGACGTTCGCACCGCTGCTCATGCTCGGCGTGTGGTGGCGTCGGTTGTCGCGCGTCGGGGCGGTCGCCGGGCTGGTCGTGGGTGCGGTGGCAGCGACGTCGGCGGCGCTGACGACATTCGTGTTCGGACCGATGGGCGGGTGGCCGGGTGCACTGTTGGCCAACCCGGCGGCGTGGTGCACGCCGCTAGCCTTCGCGACCACGGTCCTCGTGTCCCTCGCGACACCGACGTCCGTCCCCCGCGACACCGCCCGACTCATGGTCCGCCTGCACACCCCCGAGCGGGTCGACCTCGCCCGCAGCCGCATTCCCGAATGAGAGGCCAGTCAGATGCCGTCAGGCAGACGCTCGCGGTCAGCCGCCAGCTCCGCCAACAGGGCTCGAGCCTCCAGGACGATGGCTTCGTTCGCTGCCCGTCGCTTGGCTGCTGCTGCCTTGGATGGCTTGCCCGCCACGCGTCCTGTCACGGAGCGCCCGGACACTGCCCACCGGGTGACGGTGGGGGCATGGGGCCGCGGCGTGTTCGTCACGACACGCTTCGCAGTGCTCATCGTGCGAGTTCCTCCTCGGCGTCCTCAAGTACAGCCAGTGTAAGCACCTCGAGCATCCCCAACTGCTGGCTCGTGGTGGCGAGCTCACGTAGGACGCCGAGACCGTGCAGCACGGACGTTGCCCCCAGGTCCTCCTGGTTGTCCCAAAGGAACGTGAAGAGGAGTTGCCACCGCTCCCGCGCATCGTTCTCACTGTCCTGCGCGCGTGTCGCGGCACGCGCGTCGAGGGCGAGCCGTCTCTCGGCCCTGAGCCGCTTGTCAACACCCACATAGGTCAACAGGGCAGCCCCGATGAGGCCGAGTACTCCCGCTCCTGGCGAAGTCAGGAATGCCCCGAGCGAGAGCCGGATCGTCTCGATGTCCATGATCCCCCTACATTGTGGAGCCGCGATGACGAGGCTATTGGGGCCCTCCGACAGCGCTGAGAGTCAGCACGTGCCCTCACCCCTGAGCCACCGGTCAGCGCCGGTCACGGGCTTCGAGGAACTCGCGATAGAAGGCTTCGGTCTGAGCCGCCGCAGTCGACATGAACGTCTGCCTCAGGCGAGCGCGCCCCGCGCCGCCACGAACGCGTCGACGCAGCGCCGCACGTCCTCCTCGGAGTGCGCCGCCGACAGCTGCACCCGGATGCGCGCCTTCCCGCGGGGCACCACCGGGAACGAGAACGGGATGACATAGACGCCGTCCGCCAGCATCCGGTCGGCGATCTCGCCGGCCAGGCGCGCTCCGTCCTCACCGGGGAACATCACCGGCGTGATCGGGTGCTCCCCCGGCAGCAGGTCGAACCCCGCCTCCGTCATCAGCGACCGGAACAGAGAAGTGTTGCGCCGCAACGCCTCTCGCGCCTCCCCCGACGTCTCCACCAGCTCCAGAGCCTTGAGCGACCCGGCGACGACGCCCGGCGCCACCGAGTTCGAGAACAGATACGGCCGCGAACGCTGCCGCAGCAGGTCCACGATCTCGCGGTGCGCGGCGACATACCCGCCCGATGCACCCCCGAGCGCCTTCCCCAACGTGCCCGTGATGATGTCGACCCGGTCCATCACGCCGAAGCGCTCCGGCGTGCCGCGGCCACCCTCGCCGACGAACCCGACCGCGTGCGAGTCGTCGACGAGCACGAGCGCAGAGAACTCGTCGGCCAGGTCGCAGATCTCGTCGAGCGGCGCATAGAACCCGTCCATCGAGAACACGCCGTCGGTGACGATGACCTTGCGCCGCGCCCCCGCCGCGTCGGCCGCCTCGAGCTGCGCCCGCAGGTCGGCCATGTCCGCGTTCTTGTAGCGATACCGCTGTGCCTTCGACAGCCGCACCCCGTCGATGATCGACGCGTGGTTCAGCTCGTCGCTGATGATCGCGTCCTCCGCGCCGAAGAGCACCTCGAACACCCCGCCGTTGGCGTCGAAGCACGACGAGTAGAGGATCGTCGCCTCCGTCCCGAGGAAGTCCGCGAGCCGCTCCTCCAGCAGCGAGTGCTGCGTCTGCGTGCCGCAGATGAACCGCACCGACGCCATCCCGAACCCCCACTCGTCGAGGGCGTCCTTCGACGCCGCAACGACGTCCGGGTGGTCGGCGAACCCGAGGTAGTTGTTCGCGCAGAAGTTCAGTGCCTCGCCGCCGCTCGTCCCGACGTGCGAGCTCTGTGGCGTCGTCAGCTCCCGCTCGGCCTTCCACAGACCGGCGTCCTTGATCTCCGCCAACGTCGCGGCGAGCTCGTCCCTCACGGATCCGTACACGGCATACCTCTCGTTCGTCGCGGGTCGGCGGATCCGAGCGTATGCCGTGGCGCACCTTCCGCGTCAGGCCACCCTGCGCGCGCGGTGCGTCGCCGCGAACCACACCTGCACGAGGGTGCGGCCCGCGCGGTCGAGTGAGCCGACATACCGGCGCAGCGTCCGCCGGTCCAGGCTCTCCGCACTGTTCACCGCCGCGAGCACCTCGGGCACGGTCGAGGCCGGCGTCGAGATCTCGAGGAGGTAGTCCGGCACCGTCAGCGCCGGGTCGACGACGGCCACGAGCGGCACGCCCACGGCGGCGACCTGGGGGAAGATCGAGCCCGGGATGCCGACAGCCACCTCCGCACGGGCCGACGCGGCGAGCGAGCCCTCCTCGGCGATCTCGAAGTCGCTCCACAGCGAACGGTCCTCCCGTGGGTGAAGACCGACGATGACGGTCCACCCGGCATCCTGCAGCGCGTGCGCCGACGCCAGCAGCAGTTCCGTACCCGGCGCCGCGCTCCCTGTGGATGACGGGTAGGTGACGCTCGTGAGCACGAGGACGGTGCCGGTCTCCGGCGCCCACGTCGGACGGTCGTCGAGCTGCGGGTTGCCGACCACGCGCACCCGCTGCGCCGGCCAACCCAGATGGACCGCGAAGGTCTCCGCCTCGGCCTCCGAGCTCGCCGTGACGTCGACGAGGCGAGGCCGGATGACCGCGGCACCGACGCCCTCGACAGGGTTCATGTATGCCAGCGCGCTCGCCACGATCGGCAGGTCCGGGAGCGCTCGGGTCACCGTCGTCGGCCACTCGGTCGCGCCGTTGACGACGAGCAGGTCCGGCCCCCAGGCACGCACCTCGTCGATCGTCATGACGGGGACCGAGTCACCGGGCCGGATGCCCGACCGGTCCGGGACGACGAGGACGAGCTCACCGCCGCGCGCCTCGATGTCGTCGAGGAGAGCGCGCACGTGGTAGGTGCCCCACGGCTCGTTCGTCGCCACGGCCACCCGGAACGTCGTGGCCCGCGGCCCGGCCGCCGGGGAGCTCGCTCCCGCGGACCGCGCCGTCGCCACGGCTGCAACCGCACCACCCACGGCGGTGAGGAAGGAGCGTCGGGACAGGGTGGAGGCAGCGACAGTCATGCGACCCATCCTCACGTGGGACACCGCATCGGTGGGCAAACACGACATGGGCAGGACGTGAACGGCTACGGCGCCGACGCGGTCGTGCGAGACCCGAGTCGCGGCGGCCCGGGGCACTGGCTACCGTCGAGTCATGATCACACTGCGCAAGACCACGACCCTGTTCGCCAGTGCCGCCCTCGCGCTCACCCTCACCGCCTGTGGGGGTTCCGACTCGAACACCGAGTCCTCGGGGGACACCACGACCAACGCCAGCTCGCCCACCGGCGACACCTCGCCCAGCACCGACTCCTCCGAGCCCGCCGGCGGCGACGTCGCGGAGAGCGCGTGGCTGGCCACCTTCAAGAAGGGCATCCCGGAGCTCGAGGGCAAGAGCGACGATGAGATCATCGCTGCCGCCAAGAAGGTCTGCGACGACTTCAGGGCCTCGCCGGACGCCGCGACCGCCAAGAAGATCGTCTCCGGTCTCGAGTCCGACCTCGGCATCGACTCGATGAAGGCGAACCTCTTCATCGGTGGCGCCACGGGCCGCTACTGCGAGGACATGAGCACCAAGTTCCTCGACGCCCAGATGGGCGGCTGACCCACCCCGGCCCAACCCGTGCCGTGTGTGCCTGTCGCAGACAGATCCGTCTGCGACAGGCACACACGGCGCGAGGTCAGCTCCAGTCGAGGACGACCTTGCCGCAGTCCCCGGACCGCGCCACCTCGAAGCCGCGGGCCCACTCCTCCGCCGGGAACCGGTGCGTGATGACCGACTGCACCGCCTCGCGCAACTTGGCGCTCGTCGCGAGCATCGACCCCATGAGGTACCAGGTCTCGAACATCTCGCGTCCGTAGATCCCGCGGATCGTGATCATGTGCGTGATGACCCGCCCCCAGTCGATGGGGTAGGGATCCTTCGGCAGCCCGAGCATCGCGACCCGCGCCCCGTGGTTGAGGTTCGCGAGCATGTCCTCGACCGCGCGCGGCGCACCGCTCATCTCCAGACCGATGTCGAACCCCTCGAGCATCCCGAGCTCGCGCTGTGCGTCGGCGAGCGTGCCGCCGGACGCGACGTTGACGGCGAGGTCGGCGCCGGCCGCCGTGGCGAGCGCGAGCCGTGACTCGCTCATGTCCGTGACGACGATCCGGCGAGCGCCGGCATGCCGCGCGATCGCGACGGCCATGACGCCGATCGGGCCCGCGCCGGTGACGACGACGTCCTCGCCGACGACCGGCCACTGCAGAGCCGTGTGCGTTGCGTTGCCGAGTGGGTCGAAGATCGCACCGAGGTCCGGGTCGAGGTCCGCGGGCTGGGTCCACGCGTTCGTCGCGGGGATGACGACGTAGTCCGCGAACGCCCCGTCCCGGTTCACCCCGACGCCGATCGTGTTGATGCACAGGTGCCGCCGACCGGCGCGGCAGTTGCGGCAGATCCCGCAGACGAGGTGCCCCTCGCCGGAGACCCGGTCGCCGACCTTGACGCGCTCGACGTTGGCGCCGACCTCGACGACCTCGCCGTAGAACTCGTGCCCGATCGTCATCGGCGTCTGCACGGTCGAGGCGGCCCAGTCGTCCCACTGCTCGAGGTGCAGGTCGGTGCCGCACAGTCCGGCACGCAGGACGCGGATCTTGACGTCACTGGGACCGCACTCCGGTTCGGGGACGTCGATGAGCTCGAGTCCGGGTCCGGCCTGGGTCTTGACGAGTGCGCGCACGGACACATCATGCCGGGCGGCACGAACCGGCCTGTGACGCCATACGGCTCGCGAGCCTCACCGTGACTCGCAAGCCGGATCGATCCGGCCTGCGAGGGAGAGCAAGGCTCGCGAGCCACTTTGTGCAGGGCCCAGTGACCTGCATCCGGTATGCCGGCCGCGCGACCGTTCGTCGCGCCCCACCTGCCGCTCGGCGCACCCGCGCGTGACGCCGGCCACCCACTCACCGAAGGCGCCCACCCGCCCGGCGCGACACGACCCGCGAAGGCTCGCGGACGGCATACCGAACCCCCGACAGTGGGACCGAACCCGGCCCTGACCGGGCACGACCCATGGAGGTGACCGTGAGCAACGAGGCTCGCACCCAGGGCGACGACCCCTACGTCGCAGTGCAAAGCACCCCGGAGTTCCAGGACCTGCGGCGCAAGTTCCGCGGGTTCGTCTTCCCGATGACGGCGTTCTTCCTCGTCTGGTACTTCGTCTACGTCCTGCTGTCGATCTTCGCGCCCGGTTTCATGGGCACGAAGGTGTTCGGCAACATCACCATCGGCCTGCTCTTCGGGCTCGGCCAGTTCGTCACGACGTTCGCCATCACGTTCATCTACGCGCGATGGGCCAACCGTGAGTTCGACCCGGCCGCCGACGCCCTCGGCGCCCGCCTCGACGGCGACAAGGAGCACTGAGCCATGGCCTTCACCGCACTGCCCACCGCCCTGCCGGCGCTCCCTGCCGAGACGACGGTCGCCGTCGGCAACCCGACCCTCAACATCGCGATCTTCGCCGGGTTCGTCCTCGTCACGCTCGCCGTGATCGTCCGGATCGCCCGCGGCAAGAAGACCGCCGGCGAGTTCTACACCGCGAGCGGCGGGTTCTCCGGCCGCCAGAACGGTGTCGCCATCGCCGGTGACTACCTGTCGGCCGCGAGCTTCCTCGGCATCGCCGGTGCCATCGCCCTGCAGGGCTACGACGGCTTCCTCTACTCGATCGGGTTCCTCGTCGCCTGGCTCGTCGCGCTCCTGCTCGTCGCCGAGCTCATGCGCAACACCGGTCGCCTCACGATGGCCGACGTGCTGTCCTACCGCCTCAAGCAGCGCCCGGTCCGCATCGCGACCGCGACGTCGGTCCTCGCGGTGTCGTTCTTCTACCTGCTCGCGCAGATGGCGGGCGCCGGTGGTCTCGTGTCGCTGCTGCTGGGGGTCAGCGGAGAGGCCGCGCAGAACCTCGTCATCGCCGTCGTCGGCGTCGTGATGATCGCCTACGTCCTCATCGGCGGCATGCGCGGCACGACGTGGGTCCAGATCATCAAGGCCGTGCTGCTCATCGCGGCGACGGCGATCATGACCGTCTGGGTCCTCGGCAAGTACGGCCTCAACCTGTCGAGCCTGTTCCAAGGCGCCATCGACAAGAACCCCGCTGTCGGGGAGAAGCTCCTCGAGCCGGGCGTGAAGTACGGCAAGAACCTCACGACGAAGATCGACTTCATCTCGCTGTCGCTCGCGCTCGTCCTCGGCACCGCGGGCCTGCCGCACGTGCTCCAGCGGTTCTACACCGTGCCGACGAGCAAGCAAGCTCGCAAGTCGGTCGAGTGGGCCATCTGGCTCATCGGCGGCTTCTACCTGCTGACCCTCGTCGTCGGCTACGGCGCCGGCGCCCTCGTCGGCCCGGAGGAGATCAACGCGGCCCCGGGCAAGGCGAACTCCGCCGCCCCGCTGCTCGCGTTCGAGCTCGGTGGCAGCACCTTCCTCGGCATCATCTCGGGCATCGCGTTCGCGACCATCCTCGCGGTCGTCGCCGGGCTGACCATCACGGCGTCGGCGACGTTCGCGCACGACATCTACCGCGAGGTCTTCAAGCGAGGCGAGCAGGTCGCCGAGGAGAAGGAGGTGCGGGTCGCCCGCATCGCCGCCATCGTCATCGGCGTCGTCGCCATCCTCGGCGGCATGCTCGCCAAGAGCCAGAACGTCGCGTTCCTCGTGGCGCTGGCCTTCGCGGTCGCGGCGTCGGCGAACCTGCCGACGATCCTCTACTCGCTGTTCTGGAAGCGGTTCAACACCCGCGGCGCGCTGTGGTCCATCTACGGCGGTCTCATCTCGACGATCGTGCTGATCATCTTCAGCCCGGTCGTGTCGGGCAAGGCGCCGCTCACCGAGGGCGGACCGTCACCGTCGATGATCACCGACCCGAACGTCGACTTCTCGTTGTTCCCCCTGGACAACCCGGGTCTCGTGACGATCCCGCTGGCCTTCTTCCTCGGCTGGCTCGGCACCGTGACGAGCAAGGAGTTCAACCCGCAGAAGTACGCGGAGATGGAGGTCCGCAGCCTCACCGGTCACGGCGTCGCCAAGGCGCTCGACCACTGAGGTCCTGACCTCACCGACTGTGCCCACCTCGCCTTCGCGGGGTGGGCACAGTCCGTTGTCACCCGCCGTATGCCGTCCGCGCGCCCAGAAGGGCAAGGCGTCTGTCAGACGAGGCCGCGGGTGACGGCTTCGGCGCGCAGCTTCGCGGCCGAGTCGTCGTCGACGGTCTCGAAGAACCCGCCCACGACGTCCTCGAGCTCGTCGAGGCTCTCGGCGCAGAACAGCACCGGCTGGTACTGCGTGATGTCGTAGTTGAGCGTGCCCATGTCGGCGAGGTCGAGCGCCCGCAGTTCCATGTGCGCGAACTCGTCCATCTCTCCGTAGCTCGACAGGATGCCGGCGCCGTACGCCTTGACCTCGCCGTGCTCGCGCATGACGCCGAACTCCATCGAGAACCAGAAGACGTCGGCGACGAACTTCATCGCCTCGTCGGTCTCGACCCGCAGCGACGCCTGACCAGCAGCCTCGGTGATCCGCGCGAACCGCGGTGAGGCGAGCTGGTTCCCGTGGCCGATGACCTCGTGGATGATGTCCGGCTCGGGCGTGTAGAGCGGCTCGCTGCCGTGCCGGAGGTACTGCGTCGAGTTGAAGGTGCGCGCACCGAGGTCGGCGTAGAACTCCCGCAGCGGCACCAGCCCCGGCGCCGCGACGTAGCTCCACCCGGTGAGCGGCGCGAGGCGCTCGGTCACCTCGTCGAGCTGCGGCACGTGGTCGGTGGGGAGGGCGAGCTCGCGCTTGGCGGTGAGGTACTCGCTGTGCGCGTACTTCTCGTGCTTCGGCGCGAGCTCGGCGCTGACGGTGCGCCAGATGTCGTGTTCGGCCTCGGTGTAGTCGATCCGCGGGATCGGCTCGCCCCGCGTCCACGCCATCGCGGCGCCGGCGATCTCGCCACGGCGCCCGACGTATGCCGCGTCGTTGCGACCCGGGTGGTTGTCACTCAGGTGCACCTCGACGGTGCCGTCGTCGTGCTGCGTCACGGGCGAGTACAGCTGGCCTTCTTCGAACATGGCCCACCTCCTTGTGGTGCGTCTCGCCCTCAGGGAAGCAGAGCGGTGGGCAAAGGGGAACCGTTGCCCGACACACTGGGCACAGAGTGCACGTTCCGACCACCGCAGCGGACGGCATACGGTGCACTTTGTCCAGTGACGACCGTCCTCGTATGCCGGCCGCTCACCGACGACTTATTGCGAGTTTGCAGAGTTCGTCGCTGCGCTCCTCACTCTGCAAACTCGCAATAAGTCGTGTGAGAGGTCAGCGCGTGGTGGTGGTCGCCTTGGCGGCCTTGGCGCGGCGGTCGAGGAGCGTACGAACTGCGACGAGGGCGACGGCAATGACGACGGCGAGCCACAGCCAGCCGACATACGTCTTGGCCGCGGCCTCGATGATCTCGAGCCACCGGCTCCGGAGCGTGGCCCACGCCGTGTCCCCGATGGTGCGGGTCGCCTGGCCGGGACTGGCCAGCCCACCGGCCGGGACCTTGGCGAACCCGGCGGCGAGACCAACGGCGATGAGGACGCAGACGAGCCAGGTCACGACGACCCGGACGACACCGATGATCGTCGGTGCGACCTTCGAGGCACTCGCCACCCAGAACGGCAGCGCCACCGCGACCGCGAGCAGCAGCCCGCGGCTCCACGTGGCCGGGGAGAGCCCCGCGACGATTGCGAGGAAGCTCGCGATGCCGGCCGCCCCGGCGTGGGCCTTCGCTCCGACCCACAGCCCGAGCAGCATGCCGATACCGGCGAGTGCGGCGAGGACGGGCCGCTCCCCCGCGGCGAAGCTGACGTCACCTTCGCTCTGGATCCAGGCGATGACGGTGAGGCCCGCCGCGATGCCGAACCGGGGCCACGGCTGCTTCACGAGTGCGGACACGACGCCGGCCCCGACGAGGCAGCCGAGGAGAACCCAGTTGCCGGTGCGGTAGCCGCTGCCGTCCGCGCCGGAGGTGAAGGGCAGGTGCATCCAGTCGGGACCGGAGCCCTTGAAGGCGACCGGCCACCACAGGAGAGCGGCGAGGACCATGGCCGCGACGGTCCAGCCGCGGCGCAGGTCGGCCTGCCAGTCCCGCGGCTCGCTCGGCTCGGTCTGCGTGTCGGCCTTCGCGGCGGCACGCGAGGTGGGCACATCGTCAGCGTGCGCCGCCGATGCCGGTGCCGCCTGGGGGCTCGGTGCCGCCCCAGGAGCCGGTGCTGCGGCGGGTGCCGGTGCCGCATCAGGTGCCGGTGCTGCGTCGTGCGTCGGGGCTGCTTCGGGCGCCGGGGCAGCCGGGGCAGCCGAGCCGGCTGGGGCAGACGGCTCGGGCTGGCTGGTGCTGAAGCGCGGGTCCTTCTCGGAGGCCTCACCCGTCCCGGCGGCAGGGCCGAAGTAGCCGGCCTCGGCGGCCGGCGCCGGGAGCTGCCCCGGCTTCAGCGGGGAGACCTTCGATCCGGACCCACCGGGGAGCGGCGGGTTGGGCACCTTGGCAGGGGTGTGGGCGTCGTCGCTCATGGCGCAGCAGGTTACTGCCCGGTTGCGCCCCGCGCAGGTGAGATGTGCCGCTCGTCGCAACCCGGCATACGAGATCGTCCGCCCGCCGACGCACACCCGCCACCGGTCGACAAACCCCGTCCGAGGTGTTGAAGCACACCCGCAAAGGCGGTTGGCTGGAGCCGACACCCGACGAGGACGACAGGAGTCCGACGTGACCGACGAGAACCTCTCCAGCCACCTGGCCGAGCTCGACCTCTCCCCGAGCCCCGAGCTCGCCGCCGAGGCCAACGGCACGGAGGCGCTCTACGCCGAGGCCGAGGCCGACCCGGAAGCGTTCTGGGCGAAGCAGGCCCGTGAGCGCCTCACCTGGGCGAAGGACTTCGACCAGACCCTCGACTGGAGCGAGGCCCCGTTCGCGAAGTGGTACGTCGGTGGCCAGCTCAACGCGGCATACAACTGCGTCGACCGGCACGTCGAGGCCGGCAACGGTGACCGGGTCGCGCTGCACTTCGAGGGCGAGGGCGGCGACACCCGCACGGTCACCTACGCGCAGCTCAAGGACGACGTGTGCAAGGCGGCGAACGCCCTCACCGAGCTCGGCGTCGAGAAGGGCGACCGGGTCGCGATCTACCTGCCGATGATCCCCGAGGCCGTCGCGACGATGCTCGCGTGCGCCCGGCTCGGCGCGCCGCACTCCGTCATCTTCGGCGGCTTCTCGGCCGAGGCGCTGCGCACGCGGATCAACGACGCGGAGGCCAAGGTCGTCGTCACCGCCGACGGGCAGTGGCGGCGCGGCAAGGCGGCCCCGCTCAAGCCTGCCGTCGACGAGGCCCTCGCGGGCGACGCGACCCCCGTCGAGAAGGTCCTCGTCGTCAAGCGCACCGAGTCCGACGTCGACTGGACCGAGGGCCGCGACGTCTGGTGGAGCGACGTCGTCGACCGGCAGAGCACCGAGCACACGCCCGAGCCGATGGACTCCGAGCACCCGCTCTTCATCCTCTACACGTCGGGCACCACGGGGAAGCCGAAGGGCATCTTCCACACGACGGCCGGCTACCTCACCCAGGCGGCCTACACGAACTCCGTCGTCCACGACGTGCACCCCGAGACCGACGTCTACTGGTGCACGGCCGACATCGGCTGGGTGACCGGCCACACCTACATCGTCTACGGGCCGCTCGCGAACGGCGCGACGCAGGTGCTCTACGAGGGCACGCCGGACACGCCCCACCAGGGCCGCTGGTGGGAGATCGCGCAGAAGTACAAGGTGTCGATCCTCTACACCGCGCCGACGGCGATCCGCACATTCATGAAGTGGGGCGCCGACATCCCGGCGAAGTACGACCTGTCCTCGATCCGTGTCCTCGGGTCCGTCGGTGAGCCGATCAACCCCGAGGCGTGGCTCTGGTACCGCAAGAACATCGGCAACGACACGGCGCCGATCGTCGACACGTGGTGGCAGACCGAGACCGGCGCGATCATGATCAGCCCGCTGCCGGGTGTGACGACCCTCGAGCCCGGCTCGGCGCAGAAGCCCATCCCGGGCATCAGCGCCGAGATCCTCGACGACGACGGCAAGCCGCTCACCGACCCCGAGGCCGTCGGCTACCTCGTCCTCACCAAGCCGTGGCCGTCGATGCTGCGCGGCATCTGGGGCGACCCGGAGCGCTACAAGGAGACGTACTGGAGCCGGTTCGGCGACAAGTACTACTTCGCCGGCGACGGCGCGAAGTACGACGACAAGGGCAACATCTGGCTGCTCGGCCGCGTCGACGACGTCATGAACGTCTCCGGCCACCGCCTCTCGACCGCCGAGATCGAGTCGGCGCTCGTGTCGCACCCGTCGGTGGCCGAGGCCGCGGTCGTCGGCGCGACCGACGAGACGACCGGTCAGGCCGTCGTCGCGTTCGTCATCCTCCGCGGTGGCGCCCAGGACGACGGAGACGCGACGGTGCAGGAGCTGCGCAACCACGTGGCCAAGGAGATCGGCCCGATCGCCAAGCCGCGCCAGATCATGGTCGTGCCCGAGCTGCCCAAGACCCGCTCCGGCAAGATCATGCGCCGCCTGCTCCGGGACGTCGCCGAGAACCGCGAGGTCGGCGACGTCACGACCCTCGCCGACGACTCAGTGATGAACCTCATCCAGCAGGGCATGGGCTCCGGCAAGGAGGACTGACCCGTCGCCACCGAAGCGCGAAACCCGTTGCGGCCGTATGCCGCTCGCGACCTCGATGCGTTGTACGACGTGTGCCTGCGCACGGGAGACAGCGGTCGCGATGCGACCGGTCTGTATGCCGTCCAGAGACTCATCGGGGATGCCTACGTCGGTCCCTATGTCGCCTTCGAACCCGCCCTGGCCACCGTCCTCGACGACGGAGCCGGGGCGGAGGGGTACGTCATCGGCGCCCTCGACACGCGGGCGTTCGAGAGGCGGTGCGAGCGCGAGTGGTGGCCGGTGCTGCGCCGGCGCTACCCACTGAGGTCGGCGCGGGCCGGCAGCCGCGACGAGCGCCTCGTCGCGCTGATCCACCAGCCGCCGAGGGCCGCGGATCACGTTGTGCAAGAGCATCCTTCGCACCTCCACGTCGACCTGCTGCCGCGCTGGCAGGGCGGCGGGTGGGGGCGCCGGCTGCTTGAGCACCTCTTCGACCAGCTCGCCGAGGCGGGGTCGCCGGGGGTGCACTTGGGAGTGGGCCGGGCCAACGAACGCGCCGTCGGGTTCTACGAGCGGTTGGGTTTCACGGTGCTCGACGACAGCTCGCCCGACGCGCTCATCCTCGGCCGCCGCCTGCCCTGACCTGTCGCGGTCCTAGGTCAGGACGGTGGCGGCGAGGTCTGCCAGCTCGGGCTGGTCCTTCGCCTTGGCCACCGCGTCGGCGAGGGCGCGGTCGTGGGTGGGCCGGGCCTTCTTGAGGAGCGCCTTCCCCGCGGGTGTGAGCTCGGTGTAGATCCCGCGCCGGTCGTCGGCGCAGAGGATGCGGGTCAGCAGGCCGCGGTCCTCGAGCCGGTTGACGAGCCGCGTCGACGCGCTCGGTGACAGGGCCGCGGCGCGGGCGAGCTGGGACATGCGCATGTGCCACCCGTCCTGACGCGACAGCGAGTCGAGGACGCTGAACTCGACGACCGAGAGGTCGTGCCGGTCCTGCAGCGCTCGCTCGAGCTCGGACTCGACGAGCTGGTGCAGCGCGGCGAGCCGCCGCCAGCCCTGAGCGCGGATCTGCACCGCGTCGTCGGAGATACCCATGGACCCATCCTAGCCGTTTTGCAATATCCCGCGTGTGCAACTAACGTCTCACCAGTAGTTGCACACGCGCTATATCTCGTCAGGAAAGGACGCGCACGTGGCCTCCACGTCGGCTCCGCAGCTGGACCTCGTCACCGACACACCCCTTGCCCCACGCAGCTCCCGGCTTCCCCTGGGCCTGCTCGCCCTCGCCGTCGGCGGCTTCGGCATCGGGCTCACCGAGTTCGTCATCGCCGGCCTCCTCCCCGAGGTCGCCCGCGACTTCGCCGTCACCGAGACCGCGGCAGGCTGGCTCATCTCCGGCTATGCCCTCAGCGTCGCCGTCGGCGGCGTCGCCCTCACCCTCGCGGCCTCTCGCCTCCCTCGCAAGCAGGTCCTCCTCGGCCTCATGGTGCTCTTCATCGTCGGGAACCTGCTCTCGGCGATCGGCACGCCGTATGCCGTGATGATGACCGGCCGCGTCATCGCGGCCCTGTGTCACGGCGCCTTTTTCGGCATCGGCTCGGTCGTCGCCGCGAGCCTGGTCACCAAGGAGCGCGCCGCGAGCGCCATCGCGCTGATGTTCGCCGGGCTCACGACGGCCAACGTCCTCGGCGTCCCGCTCGGCACCCTCCTTGGGCAGCAGCTCGGCTGGCGCTCGACCTTCTGGGCCATCACCGGCATCGGCATCGTCGCGCTCGCCGCCATCGCCGCCCTCGTCCCGACCTCGGTCAACGACCGCGACCCCGACGGCAGCGGCACCCACCGCGGCACGTGGGCGGCCGGCATACGGCACGAGCTGTCGGCCTTCGCGAACCGGCAGGTGTGGTTCTCGCTCCTCGTGACGGTGCTCGGCTTCGGCGGCATGTTCGGCGCGTTCACCTACATCGCGTTCACGCTGACCGAGGTGAGCGGGTTCTCGAGTGGGGCGGTGCCGTGGCTGCTCATCCTCTTCGGCGTCGGCCTCTTCGTCGGCAACCTCCTCGGCGGTCGCGGCGCCAACAGGTCCGTCCCGCGCACCCTCATCACCGTGCTCGCCGCCTTGACCGTCGTCATGGTCGGGTTCGCGCTCACCGCCGAGTCGCAGGTGCTGACGATGCTCGCACTCGTCCTCATGGGCGCGTTCGGGTTCGCCACGGTGCCCGGGCTGCAGCTGCGGATCATGTCGAACGCGGGCTCCGCGCCCACTCTCGCGAGCGGTGCGAACATCGCCGCCTTCAACGTCGGCAACGCCCTCGGCGCGTGGCTCGGCGGCGTGACGATCGCGGCCGGTCTCGGCTACGTCTCGACGATCTGGGCCGGCGCCGCGATGGCTGGCGCAGCCCTGCTCACCCTGCTCATCGCGGAGCGGGTCCGCTCCTGACCCTGCCGTCGGCGGACCGGTCGAGCTCCACGCCAGTCGGCGCGCTCGGCCGGTTCGGCATCGGCTGCCAGATGCCGCGCTGAATCCAGCTCTCCCGCAACACATCCGGACGATCGGTGATGATGCCATCGACGCCCGCGCCGAGGAGTCTGCCCATCAAGACTGGCTCGTCGACCGTCCAGACGATGACCCGTATGCCGTGCGCGTGCGCCTTGTCGACGAGGCGGTCGACGAAGACGGGGACGCGACCGAGCGACACCGGCACGTGGGCGAACTCGGCGGTCCGCACCCAGCGCGGTGCCGGCACGCCCACCCGGGCACACGAGATGAGGGTCGTGAGCGACCGCCAGCCGAGCGCCGTGTGCGCGTGTGGCGCCAGCTCGCGCAGCCGCCGCAGCCACCCGTCCCAGGCACCGGCGACACACACCCGCTCACCCACGTCGCGCCGGGCGAGGACCCGCGCCAGCGGCTCGATCGCCGCGGCCTCCTTGAGGTCGACGGTGAACCGCGAGTCGGGGAACGCCTCGAGCGCCTCCGACAGGGTCACGACCGGCTCGCCGCCGACGCCGAGCCGGCGCAGCTCGGCCATCGTGAAGGCGCGCACCGGGCCACGTCGCGACGTCACCCGGTTCACCGTCTCGTCGTGGAAGCAGGCGAGCTGCCCGTCGGCGGTGATCCGCACGTCGGTCTCGAGGTAGCGGAACCCCAGCGCGGTCGAGCGGGCGAACGCCGCGAGGGTGTTCTCGGGCGCGAGCCCTGCCCCCCCCCGGTGGGCGATGGCGAGCGGACCGACCTGCGAGGGGTACGCCATGTCCCCATGCTCGCGAAGCGAGGTGGACCGCGGGTGACGCGCACGCGGCATACCGCCGTCTGTTCACCCACAGTTCGGCGGCCGGTCCAGGTGCCGGAGACGCGAACCGACCATCCGTTCCCCGCCGGTAGAATTGATTGCAGGTGAGCCGGGAAGTCTGGTCGGCAGTCCCCCTGACGACCCCGGAAGGCCCCATGTCTGTTCGCCCGCCGCAGGACCGCCTCTTCAACCGGCCCACGTGGACGGAGGCGCAGTTCGTCGCGCGCGCCCTGCGCACCGAGACCGTCGGTGGCGCGATCCTGCTCGTCGCCGCGATCGTCGCCCTCGTCTGGGCGAACTCGCCGATCCGCGAGTCGTATGCCGCGCTGCGCGACTTCAAGGTCGGCTACGAGCCGTGGCACCTCGACCTCACGCTCGGGCAGTGGGCCGCGGACGGTCTGCTCGCACTCTTCTTCTTCGTCGCCGGCCTCGAGCTCAAGCGCGAGTTCCTCGTCGGCGACCTGCGCAACCCGCGCAAGGCGGCCGTGCCCGTCGTCGCCGCCGCCGGTGGCGTCATGGTCCCGGCGCTGATCTTCGCCGCGACGATCTTCGTCGCCGGCGAGAGCGGGGGCGAGGCGATGCGCGGCTGGGCGATCCCGACCGCGACCGACATCGCGTTCGCGCTGGCCGTGCTCGCGGTCATCGGCTCGCACCTGCCGTCGGGGCTGCGTTCGTTCCTGCTGACGCTCGCGGTCGTCGACGACCTCATCGCCATCACGATCATCGCGATCTTCTACGCGGACGAGGTGTCGTTCACGCCGCTGCTGCTCGCGCTCGTGCCGCTCGGGGTGTTCGCCTTCCTCGTGCAGCGGCGGATCGTCGTGCCGTGGCTGCTCGTCCCGCTCGGCCTGCTCACGTGGGGGCTCGTCCACGAGTCGGGAGTGCACGCGACCGTCGCCGGTGTGCTGCTCGGTCTCACCGTGCCGGTCAAGCCGCGTGACCACGTCCCCGCCGTCTCGACGATGCCGGCCAAGGCCGACGTCGCCCACCGGCTCGAGCACCGGCTCCGGCCGCTGTCGGCCGGGTTCGCCGTGCCGGTCTTCGCGTTCTTCGCCTCCGGCGTCACGGTCATCGGCGGCGGGTTCGGTGAGGCGGTGCGGGACCCCGTCGCCATCGGCATCGTCCTCGGGCTCGTCGTCGGCAAGGTCGTCGGTGTGCTCGGCGCGACGTTCCTGCTCGCCCGGTTCACCAAGGCCGAGCTCGACGAGGACTGCACCTGGAGCGACATCATCGGCCTGTCGCTGCTCACCGGCATCGGGTTCACCGTCTCGCTGCTCGTCGGAGAGCTGGCCTTCGGTGCGGGCTCGGAGCGTGACGACCACGCCAAGCTGGCGGTCATCGGTGGGTCGCTGCTCGCCGCGGTCCTCGCCTCGCTCGTGCTGCGGCGCCGCAACGCGGTCTACCGCCGGATCCACCTCGAGGACCAGGTCGACCAGGACCAGGACGGGATCCCCGACGCCTTCCAGGAGCGGTCGGACACCGACGGCACCCGCTGACGGCTGGCTCGGGGCGGGCACGCTCGGCCACCCGCGGCTCGACCACGGGCGACCACGGGCGGCCACGGGCGACCGCCCGAGGCTCGACCACGGGTCGGCCGCACCCACGCCGCGAGCGGTCACTCGGTAAGGTCGGGAGCAGACCGTGATCCCTGACCTGCGAAGGTGAACACCACATGGCAACCCAGACCGGACCCGAGCGGACCGTCGGCCAGCTCGTCGCCGACGCCACGCACGACGTGCAGGGCATCGTCCGCAGCGAGATCGCCCTCGCCAAGGCGGAGGTGTCCTCCGGCGCCAAGGTCATGGGCAAGGGCGCCGGGCTCCTCGGCGGCGCGGCGTTCCTCGGGCTGCTCGGGCTGATCTTCCTTTTCCACACGCTCGCGCAGGTCATCGCGATCTGGCTGCCGCTGTGGGCCGGCTACCTCATCGTCACGCTCGTGCTGTTCCTCGTCGCGGCCGTGCTGGGGCTCATGGGCAAGAAGGCTCTCTCGAAGGCCAAGCCGGTCCCGAAGCGCGCCATCGCCGAGGCCGAGCAGACCATCGCCACCCTCAAGCCCTGAGGCGCCAGCACACCTCCCCCTGCCGACTTATTGCCGATTCCGTGCGGGCGCGGGTGCCGGGAACCAGCAATCAGTCCCGACTGATGCCGACTTATTGCTGATTCCGTGCGGGTGTGAGCGAACGGAACCGGCAATAAGTCGGGGCGGGGTGAACGGAACCGGCAATCAGTCGTCGCGCATCCATGCGGACATGACGTCCTCCGGGATGGGCCGCTCGACGCTCGCGTCCCACTCGCGGGCGACCCCACCGAGGTCGAGGACCGTCCCGAGCAGCAGCGCGGTGAACCCCCACACGAAGAGCCCGCCGGCCTCGAACCCGGCCCCGCGATAGCCCACCGGGTGCACGACGGTGAAGCGCCGCCCCGGGTCGACGAGCTCGGTCACGGGCACGCGCTCGACCCGCTCGACCTCGGCCGGGTCGACGACGCGAACCTGTCCCGGCTCGGGCCACCACGCGAGCACGGGCGTGACCGCGTTGCCGGTCGGCGCCATGTAGAGCGCCGGCAGCGTCCCGACGACCTCGACGCTCGCCGGGTCGACCCCGACCTCCTCCTGCGCCTCGCGCAGCGCCGCGTCGACGGGTCCGGCGTCACCGGGATCGATCCGGCCGCCGGGGAAGGACACCTGCCCGGGGTGGGCCCGCAGGTCCCGTGACCGAGCGGTCAGGACGACGTCCTCCCCACCGCCCTCGCTCGCCGCTCGTGGCCCGAAGAGCATGAGCACGGCCGACGCCCGCTCGGTCTCGTTCGGCGGCACGAACTCCGAGAACGGCGACAGGTCGTGCCCAGCAGCGTTCTCGACGACGCGGTCGAGCCACGCCGGTCGGGGTGCCCTCACTCGCGCACCTCGTCGGGCAGCGGTCCCGGCGGCGGGTCCGGCAGCTCGGTCACGCCGGGCGCGAGCTCGAACTTGAGCAGCTTCCTGGCCACGGCCGGATCGGTCGGCCCCAACCCGTAGGACGGGCACCACCGCGACACCGGGCACGCCCCGCAGGCCGGCTTCTTGGCGTGGCACGTCCGGCGGCCGTGGAAGATCAGGACGTGACTGAGCATGACCCAGTCCTTGCGCGGAAAGAGTGCCCCGACGGCGTGCTCGACCTTGACCGGGTCGGTCTCCTCGGTCCAGCCGAAGCGCCGCACGAGCCGCCCGAAGTGCGTGTCGACGGTGATGCCCGGCACGTCGAACGCGTTGCCCAGCACGACATTCGCGGTCTTGCGCCCCACACCGGGCAGCGTCACCAGGTCGCGCAGCCGACCCGGCACCTCCCCGCCGAACCGCTCCACCAACGCCTGCGACAACGTGATGACCGAGTTGGTCTTGGCGCGGAAGAAACCGGTCGGCTTGAGCACCGCCTCCATCTCAGCGCGGTCCGCCCACGCCAGTGCGGCCGCCGACGGCCATCGCGCGAACAGCCCGGGCGTGACCTTGTTCACCGTCACGTCGGTCGTCTGCGCGGAGAGCACCGTCGCGACGAGCAGCTGCAACGGTGTCTCGAAGTCGAGCTCCGCATGCGCATACGGGTAGCGCGCCACGAGCGCTCGGTACATCTTGCGGGCCCGGCGCGTCCGCGCGACAGGCGACTCTGCGGCATACGCCTCGGAAGAAGCTGGCACGCTCGCCACCCTACGTCGCGGCACCGACGTGCCCAGCGCCTGACTTGCGCTCATGGCACACTGACCCCGTGGATCTGGACGTCGTGCGCAAAGCTCCCCTGTTCGCCGCCCTCGATGACGAGACGGCGAGCTCCCTCATCGCGTCGATGACGCGCCAGCACATGGAGCGCGGCGACGTGCTCTTCAACGAGGGCGAAGGCGGTGACCGCCTCTACGTCATCGGCGAGGGCAAGATCAAGCTCGGCCGCTCCTCCGCCGACGGTCGGGAGAACCTCCTCGCGATCCTCGGCCCGGGTGAGATGTTCGGCGAGCTCAGCCTCTTCGACCCCGGCCCGCGCACCGCGACCGCGACCGCCGTCGCGGAGACGCAGGTCGTCGGCCTGACCCACGACCAGCTCAAGAGCTTCCTCGCGGAGCGCCCGGGCGTCGCCGCGACCCTCCTCGCCGCACTCGCCCGCCGACTGCGCCGCACCAACGAGTCGCTCGCCGACCTCGTCTTCACCGATGTCCCCGGCCGCGTCGCCAAGGCGCTCATCGACCTCGCCGGCCGCTTCGGTCGCCCCGTCGAGGGTGGCGTCATGGTGAGCCACGACCTCACCCAGGAGGAGCTCGCGCAGCTCGTCGGCGCCTCCCGCGAGACCGTCAACAAGGCGCTCGCCGACTTCGCGACCCGCGGCTGGCTCAAGCTCGAGGCCCGCGCCGTCCTCGTGCAGGACATGGAACGCCTGCAGCGCCGCGCGCGCTGACTCTGCTCAGGACCAGCTGACACCGAGGTAGTCGAGCTGGGCTCGGATGCTCAACCGCGCCGCCGGCCACACCTCCTGCGGCACGTCGGCATAGACCCGCGTCAGCACGCCTTCGACGGGGTCGGCTTCCTGTGCGGCGCCGTCCGCGAGCGCCTGCCGCACCTGCTCGAGCCGCTCCTGCCGGTGCGTGCGGTAGAAGGCCACCACCGCCGCCGCGTCCCCGAGCGCCGGCCCGTGGCCGGGGAGGATTCCGGTCACCTCGCCGTTGCCGGTGAGCTCGGCGATGCGTTCCAACGACGAGAGGTATGCCGCGAGCTCGCCATCGGGGTGCGCCACCACCGTGGTCCCGCGGCCGAGGACCGTGTCGCCGGTGAGCAGGGCGTGGTCGGACGGGAGGGCGAAGGAGAGGGAGTCGCTCGTGTGGCCCGGGGTGGCGACGACCCGCAGCTCGAGGCCTCCCGTGGTGACGACGTCGCCGTCGCCGAGGTCGTCGTGGCCGCGGCCGAGCGCCCGGATGCGGCTGCCGGTGAGCTCGGCGAACCGGGGCGCGGCCTCGGCGTGGTCGTGGTGGCCGTGGGTGAGGATCGTCTCGGTGACGCGGGCCCCCGCGTCGGCGACCACGCGGCATACCCGCTTCAGGTGGCCCTCGTCGAGGGGGCCGGGGTCGATGACGACGGCCTCGGTGCTGCCGGGCTCGATGAGGACCCACGTGTTCGTGCCGTCGAGCGTCATCGACCCGGGGTTGGGCGCGAGGACGCAGTGCGCCCGCGTCGTGATCTGCCCTCCATGCCACTCGTCGCCAGCCATGCCCCCACCCTGCCACCCCGTGACGGGCCGACGCGGACCCACGGACGTGCAACTGGTGCGGCCAGTCGGCGGAGACGACCATGGCTGAGCACAGGCCACAGCCTCGGCCATGCCATTGCCCGTCCATTGCACGTCCGTCGGGCCGGCACCCTCGGCGCGGCGTGCTCAGGGGATGTTGGAACGCATGACGAGCCGGTCGCCGAGGTCGACGAGCTCCGGTGACACAACGGCGAGCGATGGCTCGTCGGCGAGGAACTCCGCCACCGACCCGAACGTCGCCAGCTGTTCGAGCATGACCACCGTCGGGGGCAGCATGACCGCCCGTCCTTCGGCGTATGCCGTGAGGAGACGTGCCGGGAGCACCCACGCGTCGTGGTCGGTCTCGCCGGAGTCGCCGAGCGCCGACTGCCCCTCGGGGAGAGCCGCGGCGAAGAACCACGTGTCGTAGCGGCGCTTCTCGAACGGCGGGGTGACCCAGTGGGCCCGTGGCACGAGCTCGCCCGCGGACAGGCGCAGCCCGCACTCCTCCTCGACCTCGCGAACAGCCGCTGCCACCAATGGTTGTGCCTCGCTGGGCCCCAGTGCCATGCGCTCGGCCAGCGCCGCGACTGCCGTGCCGTCCAGCTCGGCCGAGGCGTCGGCGTCGTCGACCCCGCCCCCGGGGAAGACGTACATCGACGGGGCGAACGCCATCGACGCCACCCGCCGCTGCACGAACACCATCGGACCGTCGGCGGAGTCGCGCACCACCATGACGGTCGCGGCGCCGCGCGGCACCAGCGGCTCACCCGGCGACGCGAGCCAGGCCCGCGCGTTGGCGACCCACGCCTCGGAGCGGGGCGCCTCGAACTCGCGCAACGGCATACCGGAATCTCCTCGTCGTGTCCCTAACCGACCAATTGGGTGAGATCGGGACGGATCCGTCCAATTGGGTGAGATCGGGACGGTTCAGTCGGCGACGTGGACGATGATCTCGACCTCGACGGGCGCGTCGAGCGGCAGCACCGACACCCCCACCGCGGACCGGGCGTGCACGCCCGCGTCACCGAAGGCCGCACCGAGCAACTCGCTCGCGCCGTTGACGACGCCGGGCTGGCCGGTGAACGACGGGTCGGACGCGACGAAACCCACGACCTTGACGACGCGCTCGACCCGATCCAGGTCTCCCACAACGGATTTCACCGCGGCGATGGCGTTGAGCGCGCAGATCTGCGCGAGCTCCTTCGCGCGTTCGGGCGAGACGAACCCGTCGCCCTCCCCGACCTTGCCGGTCTCGGCGAGCTGGCCCGACACCATCGGCAGCTGCCCGGAGGTGAACACGCGCGATCCGTCGACGACGGCGGGCACGTAGACCGCGACCGGCGCCGCGACCTCGGGCACCGACAGGCCCAGCTCGGCGAGGCGGTCCTCGACGGCACCCACGGCTCAGGCCCCCTTCGGACGCTTGAGGTAGGCGACGAGTCCGTTGCCGTCGGGGCCGGGGACGACCTGCACGAGCTCCCAGCCGTCCTCCCCCCACTGGTCGAGGATCTGCTTCGTCGCGTGGATCATGAGCGGAACGGTCGCGTACTCCCACTTCTGCATGCCCACACCCTAGGGCCTGTGCCGGGACCGTGGTCCCGCCCACTGCCGGTCGGCCACGCACCCGCCCACCCGTAGGCTGGAGCACGTGCCCCAGCCACCCCTCGCCGACCTCACCGGCGCCCGGCTGCACGTCGTGACCGGCAAGGGTGGAGTCGGCAAGACGACCGTCGCCGCGGCCCTCGCGCTCGCGCTCACGAGCACGGGCAAGCGGGTCCTCCTCGTCGAGGTCGAGGGCCGTCAGGGCCTGTCGCAGACGTTCGACGTCCCGCCCCTCGGCACCGACGAGACCCGCCTCGTCGCGCACCCGAGCGGGGGCGAGCTCTGGGGACTCTCGGTCGACGCCAAGGCGGCCCTCCTCGAGTACCTCCAGCTGTTCTACAAGCTCGGCCGTGCCGGCGGTGCCCTCGAGAAGGTCGGCGCCATCGACTTCGCCACGACGATCGCACCGGGCGTGCGCGACGTCCTCCTCATCGGCAAGGTCTACGAGGCGGTGGGGCGCCCCAAGGGCGGCCGCGGCTCCCGCGGCAGCGGTGCCCCGACCGAGCAGCTGTATGACGCGGTCGTCCTCGACGCGCCGCCCACCGGTCGCGCGGTGCGCTTCCTCAATGTCAACGCCGAGGTCGCCGGGGTCGCGAAGGTGGGCCCGATCAAGAACCAAGCCGACGCCATCACCCGCATGCTGAAGCAGCGCTCCACCGTCGTGCACATGGTGACGCTGCTCGAGGAGATGCCGGTCCAGGAGAGCCTCGACGGCCTGCGCGACCTCGAGGCCGCCGGCCTCCACCTCGGTGCGATCGTCGTCAACCAGGTCCGCGAGCCGCACCTCTCCCCCGAGGATGTCGCGGTCCTCGCGACCACCGATGACGCCGCCCTCGACGAGCAGCTGCGCACCGAGCTCGCCGCGGCCGGTCTCCGCCCGACGAACCCCATGGTGACCGGGCTCCTCGCGGAGGGTCGCGCCCACGCGCAGCGCCTCGCCCTCCAGGACGACATGGCCGCCGAGATCGCCGACGCCGGACCGCCGGTCGTCGAACTGCCGGCCCTCGCCGGTGGCGTCGAGGACGGCGGCATCGCCGTGCTCGCCGAGGAGCTGCTCGAGCAGGGGGTGCGCTGATGGCCCGCGCCACCAAGACCGCCAGGACCGCGAAGGCCGACCACGCCCGGCTCGACGTGGACGCCCTCCTCGCCGACGAGGGTGTCGGCATCATCGTCTGCTGCGGCGCCGGTGGTGTCGGCAAGACGACGACGGCAGCGGCGCTCGGCATCCGCGCCGCTGAGGCCGGGCGCCGTGTCGTCGTCCTCACCATCGACCCGGCCCGCCGGCTCGCCCAGTCCCTCGGCCTCACCGAGCTGGACAACACGCCCCGCCCCGTGGCCGGTGTCGACACGAGCAAGGGCGGGTCCCTCGACGCGATGATGCTCGACATGAAGCGGACCTTCGACGAGGTCGTCGAGGCCCACGCCACGCCAGACAAGGCCGCGCAGATCCTCGCCAACCCCTTCTACCAGGCGGTGTCGAGCTCCTTCGCGGGCACGCAGGAGTACATGGCGATGGAGAAGCTCGGCCAGCTCCGCACCCAGGCCGAACGTGACGGCACGTGGGACCTCATCGTCGTCGACACCCCACCGTCGCGGTCGGCGCTCGACTTCCTCGACGCCCCGAAGCGGCTCGGCTCGTTCCTCGACGGGCGTTTCGTGCGCCTGCTCATGGCGCCGGCAAAGGCCGGTGGGCGCGCAGGGTTCAAGGTGTTCAGCCTCGGGGTCGACCTCGCCCAGAAGACCCTGAGCCGGGTCCTCGGCGGGCAGATGCTCCAGGACGTGCAGACCTTCGTCGCCGCGCTCGACACGATGTTCGGCGGGTTCCGCGAGCGCGCCGACGTCACCTATGCGCTGCTCAAGGAGGACTCGACGTCGTTCGTCGTCGTCGCGTCCCCGGACCGCGACGCCCTGCGCGAGGCGGCCTACTTCGTCGATCGCCTGGGTGAGGAGCGTATGCCGCTCGCCGGGCTCGTCGTGAACCGTCTCCAGCCGCTCGGTGCGGCTGCGCTGTCGGCCTCGCGTGCGGAGGACGCCGCGGACCAGCTCGAGGAGGACGGTGCCGGGGACTCGCTCACCGCCGGCCTGCTCCGGCTGCACACCGACCTCGCCGAGGTCGCGGCACGCCAGTCGGCCGTGGTGTCACGGTTCGCCGCGTCGCACCCCGAGGTGCCGATGACGTCCGTCGCCGCCTCGGCGACCGACGTCCACGACCTCGACGGTCTGCGCGAGGTGGGTCGACTGCTCGCCGGCTGACCCGGCATACGGCAGGGTCAGTCGCGCGCGGCGGCCATGGTGCGGTCGAGGACCGGGCGCCAGGACCGGATGTCGGGGTGACGGCGCAGCAGGGCCCGGCGCTCGCGCTCGGTCATGCCGCCCCACACACCGAACTCGGTGCGGTTGTCGAGCGCGTCGGCGAGGCACTCGAGCGCGACGGGGCACCCTCGGCAGACGACCTTGGCGGCGCGCTGCTCCTTGCCCTGGACGAAGAGGGCGTCGGGGTCGGTGCCGACGCAGGTTCCGCGGGTGGACCAGTCGGAGGTGTGCGACTCGGTGTCCGGTGCGATGGTGATCGTCATGCGCTCTTCCTTGAGTAGGGCCGTTCCCTCCCGAACGGCGCTCACGTCAAACTAGGCAGCGGCAGAAACTCCCACCATGACGAATTTGGGGACTAGTCAGGGGGTTCGAAATAACTAGTTCTTTGACTAGGTATGCTGTCCCGCGCGGCGCGCGGTTCACTCCCGACCCGCCTCCGGTCGCCGTCGCGGCGTCCCTGCCCGCACAGATTCCCGCGTTACCCTGCCTGCATGGAAGGTCGTGCCCAGAACCTGTCCCATGTGCTGCGTCTGCTCATGGGACTCGTCGTCCTCGGTGTGCTCATGGGCCTGCTCATGGCCGGGCTCGCCATCCCGGCCATCGGCGCCGGCGGCAGCGTCGCGAACAGCAGCGTCAAGGCCTTCAACGACCTCCCGAGCGAGTTCGCCATCTCCCCGCTCGCCCAGCAGAGCAAGATCGTTGACTCCAGCGGCAAGCAGCTCATCGCGAACCCCTACGACGAGAACCGCATCGTCGTCCCGCTGAAGTCGATCTCCCCGTGGATGCAGAAGGCGCAGATCGCCATCGAGGACTCCCGCTTCTACGAGCACGGCGGCCTCGACGTCCGCGGCTTCACCCGTGCCGTCGTGTCGAACTTCCAGAGCGGTGACGTCCAGGGCGCGTCGACGCTCACGCAGCAGTACGTCAAGATCACGATGCAGGAGAACGCCCTGCGCCGTGACGACGAGGAGGCCGCTCAGGCGGCGGTCGCGAAGACCTACACCCGCAAGCTGCAGGAGCTGAAGTACGCCCTCGACGTCGAGCGCAACTTCACCAAGGACCAGATCCTCACCGGCTACCTCAACCTCGTCTACTACGGCGACCGCGCCTACGGTGTCGAAGCGGCCGCCCAGAACTACTTCGGCGTCCCTGCCGCCAAGCTCACCCTCGTGCAGTCGGCGCTGCTCGCCGGGATCGTGCAGCAGCCCACGGCATACAACCCCGTCCTCAACCCCAAGCAGGCCGAGGCCCGCCGCAACACCGTCCTCGACCGGATGCAGGCCCTCGGCATGGCCTCGGCCAAGGAGGTCGCCGCAGCGAAGAAGGTCAAGGTCCAGGACATGCTCGGCAACCGCAAGCCGCCCAAGGGCGTCTGCCAGCGCTCGAGCGAGCCGTACTTCTGCGCCTACATGATGCGCTACCTCGAGGTGTCGCCGCAGATGGCGATCCTCGGCAAGACCCCGCAGGAGCGCCTGAAGAACATCAACCAGGGCGGGCTGACGATCCGGACGACGCTGGACATGAAGCTGCAGGCCGCGACGCTCAAGGAGCTGACCAGGGCCGTCAAGATCGGCAACAAGAGCAACCTCGGCGCCGCCTCGACGATCATCGAGCCCGGGACGGGCAAGGTCCTCGCCATGGCCCAGGCCACCGACTTCGGTGACAGCGAGCTCAACCTCAACACGGACCAGAAGTACGGCGGCAGCCAGTACGGCTACCAGATCGGCTCGACGGCCAAGACCTACGCGCTCGTCACGGCGCTGGAATCCGGGATGCCGCTCGACGCGACGGTCAACGCACCGTCGGCGAGCCCCGACGACCCGTACACCTTCTACAACAGCGAGATGAAGGACAAGTGCGGCACCGGTCCTGAGGGCTGGCGGGTCGGCAACGACTACCGCAGCGGTGGCCGCATGTCGCTCTACCAGATGACGACGGAGTCCATCAACACCGCCTTCGCGCAGCTGACCATCGACCTCGGCGCCTGCAAGGTGCACGAGACGATGACCCGCATGGGCGTCCACGAGGGCAGCGGGAAGCCCGTCGACCAGGCCATCCCCTCCGTGGCTCTCGGCGCGGCGACGGTCACCCCGATCACCATGGCCTCCTCCTACGCGACTCTCGCGGCCCGGGGCAAGTACTGCGAGCCGAGCCCGATCGCGTCCATCACGACGGCGAATGGCAAGGAGATCAAGGTCCCCCCGGCGTCCTGCAAGCAGGTCATCCGGCCCGACATCGCCGACGGCGTGAACCAGCTCCTCCAGGGTCCGCTCAAGGAGCGCCGCGGCACCGCCGAAGGGTCCTGGGACTTCTCGGTCCGCCCGGCCGCCGGCAAGACCGGGACGACGAACAACCACAACCAGTCGTGGTTCGTCGGTTACACCCCGCAGCGTGCGGCCTCGGTGTGGATCGGCAACATCAAGGTGGCCAACAAGAGCGGCAAGCCGTACACGCTCAATGGCAAGACCTTCAACGAGTACGGCTACAAGGCCAAGGTCTTCGGTGGCACGGTGGCCGCGCCCGTGTGGGAGCAGATCATGAAGGCCGCGACCAATGGCCTTCCGGTGGTCAAGTTCACCGAACCGTCCGCTGCGGTCAAGAACGGCAACTACCAGGCGATCCCCGACGTCACCGGTGACAGCGTCTCGACCGCCACGGAGAAGCTCGAGGCAGCCGGGTTCAAGGTGAAGGTCGGCGGTCGCGTCGACAGCACCGTCCGCGAGGGCCGGGTCGCGGGGACGAGCCCCGACCGGCGCCAGGCGAAGGGCGCCACGGTGACGCTGCAGATCTCGAACGGCAACTCCCAGCCCGTCGTCCAGCAGCGCCCGAGGACGCAGGCGCCCCGCCCGACGGCGGCAGCACCGTCGCCGACGGCCGTCGCGCCGACGCCGATTCCGCAGCCCACGACGGCAGGTCCCGGCCCCAAGCCGAAGCCGCCGAAGCCCACCAAGAGGTAGCCGCTCCGGAACGCAGTGAGGGCCCCAGCCACGAGGCTGGGGCCCTCACTGCGTTGTGGGTAGGCGGTTCGCGCCGTCAGCCCACGAGGACCTTCTTGACGATCGCGGCCACCCGGCCACCGTCGGCGCGCCCGGCGATCTGCGCCTGGGCGACCTTCATGACCTGGCCCATCTGCGGCATACCCGTCGCGCCGGTCTCCGTCACGGCGGCGCGGACGATCTGCTCGAGCTCGGCGTCGTCGAGCTGCTTGGGCAGGTAGCCCTCGAGGACGGCCAGCTCGGCCTCCTCGTTCTCGGCCAGCTCGGGGCGCCCTGCCTCGGTGTATGCCGTCGCGGCCTCCTTGCGCTTCTTGGCCTCCTTGGCGACGACCTTGAGGACCTCGTCGTCGGTGAGCTCCTTGGCCTCGTCACCGGCGACCTCGGCGTTCGTGATCGCGGTGAGGGTCATGCGCAGCGTCCCGGAGCGGACCTTGTCCCGGGCGCGCATGGCGTCGGTGAGGTCTGTGTGCAGCCGGTCCTTGAGCGTCGCGTCGGTCATGGCCCCCAGTCTGTCACCCCGCGTCAACCGGGATACTGGACCGATGACGACTCTCGGTGGCGTGGCCCGCGGACTCGGTGGGCTCGTGGGCCTGGGGGTCGCCGGCGTGGCGTATGCCGGGCTGGTCGAGCGGAACTGGTTCGCGCTGCGGTCCGCGACGCTGCCGGTCCTGCCGCCCGGGTCGGCGCCCGTGCGAGTGCTCCAGGTGAGCGACCTGCACCTCGTGCCCCGACAGCGCCGCAAGATCGAGTGGGTGCGCGAGCTCGCCTCTCTCACACCGGACTTCGTCGTCAACTCCGGCGACAACCTCGCCGCCGTCGATGCCGTGCCGGCGCTGTTGCGGGCGATGGAACCGCTCATGCAGTTCCCCGGGGCATTCGTGCTCGGGTCGAACGACCGCTACGGGCCGGTGCCGAAGAACCCCGCCCGCTACCTCACCCGCCACTACGCCCGGGCTCCGCGGCGGGAACGGGTGGACCTGCCGGTCGGCGAGCTCGTGAGCGGGCTGCGCGCCGGCGGGTGGGCCGACCTCGACAACGCCCGCACGACCGTGACGATGGGTGAGCACCGGGTCGAGCTCGTCGGCGTCGACGACCCGCACATCCAGCGTGACCGGTATGCCGCGGTGTCGGCTCCCGCGGCGTCGGACGTCGCGCTCACGATGGGTCTCGTGCACGCGCCCTACCAGCGGGTCCTCGACGCGATGGTCACGGACGGCGCCGACCTCGTGCTCGCGGGGCACACGCACGGTGGGCAGCTCGCCGTGCCAGGGGTGGGCGCTCTGGTGACGAACTGCGACCTCGACCGCGGACGCGCGAAGGGTGTCTCGAAGTGGTGGCCGGGAGCGGGTTCCGAGGTGGGCCGGCCCGCTCCGGAGGGCGCGGCATACCTGCACGTCTCGGCCGGTCTGGGCACGTCGCCCTTCGCGCCGGTGCGGTTCGCGTGCCGTCCGGAGGCGACGCTACTCACCCTTGTCGGGCGCTGACGTCGGCCGCTCTCACCGACCGGCGGAACCGATTTCGGGACCGGGGTGAGCGTCGGCTATCCTCGGGTGTCGCTTGCGCCTCCGGGTGCGGGCGGCATGCCACGGGGTGTGGCGCAGCTTGGTAGCGCGCTTCGTTCGGGACGAAGAGGTCGCAGGTTCAAATCCTGTCACCCCGACGCAGTGAGGGCCGTTGTTCGACTTCGTCGAGCAGCGGCCCTCGCGAGTTGGGGGACAGCATGCTGGGAGCTGGAGCGCACCGGCGACGAAGGAGGCGGGACGCGACAGCGGCTCCTGTCACTCAGACGGTGGCGAGTCGTCCCTCCATGCCTGAGTCGTCCCTCCATGTGGGGACGACTCACCACGGGAGGGACAAGTCACCATCCGAGGGAGAGGTCAGACCGCGAGCGGGCGCACTGTGAAGGCACGCACCGAGCTGCCCCGTGGCATCTCGTAGAACGCGTTGGCCGCCACAACGTGGGCACGGGGGTTGCGCATCTCCTCGACGCGGAAGGTGACGTCGAGCTCGTCGAACCTCCGCACCTCGCCCGGCATGAACACCTCGCCGTGGAACACCTCGTGTGCCAGGCCATTGAGCAAGCCGCTCGTCGGCAGGCGATCGAGCCCGAACAGGACCAGCTCGGGGTGTCCGATGCCGTGCAGTCCGGTGGTGTAGCCGAACCGTTCGGACGCCTTCTGCTTCGTGCCGTCCGCGCGCTGCGCCGCCCGGCTCTGCGGAACGGCACGGCAGCACTCACATTCGTCATCGGACACGTAGGTGAGGGCCACCCCGCAGCGTCGGACGGTGTCACGCAGCCATGCACGCTGTTGGTCCATGAAGGCGGTCTCTGCGGGCAGGATCATGGTTGCTCCTCTGCATCGTCGGTCTGGACTGACCACGCACGCTAGGAACCGGGACCGACACCCGCGCCTCCTCACGGGCCCACCGCACCGCTGCCACCGCGGCTCACGTCACCCGACACATGGTGAGTCGTCCCTTCATGCCTGAGTCGTCCCCTGATGGAGGGACGACTCGCCACGGGAAGGACGAGTCACCACGCTTGGGACAACTCGAGCGGGATGGTGCAGCTCGACCTGGACCGGCCGGCATACGCCAACCAGCTCAGGGCTGGCCGAGCGAGGCCTTGAGCTCGGTGAACCAGGGCACGGACACATCGAATGCCTTGCCGCCGGCGATCCGCGGGAACTCGATGACCCGCAGCTCGTCGCCGCGCTCCTCGTCCTCGCCGACGACACCGGACTCACCGCGCAGCGCCGCGTCGACGGCGTGGTCGGTGCAGCGCCGGATGAGCTCGAGGTCCTCCGGCCCGGCCGCAGCCGACCGCGAGAAGTAGCCCGACTTCTGCACCATGACCTTCTCGGCGCCGAGCCGCTCGGCGAACTGCCGCCCGAACCACGCACCCGGGTTGACCTTGTCGAGCTGGACATGGCCGAACGGGTCGACCGGCACCTCGAGCCCGGCCGCCTCCATCTCGGCGACGACCTCGCTCACGCCGGCGCCCTCGGACAGGAAGATGTTGACGCAGCCGATCTCGTCCATGACCCCACGCAGCCGCTCCCCCTCGGCCGCGAGGTCGATCGCCGCCTCGGGCACATAGACCGCATGCACGTCCCAGCGACGCGAGTCGAGCCCGATCCCGGGCAGCCACTGCTGCTCCCCCACCCAGGCGTGGTGGCGGCGCGCGGTCTCGGCGGTGAGCCAGCCGCAGTGCCGGCCCATGACCTCGTGGATGATGAGCATCCGCGGGTTGGAGGAGTGCTCGGCGAGGACGTTCCGGGCAAACAGTGCGCCCTGCTCGGCCGCCGTCCACGCGCCGAGCGACTGCCGGATCGGTACGACGTCGTTGTCGATCGTTTTCGGCAGACCGACGACGGTGAGCGGGTAGTCGTTCTCGGCGAGGTATGCCGCGAGGTCGGCTGCCGTGGTGTTCGTGTCGTCGCCACCGATGGTGTGCAGGACGTCGACACCGTCGGCGGTGAGCTGCTCGGCCGCGACGTGCAGCGGGTCCTGGCCCTCCTGCACGAGGCCGCGCTTCACGGCGTCGGCGACGTTGGTCAGCTTGACCCGGCTGTTCCCGATCGGCGAGCCGCCGAACCTGAGCAGAAGCGCTGCTCCCTCACGCACCTCCGGGGTGACCTCGATCGAGCGGCCGGTGAGCAGGCCGGCATACCCGCTCTCGTAGGCGATGATCCGCACGTCGGGCGCGATCTCGGTGTAGCGCTCGATGAGCCCGCCGACGGCGGCGGAGAGGCAGGGCGCGAGGCCCCCGGCGGTGAGCAGGGCAACGGTCTGGACGGCCATGCCCCCAAGTCAACCAGTGTGACGGGCGACACACCCAGCACCGCCCGCGTCGTGGACGCGGTGTTCGTATGCCGGCCGGCCGGCATACGTGAACACGGTCACCGACCGCAGCCGGTCGGCAGACGACGACTCAGTCGCAGGGGCGCATCACGGTGGGCGGCGGGTCCTTGCGCACGGGCGGCGGCTTGGGCACGTCGGCGACGGGCACGAGCGTCTCGAAGTTGTTGCCGAGGACGACGTCGATCGTCATGTTGTCGCGGCTGACCTGGTCGAGCCGGGCACCGGGGAAGTGCTTCGCGACGAGCTTGGCCGCGAGGTCGGCGTCCTGGCCGTAGCGGATGACGGCGGTGTCCTTGGGCAGGAACGACTTGTCCGGGTCGTTGCCCGACTTGCCGACCTTGAACCCGCGCTTCTTGAGCTCGGCGAGGGTGTCGGTGGCGAGCCCGGGCTTCCACGTCGCGTTGTAGACGTTGACGGTGAACTCGTTGAGCTTCGGGGGCTTGGGCGGGGGTGCCGGGAGCATCTTCGTGAAGTCCGCGCCGAGGACGAACGAGATGTCCGTGCCCTTGCGGCCGTCGTAGGCGAGCTCGGCGCCCGCGATCGTCTGGGCGGCGAGGAGGGCCTGGTCGAGACCGTTCTTGCCGTGGAAGATCTTGACCGGGGCCTTGACGTAGAGGCTGCGCGGGGCGGTCTCCATGCTCGTGACCTTGAAGCCGCGACGGGTGAGGTCGCGCCCCACATCGGTCGCCGCGCCGTTCTGGCCCGACGCGTTCATGACGACGATGGAGAAGGAGCCCGCGGGCGGCGCAGGCACCTTGACCGGCTGGCACTTCGGCGCAGGCGCCTCGTGGCTCATGAGTCCGGTGCCGTATGCCGTGGCGATGCCTGCCGTGCCCACGAGGACTGCGGGGATGGTGACGAAGAGGACGAGGTGGCGGACCTGGTAGCGGCGCCAGATCTGGTCGTCGCTGAGGGCCTCCTGCGCCTTGGCGCGCTCGAGGAGCTGCTCGTGCACGGTCTCACGCGTCGCCTCGACACTCTTCTTGGCGATGCCGCGCGCCGCCCCCGCGGCGCGCACCGGAAGTGCGGAGAGGTCCTGAGCGCGTCGCTCGGCCAGCTCCTGCTCGTGCGTGCGCTGACGCTTCGAGCGCCACGAACGGATCACGATCCCTCCTCGGTTCCTGTCGTCGGTCCAGCACGTGCGGTCCCACAACCGCACCTCTATTGCACCACGAGTCACATGAGTCACACGAGTAACACGCCCGGATCGTCACCGGACCGAGACCGCGGAGCCGCTCCACCCCGAGCGTTGACCGCATCATCACACGTGCCGGTGACGCGTTGTTGACCGCCCGGTCACGGCGCCATCACGCGAGACGGCGCCGTGACCGCAGAGCTCCCGGAGCGACGGACCCGCAGGACGCCCGGAGCGTCGGCTGGGCGGGGGCGTCAGCAGCGCCCACGAGACGTCAGAGTGTCTCGGCCACCAGCTCGGCGGTCTGGATCATGTTGAGCGCGGCACCCTTGCGCAAGTTGTCGCCCACGACGAAGAGGTCGAGGGTGCGTGGGAAGTCGATGGCCTGACGCATGCGACCCACGAACCGCGGGTCGGCCCCGACCATGTCCACCGGCGTCGGGAACTCGCCGTGCTCCGGGTCGTCCATGACGACCACGGCCGGCGCCTCGACGAGGGCCTGCCGGGCCTTCTCGACCGGGATGGACCGGGCGAAGGTCGCGTGCACCGACACCGAGTGGGCCGAGATGACCGGGACCCGCACACACGTCGCCGAGACGCGCAGCTCCGGCATGCCGAGGATCTTGCGGGTCTCCTGGCGGATCTTGGACTCCTCCGAGCTCCACCCGTCGCCGACGTGGCTGCCCGCGAAGGGCAGCACGTTGAGCGCCAGCGGTCCGCCGAACATCGACGGCCCGAGCTCGTGCTCGATGGCACGACGCACATCCCCCGGACGCATGCCGAGCTCGCGGTCCGCGCCGACGACCTCCATCTCGTCGCGCAACCGGGTCATCCCGGCGCGGCCGAGGCCGGACGCCGCCTGGAAGCTCGTCACGACGAGCTCGGTGAGCTGCCACTGCCGGTGCAGGACAGCCAACACGTCGATCATCGTCATGACCGTCGCACCGGGGTTGGCGATGATGCCCTTGCTCCGCTCGCGCACGGCCTCGGGGTTGATCTCCGGGACGACGAGAGGGACCTGCGGGTCGCGGCGGAACGTCGGGCTGTTGTCGATGACGACGGCGCCTCGCTCCACCGCCACGCCGGCCCACTGAGCGGAGATGTCGGGCGGGATGTCGACGACCGCGACGTCGACACCGTCGAAGAAGTCCGGTGTCAGGGCCTCGACCGTGAGGTCCTCACCCGCGACCCGGTGCACCGATCCCACGTCCTCAGGGCCGGCCGCGAGCCGGACGTCGCCCCAGATGTGCCGCCGGATCGGCAGCACGTCGCGCACGACGGTGCCGACGGCCCCGGTCGCCCCGACGATCGCGAGCGTCGGCGCGGCCGAACCCGTCACGGCAGCCATCCCGGCGGCCTCAGACCCGGCCGCAGCGCTCGGTGAGCCGCACCGTCAGCGCCCGGTGCCGGCATACACGACGGCCTCGCCGTCCTCGGAGTCGAGCCCGAACGCGGAGTGCACGGCACGCACCGCCTCGTCAAGGAGCTCGCTGCGGGTCACGACCGAGATCCGGATCTCCGAAGTGGAGATCATCTCGATGTTGACGCCCGCCTCGGCGAGCGCCTCGAAGAACGTCGCCGAGACGCCCGGGTTGGAGCGCATGCCGGCACCGACGAGGGAGAGCTTGCCGATCTGGTCGTCGTACTGCAGGCCGCTGAACCCGACCTGCTCCTGGATCGCCTGCAGCGCCTCCATCGCACCCTGGCCGTCGGTCTTGGGCAGCGTGAACGAGATGTCGGTGAGGCCGGTCTCGGTCGCCGACACGTTCTGGACGATCATGTCGATGTTGGCCTCGGACGCCGCGACGGCCTGGAAGATCTGGGCCGCCTTGCCCTTGGTGTCCGGGACGCCGACGACGGTGATCTTGGCTTCGCTGCGGTCGTGCGCGACGCCGGCGATGATCGGGGCTTCCACGGCTTCTCCTTCGAGGCCCTGCTGGGTGGGGCCGGGCTGGTCGGTGACGATCGTGCCCTCCTTCGGCGTGAAGGAGGACCGGACGTGGATCGGGATGTCGTAGCGGCGGGCGTACTCGACGCTGCGCAGGTGCAGCACCTTGGAGCCGCTCGCCGCGAGCTCGAGCATCTCCTCGGCGGAGATGCGGTCGATCTTGCGGGCCTTGGGGACGATGCGCGGGTCGGCCGTGAAGACGCCGTCGACGTCGGTGTAGATCTCGCACACGTCGGCCTTGAGGGCGGCCGCGAGCGCGACGGCGGTCGTGTCGGTGCCGCCGCGGCCGAGGGTGGTGATCTCCTTCGTCGTCTGGCTCACGCCCTGGAAGCCGGCGACGATGACGACGTGACCCTTGCCGAGCGCTTCGGTGATGCGGCCCGGGGTGACGTCGATGATCTTGGCCTTGCCGTGCGACTCGTCGGTGATGACGCCGGCCTGGCTGCCGGTGAACGAGCGCGCGCTGATGCCCAGGTCATGGATCGCCATCGCGACGAGCGCCATGCTGATCCGCTCCCCCGCGGTCATGAGCATGTCGAGCTCACGCGGCGGCGGGATGGGGCTGACCTCCTGGGCGAGGTCGAGCAGCTCGTCGGTCGAGTCCCCCATGGCGGACACGGCGACGACGACGTCGTTGCCGGCCTTGCGCGTCTCGGCGATGCGTCGGGCGACCCGCTTGATGCTCTCGGCGTCGGCGAGCGAGGAGCCGCCATACTTCTGGACGACGATGGGCACGTGGGTTCTCCCGTGGGTCGCGGGGACGGGTCGCGAGGCTCGCGCGGACGGCTGCGAGTCTAACGAGCGGGTCTGCGAGCAGGCTGTGCGCCCGTATGCCGGTCGCCCGCCTTCCGGTCACCGGTCACCGCTTACCCCTCAGGGCACGGGAGGTGCGGTCAGGCGACGAGCCGACAGGACGACGTCAGGGTGACGAGCCAGTCGTCGTTGTTGCCGCTGTTGGTTCCGTTGTCCGGGGTGAAGGTGTACCGGATCCGGAAGTCTGCGGTGGTCGTCGGCGTGTAGCTGACGCTGCCGGTCTCCGACTGGCCGACCACGCCGTTGTCGCCGAACTGCGAGGAACGCGAGCTTGACGAGCAGTTGCTCGGCGGGAGCACGAGCGTGCCGGTGCCCGTGCCGCCGTTTTGGGTGTAGCCGTTGAAGATCACCTTGATGACGGTGCCTGCCGCATCCAGAAGTTCGATCCTGAGTGACGTGTTGTAGGTGGTACACGCTCCACTCGACATGTTTCCTCCGCGGTCTGGAGGACGTAGTCGAACGTGTACGTGAAGTTCGCGGCCATGCCGAACGTCCCACTCATGAACGTCACGGTGGGAGCCGCGCCCGAGGTCCGGGTCGAGTCGGTGTAGAAACGCAGCTGGTTCGATGAGAGCCACGTCGCCGGTGCGTCGTTCAGGCCGGTGGTCATGGTCTTCGTCCACGTGCTTCCTGCGGGAATGGCCGCAGGGGTGTTGCAGGGAGAGGCGGCGAAGGCCGGAGCCGAGGCGGCAACGGCAGCGACCGGGACGGCCCACGCCGCACCTGCCGAGACGGCGCGACGGCTGGGCAGGCGAGCAGGGAGCGTACGAGGCGGGGTGGGCATGGGACTCCTTCGAGGGACACACGACGGGTCAGCTCGCCGTGCGCCGATGCAGGGGACCGAGCCACGACCGACGCTACGTGCTGGTAACCGCTGTCATTGAGGATTCAATCCTGTGTGTGACAGATCACCCCGGCGCCGTCGCCGGAGCTCCCGGCCAGCCCCCGGCCGTCCCGGCCGCCTGTGGGTCGTAGGGTCGGCGCCATGCGCCGCCGAGCTGCCGCTCTCCTGTTCGCCGCCTGGGCGGCTCATGACGCCGAGGAGTGGTTCGCCGTGGGGCCGTGGACCCGGGCCGTGGCCGAGGGACGAGTCGACGTCCCCGCCTGGGCCCGGCGAATTCCGTTCCTGCGCGAGCCCACGAGCGACAGGCGCCAGCGAGCCGCCATCGTCGCCATGGGCGCGCTCATCGGCTCCGCCGCGGCTGCCGGCGCCGCCACCCGCGGCCGGTCCCAGTGGTACCGAGCCGGCGTCACGGCATACGGAATCCACGGCGTGGGGCACCTGCTCGCGTCGGTCGCGGTGCGCGGCTACACGCCCGGCGTCGCGACCACACCCCTCACCGTCCTGCCGTATGCCGTGTGGGCCCTTCGCACGAACCCGCACCGCGTGACCGCGCGGACCCTGGCCGTGGCCGCGACGAGCCTGCCGGTCTCCCTCGCCGTGAGCCACGCCATCGGCGGCGCGGTGGAACGACGCCTTGATCAGGGGTGGAGGGCGTCGAACTCGGCCTCGGCGACGGCGTCCGCGTCGGCATCGAGGCGGACGTGGGCGAGCAGCGCCTGGTGCACGCGAAGCGCGCTCGCCGCCCGCTCGCCCCAGTCGGACAGGTAGCTGAACTGCCACCACCACAGCGCTTCGAGCACCCGACCCGCGTCGTAATGGTTCAGGCCGTGGGTGAGGCAGCCGGCGACGAGGGTGAGGTCGTTGGCGAGTGAGCCGGTCGTGAGCTCGGGGTCGGTGACGGGGTCGACGACGTCGGCGTACTCGTCGAGGCCCTCGAACATGTTGGCGAGGTTCTCGCGCAGCGGGTCGAGCTCGGTGTCCGGGCCGGTGTCGGCCTCGAACCGGTCCTCCGGCACGACGTCCTCGATCGCGCCGAGCCGGGCACCCATGACGAGCACCTGGGAGAGGGCCAGGAGCCCGAGCGGGAGGGCCGCCGCCGGGTTGGCGCCGGAGGCGATGTCGGTGACCGTCGTGATGTAGGTGCGAACCTCGGCGGCCGAGTCGTCGGCGAGCGCGCGCAGGTCGGAGAGCTGCTCGTCCGGAACGGCGCTGGTCGAGGGCTGGTCAGGCATCGAGGAGCCTCCGTCCCTCGAAGGCCCGGCCGAGGGTGACCTCGTCGGCGTACTCGAGGTCGCCGCCGACCGGGAGGCCCGAGGCGAGACGCGTGATCTTGAGGTCCATGCCCTTGAGGAAGCGCGCGAGGTAGCTCGCCGTCGCCTCGCCCTCGAGGTTGGGGTCGGTCGCGATGATGATCTCGGTGACCTCGCCGCTGGCGAGTCTCGTCATGAGCTCGCGGAAGTGCAGGTCGTCCGGACCGATGCCGTCGATGGGGCTGATCGCGCCGCCGAGCACGTGGTAGCGGCCGCGGAACTCGCGCGTCCGCTCGATGGCGACGACGTCCTTGGGCTCCTCGACGACACAGATGCTGCCCGGGTCGCGGCGCGGGTCGGCGCAGATCTTGCACTGCTCGGCCTCGGCGACGTTGAAGCACGTCGCGCAGAACCGGACCTTGTCCTTGACCTGGGTCAGCGCGTCGGTGAGGCGCTGCACGTCGACGGCGTCGGCGGCGAGGAGGTGGAACGCGATGCGCTGCGCCGACTTCGGCCCGACGCCGGGGAGGCGGCCGAGCTCGTCGATGAGGTCCTGCACTGCGCCTTCGTACACACATGCAGCCTAGGCCACCGAGCCGTCAGCGGCCTCGTCCCGCGCCTGGCGGTCCTGAGGCAAGGGAACCTTCGGGCGTGGGGCCGAGGCAAGGGAACCTTGAGTGAGGTGCGACTACCGAAGCCGCACCTCGCTCCAGGTTCTCGCATGGGGCGGGAAAGTTGGGGTGGGTGGGCCTCAGGGGCCGACGGAGGGCGGGTGCTCGTTGTAGGTGTCGGCCCGCTCCTGTCCGGACAGTGCCGCGATGGCGTCCATGACGTCGTCGGTGAGCTGGCGACGCGCGCGCCCGGCCGGCAGACCGGCATACGCCTCGGGACGGATCGGCTCCCCGAACGAGACGGTGACGTCCGCGAGCCGCAGCCCACGCGCCCCGACCGGCTGCACCTTGTCGGTGCCGATGAGGCCCACGGGGACGACCGGCACCCCGGCCGTCAGGGCCAAGAACGCCACCCCGGTCTTGCCGCGGTAGAGCCGCCCGTCGCGCGAGCGCGTGCCCTCGGGATAGATGCCGAACGCCTTGCCCGCCCGCAGCACCTCGAGCGCGAGGTCGAGCGAGTCCTTGGCGGCGCTCGAGGAGTCGCGGTCGACGGGGATGGCGTCGCCGGCCTCCATGAACCCGCGCACGAAGCGGCCGCGCAGTCCGGTGCCGGTGAAGTAGTCGGACTTCGCGAGGAAGGCGACCTTGCGCGGTGACGCGATGGGGATGGCGAAGCTGTCGATGAACGACAGGTGGTTGCTCGCGAGGAGGACGCCACCCTCGCGCGGAACGTTGTCACGTCCGTTGATGGTCGGCCGCCACATGGCGTGGGCCAGCGACGTGATCGCCGTCCGGCCCACCCAGTAGTACGTGCTCATGCGTCCTCTTCGTGGATGACCTTCCCGCCGAGGACGCGCTCGACGACGGGGACACCGACCTCGCCGAGGCCTTCGATGTCCTCGTCATCGTCGCTGATGGCGGAGTCGTCGGCCAAGGGCGTCTCATCGGGGTCCGGTTCGGACGCCACCGCCTCGCGCGCCCGCGCATAGGGGCTGACGGGCGGCTCCTCGTCCGGCTGCGCCGTCGCCCACGCGGGCGCCTCGGCGCCGTCGTCGCTGTCACTCCCCCATTCGGCCTGTCGGGTTCCGGGTGAGCTGTCGTATGCCGGCCGCTCGCGTGTCTCGGTCGGCCCACCGTGGTGGGCCGCTCCAGGACCGTCGCGGTGTGTGTCGGGAGGCGTCACCGGCTCGACCATCGCGCCACCGGCAGCCGGTGCGCCCTCGCCGGGCCCACCCTGTCCGCCACCGCCGGCTCCATTCGCCGCTCCGTTGCCGGACGCGCCGGGACCCGGGCGGCGCGCGGGCGGGTTGCCGCCACCGCCGCGGGCAGGCGCGGCGGGCGCCGGGTCGGGGCGGCTCGGGTCGATGGGCGCGACGCCGGAACCGCCGGTGTCGACCGACGAGCCGTCAGCGGGCACGCCCTCGACCCGGACGTCGACGCCGAGGACATCGATGAGCGCCTGTTGGACATAGGTCGCGTGCGGGCCACGACGGAAGGTGTTGGCCAGGCCGGTCGTCGCAATGCCGAGGAGGAGGCGTTCACCGTTGTAGTCGAGGACCTGCGCGTGCTCGGAGACGAAGGTCCACGTCGTCCGACGCAGCTCGAAGACCTTGGCGAGGATGTCGGGCCAGGACCGCCGGATCGCTGCGGTGTCGAGTCCGCCGTGCGCCGGGCTCGGTTGCGGCGAGGAGGACTGTGCCGCAACGGTTTCCGTCTGGGCCGGCGCGTCTGCGGCGGGATCCTCGTCGCGACCGCTGGGGGCCTGCGTCGGGACGGGTTCGACGAACTGCGGCCCGTCCGGACCGGACTGCGGCTGCTGACCCGGCCCCGGATTCTGCGCGGGCTGCGCGCCGGGCTGCGCGTCGGGTTGCGGGTCGGGGCGCTCGCTCGGCGGCTCCTGCGGCGGCACGGGACGGCCCGCCTGGTCCGGCCCGGGAGAGGTCGGCGTCGGCGCAGGCTGGCCGGCTCCCGCCTGTCCCTGCGGAGCGCGGGTCGGGCTGGGTGCGGGCTGCGGCGAGGGTGACGGCTGCGGTGTCGGCGTCGGCGAAGACGCCGTGCGGGGTCCGCCCGCCACAGCGGCCGGCATACCCCCACCGCTGGGAACTCCGCCCACATCGAGGCGACGTTCGAGACGGTCGAGGCGGGCGGCATACCCGCTCTCCCCCGCGGCACCGGGAAGCAGCAGCCGCGCGGCGATGAGCTCGAGCTGCAGGCGCGGCGCGGTGGCCCCGGTCATCTCGGTGAGCCCGGCGTTGACGACGTCGGCCGCCCGTGACAGCGCACCCGGACCGAACGCCGCTGCCTGCTGGCGCATCCGCTCGAGCTGGTCCGGCGGCAGCGCCCTCAGCACCGCCGAGGCGCCGTCGGGCACGGCCGCAACGACGATGAGGTCGCGCAGCCGCTCGAGGAGGTCCTCGATGAAGCGTCGCGGGTCAAGACCGCTCTCGATGACCCGCTCGATCGCGGCGAACGCCCCGGCACCGTCGCCGGCACCGAACGCGTCGATCGCGGCATCAAGCAGCTCGCCGTCGGTGAAGCCGAGCAGCGACGCCGCCGACTCGTAGGTCAGTCCCTCGTCACCGGACCCTGCGATGAGCTGGTCGAGCACGGACAGCGAGTCACGCACCGACCCGCCGCCGGCGCGCACGACGAACGACAGCACGCCCGGCGCGACGGTCACCCCCTCGGCCGCGCAGAGCCGCTCCATGTAGTCGGTGAGCTGGCCGGGCGGCACGAGCCGGAACGGGTAGTGGTGGGTGCGCGAGCGGATCGTGCCGATGACCTTCTCGGGCTCGGTCGTCGCGAAGACGAACTTCACGTGCTCGGGCGGCTCCTCGACGATCTTGAGCAGCGCGTTGAAGCCCTGCGGCGTCACCATGTGCGCCTCGTCGATGATGTAGACCTTGTAGCGGCTCTGCGCCGGCCCGTAGGACGCGCGTTCGCGCAGGTCACGGGCGTCGTCGACACCACCGTGGCTGGCCGCGTCGATCTCGATGACGTCGACGCTGCCGGGGCCACCGCGCGCGAGTGCGACGCACGAGTCGCAGGTGCCGCACGGGGTGTCGGTCGGGCCCTGTTCGCAGTTGAGGCAGCGGGCGAGGATGCGGGCGCTCGTCGTCTTGCCGCAGCCGCGCGGGCCACTGAAGAGGTAGGCGTGGTTGACCCGCCCCGTGCGCAGGGCCTGCATGAGCGGCTCGGTCACGTGCTCCTGCCCGATGACGTCGGCGAACGTCTCGGGGCGGTAGCGGCGGTAGAGGGCGGTGCTCACCTCGTGAACCCTAGTCGCCGCCCGTGACAGCGCAGCGTCCAGGACGAGACCGTATGCCGTCCGCCCGCCTCCCGCCGCCGGGCTTGCTTGCGTCTGCGTGGATGGTCAGGTTCTCGACCATCCACGCAGACGGTGGCAAGGGCGCGCGCCCGAGACAGCCAGGAGCCGAGCCGGCGCACGGCCGACGCGCGCTCAGCCGGCCAGCACGACGAGGTGGAACAGCCCCGCGAAGAACCCGAGCACGCCGGCATACCCCGCGACCTGCCGCACCGACGGCAGAGCCCACGGCGGCGTCGGCGCACCGGCCTCGGCCATCGGGTCCGGCTCACCGGCGCGGAGCGCGATCGGCTCGGACCGTTCGCCGCGCGAGAGCATGCCGAAGTACCACCGGCCGAAGAGCGCGCGGCGTTGCGGGATCGCGGCGCCGGCGTCGGCGACCACCCAGCGCGGCGGCAGGAACGGTTCCCGGGACGCGGGCACCCACGCTTCGTGGACCTCCAGGGACTGCTGGAACGAGAGCAGGTCGTCGGCCTCGTCGTCGGCCCGATAGACCCGGTCCGGCTTGGGATAACGGCCCGGTCCCGGCTCCGGGCGCTCGTCCCACACGGCGAGCAGCGGCCGGACCATCCTCGGCGCCGGGTCGTACAGCAGGGCGACCCAGGCGACGCGAGGACGGGACCGGCCCGCCTCGTACGCGCGCAGGGCGAGACGGCGCGACGCGATCCCGCGCACCTCCCAGAGGACGTAGAAGGCCGCGACCCCGGCCGTCATCCAGAAGGCCGGTTCGGAACGGAAGACGGCGACGAAGCCGCCCGTCACCAGGAGGGCTGCGAGCGTCACCGCGAGGAGTCGTCGGCGGGCGCGCGTGATCTCACCACGCAGCATCGTCCCGACGGGTGCCGGCCGGCCGCGACGGCCGGGTGCGCGCCGCCCTCTCGCGCCCGGCGCCTCTGCAGCCTCGACCGTCGCAGCGCGACGGCGCTCGGCCCAGTAGGCATCCACGGCTCCGCGGTTGCGCCGCAGGATCGGGATGCTCACCAGGCTCGACCCGAGGATCCCGGCCACCCACCCGGTGACCGCCGCCCATCCCACCGGGACCGCCACGACGAACCCTGCGACAGCGAGGAGAAGGACGGCGAACGTCGCGACACCCGTCCGACGAGGGTGCCTGCCGGTGCGCGCCCACTCCTCCATCCCGAGCGCGAGGGCGCCGAGAGTCGCGGCGACCGCGGCGACGTAGGTGAGGACGACGAGCCACGGGCGCGCGTCGGGTCCCGCGTCGGCGGCCAGAGCGAACGCCACCGCCGCCCCCGCGGCGATGGCGACGACCGCGAAGGCGCGAGCCCACCGCGGGACAGGACGGTCGTCACGAGGGATCGGCGTGGTCACGGGCCCGATCATGCCGGTGACCGGGTCCGGATGACACGCCGGATAGCGTGGCGGCGTGGAGGTCAGGGCGGAAGGGGTCTCGAAGGTCATCGGCCCGGCGACCCTCCTCGCACCGGTCTCACTGCACGTTCCTGCCGGAACCTGCCTCGTCGTGCGCGGCCCGAACGGCTCCGGCAAGACCACCCTGCTGCGCACCCTTCTTGTCGGCGGGATGCTCTGGGGCGCACCGCGGTTCGCGTCCAACGGATGGTTCGTCATCACGACGTGGGTGGTCGCCGTCTGCGTCGTGTATGCCGGCCTGTCCCGTGTGCGGTCCGAGTCCCTCGCCCACCGCGACGTCTGACCCCAGCCCGCGCGACGTATCGTCGTGGGGTGCGCATCGATGTCTGGTTCGACCTGGTCTGCCCCTTCTGTCACGTCGGCAAGCGACGCCTTGAGCTGGCGCTGGAGGAGTTCGCTGCCGCGACGCCGGAGGGTGAGGAGCCGCGCGAGGTCGACGTCATCTGGCACAGCTACCAGCTCGACCGGAACGCCCCCGCGGTCATCGAGGGCTCGAACGTCGACCGTGTCGCAGCGAAGTACGGCCGCTCGCGCGAGGAGATGGTGGCGCAGCACGAGCAGATGGCGCGCGACGCCGCCGAGGTCGGGCTGGACTTCCAGTGGGACAAGGCCGTCGGCGGCAACTCCTTCGACGCGCACCGGGTCATCCACCTCGCCCGCGCCCGCGGCCTCGAGAAGCCGGTCATGGAGCGGCTCATGCGCGGGTGGTACTCCGAGGGCGCCGCGCTCGGCGACCGGGACACCCTCGTCCGGCTCGCCGTCGAGGCCGGGCTGGGCGAGAAGGACGTCCGCGAGATGCTCGGATCGGAGGACTACGGCTATGACGTGCGGGCCGACGAGGCGACGGCCAACCAGATCGGGATCACGGCCGTGCCCGCATTCGTGCTCGACCAGAAGTTCGCGGTGACCGGTGCCCAGCCGGTGGACGCGCTCGTCCGGGCACTGGAGCTGACCTGGGCCGACCGGCACAACGCCCCCGAGGCGCGCACCGAGGGCTGCGGAGGCTGTGACGGCGGCTGCGCCTGCGGCGCCTGACCCCGCATCCCCGACTTATTGCGCACAGTTCGCCCCACCCCCGACATATTGCGCACAGGTCGCACGCGAGCGCCAGCGAGCGTGCGAACTGTGCGCAATATGTCGGAAAGGTACGTGCCGGCATACGAAGACACCCCGCGTACCTGGAAGAGCTCACCTGCCCTTGCTGCATTCCTGCCCTGGGGGAGTTCAGTGAGGTACCACCACACGGGGTGCCGGACTCCATGCTAACCCGGGGCCTCGATGCCCACCGAATCCCGCTCGGCACCATGCCCCGGTAGGGCCGTCGGGCTTGTGCTCAGGCGCGCAGCCCGGCGAGGGCGGCGGCGACCGACCCGTCGTGCCCGGCCAGCGCAGCCGCTGCCGCGTCGACGGGCACACCCGCCAGCAGCGCGACGAGCGCCGGCTTGAGCTGCCCGTCGGCCTCGTCCAGGGCAGCCCGCGCCGTGTCCTCGTCCGCGCCGGTGGCCTCCTGGAGGATCCGTATGACGCGTCCGCGCAGCTTCGCGTTCGTCGCGACGACCTCGACCATGAGGTTGGACCACGTCCGGCCGAGTCGGATCATCACGGCCGTCGAGAACGCGTTGAGGACGAGCTTCTGCGCCGTGCCGGCCTTGAGCCGGGTCGAGCCGGTGACGACCTCGGGCCCGGTGTCGGGCGCGATGAGGTGGTCGACGACGTCGGCGATCTCGGCGCGCGGGTTCGACGTCACGAGGGCTGTGGCCGCCCCGCGGGCTCGCGCCTCCGTGAGCGCACCTCGCACGTACGGCGTCCGCCCCGACGCGGCGATCCCGATAGCGACGTCGTGCCGCGTGAGCCCCGATGCCTCGGCACGCCCCAGCTCCTCGTCGTCCTCGACGTTCTCGACGGCCTGGACGAGCGCACGCTCGCCGCCCGCATGGTGGGCGACGAAGAGCCCCTCGGGCGCGTTGAACGTCGGCATGAGCTCGGCTGCGTCGAGGACCGCCAACCGTCCCGACGTGCCGGCGCCGAAGTAGTGCACGCTCCCCCCTGCCCTGATCCCCTCGACCGCGCGGTCGACGACGCGGGCCAGCTCCGGCAGGACCGGTGCGATGGCCTCGGGCACGGTGCGATCCGCGTCGTTCATGAGGCGAAGGATCTCGAGCGAGGACGCCGTGTCGATGCCCCTCGTCCCCGGGTGGCGCTCCTCGGTGGGGGCGCTGACCCGGACCTCACCGGCGATCTCGCTCGAGACATCACTCGTCATGACGTGATTTTCTCACGCGCGCACGTATGACAGCGTGACTTGCTCACGAGACGTGGTGGCCTTCGACCGCCTTGCGGCTGTCGGCCACCGCCTTGCGGGCTCGCCGCAGGTCGCGTTGTGCCACGGCGATGTAGAGACAGTCGACGACGGTGAGCGCCGCGATCCGGCTGGCCGTGGCGCCCGAGCGCAGCGACGTCTCACGGGCCGCCGTCGTGAGGACGATGTCGGCGGAGCTCGCGAGCGGCGACAGCGGGAAGTTCGTCAACGCCACGGTCGTCGCGCCCCGCTCGCGCGCAACCCCGAGCGACTCGATCGTCTCCGCCGTCGCGCCCGTGTGGGAGATGCCGACCGCGACGTCACCACGACCAAGGAGGGTCGCGCTCGTGAGGGCGATGTGCGGGTCGTTCCACGCGAAGGAGACCAGACCGATCCGGTGCAGCTTGGACTGCAGGTCGCTTCCGACGAGGGCGCTCGCGCCGATGCCGTAGATGTCGACCCGGCTCGCCGCCGCGACCGCCGCGGCCGCGCGGGTCAACGCGTCGCGATCCAGCTGTTGCGCGGTCTCCTCGACGGCGCTGGAGTCGACGGCCGCGACCTTGGCGACGATGTCGTCGATCGTGTCGGTGGCGCTGATGTCACTGCCGGCCATCCGTTGTTCACGCGGCATCGCCGACTCGGCCGCGAGCGCGAGCCGGAGCTGCGGATACCCCTTGAGCCCGAGGCGCTTGCAGAAGCGCAGAACCGTCGTCTCCGACGTCTCGGCGGACCGAGCGAGCTCGGTGATCGTCAGGTCCGAGGCGCGTCGGGCGTCGGCAAGGACTTCGGTCGCCACCCGCTCCTCGGCGGGCGTGAGCGTGGGCCGTATGCCGCGCAGCCGGACGAGCAGCGGCGCGTCACCCATGTCTGCAGTGCTGTCGCGCGAGTCGGGACTGTCGTCGCGGGGCGTCGAGCGTGGCATGGCCCAAAACTACGACCTCCGGACGAGTGTCCAGCCCGAAGCCGTGAAGGCGCCGGAGTTCCCATCGCTGTCGACGAGGACGCCGGCGTCGCTGACGGCACGGACCCGGCTCACCGCCACACCGCGACCGAGGGTGTTGGCGTCGGTGGTGTAGCTCCAGCGCACGCCGGTCGTCCCACCGGGCAGCAACGCCCGCACGAGCGCCCACTTCCGCATCCCGGGCGTCCCGCTGACACTGCCGTCCTCGGCGTCGGGACGGGTCTCGCCGGGGTAGCGGTAGTCCAACGGCAACAACGTCCACGCCGCCCCCGCACTGCCCGGGTCACCACTCGTCACCTCGACCCTGAGGAGGTCGGTCTCCTCGGTCTCGGCGACGAGGTCGAACCCGAGCCGCGCACCCGCAGACGGAACCGAAAGCGGCACGGAGAGAACGGCATACGACGCATGGTTGGCCTGCGTCTCCCAGGCGACGTGCCTGCCACGCGGGCTCACCGGAAGCGCCCGACCGAGCCCGCCGGCCCACTCGCGGCGGGCGGGGTTGATGCTGCCCCACGACCGCGACGGGTGGACGCGGTTGGTCAGGAGGATCGCGATGGAGCGCGACTGGAAGTCGATGACGAGCGAGGTGCCGGTGTAGCCGGTGTGGCCGGCGGTGCGCGGGCCGCTGAGGGCGTCCATGTACCAGATCTGGTTGAGCTCGAAGCCGAGCCCATGGTCGTCGCCGGGGAAGTCCGTCGTGTAGTTCGTGATGAGCATCGCCACGCTCTTGCGCGTCAGGATCCGGCCGCCGCGGTAGGTGCCGCCGTTGAGCAGCGCCTGCCCGAGGATCGCCAGGTCGTCGACGGTGGAGAAGACCCCGGCGTGTCCGGCGACACCGCCGAGGGACCAGGCGTTCTCGTCGTGGACCTCGCCCCAGACCATGCCGCGCGACGGCGTCACCTGGTACTCGGTCGCGGCGGTGCGCTCGCGCTGGGTCGGGTTGTAGCCGGTGTCGCTCATGCCGAGCGGCCCGGTGATGTGCTCCGCGACGACCTCGTCGAGCGGCATGCCCCGCAGCTTCTCGACGAGGACGCCGAGAGTGATGAGGTTGAGGTCGCTGTAGAGGTAGGTCGAGCCGACCGGGTTGAGCAGCGGCTGGTTCATCACGGCCGCGATGCGTGATGCCTTGTCGGGGTAGCGGCTCCACAACGGCACCCACGCGACGAACCCACTCGTGTGCGTGAGCAGGTGCCGGATCGGCACCGACTCCTTGCCGTTCGCCGCGAACTCCGGCAGATAGGTCGCGACCGTCGCCTCCAGCTCGACCCGCCCCTCCTCGATGAGCTGGACGACGGCGATCGACGTGAACAGCTTGGACACCGACGCGAGGTCGAAGATCGTGTCGCGTCGCATCGGGATCCACTCCGAGCGCGGGAGCTCGGTCGTCGCGGTGGCGTAGCGCAGCGCCCAGCCGTCGACCTGGGTTGTGACGATCATGCCGTCGTGGGCCATGAGCCCGACGTGACCGGGGTAGAGCGGCGTCCCCCCAGCGGGCGCCGTCTGGTAGCCGATCACGCGCTGCTTCGCGATCTCGATCGGTGCCGGGTCGAGGCCGACGGAGGCGGGCGTGCCCTCACGCAGGACCGTCGACGGCGGGGCGAACCCGGTGAACGGCTTCGTGAAGTCCTCCGCGACGGCCGACGGCAGCTTCACGAAAAGCGCTGTCCCAGCGGCGATCCCGCCGTCGAGGACGACGCGACGCGAGACGCGACGCGTGACCTGACGGGAGACGTGCTGCGGCACCGGGCCCGCAGTCATCGCGCCGGCCCGCCGTAGATGAGGTAGGGCTTGCGCTGCGCCTCGAACGCCGCGAGCTCCGCCTGCCACGCCCCGATGACGGTGTCGGCGTCGGCACCCGCGGTGATCTGGTCGCGCAGTCGCGTCGAGCCGGTGAGCTTGTCGATCCAGTAGGGCCGCGCGGCGTCCCAGCTGTCGCGACGCCAGTCGAACTCGGGATAGAGCGCCTTGAGCGCGACGAGCATCTCGACGGCGGTGCGGATGGCGTCGACCTCGTTCCGGTCGGTGATGTGCACCTGCACACCGCCACAGACCTTGCCGACGTGCTTGTTGAACGTCGGCGTGAAGTAGGCCTCGCGGAACCCCACGCCAGGAAGGCCGCGCGTCGCGAGCCGTTCGGCCCAGCGGTAGTCGACGTAGGGCGCACCGATGAGCTCGAACGGCCGCGTCGTGCCACGCCCCTCGGAGAGGTTCGTGCCCTCGAACATGCCCGTCCCTGGGTAGACGAGCGCGGTGTCCGGCGTCGGCATGTTCGGGCTGGGGAGGACCCACGGAAGGCCGGTACCGGCATACGTCACGTCGCGGCGCCAGCCGCGCACCTCGACGACGGTGACCTCGTCGAGCGTCCGGCCGCCGGTGTCGCTCGCGAGGATCTCGCCATTGAGGAACCGCGCCAGCTCGCCGACGGTCATGCCGTGCTGCTGGACGATCGCCTCGGCGCCGACGCCGGAGGTGTAGGCCTCGGTCATCATCGGGCCGCGGGTCATGCCGCCGATGGGGTTGGGGCGGTCGAGCACGACGAGCGAGGCGCCGGTCTCGACGCACGCCTTCATCGCTGTGTACATCGTCCAGATGTAGGTGTAGAACCGCGCGCCGACGTCCTGGATGTCGAAGACGACCGTGTCGGTGCCGGACGCCTTGATCATCGACGCGAACTTCGCGGTGTTCGCGCCGTAGGCGTCGTAGACGGTGATGCCGGTGCGCTCGTCGACGTAGGTGTCCTCGGCCTCGCCGGCCTGCGCCGTGCCGCGGAAGCCGTGCTCGGGCCCGAAGACCGCCCGGATGTGGACGGTTCCGGCCTCGTGCATCTCGTCGACGATCGAGCGGAGGTTGCGCAGGATCCCGGTCGGGTTCGTGATGATGCCGACCTTGCGGCCGGCGAGGACGGACCAGTTGTCGGCCGCTGCGACGTCCGCGCCCGGCGTCACCGGTCGTCGTGGGTCGTTCGAGGCGGTGGCGTATGCCGTCCGCGCGCCTGCCGTGGTCGCGTGTGCCGGGGAGGCCCCGAGTCCGAGGGCGGCGGCGCCGGCGACCCCGACACCACCGGTGAGGAGCTGTCGACGGTTGGGTGCAGTCATGGTGCGCTTCCTTTGTTCTTCCCGACTGGTTGCCCGTTCGTGCACTCGTCGCTGCGCTTTTCACGCACGAACGGGCAACCAGTCGGGGTGTGGTTTCAGTAGGTGAGGCCGTGGCCGAACGGGTAGAGGATCGTGGACGGGTCGCCCTCGGCGGGGATGTCGACCGGCAGCTTCGCCGTCGGCGACACCGTCCCGGCGATGACGCGGGCGACGGCCTCGATGGCGACGGGACTGTAGGAGTAGGTCGCGAGGTAGGTCCGCGTGCCGGGCAGGTAGGCGATGTCGTAGGGGTCGCGGGTGGCGACGACGATGACGGGAATCCCGGTGTCCTGCAACGCCTTGACGAGCTTCTGCTGACCGGCGCGCTTGTCGGTGACGGCCGTGTCCCAAGCCTTCATCGTCGTGACGACGATCGCGTCCTTGCCCTGCGCCGCCGCGACCGCGGCCGCGATCTGAGCGTCGGTGGGCGAGGTGCCGGTGACGTTGGTCGTCGTCGTGGCGCCGGCCTCGGTCAAGCCCGCCGCGAGGGTCTGCGTCGTCGTCACGCCGTAGCCGGTGACGAGGACATTCTTGCCGCTCGCGGCGAGCGGGAGGACCTTGTCGTCGTTGACGACGAGGGTCGTCGTGCGGTTCGAGACGGCATCGGCGATGGCGAGGTTCTCGGCCGGACCGACGAGCTGCGGGACGGCGGAGACGTCGACCGTCGGGTCGGCGACGATGCCCCGACGGACCTTGAGCGCGAGGACGCGACGCAGCTTGTCGTTGATGGCCTTCTCGCTGATCCGGCCGGAACGCACGGCACCCAGCACCGCGGCATACGCCTCGTCCATCGCCGGCGTCATGAGGAGCTGGTCGACGCCGGCCTCGAGGGCGCGCACGGCAACCTCGGCGTCGCCGTAGAGGTCGCGCACCCCCTGCATGTTGAGGGCGTCGGTGACGATGACGCCCTCGTAGCCGAGCTCCTCCCGGAGCAGGCCGGTGAGGATCGGCTTGCTCAGCGTGGCCGGGTTGCCGGAGTCGTCGAGCGCCGGGAAGGACAGGTGCGCCGTCATGATCATGTCGATGCCCTTGTCGATCGCGGCCTGGAACGGCGGGCGGTCAATCTGCTCCCACTGCTCGCGGGTGTGCGTGATGACGGGGAACGCGACGTGGCTGTCGGTGGCGGTGTCGCCGTGGCCGGGGAAGTGCTTCGCGGACGCAGCGACGTTGCCGTCGTCCTGGTAGCCCTGCACCTGCGCCGCGACCATGCTGGCGGCGAGGTCCGGACGGCTCGAGAAGGAGCGCGTCCCGATGACCGGGTTGAGCGGGTTGACGTTGACGTCGGCAACGGGCGCGAAGTCGACGTTGATGCCCATGGCGCGCAGCTCCTCGCCGGTGATGCGGGCGGCGGTGCGGGCGTCCTCGGTGGAGCGGCCGGCTCCGAGCGCCATGGAGCCGGGGAACTGGGTTGCCGGCGGGCCGATCCGGGTGACGACACCCTGCTCCTGGTCGACGGCGACCTGCAGCGGCACCTTGACCTTCGACGGCTGGCTCAGCGCGGCCTGCTGGAGCCCGTTGGAGAGGCCGGCGATCTGGGTGGGGTTCGCGACGTTGTCGGTCCAGGCGAAGTAGATGATGCCGCCGAGGTGGTACTTCTGCACGACCTCGGCCGGGCTCGCGACGCCATAGAGCGGGAGGTTGCGGTCGTCGGGCGTGGTCGCGTCCTTGCCGTAGACGTTCTGGACGAAGAGCTGACCGACCTTCTCCTCCAAGGTCATGCGCGCGATGGTCGACTCGACCCAGCCGCGCGGACCGGCCGGGGTCGCGAGCGGGGTGCCGAACGCCGAGCGGGGGGCGGCCCCCGCGGCGAAGGAGACGGCGACCGCCGAGGCGATCGCGGTGCGGCGGGTGACGGGCCTGGGGGTCATGGCTTCTCCGGTTCCTCGGTGTTCACGACGATGTGAACAATTCACGCACTAGGGCTGCACCTTGGAACTTAGCCACGGCGTCGAGCCGATGCAAGAGGTCTAGCGCGGTCCCAGACGCGGAAACCGGGGTCGGACGCGGAGATATCCGCGGCCTGAACCGACTTCCGCGTCCAGCCGCGCCGACCTGCCAACATGAGTGTGGCCCCCCCGCTGCCGCGTGGGGGCCACACCTATTTGGCGGAGGATGGGGGATTTGAACCCCCGAGGGTTTTATCCCAACACGATTTCCAATCGTGCGCACTAGGCCACTATGCGAATCCTCCAACGGAGGAGGTTACCCGAGCGCCCACGCGCCGACGAAATCGCTCACCGACGCTCGCGGTACCGGCTCGGCGTCACCCCGACGAGGGTCGTGAAGTCACGGGTGAAGTGCGCCTGGTCGTAGAACCCGTGCCGCATCGCGAGCTCGGTCAGCGGCCCGTCGTACCCGTCGTCGAGGGCGCTGACGACGTCGTGCATCCGGTACCGCGCGAGCACCCACTTCGGCCCGACCCCGATGTAGTGGAGGAAGTCGCGCTGCAGCGTCCGCGTCGAGACGTGGTGCCGCTCCTCCACCTGCGCAACGGAGTAGAAGGTCCGGTCCTCGAGCATGTCGGCAACGACCCGGAGCACCCGCGCGTAGCGCTCGTCGACGTCGCGATCGCTCGGGAACGCGGCCTCGACGGCCGTCATCCCGCTCTCGTATGCCGTGTCGTCCCCGTCGAGGTCGAGCGCACCGAGCGCTGCACTCACCTCCGGTGACACGACCCCGGCGGCGGGCACGGTGCGGTCGGTCCAGTCGCGGGCACTGTGCCCGGTGAGTGCGGCGAGGCCGCCCGGCCGGAAGCGCATCCCGACGACGCGACCCCGCCCGCGGATGTCGACCCGGAAGCGGCGAGTGACGACCCCGGTGATGGCGACCTCCTCGCCGGCGAGCTCCGGCCGGGGGTGGGTGCCGCGTTCGACGGTGAGCGAGCACGTCGGGTGCGGCAGCGTCTCACTGTCGTAGGACGCGCCGTCGGGCAGGTCCCACCGGAGCGACCAGTGGTTCTCGACCCACGGCGCTACCCGCTCCGACGCCGGCCACCGGCGCACCTGCACGCGGCGGGAGAGCTCGTCGGGACGCAGGATCCCGGCATACGAAGCCGTCCGCTGCGGCGATGGCGGGTTTGTCCTAGCCGACACGGCCCCACCCTAGGCAGGCTCGGGGACACCCGACCCGAACTCGCCCACAGCGCCCGACCCAGGAGACGACATGGCCCTCGCCGCCCTCAAGATGCTCACCCTCGACAGTTCCGACGCCAGCCGCGACGCCGCCTTCTGGAACGCCGTCCTCGGCTGGGACATCGCGCACGACGCCGACGGCTACGCGATGCTCACCGGCCCCGACCACGCCCTCGGCTTCGGGACCGTCCCCGACTTCGAGGCGCCCAGCTGGCCGAACGAGCACGGCAGCAAGCAGTTCCACCTCGACCTCGCCGTCGACGACCTCGACGCGGCGGCGCAGGAGTGTGTCGCGCTCGGCGCCACCCTCCCCGAGGACCAGCCCGGCGACACGTGGCGCGTCCTGCTCGACCCGAGCGGCCACCCGTTCTGCCTCACCCAGGCCGCGAACTGGGGCTGACGCGTCCCGAACTCACCCAATTGGACGCTTCGGGACAGCGGACCTGACGCGTCCCGAACTCACCCAATTGGACGCTTAGGGACAGGCGCGAACCGAGCCGGCCCCGTTCGTCGCAGGACCGGCGCCGTTCGTCCGCACCCGCGAGCGCAACCTCTGGTCCCCACCCGGCCACAGCGCGAGGATGGCCGACATGACGGCCTACGACGCGGCATACCGGCGCAGCATCGAGCATCCCGACGAGTTCTGGCGCGAGGCCGCGCAGGACATCGACTGGGTCACTCCCCCGCAGCGCATCCTCGACGACGACAACCCGCCGTTCTACCGGTGGTTCCCGGACGCCGAGCTCAACACCTGCTTCAACGCCCTCGACCGGCACGTCGCGGCGGGGCGCGGAGACCAGCCCGCGATCCACTACGACAGCCCCGTCACCGACACCCGCCGGACCCTCACCTATGCCGCCCTGCTCGACGAGGTCTCGCACTTCGCCGGGGTGCTCGACTCGCTCGGTGTGACGAAGGGCGACCGCGTCGTCATCTACATGCCGATGATCCCCGAGGCCGTCGTCGCGATGCTCGCGTGCGCGCGGATCGGGGCGGTGCACTCCGTCGTCTTCGGCGGGTTCGCGCCGGCCGAGCTCGCCGCGCGCATCGAGGACGCCAAGCCGGTTGCCGTCGTGTCCGCGTCGGCAGGCATCGAGCCCAGCCGCGTCGTCGAGTACAAGCCGCTCCTCGACGCCGCGCTCGACCGCAGCAGCCACAAGCCCGAGTCGGTCATCGTTTTGCAGCGCGAGCAGGCGACCGCCGAAGTCGGGGTGCGCGACACCGACTGGGAGGAGATGACCTGGGACGAGGTCATGGCTGACGCCGAGCCGGCCGACCCGGTCGCCGTCAAGGCGACCGACCCGCTCTACATCCTCTACACCTCCGGCACGACCGGTCGCCCCAAGGGCATCGTCCGCGACAACGGCGGTCACGCGGTCGCGCTGCGCTGGTCGATGCCGAACATCTACGGCATCAACGAGGGCGACACCTGGTTCACCGCCAGCGACGTCGGATGGGTCGTCGGCCACTCCTACATCGTCTACGCGCCACTGCTCACCGGCGCGAGTTCCGTTCTCTACGAAGGGAAACCGGTCGGCACCCCCGACGCCGGCGCGTTCTTCCGGGTGATCCAGGACTACGGCGTGAAGGCCATGTTCACGGCGCCCACGGCATACCGCGCGATCAAACGCGACGACCCGGACGGCGAGCTTCTGCGCGACTACGACCTGTCGAGCCTCGAGACGCTCTTCCTCGCCGGCGAACGCCTCGACCCCGACACCTGGCAATGGGCGACCGACCGCCTCGGCGTCCCCGTCGTCGACAACTGGTGGCAGACCGAGACGGGGTGGCCGATCGCGTCGAGCCTTCGCGGGTTGGAGCCGATGCCGATCAAGCCCGGCTCCCCATCGGTCCCGGTGCCGGGGTATGCCGTGCAGATCCTCGATGAGACCGGCTCACCTCTCCCTGCGGGCGAGGAGGGTGCCATCGCGATCCGCCTGCCGCTGCCGCCGGGGACGCTGCCGACGCTCTGGGGCGACGACGACCGCTACGTCGGCGAGTACCTGTCGACGTATGCCGGCTACTACCTCACCGGGGACGGCGGGCTCGTCGACGAGGACGGCTACCTCTATGTCATGGGCCGCACCGACGACGTGCTCAACGTCGCCGGGCACCGGCTCTCGACCGGCTCGATCGAGGCCGCCCTCGCCGGCCACGAGGCCGTCGCGGAGTGCGCGGTCATCGGCGTCGCCGACGAGCTCAAGGGCCAGCTGCCGCGCGGGTTCGTCGTCCTCAAGTCCGGCATCGACGGCTCCGGCGAGGAGGGCGAACGCATCAGGGCCGAGCTGGTGCAGCGGGTGCGCGACGAGGTCGGCGCCGTCGCGGCGCTGCGTCAGGTCGACGTCGTCACCGCCCTGCCCAAGACCCGCTCGGGCAAGATCCTGCGCAAGACGATGCGCGAGATCGCCGACGGCAAGACCCCGAACGTGCCGTCGACGATCGAGGACGCCACGGTCCTCGAGACCCTGACGCCCGTGCTGCGTCCACCCACCCCGTGAAAAACTCACCCATCGAACGGGGCGGGACAGGCTGGGACCGGCGGAGCGGCGAGGTCAGTCGAGAGGATTGACCCACCGCACCCCGGCAAAGCGGCCGAAGTCACGGTCGTTGGAAAAGACCGTTCCGCCCGATTCGACCGCGTGGGCGGCGAGCTGGGCGTCCGTCGTGAGGCTGGCTCCCGTACCCACCGCCTCCAGGAGCCCGAGCGCCAACCGCACGTTCTCCGGACTCGACCCGAGGAAGCGGCTCTGCGGTCGGGCGAGCCACTCGTCGACGTACTCCGTCGCGGCGGCGACGGACAGGGGTCGTTCGTGGATCCGGGCGCTGGTCGCCAGACGGATGAACCCGAAGATGGCCGGTGCCGTGAGGGCGAACTCCTCAGCGCCGTTCAACGCCTCGACCAGCCATGCCGCGGCTCGCTCGTGCTGCGGGTACCCGTCGAAGACTGCGTACACGAGCAGATTGACGTCGGGGATGATCACGCAGACCCGCCAGCCGTGGTCTCCTCGTCCTCAAGCTCGTCGGCGAGCCGATTGAGCGCGGTGATGTCGAACCCGGGACGGACCCCGGATCGGTGCGTGCGATGTCGGTACGTCTCTGGCTCGGCAGGCGCGACCGTGAGGCCCGCGCGCAGGGCTTCGTTGAGCACCTGCTTGAACGTCTTGCGCTCCCGGTGCTGACGGTCGCTCAGGAGGCGAGCGAGATCGTCGTCGAGGGTCACCGTTGTCCGCATGGCCGCATCATAGCATCATATGCCCAGGCATCATGATGTCTCGCTGCGAGCGTGCGGCCGCCGCAGTCGGCTGTCGCCGCTACCCGCAAGGCCCGATCCGGCTCGCAAGCCCGGCCGTCACTCGCAAGCTGGATCGATCAGGCTTGCGAGTCACGGTGAGGCTCGCGAGCCGTCTTGGGCGCGTCACTCCGCGAGACCGCAACGCCGGTGCTGCGACCGACCACCTAACCTGCAGCCCGTGCAGGGCGTACTCACCGGATTCGCGACGATCGGTGTCGTCATCGGAGTCGGCGCCCTCCTCGCCCACCTGCGCATCGTCGACGCCAGTGCACAACAGGTGCTGTCCAAGGTCGCGTTCTTCGTCGCAAGCCCGGCCCTCATGGTCATGACCCTGTCGCGCGCCAACGTGCATGACGTGCTGTCGAGCAACCTCATCGCGTCCGTCGCCGGAGCGGTCGTCGCAGCGTCGGTCTATGTCACCATCGCCCGTCTCGTGTGGCACCGCAGCCTCGGTGACACGACGATCGGCGCGCTCAGCGCGGCATACGTCAATGCCGGCAACCTCGGCATCCCGGTGGCGAGCTACGTCCTCGGCGACGCGGCCTACGTCGCACCGACGCTGTTGCTGCAGATGCTCGTCCTCCAACCGCTGGCCCTCGCGGTGCTCGACGCGGACTCCCGCGAGGGGCGGCTGCGGTGGTGGCAGTTCGCGTCCCGGCCGATCCGCAACCCACTCACCGTGGGCTCGCTACTCGGTGTCGTGCTGTCGCTGACCGGCTGGACCCTGCCGGCGTTCGTGGCGAACCCGCTCGAGCTGCTCGGCAACATGGCCGTGCCGAGCATGCTCGTCGCCTATGGCGTCGCGCTGCGGCTCGGCCCGGGGCTGGGGCGCGCCGGGTCGGCAGCCGAGCTGGCGACGACCTCGCTGCTCAAGCTGCTCGTGCAACCGCTCGTCGCGTGGTTCGTCGCGAGCGTCGTGCTCGGGGTCGAGGGGCACGCGCTGCTCGCGATCGTCGTGACGTCCGCGCTGCCGACGGCGCAGAACATCTTCGTGCACGCGACCCGCTACGACCGAGCGACGACGCTGGCGCGCGACACGATCCTCATCACGACAGTCGGTTCGGTCCCGGTCATCCTGCTGCTCGCCTGGGTCCTCGGCTGACGACCCGGCGAGCCGGCGCACTCGCCGATCAGGGCTTGTACGGCAGGTCCCGCGTGAGCCGTCCGGTGCCGCCGCGCTGCCACGGCCGCGGTCCGTCGAGCGGGCGCACGTTGACCCCTCGGGCCTCGAGCCGCGCGAGCTGCGCCGTCAGCCGCGGCTCGAGCTCGGACCACTCGGCCGGACCCGACCACGCGTTCTCCGCGAGCGCGCTCACCCGCGGGAACGCCATGTACTCGACGTGCTGCGACGTCGGCATGTACTCGGTCCACAGTTGCCCCTGGATGCCGACGACCCGCGCCGCCGCCGCGTCGTCGAGACCGTCGAGGACGTCGTATGCCGCGACGTCGCCGATCGTGCTCAGCCCACCGATCGTGTGCGGCTCGTCGGGGCCGGCGTCCTGGTAGTGGTCGAAGTAGAAGACCTCCTGCGGCGCCATGACGACGTCGTGTCCGGCCCGTGCCGCACGCACACCCTCCTCGCGGTTGCGCCATGCCATGACGAGCGCGTCCGGCACGTCGCCCTGCTCGAGGATCTCGTCCCAGCCGACGGTGCGGCGGCCGCGCTCGGCCAGCCAGTCGACGAGGTGGCGGGTGAACCATCCCTGCAGCTGCCCCGGTCCGTCGACGCCGCGACGTTGCGCGAGCTCGGCACCGCGCGGGTCGGCGACCCACTCCGTCGTCGGGCACTCGTCGCCGCCGATGTGGATGTCGGTCGAGGGGAAGACCTCAAGGAGCTCGGCATAGATCGTCTCGACCATCTCGACCGCCGGGTCGTCGAGCCACAGCACCTCGTCGAAGACGCCCCAGGTGCCGGGCACCTCCATCGCGGCCACCGGCCGCGCACCCATCTGCGGGTATGCCGCGAGCAGTGACCGTACGTGGCCGGGCACGTCGATCTCGGGGACGACCCGGATACCGCGCTCCGCGGCATACGAGACGAGCTGCTCGAGCTGCGCGCGCGTGTAGAAGCCACCGTGCGGCACCCCGTCGAGCTCGCCGGTCTGGCCCTGCCACGTGCCCGCCCGCCACGAGCCGATGTCGGTGAGGCCGGGCAGCGACGGCACGGGGAAGCGCCAGCCCTGGTCGTCGGTGAGGTGGAGGTGGAAGACGTTGAGCTTGTGCAGCTCCATGAGGTCGAGCAGCCGGAGCAGGAAGTCGACCGGCATGACGTGTCGCGCCACGTCGAGGTGCAGCCCGCGCCACGAGAACCGCGGACGGTCACGCACCGTCACGACCGGCAGCTCGACGGACTCGCTCGCCTGGCCCGAGAGGGCAAACGCCTCGGTCGGCAGGAGCTGGCGCAGGGTCTGGACGGCCCAGCCGGCCGCATCGTCGTCGGCCGCCCGCACCTCGACGCCGTGGGTGGTCACGGCGAGGTGGTACTCCTCGGGCGCCAGCGCAGCGTCGACGACGAGGCGCACCACGGCCGGGGCACCGTCTCCCGCCGGCTGCACGTCGAGTCCCGGACCGAGCGCCCGACGCACGTGCCGGACGAACCGGGGCGTGCCGTCGACGACGACCGGAGAGGTCAAGGTCAGCCGGCCGTCACCGGGCTCGACGCTCGTGGGCTGGGGCAGCAGGGAGGGGTGGCAGCTGTCACACGGCCGATCCTCGCACCCGCGTTGAGACCGCGGACGCTCCGGTCCTCACGAAGGCGGCGTATCTCACGCTCTTGTGAGGACCGGGGCCGCGGAGTAGACACGGGTCATGAGCCTGCGTCGTCTCCTCGCCCCCGTGACCGCCTCGCTCGCCATGGTCGGGGGTGTCGCCGTCGCCGGGCCCCAGCCGGCCGTCGCCGCACGCCCGGCTCAGGCGCCGGCGGAGATCGTCGCCCTGCGCGACGTCGACCCGACGATCGTCGAGGAGATCCGCTACACGACGAACCACAACTTCGTCGGCGAACGTATCGACGGCTACCGCGCCCCGATGTGCCTCGTGACGCGCCCCACCGCGGAGGCGCTGTCGCGGGCCCAGGACGCCCTGCGACCGCGCGGCCTCACGCTCAAGGTCTACGACTGCTACCGGCCCCAGACCGCCGTCGACCACTTCGTGCGCTGGGCCGAGGACCTCGACGACGAGCAGATGAAGTCGGAGTTCTATCCCCGCGTTGACAAGTCCCGGCTCTTCGCCGACGGCTACATCGCGGCGAAGTCGGGCCATTCGCGGGCGAGCACCGTCGACCTCACGATCCAGCCGGTCGACGCCCGTCCCGGACCGACGCCGCACTCGCCGCATCCCGCGGGATCGTGCTTTGGCCCCGTCGAGGACCGCGCACCGGATGCGTCGCTCGACATGGGCACCGCGTTCGACTGCTTCGACACGCTCTCGCACACCGCCAACCCGGCCATCACCGGCGAGGCCCGCGCCAACCGCGACCTTCTCGTGAGCACCCTTGCGGCACAGGGCTTCTCGAACCTGCCCGAGGAGTGGTGGCACTTCACCCACAAGCCGGAGCTCTTCCCGACGACGTTCTTCGACTTCCCCGTGTCCCGGGCATCGCTGACCTCGCGCTGAGGCGCCTCCTCGCTCTCGGTGGATCACCGTCACGACCGAGCAGCGGCGATGATGGGTCGATGATCGACCTCGAGCTCGCCCGCCGGCTCGTCCACGACGCCGGCGTGCTCTGGCAGCCCGCCGCCGGCGACCGCTTCGTCATCGACGCCGAGCTGCTCACCGGGCAGGTCTTTTGGATCAGCGACCTCACGGTCGAGCCGCAGTCCTTCGCCGACCAGACCGTCCTCGGCTTCAACGGCACGACCGAGTGGGCACTCGACTCGGTGACGCTCGACCAGGCCGTGTGGCTGCCTCGCGAGGACCAGCTGCGCGAGCTGCTCGGCGACCGCTTCCTGTCCCTCACACGTACCGAGGACGGCTGGGAGGTGACGTATGCCGCGAGCGACGGCACGCGGCATACGGTCACCGATGCGGACGTCGAGAACGCCTACGCCACAGCGGTTCTCGGTCTGTGACGCGCGACGCCGGTCAGGCGATGAGCCCGGGAGTCCGGCTGCGGGCGCTCTCGAAACGCTGCTGGACGTCGGCCCAGTTGACGACGTTCCACCACTGCGCGACGAAGGTGGCCTTGTCGTTCTTGTAGTCGAGGTAGTAGGCGTGCTCCCACATGTCGAGCATGAGCAGCGGCACCATGCCGAGCGGCACGTTCCCCATGTGGTCGAAATGCTGGACGATGAACGGTCGCTGCGCGAGCACGTCCCACACCAGTACGGCCCAACCGGACCCCTGCAGGCCGAGCGCGACGGCCTGGAAGTGGGCCCGGAAGGCGTCGAAGCCACCGAAGTACTCGTCGATGGCCGCGGCCAGCTCGCCGACCGGCTTGTCGCCACCGTCGGGTGACATGTTCGGCCAGAACACCGAGTGGTTGACGTGCCCGCCGAGGTGGAACGCGAGGTTCTTCTCGAGCGTCGACAGGCTGCCGAAGAGCTGCCGGTCGCGCGCCTCCTCCAGCTGTTCGACGGCGGTGTTGATGCCCGTGACGTAGGCCTGGTGGTGCTTGTCGTGGTGCAGCTCCATGATCGCGCCGGAGATGTAGGGCTCAAGGGCGGCGTAGTCGTAGGGCAGGTCGGGGAGGGAGTAGTCAGCCATGCCCGCGACCCTCTCGTTGTTGCAAAGAGTTCGCAACAACGACAGGCCGACCGTCGCCGACTCTCGGGGAACACTCAGCCAACGCGCCCGCGACCACCGGCGCAGAGTGTGCCGAGGGGCGCTCGCATGGGAGCGCCCCACACCAGGATCTGCGCCGGTGGCGCGACCGGCGCAGATCGTGGCGACGCCAGCGGCTCAGCGGCGGCGGGTGCCCAAGATGGAGCGCGGCTCAGCGGCGGCGGGTGCCGAAGATCGAGCGGGTGATCTCGCGGCCGATGACCGTGCCGGCCGAGCGCAGTGCCGACTTGAACGCGCTCGACTTCACGACCTGCTCGACGAGACCCGGGTCCTCCTTGGGCTGGGCCTGCTTGCGTGCCGGAGCCTTGCCACCCGAGGGCGCGGGAGCCGGCGCCGGAGTCCCGGTGCCGGCCGCCTCGCCGGACGCCGGAGGCGTCGTCGCCTGCACGCGCGCCGCGAGCTTCTCGTAGGCCGACTCGCGATCGGTCACCGCGGCATACTTCCCCGCGATCGACGACGCGGCGATCGTCTGGTCGACGAGCGCCTCGGGCGACGGCGCCATGAGCGACTGCGGCGCCCGCATGCGCGTCCACGCCACCGGAGTCGGCGCGCCCTTCTCGGACAGGACGGTCACGACCGCCTCACCGGTGCCGAGCGAAGTGAGCAGCTTCTCGAGGTCGTACTGCGTGTGCGGGTAGGTCTTGACGGCCGACTTCAGCGCCTTGGCGTCGTCCGGGGTGAAGGCGCGCAGGGCGTGCTGGACCCGGTTGCCGAGCTGCGCGAGGACGCCCGACGGCACGTCACGCGGCGACTGCGTCACGAAGAAGACGCCGACCCCCTTGGACCGGATGAGCCGCACGGTCTGCTCGATCGAGTCGAGGAACGCCTTGCTCGCGTCGGCGAAGAGCAGGTGCGCCTCGTCGAAGAAGAAGACGAGCTTGGGCTTGTCGACGTCGCCGACCTCGGGCAGGTCTTGGAAGAGGTCCGCGAGCAGCCACATGAGGAAGGTCGAGAACAGGGCCGGCCGGTCCTGCACCCCGGGCAGCTCGAGGCAGGTGATCAAGCCCTTGCCGTCGGAGGTCGTGCGCAGCAGGTCGGTGGTCTCGAACGCCGGCTCGCCGAAGAACGCATCCGCTCCCTGGTCCTCGAACGCGATGAGCTCACGCAGGATCACGCCCGCCGTCGCGCTCGACAGACCACCGAGGGCCTTGAGCTCCGGCTTGCCCTCGTCGCTCGTGAGAAACTGGATGACGGCGCGCAGGTCCTTGAGGTCGAGCAGCGCGAGGCCGTTCTTGTCGGCGTAGTGGAAGACGAGGCCGAGGCTCGACTCCTGGGTGTCGTTGAGGCCGAGCACCTTGGCGAGCAGCGTGGGCCCGAAGTCGGTGATCGTCGCGCGGATCGGCACGCCCTTGCCCTGGCCGCCGAGGCTGAGGAACTCGGTCGCGTATGCCGTGGGCTGCCAGTCCTGCCCGACGTCCTGTGCGCGCTGGGTCACCTTGTCGTTGGCCTCGCCCGGGCTGGCGAGGCCGGAGAGGTCGCCCTTGATGTCGGCGAGGAAGACGGGGACGCCCTGGCCGGCGAGCTGCTCGGCCATGAGCTGCAGGGTCTTGGTCTTGCCGGTGCCGGTGGCGCCGGCGACGAGGCCGTGCCGGTTGAGGACCGCGAGCGGGATCTGCACGGGCGCATCGGCGTAGGCCGTGTTCTCGACGACGGCCGCGCCGAAGTTGAGCGACGGCCCGTCGAAGGCGTACCCCGCCCGGATCTCGTCGAGGATGGGGCCGCCCGAGCTCTTCTGGGCCGCGGGCGCCTTCTCGGCGGGCGTCTCGGTGGATGCCTTCTCGGCCGTAGGCGCCTCCGTCGCGGGTGCCTCTGCGGCGGGTGCGTCCGCCGGAGCGGCGTCGGGCGTGTCCGCCGGAGCGGCGTCGGTGGCGGGCGTCTCTGGCGTCGCGTTCTCGGTCACGCTCCGCACTCTAGTGCGCACCCGGCATACCGTCAGCGGACGCCGTGGAGGCCCTCGACACAGGCCGGCCGGGGGCTGCCGGAAGGCGGTATGCCGCCCGCGCGCCCCTGCGAGGGCGAGCGGACGGCATACCGGCTGGTCACGCAGGTGCGCGTCAGCGCACGGTCAGGCGGCGGCCCTCCCGGTGGCGTCGAACTTCGGGTGCGGCTTGCCGGACTTGCCGGCGCTGCGCTTGCCGTTGATCGTCTCGGTGCTCATCGCGAGCGTGATCGCGGCGTGCGCGATGGCGTCGCTGTTGATGTCGAGCGCCTCACGGCTGACGTTGTCGATGTCGTCGCCGGCACCGTGGTAGTTCACGTCGTAGGCGACGCCCGCCTGCCCGCCGAAGAGCTCCTGCTCGGCAGCGGTCTTCGGCTGCTCGGCTCCGGTGAAGAGGCCGGAGGCCGGGATGCCGTTGACGATGAACGCCTGGTAGTCGGAGCGTCCGGAGAACTCCGTGTCCACCCACGGCTGCCCGACGGAGTCGAAGTAGTCGGTCAGGACGTCCTCGGTCTCGATCGAGCCGGCCGGGATCGGCACGCCGGTCGGGGCCGGGTAGGTGGACTGGTCGGCGTCGTAGACCCCGATCTTGTAGTTGGGCGAGCCCACCATGTCGAAGTTGAGGTAGGTGGCGATGTTGTCGAGCTCGGCCGGGTTGTTGGCCACGAGGTCCTCGACGTAGTAGTTCGACCCGAGGAGCCCGAGCTCCTCCGCACCCCAGAACGCGAAGCGGACGGCGTTGTTGAGCTTCTTGACCTCGGCGAGCTGGACCGCGGTCTCGAGCAGGGCCGCGGCGCCGCTGCCGTTGTCGTTGATGCCGGGACCCTCGAACGCGCCGTCGAGGTGGGCGCCGAGCATGACGACGTTGTCGGTGCGGCCGGTGTCCGTCTGCGCGATGAGGTTGTAGGTCTCGCGCATCTCGATGGGTGCGGCGTAGACGCGCGCGACGGTCGTGGCCGGGTCACTGAGGTCGACGCCGGCGAGATAGCTGACGCCGGCGACGGGGATGTTGACGTCGTACTTGCCCAGGGTCGCGTTGACCGGACCGTTGCGGTCGTCGGCGGTCGTGTTGCCCTGGTTGAAGATGATGACGGCGCTCGCTCCGGCGGCCTCGGCGTTGTCGGCCTTGGCGCCGAAGTCGCAGCCGCCGCGCTGGATCAGCGCGATGTTGCCCACGGGGAAGCCCGCGAAGTCGGACTCCTGGCAGCCCGAGGTGCTGGTGTTGCCCAGCCCGAGCTGGATGTCGACGGCGGTCACCTGGGCGGTGACGTCGCCCGCACCCGAGCCGGTCGCGGTGTTGGACACGTACTGCGTCGGCGTCGGTGAGATCTGCTCGACCTCACCCGGCTCCTGGTACTCGAACTCGAAGTACTGCCGGGTGACCTCGTAACCGGCGGCCTCGAGGACGCCTTGGACGTAGTCGGCCGAGGCGTCGTAGCCCGAGGTGCCAGCGGCGCGGTTGCCGTCATTGGCGTCCGCGATCTCCTGGAACTGCTCGAGGTGGTTCATGACCGCGTCCACGGTGACGGCCTTGCGCATCTTGGCCGAGTTGTTGGGGTTGCCCGCTTGGGCGGGTCCGACACCGATGGTGGTCAGGGTCAGACCGGCCAACGCCAGACCGGCGATGGCACTGCGACGGGGAGCTCGCATGGATGACTTCCTCCTGTTGCCGTGGACCACCACGCTGTGGCCCACATGATGAGACGAGACGCTAATCAACGAGGGCCGATCCGGCCACCGCCCGAACGGGTAGGTCACGGTGCGCTCACGGCCCGCCCGGCGGCGCGCGCCGCCCGAGAATGGCCGCATACAGTGGCGGGCGTGATCTTCAAGGCCGTCGGCGACACGCGTCCCTACCCCGAGCACGGGTACAGCGCACGCCAGTGGTCCAACGTCCCGCCGCGGCTCGTCCGGCTCGACGACCTCGTCACGACGAAGCGCACCCTCGACCTCGGCATGCTGCTCTCGGAGGACTCGACGTTCTACGGCGACCTCTTCGCCCACGTCGTCGAGTACGAGGGGACGCTCTACCTCGAGGACGGCCTGCACCGCGCCCTGCGCGCCGCCCTCCACCAGCGACCGACGCTGCACGCGCGCGTCCTCGTCATCGAGTAGCCGAGCCGACCAGCCGGGCCGACCAGCCGAGCCAGACCAGCCGAGCCAGACCAGCCGAGCCGAAGTCCAGACAGGGGAGCAGATGTCCGACCGCGAACTCACCGCCGAGCTGCGGCACCGGCAGCAGCAGAAGCGCGCGTCGACGACCATCCTCGTCGTCCTGCTCATGCTCTTCTTCGCGTTCTGGTACGCGTACTCCTACTACCGCGCCTCCTCCGAGCCAGGGGGCGGCTCGGCCGCGAACGCCGAGTCGTCCTGCACGCCCTTCGACCCGAAGCGCCCAACACCGGCCAACACCAAGGTCAACGTCTACAACGCCACCAAGAAGGAGGGCCTCGCCGGCCGCACCGCCGCAGCCCTGCGGGAGCGCGGGTTCTCCGTCGGCAAGGTCGCGAACGACCCGCTGGGGCGCGCCGTCGCCGGCCCGGCCGAGGTGCGCTTCGGCCCCAGCGGCAAGGGCCGCGCCGAGCTCGTCGTGCCCATGGCCGGCAAGGGCGCGACCCTGGTTCCGGACAAGCGCAAGGACACCAGCGTCGACCTCGTCCTCGGGGCGAAGTTCACGTCCCTCGCTCCCCTGCCCTCGCCGACGGGCAAGCCGATGTGCCCCGACCCGAGCGCCTCCACCAGCCCCTCCCGCAGCACCGCCAGCGCGTCGACCACCGGCTGACCGTGCCCACCTCGCCGGCGGTCCGGGCCGCCGCTGCGTTCCTCGCGTCCCGGATCGCCCTCGGCGCAACCCTGCTCGTCATGGCGGCCGCGGCCGGCCAGGGTGCGGTCGACCACGAGTGGGCGACCGGGACCTGGTGGCTCGACCGGTTCGCGGCGTGGGACAGCTACCACTATGTCCGGATCGCGACCCTAGGCTACCTGCCGCCCGGCCTGGACTGCTGCGACCAGGCATTCTTCCCCGGCTACCCGGCCACGATGGCAGCGACGGCACCCGTCCTCGGCGGCAACGTCACCGCCGCAGGCCTGCTCGTCAGTCTCGTCGCCGGCGCCGTCGCGGCGGGCCTGCTGTGGCGGCTCGTCACCGACGACGCCCGCGGAGGGCCGCTCGCCGCGTCGCGCGCGGTCTGGCTCCTCGCGCTCCTGCCCACCGGCTTCTTCCTCGTCGCCATCTACACCGAGGCACTCTTCCTCGCCCTCGCCCTCGGGGCGTGGCTGCTCGCGACCCGTCGCCACTGGTGGTGGGCCGGGCTGCTCGCGGCGCTCGCGACCGGGGTGCGCGTCAATGGCCTCTTCCTCGCAGCCGGTCTCGTCGTCCTGTATGCCGTGCAGTGGCACCGCGACGGGCGTCCCCGACCGCGGTGGGATGTCCTCGCGCTCGGCCTCCCGGCGGTGCCGGTCGCCGCGTTCGTCACCTACCTGCACGCACGCACCGGCTCGTGGAACGCGTAGCGCGAGGCCGAGGAGCGCGGCTGGGACCGCACGACGACATGGCCGTGGGAGGGGCTGGCCGCGGCCTGGCGCTCGCTGCTCGACAGTCCGAACGCGTGGCTCGCCGCAAGCCGCGCGGCCGACATCGTCGCCATCCTCGGCGGTGTCGCCGTCTGCGTTCTCCTGGGGCGACAGCGGCGTTGGCCGGAGCTGACCTACCTCGGCCTCAGTGTCGGGGTCGTCCTGTGCTCGACCCTCTGGGTCTCGGCCCCGCGCTACGCCCTCACCCGGTTCCCCGCGATCCTCGCGCTGGCGACGCTCGGCGAGCGGCCGGCATACCGACGCCTGTATGCCGTGGGGCTGGGGCTGTGCGCCGTCCTCCTTCTCGCGGCGACCTGGGCGGTCGCGACCCGGCACTGGGTGGCCTGATCGGGCCTGCCGCGAGCGCCCGACAGGCGAATAGGCGACAATCTCACCCGACACCGATCGACCAACAGGAGTTCTCGTGGCCCCGTCCGGCAGTGGCAGCAAGAAGGCACGCGCGGCCCAGCGCGCAGCGACCGACCGCGTCGCGCAGATGCGCAAGGAGCAGCAGCGCAAGGACCGCCGCCGCCTCGGCGCCATCTGGGGCGCGGCGGCGGTGACCATCGCGATCATCGTCGGCGCCGTGGCGTTCGCCATCATCCGTGACCAGAAGGACACGCCCAGCCTCGCCGCGGTGAAGTCCTACAAGTACGACGGCGGTGCGCACGTCCAGACGAAGGTGGACTACAAGGAGGACCCGCCCGTCGGCGGCGAGCACCACCCGGTGTGGCTCAACTGCGGCGTCTACGACAAGCCGGTGCCCAACGAGAACGCCGTCCACTCGCTCGAGCACGGCGCCGTGTGGATCACCTACCGCCCGGACCTCCCCAAGGAGCAGGTCGACAAGTTCAAGGACCTCCTGCCGGACACGTACACCCTGCTGTCGCCCTACGAGGGCCTCAAGGCACCGGCGTTCATCTCGGCGTGGGGCAAGCAGCTCCAGCTCACCGGTGCCGACGACCCGCGCATCGAGGAGTTCGTCAAGGAGTTCCGCCAGGGCCCGCAGACGCCGGAGCCGAATGCGCTGTGCACCAATGGCACCGACGGCTCGGACCTGCCGACCGGTGAGGGTATGCCGGGCGCCTCGCCGGCTCCGACCGGTGACGCCCCCGTCGGCCCCTCGACCCAGCCGTCGCCGAGCGCGAGCCCGTCCGCGTCGTGACCGAGCGCGACTCCGCGGTGACCGACACCTCCATCGACGGCGAGGACGACCTCGACGCGTCGGTGGACGGTGCCGGTCCGCGGGGTCGCTCGCGCGCCGAGGTCCTCGGTCTCGCCGCGTTGTTGTCGTCGGTGGCGCTGCTCGCCGGGCTCGTGCTCGGCTGGGGGTTGTTCGGGCGCGACGGGTTCCCGATCGACGGGTCAGCGGAGGCGGGGTTCGCGCGGGACATGCAGACCCACCACGCGCAGGCGGTGCAGATGTCGCTGCTCGTCATGGAGCGGACGCAGGACCCGGAAATACGCAAGCTCGCCGAGGACATCGCGACCAGCCAGCAGGGCCAGATCGGGCAGATGTTCGCCTGGCTCCAGCTGTGGGGGCTCTCCCCCACCGGGTCGCAGCCGCCGATGGCCTGGATGGGCGGCGAGCACCACGCCGGCGGAGCGTCGGCGTCCCCGACCTCGGTGTCGGGCGACCCGGTGCCGATGCCGGGCATGGCCTCGCCCGCGGACCTCGACCGGCTGCGGGCGGCGACGAGCGTCGAGGCGGACAAGATCTTCCTGTCGCTGATGATCCCGCACCACCGAGGCGGGATCGAGATGGCCGAGGCCGTGCTGGCCCGCTCGGACCGCGAGGAGGTCGTCACGCTGGCGACGGCGATGGAGACCGCCCAGACGGCCGAGATCCGGGCCATGGAACAGCTCCTCGCCGCCAAGTCCTGACGCGTGCCCCGATTTCGTCTCGGCGGACGGGTTGCGTATCCTGCTTCGCGGTGGTGTGTCCGAGCGGCCTAAGGAGCACGCCTCGAAAGCGTGTGTGGGTTCACGCCCACCGTGGGTTCAAATCCCACCGCCACCGCCAACTGGAATTGCCCCGGGAGCTCGCGACCGGGGCTTTTCCTGTTGGCGAGTGCCGAGGGGATGCCGGGAGCTGGAGCGCACGCGCGACGTAGGAACGCGGCCGCGACAGCGGCTCCCACCGCCACCGAGTTGAGTCCATAGGGTTGGTGTACGACGACACCGGTGAGCGTGTCCCTACGCACGTAGGTGCGGTCACCGCGTGATCCTTCGAGTGAACCTCTCACAGCACTCTCGAATGGAGCATCGCGATGACCGCGAACACCAGTATCGACCCTGCCGTCTTCCTGCACGACCAGCTCGCCCAGGCCAGCCCGGACCTGATGCGCGATCTGCTGACCACGTTCATCAACGCGCTGCTGTCGGCGCAGGCCGATAGCGTGTGCGGTGCCGAGTACGGCACCCGTAGCCCGGACCGCACCAATAGCCGCAACGGGTACCGGCACCGGGACCTGGACACTCGCGCCG
>NZ_PVTI01000008.1 GCF_003002895.1 Knoellia remsis | reverse complement strand
ACAGCGTGAGGACCCGGAGCTCGTTCTACGAGCGAGGACCGGAGCGCCGAGGAGCTCAGCCCGACAACTCGGCTGAGCGACGACAGCGTGAGGACAACAACAGCGTGAGGCGCAGCGAAATGCCGTGGCGCGCGGACGGCATACGGGATCGTCGGCGTGGTTGGGTGAGCGGATGACCGATGACGCCGCACTGCAGTCGGCGACCCGCAAGGTCGCGCGCCGGCTGACGCCCTACCTGTGCCTGCTCTACTTCATCAACTACCTCGACCGGACGAACATCGGCTTCGCCGGTCCGAACGGGATGAACGAGGAGCTCGGGCTCACCGACACGATGTTCGGTCTCGCGGCCGGGCTCTTCTTCATCGGCTACCTGCTGCTCGAGGTGCCGAGCAACCTTGCGCTGCACCGGTTCGGGGCGCGGCGGTGGATCGCGAGGATCATGGTGACGTGGGGTGTCGTCGCGGCGGCGATGGCGTTCGTGCCGAACGCGGGCTGGCTCTACGTCTTGCGGTTCCTGCTCGGCGTGGCGGAGGCCGGCTTCTTCCCTGGGATCATCCTCTACCTGACGTTCTGGTTCCCGCAGAAGGACCGGGCGCGGATGACGGCGCTGTTCATGGTCGCGATCCCGATCTCGTCGATGGTCGGGGCGCCGCTGTCGTCGTTGCTCATCGAGCACGGCGAGGGCCTGTTCGGGCTGAGCGGCTGGCGCACGATGTTCCTCCTCGAGGGTCTGCCGGCGATCGTCCTCGGTGTCGTGACGTGGTTCTTCCTCACCGACCGTCCCGGCGACGCGACGTGGCTCTCGGGTGAAGAACGGGCCGCGCTCACCGCTGCCCTCGACGCCGACGACGCGGACAAGGGTCGGTTCCACGTGTCGATCCGGGAGTCGCTGACGCGGCCGCGCGTGTGGGCGCTGGCGTTCGTCTACTTCGGCATCGTCTACGGGCTCTATGCGCTCGGCTTCTTCCTCCCGACGATCATCAAGGGTTTCGAGGAGCAGTTCGGGACGAGCTACTCGCTGCTGCAGCGCGGCCTCATCAATGCGGTCCCGTATGCCGTGGGCGCGGTCGCGATGCTGCTGTGGTCCCGTCACGGGGACCGCACGAAGGAGCGTGTGTGGCACGTCGCGCTGCCCGCGATCGTCGGCGGCGTCTCGATCCCGGTCGCGCTCTACCTCGGTAGCCCGCTCGCGGCGATGGCTGCCGTCACCGTGTGCGCGGTGGGCGTCATGTGCGCGCTGCCGACGTTCTGGGCGCTCCCCACGGCGTTCCTCACCGGGGCCGCCGCCGCGAGCGGGATCGCGCTCGTCAACTCGGTCGGCAACACCGCCGGGTTCGCGGCGCCGTACATCACCGGTTGGCTCGCCGACCTGACCGGGAGCCAGCGGACCGGGCTGTGGGTCGTCGGCGCGGCCATGGTCGGTGCGGGCTTGCTCGCCGTCGCCCTCAAGGCCACGCCCGCCGAGCCCGAGGTGGCCGGCGACGGTCGCTGACCCGGGTGGCAGGCTGGGCGGCGTGACGTCTGCGCCCACCATCCTCGTCCTCGCCTCCGCCTCCCCCGCTCGCCTCGCGACCCTGCGCTCGGCCGGCGTCGAGCCCGTCGTGCGGGTCAGCGATGTCGACGAGGACGCAGCGCTCGCGGCTGCCGAGGAGGTGCACGGGCCGCTCGCGCCTGCGGACGTGGCGCTGCTGCTGGCGCGGGCCAAGGCCGAGTCGGTGGCGAGGGCGTTGGCCGCCGCGGAGGACGCGGAGCACGCCGACGAGGACGTCGAGGGTGCGAACTTCCTTGTGCTGGGCTGCGACTCGGTCCTCGAGCTCGACGGCGAGGTGCACGGCAAGCCCGGTGACGCCGCGACCGCGACGGCGCGCTGGCAGCGGATGCGCGGCCGGTCCGGGGTCCTGCACACGGGTCACTGGCTCGTCGACGACCGCGACCCGCGGGACGGCGGGACGAACGGGTCCCTCGGCGCCACCGCGTCGACGACGGTGCACTTCGCCGACCTCGATGACGACGAGATCGCGGCGTACGTCGCGACGGGCGAGCCGCTGCGTGTCGCGGGGGCGTTCACGCTCGACGGGCTCGGCGCGCCGTATGTGCGGGCCATCGAGGGTGACCCGTCGAACGTCGTGGGCGTCTCCCTGCCGCTGCTGCGCGAGCTCCTCGCGGACGTCGGCGTGCCCTGGCGGGATCTTCGCTGCCCATCGCGAGAAACTACTTGACAGATTGGAAAGTACTTTCATATGGTCGAGCCATCGGCCGGGCCACACGGGTCCGGCGGGACACGACAGGGGAAGACCATGAACGCCACGCACTCCGCGAACTCCGGCCACGACACCGACGCCGCGATGGACGCCCGCGCCGCCCTCGAGCAGGCGCAGGGAGCCAACCTCTCGAGCGACAGGGACCGCCGCGTCCACGGCTTCGCCCTCGCCGGGTTCGGCCTCGTCATGGCCGCGTTCCTCGCGCTCTCCCAGTACTTCGACGGTCGGGCCGGCACGATCGTCCTCGGCTTCTATGTCGTCGCACTCTTCCTGCTGGCCGCCTGGCAGAAGCGGGCTGCCGGCACCGTGCCACTCGGGAGTCGCCAGCTCGGCTGGGTCGGGATGGGACTCAGCGTCCTGTTCATGCTCGCCTCGATCATCTGGCTCAACATCCGCCAGGGCGACAACCGTGCCGCGGGGATCGGCGAGCAGCCGGATGCGTGGTGGGCCTATGCCCTCGCCGCCGTCGTCACGGCGCTGCCGCTCCTCGTCACCGGGGCGCTCGTCGCGCGGGGTGGTCGGCGATGACCGCTCCCCCGGCCTCGCACGCCCGGCACCAGCTCGACGACGTCATCCACTCGCCGATCCGGTTCAGCATCGTCGCGGCCCTGGCATCGGTGGACGAGAGCGACTTCGCGACGCTGCGGGACAGCATCGAGATCTCCGACTCGGCCCTGTCGAAACAGGTCACGACACTTGAGTCCGCCGGATACGTCAAGGTCCGCAAGGGCTACGTCGGCAAGCGGCCGCGGACGTGGCTCGCACTCACGAGCCGCGGGCGGACGGCATACGCGAAGCACCTCGCGGCACTGCGCGAGATCGCCGGCGGCTGAACAACAAGAAGCGGTGTGCCACAACGCGAACAGCGTTGCAGCACACCGCTTTTCGTATGCCGGGCGGGTGCCTCAGCGGGGTGCCGCCACGGCGGCCTGGGCGTCGACGATGCCGTAGCCGTAGAGCGGGGTGAACGTGCCGCGGAGGCCGACGACCGGGGTGCGCGCCGTCGAGAGCAGCGCCTTCTCGGTCTGGTCGACGCTGCGGCCCTGGGCGAGCAGGAGCGCGGCGACGCCCGCGACGTGCGGGGTGGCCATCGAGGTGCCGGCGTAGGCGTCGTAGCCGGCGACGCCACAGCTGCTCGTCACCTCGCGCGGAACGGTCGACCAGATGTCGTCGTCGCAGCCGCCGTAGCCGAAGCCGCCGGGTGCCGCGAGGACCTTGAGGTCGGGCTTGATCGGCAGCTCGGAGAACACCGACTTCAGCTCGGTCTTGTCCGTCGAGCCGACACACAGGCCGGAGCTCGAGAAGCCCGGGCTCGTGCAAGCGATCGTCGACGTGTTGCCCGCGGCGATGACCGAGACGGCGCCCTTGGTGCGGGCGTAGGCGATGGCCTCCTCGACGGCCGTGTCGACACCGATGATCGAGAGCACCTGGGTGCCGGGCAGGGAACCGAGCGAGAGGTTGATGACGTCGGCGCCGCGGTCGGCGGCCCAGCGGATGCCGTTGGCGATGTCCTCGGTGGTGCCGGAGCCGTCCTCGAGCACCTTGATCGGCATGAGCTTGGCGTCCGGCGCGACACCGGCGACACCGAGGCCGTTGTTCGTCACGGCCGCCGCGATGCCCGCGACGTGAGTGCCGTGCGAGTCGGCCTCCTGGCCGACCCCGTCGGTGCCCTTCCAGTTGCCGTCACTGCAGACGGTCGCCTGGGCACCGCAGTCGACGAAGGTGGCGCCCGGGACGAGCTTGCCCTGGAGGTCGGGGTGGGTGAGGTCGATGCCGGTGTCGACGACGGCGATGACCGTGCCGGCTCCGGTCGAGGTGGGCCAGGCCTGCTCGGCGCGAACCTGGGTCAGGCCCCACTGCTTGGGGCGCAGTGGGTCATTGGTGGCGGCCTGGGCCGGTGTTGTGGCGGCGAGGGCAGTGAGCCCGAGCACGCCGACGGTGGCAGCCGCGCGGCGAAGGAAACGCATATCAGGGGTACCTTCCGGTGGGATCGGCCTCATCGTCGAGGCCCGAACCATTCGAGGTTACCTACTGGTAGCCGTTCTCGCGCGGCGAGATTCGTCGGACCTTCACCCTGCGAACGGGGGTCGTGGGCAGGCTCACATCGCGCCGGTCCCGCCCGAACCCTCACCGCAGGTCGAGCTCGTCGAGGGAACGCTCGAGCGCGACCTCGAAGTCGTGGAGGACGGACCGCAGGATGCGAACCTTGCGCAGGGCGTTGGCCGCCTCGCGGCGCGTCTCGGCGTCGAAGTCGAGGGTCACGTGCTTCGAGCAGTCCGCGAGGTGCACGTCCGCGCGGACCCACGGCCGCCCATCGGTGGGACGCTCGAGCGTGACGTCGGCGATGACGTGCGCGCCGAGGTGGTGACGCGGACGATTGAGGAAGGTGCGCCGGTAGAACGCGTTGGTGGTCGACATGCGGATCTCCTTGGTGGCTGACGGTCAGCCTTGGATCTGCATGGCCAACTCCTTCGTTCTCATCGGGATGTTCACCGGAACAGTGTCGCCACGAACCGGGTGGGGCGCCACCGCGATTTCGCGTCCGTCAGACCGGGGGTATGCCGCGTCGCTTGGTCGCGAACGCGCGGTCCCGGTGCGCGGCGTAGCGCAGCCGGTGCAGGAGCTCCTCGCGCAGCGCCTCGGGCTCGACGACCTGGTCGATGACGAGGTCGGCGGCGAGGCGTTCGAGGTCGACGTCCTGCTCGTACTCGCGGCGCCGCTCGGCGACGTAGGAGTCCCGCGCCTCGGCACCCTCGGCGGCCTCGACCTCCGCGATCTTGTTGGCGTAGACGGCGTTGACCGCGGCCTCCGGTCCCATGACGGCGATGCGGGCGGTCGGGAGGGCGATCGTCGCGTCTGGACCGAAGCCGGGTCCGCCCATCGCATAGAGCCCGGCGCCGTAGGCCTTGCGGACGACGACGCAGAACTGCGGCACGGTCGCCGATGACACGGCCGAGACCATCTTCGCGCCGTGGCGGATGATGCCGCCGCGCTCGACCTCGGAGCCGATCATGAAGCCCGGCACGTCGGCGAGGTAGACCAGCGGGATCGAGTAGGCGTCGCACAGCCAGATGAACCGGGCCGCCTTGTCGGCGCTGTCGGTGAAGAGCACCCCGCCCTTGACGGCGGAGTTGTTCGCGACGATGCCGACGGTCTCACCGTCCATGCGGCCGAAGCCGACGACGAGCTCGGGCGCGAAGAGCGCCTTGATCTCGAAGAAGGAATCATCGTCCACGAGGCCGTCGATGACGTCGTGGACGTCGAACGGCTGGCTCTCCCGCTCCGGCACCGACGCCCTGGTGAGGGGCGCACTCGGCGACTCACCGGCATACGAGGGGACGGGCGAGTGCCAGTTCTGCGGCACGTAGGAGAAGTAGAGCTTCGCGAGCTCGATGGCCTCCTCGTCGTCGCTCGCGAGGATGTCCCCGACACCGGAGACGGTGCAGTGCATCCGCGCACCACCCATCTCCTCGAGCGAAACGCGTTCTCCGACAACCATTTCGGCCATGCGTGGGCTGCCGAGGTACATCGACGCGTTGCCCTCGACCATGATGAGCAGGTCGGTGAAGCTCGGGATGTAGGCACCGCCGGCCGCGGACGGGCCGAAGAGGCAGCAGATCTGCGGGACCTTGCCCGAGAGCGCGACCTGGTTGTGGAAGATCCGGCCCGCGCCGCGCCGCCCGGGGAACATCTCGACCTGGTCGGTGATGCGCGCGCCGGCGCTGTCGACGAACCAGAAGACGGGCAGCTCCTCGCGCAGCGCCATCTCGGTGGCGCGCACGATCTTCTCGACGGTGCGGGCGCCCCAGGAACCGGCCTTCACGGTCGGGTCGTTGGCGATGACGATGACCGGTCGGCCGTCGACGGTGCCCCGGCCGGTGACGACGCCGTCGGCGGGCAGTCCCGGGGCGAGGGCGTTCGCGAAGCGGCCGTCCTCGACGAAGGAGCCCTCGTCGACGAGGAGCGCGATCCGGTCGCGGACGTAGAGCTTGTTCTGGCTCGCGAGCTTGGCCGCGGCCTTCTCGGTCGGCGCGGCGGACGCGGCGTGCGCCGCCTCGAGCCGGGCGCGAACGTCGGCGACTCGCGGGTCGCCGACGCGGGGGTCGGAGTCGCTCATGACGGCAGTCCGAGGTGACGGGCGATGACCATGCGCTGCACCTCGGAGGTGCCTTCGCCGATCTCGAGGATCTTCGCGTCGCGGTAGAAGCGGGCGACGGGGTACTCCTCCATGAAGCCGTTGCCGCCGAAGACCTGGGTCGCGATGCGCGTCGCCGTGACGGCCGCCTCGCTCGTGTAGAGCTTGGCGATCGCGGCGGCCTTCTTGACCTCGGCGACGGAGCGGCGGCCGGCGTCGTGCTCGTCCTTGAGCCAGGCGGCCTTGTAGGTGAGGACGCGGCTCGTCTCGGCCATGACGGCGAGGTCGGCGAGCTGGAAGGAGATGCCCTGGTTGACCGCGATCGGCTTGCCGAAGGCGGTGCGGGACGAGGCGTATGCCGTGCTCTCGGCGAGCATGCGCTCGATGAGTCCCAGCGCGAGGGCCGAGATGGCGATGCGTCCGTCGTCGAGCGTCTTGAGGAACTGCTTGAAGCCGTTGCCCTGCTCCCCCAGGAGGTTGCTCGCCGGCACGCGCACGTTGTCGAAGGACAGTCCGTGCGTGTCGGAGATGTGCCAGCCGAGCTTGTGGTACGGCTCCTCGGCGGTGAATCCCGGTGTGCCGGAAGGGATCATGATCGCGCTGATCTCGGGGCGACCCGTGTCGTCGGTGCCCGTCCGCGCGGTGACGGTGACGACGGAGGTGATGTCGGTGCCGGAGTTCGTGATGAACGCCTTGGCGCCGTTGACGACCCACTCGTCGCCGTCGCGCTCGGCCTTGGTGCGGGTGGCGCCGGCGTCGGAGCCCGCGTCGGGCTCGGTGAGGCCGAAGCCGGCGAGCGCCCGACCGGCGACGAGGTCGGGCAGCCACTGCTGCTTCTGCTCCTCGGTGCCGTAGGACAGGATCGGGTTGATGCCGAGGCCGACGCCCGCGGAGAGGGTGATGCCGATCGACTGGTCGACCCGGCCGAGCTCCTCGATGGCGACGCAGAGGCTCGTGAAGGCACCGCTGTCCTTGTCGTTCTCGTCGAGGCTGCCACCCAGCTCCTCGGGGACGACGAGCCCGAAGAGGCCGAGGTCGCCCATCTTGGGGACGAGCTCGGTCGGGAAGTAGGAGTCCTTGTCCCACTGCGCGACGTGCGGCTCGACCTCGCGCTGGGCGAAGTCGCGCACGACCTTGCGGAAGTCCTCGTGGTCCTGGCTGAGCTCGAACATTCGGGGGTCGCCCTTCGTCTCATGGGTGCGTCGTCGCGGGTGTGCGTCGTGCTTGACGTTGACGTCAACGTAAAGCAATACTCCCGGTCATGGCAACCGGCAGCGCAGCGAAGACGGACCGCGGTCGCAGCGGCGCGCGCGCAGCCGCCGGCGCGCGACCGGCATACCGGACCTCCCGCGAGGGTGACCCACCGCAGACGTGGACGATCCGCGAGATCGCCGACGAGTTCGGCATCACCCACCGCACGGTGCGCCACTACGAGGACATCGGCCTCATCTCCCCCGAACGGCGTGGCACGGTGCGGATCTACCACCGCCGCGACCGCACGCGGCTCGGGCTCATCCTGCGCGGCAAGCGGCTCGGGTTCCCGCTCGAGGAGATCCGCACGATCATCGACCTGTATGACGCGCCGCGCGGCCGCCGCAGCCAGCTCGAGTACGTGCTGGGCCAGATCGACGAGCGGCGTGAGGACCTCGAACAGCGGCGGCGCGACATCGAGGCGGCGCTGAGCGAGCTCGACCGGTTCGAGCAGTCCTGCCGCGCCGACCTCGACGCGCTGTAGAACACGTGCGGCACGATGGGGGCACCTGCCACCGATCATGAGGAGGACCCCATGGACCGTTCCGACGAGCCGTCCGCCTTCGGCTGGATCATGTCCGGGACGGTGGGAGCCGTCGTCGTCGGCGGGCTGGCCAAGTTCCTCCTGGACCGCCGCCGGGCGAACGCCGCCGTCGACGCCGAGGACGCCATCGAGGCCGCGGAGCAGGCGGAGGCCGAGGGCCACCCGAGCTGACACTCAGGCCCGGTCCGCGAGGAACGCGTCGATCTCATCAGCGGTCGGCGCCGTGGCGGGGCCGCGCCGGGTCACCTTGATCGCTCCGGCGGCGTTGGCACGGCGCGCGGACTCGACCCACGGCATACCGGCCGCACGGCACGCGACCAACACGCCGGTGTGCGTGTCGCCGGCGCCATTGGTGTCGACGGGCTTCTGCGGATAGCCCGCGAGCACCGTCGTCGAGCCGTCGGCACGGACGGCGCAGCCCTCCGGCCCGTCGCGCACGATGGCGACGGCCCCCTCGGGCAGGTGCTCGAGGCAGCGCTGGACGGCGACGGCGATGTCGGACTCCCCTGTGAGCGCCTCACTCTCCTCCGCGTTGCCGGTCCATACCGTCGTGCAGGCCAGCATCTGGACTCGCACCTCGTCGTCGAGCTCGGCGAAGATCGCCCCCGGGTCGAGCACCACCTCGACGCCGTCCGGCAGCCCAGCGAGCCACTGCAGCAACGGATCTCGCGTGCGACCCGTCAGCGAGTAGCCGCTCACGCAGACGAGGTCACCCGCCACCGGGGCGGACGTCGCGAGCGACTCGACGCTGATGTGCCGCTCCGCCGCCTGAGTCGTCACGAAGGTGCGCTCGGCCGACGGCTCGAGCATGACGACGCAGATGCCGGTGTCGAGGTCGGGCACGACCGGGCTCGACAGCGTGACGCCCTCGGCGGACAGTGCGGCGCGCACGAGGTCGCCGTGCGGGCCGGTCCCCGTCGCACCGGCGTGCACGCACTCGGCTCCCTGGCGCGCAGCGGCGAGGAGGATGTTCACCGCTCCCCCGGCGTACTCGTTCGGCGGCGGCGCCATGACGTTGCCACCGCGCCGCGGCAGGGTCGGCACCTCGACGACGACGTCGACGAGCGCCTGTGCGGTGTGGATCACCCTCGCAGCCATGCACGGCAGCGTATGCCGTGTGGTCCGGCCTGCGAGGATGGCGGACGTGAGCACTTCGGCAACCACCGACCAGGGCGCGACCCGGTTCGCCTCCATCGACGAGGTCCGCGAGCGACTCGCCGACACGGGATACCTCGCCTCGGACGCCATCGCGACGACGACGTTCCTCGCCGACGCCCTCGGCAAGCCGCTCCTCGTCGAGGGTCCGGCGGGCGTCGGCAAGACCGAGCTCGCCAAGGCCGTGGCCGCCGCGACCGGAGCCCGGCTCATCCGGCTCCAGTGCTACGAAGGCGTCGACGAGGCGCGCGCCCTCTACGAGTGGAACCACGCCAAGCAGCTCCTCCGCATCACCGCCGAGCGGGAGGCCGCCGATGGTTGGGATGCGTTGCGGGACAACATCTTCAGCGACGAGTTCCTCCTGCCCCGCCCGCTGCTCCAGGCGATCCGCAGCGACGAGCCGGTCGTCCTCCTCGTCGACGAGCTCGACAAGGCCGACGTCGAGATCGAGGGCCTGCTCCTCGAGATCCTCGGCGACTTCCAGGTCACCGTCCCCGAGCTCGGCACCCTCACCGCGCGGCACCGCCCGTTCGTCGTCCTCACCTCGAACGCCACCCGCGAGCTGTCCGAGGCGCTGCGCCGCCGCTGCCTCTTCCTGCACATCGACTACCCGAGCGCCGAGCTCGAGCAGCGCATCGTCACCCTGCGGGCCCCCGGCCTCGACGACGCCCTCACCGCGTCCGTCGTCCGGCTCGTCCAGCGGCTGCGCGAGCTGCGGCTGCGCAAGGCGCCGTCGGTCGCCGAGACCGTCGACTGGGCGCGCACTCTCGTCGCCCTCGGCGCCAGCCGGGACGCCGACCTCTCCCCCGAGCTCGTGCGCGACAACCTCGGCGTCCTCCTCAAGCACCAAGACGACATCGAGCGCGCCACCGTCGCCCTCGACCTGCCAGCGAACTGACGAAAACCACGTGTCCACCGCTCTCGACTCCCGGCTCGTCGGGTTCGCGCGTGCCCTGCGCACCCACGGCGTCGTCGTCGGAACGAGCGAGGTCGTCGACGCCGGAGCCGCGGCACACGTGCTCGGCCTCGACGACCGCGAGCGCCTGCGCGAGGGTCTCGCCGCCGCGCTCCTGCGCCGGGCCGGGCAGCGCCAGGTCTTCGACGACCTCTACGACGTGTGGTTCCCCGCCGCGGTCGGCACCCGCCTCGGCACCCACGACACCGACCCTCCCGAGACGGCCGCCGACCGCCGCACCCTCGCGGCCGAGCTGCGCGACGACCTCTCCCGCGCCCTCGCCGCCCACGACGAACAAGCCCTCGACGAGCTCGCCGCCCGCACCGTTGCCGAGCTCGGCCGGCTCGCCAACCAGGCGACGACCGGGTCCTTCTCGGCGCAGCAGGCGCTCGACGCGCTCGCCCCGGAGACCGCCATCGCGGCCGCGCTGGCCCGGATGCAGGACGCCGCGCAGGACGCAACCGGCGGCTCCGGTGACGGCAGCGGCGGCTCCGAGGGCCAGGGCAGCGGCGCCGGCGGCGCACCGAGCGGCGCGCGCTTCGCCGACCGCTTCACCCGCGATGAGCTGCGCACCGAGGTCGCGGCGTTCCGCCGCCGGGTCGAGGCGGAGACGAGGCGACGCAACGCCGAGGCTCGCGGTGCTGACCGAATCAGCCGGTATGCCGTCCGCGCGCCTGCCGAACAGACCTCCTTCCTGCTCGCCGGGCCTGCGGAGCTCGACGAGCTGCGCAGCGCCATCCAGCCGCTGTCCCGCAAACTCGCGACGCGGCTCGCGGCCCGCCGACGACGCGCGTCGCGCGGCGCCATCGACATCCGACGCACGCTGCGACGCTCGATGTCCACGGGCGGCATACCCCTCCGGCCGGCGCTGCAGCACGCGAGCCCGCACCGCCCCGACCTCGTCATCCTCTGCGACCTGTCGGCGTCGGTCGCGGGGTTCTCGCGGTTCACGATCCTGCTCGTGCAGGCGCTCGCCGCACAGTTCCGGCGGGTGCGGATCCTCGGATTCGTCAACCGGGTCGACGACCTCACCGACGACGTCATCGGCGCGCCGCCGGGCAGCGATCTCAGCCACGCCTTCGACGACCTGTCGCGGATGACGCGCTGGCACCGGAACAGCGACTACGGCGCGGTCTTCGCCGACGTCGTCGAGCACCACCTCGACGTCATCGGCCACCGCACGGCGGTGCTCATCCTCGGCGACGCTCGCTCCAACAACACCGACCCGCAGTTCGACATGCTGCGCGAGATCGCCGGCCGGGCGCGGCACGTGTCGTGGCTCAACCCCGAGCCGCACCGCATGTGGGGCAGCGGCGACTCACTCGCCCTGCGCTACAGCGAGATCGTCGACATGCACGAGTGCCGCAACGTCGCGCAGCTGCGCGAGTTCGTGAGCCGCCTGCTGCCCGTGTGACGGGCGGGAAACCCGACCCGTGATCAGCCGTTGAACTCGTCGGGGTCGGGCCCGGTGCGCATGCCGCGGTCGAGCCCGGCGATGGCCTCCATGTCGGCCTCGGTGAGCTGGACGTCGGCGGCGGCGAAGTTCTCCTCGATGCGCGACGGCGTCACCGACTTCGGCAGGACGACGAACCCGCGGGCGAGGTGCCACGCGATGATGACCTGCGCAGGCGTGGCACCGAGCCGTTCGGCGATCTCGCCGATCACCGGGTCGTCCATGACCTCCTTGCCGGACGCGAGCGGGCTCCACGCCTCGGTGACGATGCCGTGCTCGCCGTTGAACTCGACGAGCTCGCGCTGCTGCAGGTAGGGGTGCAGCTCGATCTGGTTGATCGAGGGCCACTCGCCGGTCTCGTCGAAGAGCCGCTGCAGGTGGTCGGGGTGGAAGTTGCACACGCCGATGGCGCGCACGCGGCCGGCGTCGCGCAGCGCTTGGAGCGCCTTCCACGCGTCGACGTAGCGGTCCTGCTCGGGGAACGGCCAGTGCAGCAGCATGAGGTCGAGGGTCTCGAGGCCGAGGCGGTCCATCGAGCCGTTGAACGCGTCGACGGTCTCTTGGCTGCCGAAGTCCTCCGGCCACACCTTCGTCGTCACGAAGATCTCCTCGCGCGGGACGTCAGTCTGCGCCAGCGCCCGGCCGACGCCGGACTCGTTGCCGTAGATCCGGGCGGTGTCGATGTGCCGGTAGCCGACCTCGAGCGCCTTGGCGACGGCCGCGTCCACCTCGTCGTCGGGCACCTGCCACACGCCGAAGCCGAGCTGCGGGATGTCGACCTGCCGGTCGACGGACTTCAGGGGGATCTCGTTGACGGTCATGGACCCACCGTATGCCGGGTGCGCGCCTCCCGCATGAGCCCCCACCTCGACGGATGCGGGCACCGTCACGTCCCCGGCCTTTCGTCCTGACGTGGGGGCACCCACTACAGTCCGGTCCATGGCCATCAGCAAAGTCCTCATCGCCAACCGGGGCGAGATCGCCGTCCGCATCGCTCGCGCGTGCAAGGACTCCGGCATCGGCTCCGTCGCCGTCTACGCCGACCCGGACCGCGACGCCCTGCACGTCAAGGTCGCCGACGAGGCCTACGCGCTCGGTGGCACGACCCCGGGTGACTCCTACCTGCTGCAGGACAAGCTCATCGACGTCGCCAAGGAGGCCGGCGCGGACGCCGTGCACCCCGGCTACGGCTTCCTCGCCGAGAACGCCGAGTTCGCGCAGAAGGTCATTGACGCCGGCCTGACCTGGATCGGCCCGGGTCCCGAGGCCATCGACGCGCTCGGCGACAAGGCCAAGGCCAAGCACATCGCCGTCAAGGCCGACGCGCCCCTCGCCCCCGGCACGAAGGATCCGGTCAAGGACGCCGACGAGGTCGTCGAGCTGGCCAAGGAGTTCGGCCTGCCCATCGCCATCAAGGCGGTCTACGGCGGCGGCGGTCGCGGCCTCAAGGTCGCCCGCACCATCGAGGAGATCCCCGAGCTCTACGACTCGGCCGTGCGCGAGGCCGTCACGGCGTTCGGCCGCGGCGAGTGCCTCGTCGAGAAGTTCCTCGACAAACCGCGTCACGTCGAGACCCAGTGCCTCGCCGACCAGCACGGCAACGTCGTCGTCGTCTCGACGCGCGACTGCTCGCTGCAGCGCCGCAACCAGAAGCTCGTCGAGGAGGCCCCCGCGCCGTTCCTCACCGAGGAGCAGCGCGCCGAGCTCGTCCGAGCGTCCAAGGCGATCCTCAAGGAGGCCGGCTACGTCGGCGCCGGCACGTGCGAGTACCTCGTCGCGCAGGACGGCACGATCAGCTTCCTCGAGGTCAACACCCGCCTCCAGGTCGAGCACCCGGTCACCGAGGAGGTCACCGGCATCGACCTCGTCCGCGAGCAGTTCCGCATCGCGAACGGCGAGGAGCTCGGCTTCGACGACCCGACGCCGCACGCGCACTCCTTCGAGTTCCGCATCAACGGCGAGGACGCCGGTCGGGGCTTCATGCCCGCTCCCGGCACCGTGACGCGTATGGTCGTGCCGCAGGGCCCGGGCGTCCGCTGGGACGCTGGCATCGTCGAGGGCGACACCGTCGCCGGGGCGTTCGACTCGATGATCGCCAAGCTCATCGTCACCGGCCGCACTCGCAAGGAGGCGCTCGAGCGGTCCCGCCGCGCGCTCGCCGAGCTCGAGGTCGACGGCATGCCGACCGTCCTGCCGTTCCACCGTGCGGTCGTCGACGACCCGGCCTTCGCGCCCGAGGGTGACGACGCCTTCACCGTGCACACGCGCTGGATAGAGACCGAGTTCGACAACCAGATCGAGCCGTATGCCGGTGGCGCGCCTTCCGCGGACGACGCCGAGGACGCCGGTGAGCGCCAGCGCATCACCGTCGAGGTCGGCGGTCGCCGGCTCGAGGTCGTCCTCCCGGCCGGGCTCGCGCTCGGCGGTGGCGGCGGTGGTGCCGCCGCGAAGAAGAAGGCCCCGAAGCGCTCCGGCGGCGGCAAGTCCGGCGCCGCGGCCTCGGGCGACTCCCTCACCGCGCCGATGCAGGGCACGATCGTCAAGGTCGCCGTCGAGGACGGCGCGACCGTCGCCGAGGGTGACCTCGTCATCGTCCTCGAGGCGATGAAGATGGAGCAGCCGATCACCGCGCACAAGGCCGGTGTCATCAGCGGCCTGACCGCCGAGGTCGGCGCGACCGTGACCAACGGTGCCGTCCTCTGCGAGATCAAGGACGCCTGAGCCCCACCTTCCCCGCAGTCGAGAGTAGACAAAAGCAGGAGTGCGCTGGCGCGACTCCTGCTTTTGTCTACTCTCGACTGGTTCTCAACCGGTCAGCCGTCGGGTTCGGCGGCGAGGTCCCGCGTGATGAGGGCGCTCGCCGCCGTGAGCGACCCGACCCAGCCGGGCAGCTGCTGCACGTCGAAGCGCTCACTCGGCATCGCCAAGGCGATCGCCGCGAGCGGGGCCATCGTCCCCGGCGCACGCACGAGCACGCCGACGGCCGTCACGCCCTCCTCGGTGAGCTGGTCGTTGACCGCGTAGCCGCGCCGTCGCACGAGCTCGAGCTCCCCGCGGAGGCGGTCGTCCACGTCGGGCAGGGTCGCGTCGAGCTCGGCGGCACCGAGGTGCGCGAGCAGTACCCGACCGCCGGAGGTGAGCCGGGCCGGCCACTCGCGGGTGAACCGGTCCCCGACCGAGGGCCACGCCGCCCCCTCGACATAGACGACGACGTGCGCGTTCTCGCCGCCGAGGACCTGGACGTTCGCGGATTCGCCTGTGGCAGTGGCCAGCTCGTGAAGGTGAGGTCGCGCGACGCGGCGCAGCGCGGCATACGGATGACTCGTGTGCTCACCGGTCGCGAGGAGCGACCCGGGTCGGTACGACCGGTCCGGCGCCTGCTCGGCGAAGTCGCGGTAGGCGAGGGTCTGGAGCAGCCGGTGGGCGGTCGAGCGTGAGACCCCGAGCGCCGCGGCGGCATCGGTGACGCGGACCGTGCCCTCCTGGCGGAGGAGCATCGCGAGCTGGAGGGCGTGGTCGACCGACTCGACCGTGTATGCCGGCCTGTTGCGCACGATGCCGCCTCGCCTTCTCGCCCCACCGGGAGCAAAGTTCTGCTGACCAGAACATGCTATCCCGCAGACCGGGAAGGGTGGCACCCTCTGGCGCATGCCTCACACCGACTCCCCCCGCCGCAGCGCCGCGGTGCTCGTCACCGCGTTGTGCTGGCTGCTCGTCGACTTCGACGGCTACGACCTCATCGTCTACGGGACGGTCGTGCCGTCCCTGCTCACCGAACCCGGCTGGAACCTCACCAAGGCCGGCGCCGGCACCCTCGGCTCCCTCGCGTTCCTCGGCATGCTCTTCGGCGCCCTCGGCGCCGGCGCACTCGCCGACCGGGTCGGTCGCCGCCGCACCATCCTCGGCTGCACGATCTGGTTCTCGCTGCTCACCGCGCTGTGCGCGGTCGCCCAGAACCCCGGACAGTTCGGGACGTTCCGTTTCCTTGCCGGTCTCGGGCTCGGCGGGCTCGTCCCGTCGGCCAACGCGCTCGTCGCCGAGTTCGCGACGCCGCGGACCCGATCACTCGCGTCGACGCTGATGATGTCGGGTGTGCCGATCGGCGGCACCATCGCCGCGCTCGTCGGCATCGGCGTCATCCCGAACGTCGGCTGGCGCGCGATGTTCGCCATCGCGCTCGTCGCCCTCGTCGTCGTCGTTCCCGTCGCCTGGATGCGGCTGCCGGAGTCGCCCGCGTGGCTCGAGGCCCAGGCGGCCGGAGCCGACGGCCGCGTCGAGAAGGCCCGCGCCACAACGGTTCTCACCGGCAGCTACCTCGTGCCGAGCATCCTCTTCGCGCTCGCGACGGCCACCACGCTGTTCACCTGGTACGGCCTCGGCACGTGGCTCCCCCAGCTCATGCGGCAGAGTGGGTTCGCCCTCGGCTCGGCGCTGACGTTCCTCGTCGCGCTCAACGTCGGCGCCGTCCTCGGCTCGCTCCTCACGGCGTATGCCGGGGTGCGCTTCGGTCCCGCGCGGGTCGCCGCCGTCGCGGCGGCAGTGGCCGCCGGTGCGCTGCTGCTCATGCTCACCCGGCCCGGGCAGCTCGGCACGTATGCCGTCCTCGTCCTCGCGGGGATCGGCACCCACGGCACGCAGTGCCTCACCCTCGCCGCCATCGCGGACCGCTTCCCTGCCGCCGTGCGCGGGTCGGCGCTCGGCTTCGCCCTCGGAGTGGGCCGGATCGGCGCCGTCGTCGCGCCGCAGGTGGGCGGGTGGCTGCTCGCGATGGGTCTCGGGGTCGACGAAAACTTCCTCGTCTTCGCGGGAGTCGCCGCCGTGTCCTGCCTCTTCCTCCTCATCGTCGCAGCGCGCAGCCGGGTGGACTCCGAGGAGCCCGCTGCGCCCGTCGCGCCGGCCACCTCCCCCACCACCCGCTCCACGCAGGAGGCGACGCCGTGAGCGCACAGCCCGAACCCAGCCTCGAGCTGGACATGCTCTACCGCGACTTCGACAAGGCCGGCCTCGTGCCGCTGTGGACCGAGATCGGCGACCTCATGCCGATGGCGCCGCGCTCGGCCGCGCAGCCGCACGCGTGGCGGTGGAGCGACCTGCTCCCCCTCGCCGAGGAGTCGGGCCGGCTCGTCCCCGTCGGCCGCGGCGGTGAGCGGCGGGCCATCGCCCTGGCCAACCCCGGCCTCGGTGGTGCGCCCTACGCGACGCCGACGCTGTGGGCCGCCATCCAGTACCTCTGCCCCGGCGAGGTCGCACCCGAGCACCGGCACACCCAGAACGCGTTCCGGTTCGTCGTCGAGGGCGAGGGCGTGTGGACGGTCGTCGACGGCGACCCCGTGGCGATGCGCCGCGGGGACCTGCTCCTCACGCCGGGGTGGCACTTCCACGGTCACCACAACATCGCGACCGAGCCGATGGCCTGGCTCGACGGGCTGGACATCCCCTTCGTCCACGCCACCGAAACCGCCTTCTTCGAGTTCGGTCCCGAGACGGTGACCTCGACGCAGACGCCGGATCGCTCACGGGCAGAGCGACTTTGGGGACACCCCGGCATCGCGCCGCTGTCCGAGGTCGACCGTGGCGGAGCCGCCTCGCCACTCGCGGCCTACCGCTGGGAGCACACCGACCGAGCGCTCGCCGACCAGCTCGCCCTCGAGGACGCGGGTCACCGCGGCGTCGTCGAGCCCGGTCATGCCGCGATCCGGTTCACCGACCCGTCCACCGGCGGCGACGTCATGTCGACGATCCGCACCGAGTTCCACCGGCTGCGCGCCGGAGCCTCGACCGCTCCACGCCGCGAGGTCGGCTCTGCGGTCTGGCAGGTCTTCACCGGCACCGCGACGGTCACCGTCGGCGACGCCACGTGGACCCTCGGCACCGGCGACCTCTTCGTCGTCCCGTCGTGGCAGGAGCTCACCATCGGCGCCGACGAGGACGTCGACCTCTTCCGCTTCAGCGACACCCCCATCTTCGAGCGGCTCCGCCAGGACCGCGTCCAGGTCAAGGAGGCCACCTCATGAAGTTCGCAACCATCCGGGTCGACGGCGGCACTCGTGCCGTCCTCGTCGACGGCGACGAGCTCGTCGACCTCGGGTTCGGCGACCTCGGGCAGGCCCTGCGGGCACCCGGCGGCCTCGCCGGGGCCGTGCAGACGAACTCCGCCGACGCGAAGCGGTGGCGGACCGGCGAGCTCGGCGACACGGCATACGCGCCGGTCGTCCCGAACCCCGGCAAGATCGTCTGCGTCGGCCTCAACTACGCCAACCACATCCGTGAGATGGGGCGCGAGCTGCCCGAGCACCCGACGCTCTTCGGCAAGTACCCCGAGGCACTCATCGGCGCCGACGACCCGCTCGTCCTCCCGCCCGAGAGCACGGATGTCGACTGGGAGGCCGAGCTCGCCGTCGTCATCGGGTCGCCGGTGCGTCGTGCAGGCGAGAACGAGGCCGCTGAGGCCATCGCCGGGTTCGCCGTCCTCAACGACGTGACGATGCGCGACTGGCAGTACCGCACCCCGCAGTGGCTGCAGGGCAAGACGTTCGAGGCGACGACACCGTTCGGGCCGTGGCTCGTCACGCCGGACGAGCTCGACGGCGGCGTGCGGCCGCGGCTCGAGCTCACCGGGCTCGTCGACGGCGAGGTCGTGCAGAAGGCCGACACCTCCGACCTCGTCTTCGACCCGGTGGCGCTCGTGTCCTACGTCTCGACGATCCTCACGCTCAATCCCGGTGACGTCATCGCGACCGGCACGCCGGGTGGTGTCGGGCATGCCCGCAAGCCCGCCCGCTACCTCACCCCGGGGTCGCTGCTCACGACCCGGATCACCGGGCTCGGCGAGAGCACGGTGCGGGTCCTCGGGCTGGAGCCGCACGGTTCAGGATCAGGCGCGTGAGCGCACTCGACGCGGGCGGCCTCGCGCGCGTCGGAGCCGGGACGTCGGCGTTCCTCGAGACGGTCGCGGGCATCGGTGACGACGACTTCGGTCGCTCGACCCTCCTGCCAAGGTGGAGAGTCGCCCACGTCGTGGCGCACGTCCACTTCAACGCGCTCGCGCTGCAGCGGCTGCTCACCTGGGCCAGGACCGGGGAGCCGCACCCCATGTACGAACCGGGTCAGCGCGACGCCGAGGTCGAGGACGGCGCGACGTGGAGTCCTGCGCGGCTGCGGGCCGCGGTCGGCCAGTCGGCGGAGGGGCTGCTCGCCGGCCTCGACGCCGTGACGTCGTCCGACCTCGCGACGCCGCTGCGCTCGGCCAAGGGCCGCGAGATCACCGTCGCGGACGTGCCGTGGATGCGTTCCCGGGAGGTGTGGGTGCACGCGCTCGACCTCGGTATGCCGTCCGCGCACCTTCCCGAGGACGTCGTGGGCGCGCTGCTGGTCGACGCCGCGGGGGCGCGAGCGTCGGCCTCGGAGGGCCCGGCACTCGCGGCCTGGCTCACCGGGCGCGCGGCGGAGCCGCCCCGGCTCGGCCCCTGGCTCTGACCCTCGCCCACCCCCGCTCCACCCACTGATTGCGCACAGTTCGCATGCAGGCGCATGCGAACTGTGCGCAATCAGTCGGAGAGGTCAGCGGGCGGTGCTCGTCCCGCCGTCGTCCTGGCCGAGGTCGAGGGTCTCGCCACCGTCGGCGGGCTGGCTGCCACCGGGCTGCGTCGCGGAGCCCGGGTCGCCCTGCTGGGTCGGGCCGCCCTCGGTCAGGCCACCCGACTCGCCCGGCGTGGCACTGCCGGTGCCGGTGTGGCTCTCCGTGCTGCCGGTCGAGTCCGAGCTCGAACCGAACGAGTCACTGCCCCCGGTCGAACCAGAGCCGCTGGTCGAACCGGAGTCGCTCGTCGTGCCCGTGGTGTCCGGGCTCGGGAACGGGTCGGCCGTCGTGTCCGGGTTGCCGCCGGGGCCCGTCGGGTCGCTGGGTGCCGTCGGGTCGGTCGGGAGCTGCGGGTCGCCGGTGTTCGGCTCCGGAGTCGGAGCCGTCGGCGCGTCCGGCTGGGACGGGCTCGTCGGCTCGCTCGGCTGCGACGGGCTCGTGGGCTCGGTCGGCTGCGCGGGCGTCGTCGGCTCGCCCGGGGTCGTGGGCTGGCTCGGCGTCGTGGGGGTCGTCGGCGTCGAACCCGGGTCGGCCGGCGGCGCGCTCGGCTCGGCGGGCTCGGCCGGTGCGGGGGCGGGGGCGGGAGCGGGCTCGGGCTGACCGGGTGCCGGTGCGGGCTGGCCGGGCGCGGGTGCGGGCTCGCCAGGGGCCGGAGCTGGCGTGGTCGGGCCACCGGGAGGAGCCGGCGGGGCGGGGGTCCCGGGAGCGTTCGGGTCGGTCGCCTCACCGCTGTTGTTGGGGAGACCGAGCTGACCCTCGACGTAGTCGCCGCCCTTCTCGATGGCGTCGGTGTACTTGCCACCCGTCTGCTTGTCGATGAAGTCCTCGACCTTGTCGATGGCGCTACGGGCCGTATCAGGGTTGTCCTTGGCGAGGTCCTTCGCCTTGTCGAAGGCTTCCTGGCCGGTGATCGGCTGCTTCTGGTCACTCATCGGTGCATCTCTCCCACGTCAGTCGGGTTCGGACGCTCCCAACGTAGAGCGCACGCACGGCGCGTGGGGGTTCGCGCCTCGTGAAGCCGAAGCGTGGACCGGCAGTCGAAGGTGACCTCAGGGCGCGGTCGTGTGCAGCCGCCGGGCCGCCTCGGCGATCGAGCCCGTGAGCGACGGGTAGACCGTGAAGGTGCTCGCGACCTGGTCGACGTTGAGCCGGTGGTGGACGGCGAGCGTCACCGGGAAGATCAGCTCCGACGCCCTGGGCGCAACGACGACGCCACCGATGACGGCGCCGGAACCCTTCTGCGCGAACAGCTTCACGAAGCCGTCGGTGATGCCCATCATCTTCGCGCGCGGGTTGCGCGAGAGCGGCATCATCACGACGTCCGCGTCGACGGTGCCCTCGTCGAGGGCCTTCTGCGAGATGCCGACGGTCGCGATCTCGGGGTCGGTGAAGATGTTCGCCGAGACATCGCCGAGGCGCAGCGGGGCGACCGCGTCGCCGAGCGCGTGCGACATCGCGATGCGTCCCTGCATGGCCGCCACGGACGCGAGGGGAAGGACCCCCGTGCAGTCGCCCGCGGCATACACACCTCGCACGGACGTGCGCGAGACCCGGTCGACGGCGATGTGACCGGACGGGCTCAGCTCGACCCCGACCTCCTCGAGGCCGAGCCCGGCGGTCTGCGGGACGGAGCCCACGGCGAGCAGTGCGTGCGACCCCTCCACCTCGCGGCCGTCCTCGAGGCGGACGACGACGCCGTCGCCGCGGCGCTCGACGCCGGCCATGCGGGAGCGGCCGAGGACCTCCATGCCGCGGCGTGTGAAGACGTCCTCGATGACCGTCGCGGCGTCGGGGTCCTCGCCGGGGAGGACCCGGTCACGCGACGACACGAGGACGACCTCGGAGCCGAGTCCGAGGTAGGCCTGCGCGAGCTCGGCGCCGGTGACGCCGGAGCCGACGACGACGAGCCGCTCCGGGAGGGCGTCGAGCTCGTAGATCTGCTGCCAGGTGAGGATCCGTTCGCCGTCCGGTTGGGCGGTGTCCATGACGCGCGGGGTCGCCCCGGTGGCGATGAGGACGACATCGGCGTCGACGGTCTCGGTGGCACCCGAGTCGTCGCCCTCGACAGCGACCTCGACGCGCGTCGCCGACACGAGCCGGCCGGTGCCGCGCACGATGCGGACCCCGACCTCCTCGACGCGGTCGGTGATGTCACGCGACTGCGCCGCGGCGAGGTCCTTGACGCGGACGTTGACCTCGCCGAGCTCGGCGACGGCGTCGCTGACCTCGTCCCCCTCGGGGTCCTCGAGGTGCACCCCGAGGTCTGCCGCGGTCTCGAACTCGGACATGTAGTCGGCGGTCGAGATGAGCGCCTTGCTCGGGACGCAGTCGGTGAGGACCGCGGCGCCACCGAGGCCGTCACGGTCGACGATCGTCACCTCCCCCCCGAGGTGTGCGGCGACGAGAGCGGCCTCGTAGCCTCCCGGTCCGCCGCCGAGGATGACCACCCGAGTCGTTCGCGCATTCACACCGGCCATCCAACCATGCGCCCGTTACCCTCCTCACGTGACCGACAACGCCGCGAACCTCGACCTCTCCGACCCGCAGACCGACCCGTATGCCGTGGCCGAGGCCGCCGCTGCCGTCATCCGTGAGCGCACCGGTGTGGAGACCCACGACGTCGCCCTCGTCCTCGGCTCCGGGTGGGGCCAGACCGGCGACCTCATCGGCGAGACGATGACGACGATCGAGAACACCGACGTCCCGGGCTTCGGCAAGGCCGCCGTCGAGGGACACTCCGGCACGATGCGCTCGGTCGCCATCGGTGACACCGGCCGGCGCGCGCTCGTCTACGGGACGCGCACCCACTTCTACGAGGGCAAGGGCGTGCGTGCCGTCGTCCATGGCGTGCGCACCGCCGCTGCCGCGGGGTGCCGCACGATCGTCCTCACCAACGGCTGCGGCGGGCTGCGCGAGGAGTGGGCGCCGGGCACGCCGGTCCTCATCCGCGACCACATCAACCTCACCGCGCACTCCCCCATCGAGGGCGCGAACTTCGTCGACCTCACCGACGTCTACACGCCCCGCCTGCGTGACCTCGCCCGTGAGGTCGACGGTGACCTCGACGAGGGCGTCTACGTCCAGTTCCGCGGGCCGCACTACGAGACCCCCGCCGAGGTGCAGATGGCCAAGGTCATCGGTGGTGACCTCGTCGGCATGTCCACCTCGCTCGAGGCGATCGCGGCCCGGCAGAGCGGTCTCGACGTCCTCGGCATCTCGCTCGTGACGAATGCCGCGGCCGGCATCTCGAAGACGCCGTTGTCGCACGAAGAGGTCATCGAGGCCGGCAAGGCCGCCGCCGATCGCTGTGGTCGCCTCCTCGCCGCGGTCGTGGCGAAGATCTGAGCGGAGGAGTCGGTATGACGCGCAGCGGCGGTCCGCTCGGCTCACCGGCCAGCGGTGAGCACCTCACTCCCCAGCTCGTCGCGGCCATCGAGGCGGCGCGCGCCTGGGCCGCGGACGACCCCGACCTTCACACCCGGACCGAGCTCGAATCCGTCACTGCCGCAGCGGAGTCCGGTGAGCCGGCGGCTGTCGAGGACCTGCTCGACCGCATGTCCGGACTGCTTCAATTCGGCACCGCGGGCCTGCGCGGAGCGCTCGGCGGTGGCCCGAACCGGATGAACCGCGCGGTGGTGATCCGCGCGGCAGCCGGCCTCACGGCATACCTCAAAACGACTGTGTCGCAACCCTTTGTCGTCGTTGGCTTCGATGCGCGAACGAACTCCGATGTCTTCGCGCGCGACACCGCCGCGGTCGTCGTCGGGGCTGGCGGGCGGGCTGCCGTCCTGCCGCGTCCGCTGCCGACGCCGGTTCTCGCGTATGCGATTCGCTTCCTCGGCGCGGACGCCGGCGTCATGGTCACCGCGAGCCACAACCCGCCACAGGACAACGGCTACAAGGTCTACCTCGGCGACGGCTCGCAGATCGTGCCGCCGGTCGACGCGGAGATCGCCGCGGAGATCGACCGGGTCGCGCGCGTCGCGGACGTGCCGCTCGCCGAGGACGGCTGGGAGACGCTCGACGACTCGCTGCTCGACGCCTACCTCGCGGATGTGGTCCGTGTCGTGTCGCCGGACAGCCCGCGCGACCTCGTCGTCGTGCACACCTCGCTGCACGGCGTCGGTGCGGAGACGGTGGAGCGCGCCTTCGTGCAGGCGGGGTATGCCGCCCCGCTGCCGGTTCCGTCGCAGGCGCAGCCGGATCCGGCGTTCCCGACGGTGTCGTTCCCGAACCCGGAGGAGCCGGGTGCGATGGACGCGGCGCTCGAGCTGGCCGAGCAGACCGGGCCGGACGTCGTCATCGCGAACGACCCCGACGCCGACCGGTGCGCCGTCGCCGTGCCCGGGCCGGGCGGGTGGCGGATGCTGCGCGGTGACGAGGTCGGGGTGCTGCTCGGTGCGCACCTGCTCGACCGTGCTGACGTGCCGGAGGGCGCGGTCTTCGCGAACTCGATCGTCTCCTCGCGGATGCTCGCGACCGTGTGCCGGGTGCGCGGCGTCGCGCACGAGGAGACCCTGACGGGGTTCAAGTGGATCTCCCGCGTGCCGGGGCTGCGCTACGGCTACGAGGAGGCGCTCGGCTACTGCGTCGACCCGGCGCAGGTGAGCGACAAGGACGGCGTCTCCGCCGCGCTCGTCGTGGCCGAGGTCGCGGCGAGCCTCAAGGCGGAGGGTCGCTCGATCCAGGACCGGCTCGACGAGCTCGCGACGCTCCACGGCGTGCACGCGACGGACGCGTTCTCGGTGCGGGTCGAGGACCTCTCGCTCATCGGCGCGATCATGGCCCGCCTGCGTGCCGAACCGCTGGAATCCGTTGCGGGAGTTCGGGTTTCGCGCGTCGATGACCTGGCGCGTGGTGACGGCGGTTTGCCGCCGACCGAGGGGCTGCGCTACTACCTCGAGGACGAGTCGCGCGTCATCGTGCGCCCGTCGGGGACCGAGCCGAAGCTCAAGGTCTACCTCGAGGTCATCGAGCCGGTGGGTGACGACGGCCTGGCCGCAGCCCAGTCGCGCGCGGCCGAACGGTTGGCCGGGATCAGGCGCGAGTTCGAGGCCGCGACCCGCCTCTGAGCTGCGCGGACGGCCGCGCTGCTCGCCGCGGTCCGGGTGGTGCGCCCGCACTCAGGGTGCGGGGTCGACGGCGAGGGCCACCACGGCGTCGAGCTGACGTCGCAGCTCGGCCCCGGTCGTGCCCGCGGAGGCGCTCACCGCGTGCAAGGCGAGGCCGTCGACAGCGGCCAGCACGAGTGCGGCGCGCCGACGCGTGGCCGCCGACGGACGAGCCTCACCCTTCAGCCCGGCCAGGCAGGCGCTGAGCTCCTCCCGCACGCCGCTGAGGGTCCGGTGCTGGACCGCGGCGAGGCTCGGATCGGTGACGGCCGCGGCGGCGAAGGCCACCATGACGCGCGCCTCGACCGTCCGCGTCGCGTCCAGCGGCAACAGCGCCGCAAGGAACGTGCGCACCGCATCCTCCCCGGACCGGCCGCGCCCGCCCACGAGGCGAGCCGTCACCCGCTCCACCACGGACTCGAAGGCCGCGACGAGCAGGCTCTCCTTGGTGGGGAACCAGTACTGCACGGTCCCGATCGACACTCCGGTGCGGGCCGCCACGGTCCGCACGCTGAGGGCGCCGAACCCGTCCTCGGCCACGATGTCCAGGGCGGCGTCGATGAGCTCGTCACGTCGGGCCTTGCGGTCAACCATTGCCCCATCATACGACTGTATGGAACCATACGATCGTATGAGACGCCTCGTCGCCAACCTCACCGCCTCTCTCGTCGTCGTCGCACTCACGTGGGCGACCTACCTGCTCGACCCGTCCGCGTGGCCGGGTGTCGCGGCCCCGATCGCCGCTGTCGTGCTCTCCGTCGTCAACCTCGCGGTCACCGCCTGGCGTCCCGCGTGGAAGGTCGCCGCCGTCCGCCGGCTGCAACGGCACATCATCAACCCCGTTGTCGTCGGCCTCCTCCGCGTTGGCATCAACCCTCTCGGCGTGGTCCTCCTCGAGACGCGCGGGCGGGTGAGCGGTGCGCCGCGGGTGACCCCCGTGGGCGCCAGCCGGGCGCGAGACGGGGTCATCTGGGTCATCGCCGAACACGGCCACCGAGCCGGCTACGTCCGCAACCTCGCGCGCACACCCCAGGTGCGCGTGCGCACCCGGGTGCGCGGACGGCATACCTGGGTCGCAGGAACGGCGCACGTGTTGGAGGGCGACGACCCGTATGCGCGCCAGCGCCGCATCCTCGGCTGGAACCCGTTGCGCTGGCTCAATGCCGTCATGGTCCTCTACCTGGGTGCCGACCTGCTCAGCATCCGCATCACCCTCGACCCGGCCGGCGACGCGGCAGCGCGCGACGCGCGAGCGGCATACCGCGAAGGTCCACCGTCCGGTGGAGGCGCAGCGCCCGCGCGCACCCTCACGATGGTGAGGTCAGCACGGAACACCGAGCAGGGGAGAACTCCATGGAACGCCGCTACACGACCATCGCTTGGGCCCTGACCCTCGTCCTCGTCATCTGGGCCCTCGTCGCCAGCAACGTCGACAGCATCCCGACCTGGACGATCGCCATCCCCGGCGTGATCACGGGCTTCTGGTGGGCGTTCGGACGATCCGCGCTCGGCGACGGGGACGCCACGGTCGAGCAGGCGAGCGCCCCCCGCGACGCCCGCTGAGCCGCGCGGGCGGCCCTGTCGCAGCGACGGGCTGCCTCGCACAATGGAGCCATGACGTTCCACGAGTCGTGGGTCGAGAAGCAAATCCGTGAGGCGCAGGAGCGCGGGGAGTTCGACGACCTCCCCGGCTCCGGCCAGCCCTTGCGCGGCCTCGACGACCCAGACCCGAACTGGTGGGTCAAGAAGATGATGGCGCGCGAGGGGCTGTCCATGTCGGACGCCCTGCCGCCGGTGATGCTGCTGCGGCGCGAGTACGCGAGCTTTCCGGAGTCGCTGGCCGACGTGCGTTCCGAGGAGGGCGTGCGCGAGGTGCTGCGCGACTACAACGCGCGGGTGCTCGACGACCGGCGCCGCCCGGCGTTCGGGCGGGGGTCGCCCGTGTGGGCACCGACGGTGGACGTCGACGAGATGGTCGGCCGGTGGCGGACGTTGCGGGCCGTGCGTGCCGAGGCTGCGGAGGACCGTATGCCGTCCGCGGACGAGGCGACCGAGCTGCGGCGACCGTGGTGGAGGTTTTGGGCGCGGGGGTGAGTCGCGCCGCGGTCGCGGGCCCGGGCGGGAGCGCTGTCCGGGAGGGCTGTCAGTGGTCGCGTCTAGGTTCTTTCGTATGGAGGGGACACCGGAAGCGACGACGCCCGAGGCTGTGACGCCCGAGGCGCGGGTGCGTGCCATGGTGTCCGCGCTCGCCGGGGTCGTTGCCGAGGGCGTGACCGAGGCGGACCGGGTCGCGGCCGTCGCGGCTCTCGAAGAGCTCAAGGGCGCTGCGGCCGCGGCCCAGGTGCGGCTGACCGCTGCGGCAGTCGAGGACCGGGAGGCCCTGGGTGAGGACTCGCGCAGTGTCCGGGCCGACCTCGCGCTCGCGCGCAGGTGCTCACCGACGCTGATGGACCAGCACGTCGGCGTGGCCAAGGCGCTCGTGTCCGAGATGCCACACACGCTGGCTGCACTGACCGCGGGCGAGATCGGTGAGTACCGGGCACGGATCATGGTCCGCGAGACGGCGTGCCTCTCGTCGGAGGACCGCTCGGAGGTCGACCGGCTCCTCGCGGATCGGCTGGGGTCGCTCGGTGACCGGGCGCTGACGGCTGCGGCGCAGCGAGCCGGCGCGGCACTGGACGCGGCGTCGCTCGCCGAGCGCAACCGTCGCGCCGTGGCGTCCCGACGGGTGACACTTCGACCCGCCCCGGACGGGATGGCATGGCTGTCGATCCTCGGGCCGATGGTCGACGCCGTCGGTGCGTATGCCGCGTTGACGGCTGCGGAGTCCCGTCGCCGGGTGCTCGACCCCTCACTGTCGGGCGCAGAGTGGGAGGCGGCGGCCGACGCCGCGCGAGCCGACACCCGCGGCAAGGGCGCGTGGATGGCCGACACCGCACTGGAACTGTTGTCGGGACGCGCGAGCGGGCAGGTTCAGCCGGTCGAGGTGGGCCTCGTCATGACGGACCGGACGATGCTGCCCGCCGCCTTCGGCGGGGTCGTGCCGGAGGATGACGTCGCGCACGTTCCCGGCTGGGGTCCGGTGCCAGGTGCGCAGGCGCGCGCCCACGTCGAAGATTGCCTCGACCGGACCGGAGTCGACGCCGACGATGAGGCTGGTGTCTGGCTGCGCCGGCTGTTCACCGACCCGACCGGGCACGACCTCGTCGCCCTGGACTCCCGTCGCCGGCTCTTCGACGGTGGGTTGCGGATGTTCCTCCAGCTGCGCGACCCGGTGTGCCGGGTTCCGTGGTGCGACGCACCGGCGGTGCACGCCGACCACGTCGAGCCCGTCCACGCCGGGGGCACGACCTCGGCCGCGAACGGCGGCGGGGCGTGTGCTCGGCACAATCTCGTCAAGGAGCACGACGGCTGGCACGTCCAGGTCACCGCGACCGGACTCGACGGAGCTGGACCACACACCCTTCGGATCACCACGCCGACACGGCGAACGTACGAGGCGACCGCACCCCCGATCCTCGGTGAGGGCTGGGCTGCGGCCCGTGCGCCCGCTGAGCACTACGCCGATCCTGACGATGGCGGGCGGTGGACCCCGGTGCTCGACCCGGACGAGCCCCCACCGGTGCCACCTGACCCGCACCCACCGGACGAGGACCTCGATCCACCCCTGGAACTGTGGCGGTACGTCGACGGCATCGGTGACGTCGCGTGAACTGTCGTGCGCGAGGGCTCGTCCGGTACGAGCCCTCGCGCACACGGCTTAGACTCGCCGGGTGAGCACCCCCACTGACACGGCTGTCGGCGCATCCGTCGATGCCACGGCTCGCGCCCGTGACCTGCTCGGCGTCTCCCGTCTGACGAACCAGGCCCTGACGACGTGGCTGCACGGCCTCCCCGGCGTGGACCAGGTCGGCTGCGAGGCTCGCGCCGCCTCGCTCGGCACCCGGTCGATCAAGACGACGAGCAAGCAGTGGGCCATCGACACCGCGATCTCGATGATCGACCTCACCACGCTCGAGGGTGCCGACACCCCGGGTCGCGTCCGCGGCCTCGCCGCCAAGGCACTCGTCCCCGACCCGAGTGACCTCTCGACGCCGCGCCCGGCAGCGGTCTGCGTCTACGGCGACATGGTCACCACGGCGAAGCAGGCGCTCGGCCCCGACTCCGGGGTCAAGGTCGCCGCCGTCGCCACCGCGTTCCCCAGCGGTCGCGCGAGCATGGCCGTCAAGCTCGCCGACACGCGTGACGCCGTGAAGGCCGGAGCCGACGAGATCGACATGGTCATCGACCGCGGGGCGTTCCTCGCCGGCGACTACCTCACGGTCTTCAACCAGATCGCCGAGGTGAAGAAGGCCTGTGGCGACGCGCGGCTCAAGGTCATCATGGAGACCGGCGAGCTCGTCACCTACGACAACGTCCGCCGGGCCAGCTGGCTCTCGATGCTCGCCGGCGGCGACTTCATCAAGACGAGCACCGGCAAGGTGCAGCCCGCCGCGACTCTCCCCGTCACGCTCATCATGCTCGAGGCCGTCCGCGACTGGCGCGACCTCACCGGCGACCAGGTCGGCGTCAAGCCCGCCGGCGGCATCAAGACGAGCAAGGACGCGATCAAGTTCCTCGTGACCGTGAGCGAGGTCGCCGGCGACGACTGGCTCGACAACCGGTGGTTCAGGTTCGGCGCGAGCAGCCTGCTCAACGACCTCCTCCTCCAGCGCCAGCGGCTCACGACCGGCGCCTACTCCGGGGCGAGCTACATCGCCGACGACTCCCCCTCGACGGCCTACTAAGGGATCGCGACATGCCCAAGTTCGAGTACGCACCGGCACCCGAGTCGACCTCCGTCGTCGACCTCGAGACGAGCTATGGACTCTTCATCAACGGGGAGTTCGTCGACGGCCACGGTGAGTCGTTCAAGTCGATCAGCCCCAGCAGCGAGGAGGTCCTCGCCGAGGTCTCGGAGGCGACCGACGCGGATGTCGACGCTGCGGTCAAGGCCGCGCGGACGGCATACACCCGCGTCTGGTCGCGGATGAGCGGCGCCGACCGCGGCAAGTACCTCTACCGGATCGCGCGCATCCTCCAGGAGCGCGCCCGCGAGTTCGCGGTCCTCGAGAGCCTCGACAACGGCAAACCGATCAAGGAGAGCCGCGATGTCGACATCCCGCTCGCCGCGGCGCACTTCTTCTACAACGCCGGCTGGGCGGACAAGCTCGAGTACGCCTCGCTGGGCGCCAACCCACGCCCGCACGGCGTCGTCGGCCAGGTCATCCCGTGGAACTTCCCCCTGCTCATGCTGTCGTGGAAGATCGCCCCGGCCCTCGCGACCGGCAACACCGTCGTCCTCAAGCCGGCGGAGACCACTCCCCTGACGGCGCTGCTCTTCGCCGAGGTGTGCCAGCAGGCGGACCTGCCCCCGGGCGTGGTCAACATCGTCACCGGCGCGGGCGCGACCGGCCAGGCGATCGTTGACCACCCCGGCATTGACAAGCTCGCGTTCACCGGCTCGACCGGCGTCGGCAAGATGATCGCCCGCTCCATCGCCGGCACCCGCAAGAAGGCCACGCTCGAGCTCGGCGGCAAGGCCGCGAACATCGTCTTCGACGACGCGCCGATCGACCAGGCTGTCGAGGGCATCGTCAACGGGATCTTCTTCAACCAGGGTCACGTGTGCTGCGCCGGCAGCCGCCTCCTCGTCCAGGAGTCCGTCGCCGACGAGGTCACCCGCCGGCTCAAGCGCCGCATCGGCACCCTGCGCGTCGGCGACCCGCTCGACAAGAACACCGACATCGGCGCGATCAACAGCCGCGCGCAGCTCGACCGGATCATCGCCCTCACCGAGGCCGGCGAGAGCGAGGGCGCGGAGCGCTGGGACAACGGGTGCGAGCTGCCGAGCAGCGGATTCTGGTTCAGGCCAACGGTTTTCACCGGCGTGACCCAGACGCACCGCATCGCGCAGGAGGAGATCTTCGGTCCCGTCCTGTCCGTGCTGACGTTCCGCACGCCGCAGGAGGCCGTCGCGAAGGCGAACAACACCCCCTACGGCCTGTCCGCCGGCATCTGGACCGAGAAGGGCTCGCGCATCCTCTGGATGGCCGACCAGCTCAAGGCCGGTGTCGTGTGGGCGAACACGTTCAACAAGTTCGACCCGACGAGCCCGTTCGGTGGATACAAGGAGTCCGGCTACGGTCGCGAGGGTGGCCGCCACGGACTCGAGCCCTACGTGAGGACCGGTGCCTGAGCGATGGCGCGACTCGACGTCAAGAAGACCTACAAGCTCTACATCGGGGGCAAGTTCCCGCGCAGCGAGAGCGGTCGCTCCTACGAGGTGTATGCCGCCGCGAAGGGAAAGGCTCAGAAGGGCACCTTCCTCGCGAACGCCGCGCAGGGGTCCCGCAAGGACGCGCGAGACGCGGTGGTCGCCGCGCGCGCCGCACTGCCCGGCTGGGCGGGCGCGACGGCATACAACCGCGGCCAGGTGCTCTACCGCGTCGCCGAGGTCATGGAGAGCCGTCGTCCGCAGCTCGTGCAGGAGGTGCGCGACGCCGAAGGTCTGACTGCCGCGGCCGCGAACTCCGTTGTCTCGCAGGCGATCGACCGATGGGTCTGGTATGCCGGGTGGTCCGACAAGTTCGTCCAGGTCCTCGGTGGGCTCAACCCCGTCGCCGGGCCGTACTTCAACATCTCAGCGGCCGAGCCGACCGGTGTCGTGGCGGTGCTCGCGCCCCAGGAGTCGAGCCTGCTCGGGCTCGTCTCGGTCATCGCGCCGGTCATCGTCTCCGGCAACACGTGCGTGGTCGTGACGAGCGCGGAGCGGCCGCTGCCGGCGATCACGCTCGCCGAGTGCCTCGCAACCTCGGACGTCCCGGGCGGCGTCGTCAACATCATCACGGGGCGTGCCGCCGAGATCGCGCCGTGGCTCGCGAGCCACCGTGACGTCAACGCCATCGACCTCTCCGGCGCAGCCGGAGCCGATGGCGTCGACTGGGGCGCCCTCGAGGAGGCGAGCGCCGACAACCTCAAGCGAGTCCTGCGTCCCGCCGGCACGGGCACCGCGGCGGTCGAGCCGGACTGGACGGACACGCCGGACCTGTCGCGACTCCAAGCGTTCCTCGAGACCAAGACCGTCTGGCACCCCAAGGGCCGGTGACCCCGCCCGACTCGGCTGCGACGGTCACGCGGGCGCGCGTCGTCGTCCTCGCCGGACCCAGTGGCGCCGGCAAGTCCCGCCTTGCCGAACGCCTCCACCAGCAGCACGGCTGGCCGATCGTGCGTCTCGACGACTTCTACCGAGACGAGGACGACACCGACGCGCCGCCGATGCCACGCCAAGAGGGGCTCGGGATCATCGACTGGGACGACCCTGACTCATGGCACTCGGCGGCAGCCGTCGCCGCACTCGTCGAGCTCGTCGACACCGGGTCCACGCAGACCCCCGTCTACGACCTGTCGACCAGCCGTGCTGTGGGGACGACGACCGTCACGGCCGGAGCCGACGACCTCGTGCTCGCCGAAGGCATCTTCGCGGCCGAGATCATCGGGCGGCTCCGCGAGGCAGGGGTCCTGCACAGTGCGTGGTGCATCCATCACCGCCCGAGCGTGACCTTCGTCCGGCGCCTCGTGCGCGACCTCAGGGAACACCGCAAGCCGCCAATGGTCCTCGTTCGCCGCGGGTGGGGACTGATGCGCGCCGAACCCGAGGTCGTGCGCCGGCAGGAGGCACTCGGCGCGGTGAGCGCACGGGCTGGCGAGGTCGAGGCTCAGCTGGCGTGAGGCCGAAACGTTCCCTCGCGGATCCGGTCGAGCGCGGCCCCGTTGGCGAGCTCGCCGCGGAGGCGTTCGTTGGCACGGTAGAACTCGAGGGCCTCGCCGATCAGCACAGGATCCGACGGCAGCTGAAGCGCGGGAATGGGCACGGAGGTGTCGACAAGCCCCCTCGCCAACACCGTGAGGCCATTGAGGCCAACGCCGAACCCCACGACGTCACCCCAGGTGAACCCTTCCGTGGTTCCGGAGCCGCGCACCTCGAAGCCATGTCGCGACACCGTGATCCGGTCGTGTGGCCGCAGCCCAGCGAGGTAGCGACCAGCGGCCCAGGAGCAGCCCACGGCGAAGGCCAAGAGCACCAGGACGGGTCCGAGGGCGTCGAGTGTTGCCGAAGGCTGGGCCGCCAGGACGAGAACACCCGAAATGAGACCGACCCAGGACACGACCGCGGAGAGGACATCGGCCCGACGAGGCCACGGCGACCCCGCGATGACGAGGTCTGACTCCCCACGACGATGGTGGACGACCAGCCGACCCCGGCGTCGCGGCATGGCCACGAGGACCATCCCGGCGAGCTGCAGCGCCAGGAGTGCCGTCACAACGATGAACAGGACTGCCCACGTGGGCTGCTCGGCCCGCCATGCGACGAGGCTCACAGCCGCCCCCATCACGACGACGACACCGGCGACTACGGCAGCCAAGACTGGACCGGCCTGTCTCGGTGTGGGCTGGCCCGTCACCTCAGCCCGGGAAGGTTCTTCACTGGTCAGAACACTGCGTCCCACGCATCTCCGATCTTGTCCTTGGCGCCGTTCCACGTGTCCCTGATGCCCTCGTCGATCTTCTCCCGAGTGGCTTGGGGGACAAACGTCTCATATGCCCAGCCCGCGGCGGCGGTCACCACCGCTCCGGTGACGACCACACCGGCGGTCACGGCGATCACCGGCGCGCCACCGATCACCAGCGCCGTTCCCGCAGCGGCAAGTCCCACCCCGACCAGAAGCCCCGTCCCCGTCTCGACAATCACTGAGGACGAAGATGGCCACCCCTCTCTGGTCCTTGGCCCGCCCCACCGTGGCACAGCCGTCCACGCATCGCGATGCGGAGCACTCCCCATCGGCCGGTGAGGACTCAGAGGTCTCGGTTAGGGTTTCGACCAGTCACCGCCATGGGGAGGCAAGCACATGAGTGAGCACGGGTGGACCGCGCCGGGCCAGCAGCCGCCGAGCCCGAGCCAGCCCACGGGCCCCTCACAGGAGGCCGCGCCGCAGCCGACGCAGCCCTCGTACCCGCAGCCTGGCCACCCGCCCCAGTCGCCCTACGCCCAGCCGCCGTACGCGCAGCCCGGCCACCCTTCCCAGCCGCCGTACGCACAGCCGCCGTACGCACAGCCGCCCTACGCACAGCCGCCGTACGCGCAGACGACAAACCCGGCATACCGCTATCCGCCGCAGCCGCCCATGGGTGGCTGGCGACCACGCATGGACTTCCGGCCGGGAATCATCCCGCTGCGGCCGCTGACATTGAACGACCTCTTCGGCGCCGTCTTCCGGGCCGTCCGCGGCAACGTCGCGGCCACGGTCGGCCTCGCCGCGCTCACCTCGCTCGCGTTCCTCGTCCCGTTCACCGCGCTCGGGGCGTGGGTCTCGAGCCAGGAGGCGTCGGTGAGCCTCGAGGAGTCGATGTCGAGCGAGACGGCAGGGCTCGTCGGCACCATCGGCTCGGCCCTCCCCTCGATCGGCACGTCGCTCTCGACGATCCTGCTCGCCGGCTTCCTCGCCTACGTCATCGGGCAGGCCGTCCTCGGCCGCAAGGTCAGTGCCGGTGAGACCTGGGCGGGCACGCGGCGCCGCATCCTGCCCCTCATCGGCGCGACTCTGCTGACGTCAGCGATCATCATCGGCGTGGCGGCCATCTGCATCGGGCTGCCCATCGGGATCCTCGCTCTGGCACAGTCCGACTCCGGCATCGCGATCGGCGTGGTCAGTCTTCTCGCCGGCGGCCTCGTCGCGATCGTCGCGCTCCTCTTCCTCTGGACCCGGCTCGCGTTCGTCACTCCAGCCATCGTTCTCGAGGGTGTCGGTGTCGGGCGGGCATTCGCGCGGTCCTGGCGGCTCACCGGCACACCGCTGTTCTGGCGTCTGCTCGGCATTCGGCTCCTTGCCGCGATCGCGATCGGCTTCATCGCCTCGCTCATCACGGCCCCGCTCGCCGTCGCCGGCGTCGGCCTGATCCTCACGGGCATGCCCGCCGACCAGGTCTATGTCTGGCAGACGGTCATCACCGGCATCTCCGCGGTCATCTCCGGCGCCCTGACGACGCCGATCACCGCCGGGCTCGACGCGTTGCTCTTCGTCGACCACCGGATGCGCCGTGAGGGCCTCGACGTCCAGCTCATCCAGACCACCCAAGGCACAGCCCCGCCGCCGTGGCCGCGCGCCACCGCATGACCCTCGCCGCGCTGCTCGCGGACGCGCCGCTCGACCCCTCGCGCGAGGAGGGACGTCGCCTTCTCGAGGAGGAGCTGTCCAAGCCGCGGTATGCCGTGGAGCCGAGTCTGTGGGACCGCTTCCGGGAGTGGCTGTTCGGGCTTTTCGAGACGACGGGCCCGGGGTTGCCGCCGTGGCTGATCCTCGTCGTCCTCGCTGTCGTGCTGGCGATCGTCGCGGCGGTGATGGTCGCGTTGCTGCGTCCCGAGGCTCGCGCGAGGCGTTCCGGGACCGGCGGATCCGTCCTCGACGACCGTGGAGTCGACGCGGCGGCATACCGGCAGCGCGCGAAAGCCGCTGCAGCGCAAGGCGACTGGGACGCGGTCGTGCTCGACGGGTACCGCGCCGTGGTCGCGGGGTCCGTGGAACGCACCATCCTCGACGACCTTCCCGGACGCACGGCGTACGAGGCCGCTCTCGAGCTCGGCGCCCGCTTCCCTTCCGAGCGTGACGGCCTGCGCACCGCCGCCGACCGGTTCGACGACGTCCGCTACGGGGAGGGCCACGCGACCGAGGCCGAGGCTCGCGCCGTGCTCGACCTCGATGCGCGGCTGGCCCAGTCGCGGCCCGTGTTCGCCGAGGCAGCGTCGTGAGGCGCGTCGGGGCCTGGCTGCTCGCCGTTCTCGTGGGCATGGGCGCACTCGCGGCCATCGCCATCGCGACCGCGCCGTCGGGCGAGGCCATGGATCCGGAGGACACCGGGCCCACCGGTGGCGCGGCACTGCTCGCCGTCCTCGAACAGCAGGGCATCGCCGTCGACGTCGTCACGTCGATCACCGACGTCAGCAACGCACTGCGCCAACGCGACGAGGACGTCACCGTCGTCGTGCCGAGCACCCGCAACCTCGGCGTCGACGCGGCCGCCACACTGCGTGAGGCGTCGCTCGGCGTGGGCCGCGTCGTCCTGCTGGCCCCCTCGAGCGACCAGCTCGACGCGATGGGCACCGACGTCACGGCCCTGCCGATCGGGGCGTCGATCCCGGTCGAGAGCCGCTGCGACATCGGTCCGGTCGACCGTGGCGACACGCTCGACGACGTGACGATGCGCTACGAGGCGCGTGGCCAGGCGGCCGGCGTGCGCACCTGCTTCCCGCTGCTCGTCCAGTCCGAGGACGGCGGCGAGGAGGGGGAAGGCGACCACGGGTCGGGGCTCGTCGACCTCCCGTCGACGCCGCAGCACGCACCCGTGACCGTCGTCGGCACCACCGCCGGGTTCACGAACCGCGGGATCACCGACGAGGACAATGCCGCCCTCGCGCTGCGGCTGTTCGGCGGCTCACCGCGACTGCTCTGGTACCAGCCGGGAGTGGCCGACCTCGCGTCGAGCGACGGCGGCGCGGGCGGGTCGGGGCTGCTGCCGCGCTGGCTCCTGCCCGCGGTCGGACTGGTCTGCGCCGGTGTCGTCGTGCTGGCCCTCGTCCGGGGTCGACGGCTCGGTGCCCTCGTGCGCGAGCCGTTGCCCGTCGTCATCCGCGCCGTCGAGACGACCGAGGCGCGAGGGCGCCTCTACCGACGTGCCCAGGACCGCCCGCGGGCCGCCGCCGTGCTGCGTCAGGCCAGCCTGACCAGACTGAGGCAGCGCCTGGGGCTGCGTCGCGGCGACCCGGTCGAGGCCGTCGCGCGCGCGACCTCGGCGGCCACCGGACGCCCGGTACACGAGGTGCTCGACCTCGTCGCCGGCCCCCCACCCACCGACGACGCCGCGCTCGTGCGGCTCGCCCAGGACCTGTCCGACCTCGAGGAGAAGGCGCACCGCCCATGACCGAGAACACCGCACCCGCCGCCCACGCCCCCGACGCCCGCGACGCCCTGATCAGGGTGCGGGCCGAGGTCGCCAAGGCCGTCGTCGGCCAGGACGCCGCCGTCACCGGCCTCCTCGTCGCCCTGCTCTGTCGCGGCCACATCCTTCTCGAGGGCGTGCCCGGCGTCGCGAAGACCCTGCTCGTGCGAGCCCTGTCGCAGGCGCTCGACGTGCAGACCAAGCGTGTCCAGTTCACGCCTGACCTCATGCCGGGCGACCTCACCGGCTCGCTCGTCTTCGACGCGCGCACGAGTGACTTCACCTTCCGGCAGGGCCCGGTCTTCACGAACATCCTGCTCGCCGACGAGATCAACCGGACGCCCCCGAAGACCCAGTCCGCGCTCCTCGAGGCGATGGAGGAGCGCCAGGTGAGCATCGACGGCGAGCCGCACCCGCTCCCCTCCCCGTTCCTCGTCGCCGCGACCCAGAACCCGGTCGAGTACGAAGGCACCTATCCCCTCCCCGAGGCCCAGCTCGACCGGTTCCTCCTCAAGGTCACGCTGCCGCTGCCGCCGCGCGACGACGAGGTGTCGGTCCTGCGCCGGCACGCCGACGGGTTCGACCCCCGCGACCTCGATGCCGCTGGCCTGCGTCCCGTGGCGTCCGCCGCCGACCTCGAAGCCGGCGCCGACGCGGTCCGCCGGGTCGAGGTGAGCGACGACGTCGCGGCCTACGTCGTGGACATCGCCCGCGCGACCCGTCAGTCGCCGTCGCTCTCGCTCGGGGTCAGCCCCCGCGGCGCCACCGCCCTGCTCGCGACGGCCCGCGCGTGGGCGTGGCTCGGCGGTCGAGGTTTCGTCACCCCCGACGACGTCAAGGCCCTCGCCCACGCGACCCTCGCCCACCGCCTCGCGCTGCGTCCCGAGGCCGAGCTCGAAGGAGTCGACGTCGCCGCCGTCCTCGACAGCGCCCTCGGCTCCGTCCCCGTCCCGCGCTGACCCCGCGCCACACCCACACCCACACGCACCCATGGCCCTCACCTCGCGAGCGATCTGGCTCGTCCTCCTCGGCATCGTCCCGGTGGTCCTCCGGCCCACCGCGTCGACGGTGTGGCTGTGGCTGCTCCTGTGCGCCGTCGTCGTCGGGATCGACTGGTGGCTCGCGCCGAACCCACGACGGCTCGAGATCGGCCGCACCGTCACCCCGTCTCTCCGTCTCGGCGACAGCACCGACTCGACGCTGCTCGTGACGAACCCGGGCCCGCGACGCGCGGTCGGAGTGCTGCGCGACGCGTGGCCGCCGTCGGCAGGAGCGGCGCGCACCCGGCATACGCTCCGCATCCCCGCCGGCGAACGCACCCGGGTGAGCACACCGCTCACCCCGACCCGGCGTGGCGACCGCGTCGCCGCGCCGGTGACCGTCCGGCTCCGTGGCCCCCTCGGTGTCGCCGCCCGACAGGCCTCGCTCGTCGTGCCCGGGCAGGTCCGCGTCCTGCACCCGTTCCCGTCGCGGCGGCACATTCCCAGCCGGCTCGCGGTGCTGCGCCAGCTCGACGGGCGCGCCGCGATGCGGGTGCGCGGGCAGGGCACGGAGTTCGACTCGCTGCGCGACTACGTCGAGGGTGACGACGTCCGCTCCATCGACTGGCGGGCCACGGCGCGCCGCCGCGACCTCGTCGTGCGGACGTGGCAGCCCGAACAGCACCGCCGTGTCGTCATCGTCCTCGACACCTCACGCACGAGCGCCGGCCGCATCGACGACGCGCCCCGTCTCGACGCCGCGATGGATGCCGCGCTCTTCCTCACCGCCATCGCGGGACACGCGCGCGACCGCGTCCACGTCATCGCCGGGGACCGCACCGTGCGCGCCCACGTCACCGGGCACGACCGGGTCGGCCTGCTGCACGACGCGATCTCGGAGCTCGCCCCCATCGACGCCCGCCTCGTCGAGGCCGACTGGCGCACGCTCGCCGCCGAGGTGACGCGCACGGTCTCGCAGCGCGCCCTCGTCGTCCTCGTCACGCCGCTGGAGTCGTCCGCGCTCGAGGAGGGACTGCTCCCCGTGCTGCCCGCGCTCGCCGCGCGGCACCGCGTCGTCGTCGCCTCGGTCGCCGACCCGGCCGTCGAGCGGCTCGCGCGCGGGCGCGGGTCCGCGACGGACGTGTATGCCGCGGCCGCGGCCGAGCGGACCGAGTCCCTGCGGGGGCGCACGGCCGAGGCGTTCCGTGCGCTCGGTGTCGAGGTCCTCGACGAGCCGCCGGAGGAGCTGCCGCTCGCGCTCGTCGACCACTACCTCGCGCTCAAGCGCCGCGGCCTGCTCTGAGCGAGGTCGCGGGCGCGTCACGCGGCGACCGGAGCGCTCGCCTCTCGGTCGGACTCGGCCACATCGCCGGTGACGCCGCGGCGCGCCGCCCGCCCACCGACGACGAAGACATAGGCGAGGAAGGCCGCCTCGACGACGGCCCCGATCCCGACCCGCACCCACGTCGGCAGGTCCGTACCCGTGACGAACCCCTCGATCATGCCGGCGACGAAGAGCACGACGACGAGGCCGAGCGCGATCGCTGCGCCGGTCCGCCCCTCCGCCGCGAGGGACTGCAACCGGGTTCGCGGCCCCGGCTCGATCCACGACCAGAACAGCCGCAGACCGACCGCGGCCGCGATGAAGACGGCGGTGAGCTCGAGCAGACCGTGCGGCAGGATGAGCCCGAAGAAGAGCGACGCACGCCCGTGGCTCGCCATGAGCCCGCCGGCGATGCCGATGTTGAGGACGTTCTGCGCGAGGATCCACAGCACCGGCAGCCCGAGCACCCCGAGCGCGATGCACTGCGCCGCGATCCACGCGTTGTTCGTCCACACCTGCGCGGCGAACTCGGCCCCCGGGAACTCCGAGTAGTAGTTCTCGAAGTCGGTGCCGACGTAGGCGTCGATCTCGGCCGGCGTCATCTGCTGCGCGAAGATCTCCGGGTTGCGCACCGACCACGCCCCGACGGCGAGGGCTGCGAGGACGCTGAGCACCGCCGTCGCGATCCACCACGCGCGGGTCCGGTAGAGCGCCGCCGGGAAGGTCTCGGTGAAGAACCGCGTGAACGTCCGCCACGTCGTGGGTCGCGTTCCTGTGGCCGTATGCCGTGCGCGCGCCAGCAGCGCGGAGAGGTAGGACACGAGCGACGGGTCCGGGCTCGCCGAGCGCACGACGGACAGGTGCGTCGACACCCGCTGGTAGAGGTCGAGCAGCTCGTCGGCCTCGGCGCCGCTGAGCCGCCGGCGTCTGACGAGGTCCTCGAGGCGGCGCCACTGCCCCACGTGGGTGGCGATGAAGGCGTCGAGGTCCACGCAGACACTCTAGGCACTCCGTCCATCCCCGAGGCCGCCGGGATACGCTCGCGATCATGAGCATGGACGGGGGCTACCAGACCTACGCCGGCGAGGACGTCGTCACCGGCGAGGGCGTCTCGGTCGAGGTTCCCGTCGCGAGCGTGCCGAGCCGGGTGGCCGCCCGGCTCATCGACCTCCTCATCACCTTCGTGCTCGCGCTCTTCGGGTTCTTCGTCCTCGGGATGCTCGTCGGGTTCGCGTCCGACGCCGTCGCCATGGCGTTCTCGATCCTCACCCTGGTGACCCTGACGGTGATCCTCCCGGTCGTCTTCGAGACGGTCACGCGGGGCCGCAGCCCGGGCAAGTACGCCCTCGGCCTCACGACCGTCCGTGACGATGGAGGCCCGATCACGGTGCGCCACAGCGTGATTCGTCAGCTCGTGGGGTTCGTCGAGTTCTATCTGCTGCAGGGCGCCCCGGCGATCGTCGCGGCCATGATCCACCCGCGGGCGAAGCGGCTCGGCGACATGGCCGCCGGGACGTACGTCATGTCCCTGCGGCACAAGCTCCAGCTCACGTCGCCCCCGGAGGCCCCGCCCGCACTGGAGCACTGGGTGCGCAGCGCCGACATCGGCGCCATGCCGGCCTCGCTCACGGTCGGCATCCGCCAGTTCCTCACCCGCACGGTCGACCTCACGCCGCAGTCACGTCACCAGCTGGGGCAACAGCTCGGCGCCCAGGCGCTGCAGCACGTGTCTCCGCCACCGCCGCCGGGAGTGCACCCCGAGTGGGTGCTGCGCGCCGTCCTCGCCGAACGCCGCCGCCGCGACCTCGACCGCATGCACGCCGAGGGCGCCCGGTCCGCCCGGCTTCTGCCCCCGGACCCGCTCGAGCCGCCGCGCTGGGGCTGAACGCTCAGGTCGCCGCCGCGAGGGCGGCATACCCCGGCTTGACGACGCGCTCGATGATCGCGAGGCGCTCGTCGAAGGGGATGAACGCGGACTTCATCGCGTTGATCGTCGCCCAGCGCAGGTCGTCGAGCGTCCAGCCGGCCTCGTCGACGAGCAGCTGCATCTCGCGCGACATCGACGTCCCCGACATGAGCCGGTTGTCGGTGTTGACGGTGACGCGGAAGCGCAGGTCCTTGAGGAGCGAGATCGGGTGTGCCGCAACTGATTCGGCGGCACCGGTCTGCAGGTTCGAGGTCGGGCACATCTCGAGGGGGATCCGGCGGTCCCGCACGTATGCCGCGAGGCGACCGAGCGTGGGCTCGTCACCGCCGGTGCCGGTCGGGCCGGTGATGTCGTCGACGATGCGGACGCCGTGGCCGAGCCGGTCCGCGCCACACCACTGGATCGCCTCCCAGATGCTCGGCAGCCCGAACGCCTCGCCGGCGTGGATGGTGAAGTGGGCGTTCTCGCGGCGCAGGTACTCGAACGCCGACAGGTGCCGGCTCGGCGGGAAGCCTGCCTCGGCACCGGCGATGTCGAAGCCGCCGACCCCCTGGTCGCGGTAGCGGACGGCCAGCTCGGCGATCTCGTCACTCATCGCGGCGTGCCGCATCGCGGTGAGGAGCGAGACCATCCGGATCGGCGTGCCCTGGGCCGCAGCCTCGGCCTCACCTTCGCGCAGCCCGGCGAGGACGGCCTCGACGACCTCGGGGAGGGAGAGGCCACCCTCGACGTGCAGCTCGGGAGCGAAGCGCGACTCGGCATAGACGACGCCGTCGGCAGCGAGGTCGAGGGCACACTCACGGGCGACGCGGCGCAGCTGGTCGGCACTCTGCATGACGGCGACGGTGTGGGAGAACGTCTCGAGGTAGCGCTCGAGCGAGCCGGAGTCGGCGCTGTCACGGAACCAGCGGCCGAGCTCTTCGGCGTCGGTCGACGGCAGTGCGTCGTAGCCGGCCTCGGCGGCGAGCTCGATGATTGTCTGCGGCCGCAAGCCACCGTCGAGGTGGTCGTGGAGCAGCGCCTTGGGTGCGCGCCGGACGAGATCGGGCGAGAGCGCGGGAGCGGGAGCGAAACCGTCGTCGGTCATCGGGCGATCCGCTCGATGACGAGGGGCAGCAGGTCCGGGCGCGAGCCGTCGGGCGCGATGGTGAACCCGCCGTCCAGCGCTGCCTTGGCCCGCTCGAACCGATCGGGGGTGTCCGTGTGCAGCGTCATGAGCTTCTCCCCCGCCCGCACGCTCGTGCCCGGCTTGGCGTGCAGCTCGATGCCCGCGCCCGCCTGGACCGGGTCCTCCTTGCGCGCACGTCCGGCGCCGAGCCGCCACGCGGCGAGGCCCACGGCATACGCGTCGAGCTCGGTGAGGACACCGTCGGCCGGAGCGAGGACCTCCTCGGTGTGCTTCGCCACGGGCAGGGGCGCGTCCGGGTCGCCGCCTTGGGCGGAGATCATCCGGCGCCAGACGTCCATGGCGCGCCCGTCCTTCAGCGCTGCGGCGACGTCGTCACCGTCACGACCGGCGGCGGCCAGCATCTCCTGGGCCAGCGTCACGGTGAGCTCGACGACGTCTGCCGGGCCGCCGCCGGCGAGCACCTCGACGGACTCGCGGACCTCGAGGGCGTTGCCGGCGGTGAGGCCGAGCGGGGTCTGCATGTTGGTGAGCAGGGCGACGGTGTTGACGCCGGCATCCGTGCCGAGCGCAACCATCGTGCGGGCCAGTTCGGCGGCGTCCTCGCGCTGCTTCATGAACGCGCCGGAGCCGACCTTGACGTCGAGGACGAGGGCGCCGGTGCCCTCGGCGATCTTCTTGCTCATGATCGAGCTCGCGATGAGCGGGATCGCCTCGACGGTGCCGGTGACGTCGCGCAGGGCATAGAGCTTCTTGTCCGCGGGGGCGAGCCCGGCCCCGGCCGCGCAGATGACAGCGCCGACGTCGTCGAGCTGGGCGAGCATCGCCTCGTTGGTGAGGTCGGCCCGCCACCCGGCGACCGACTCGAGCTTGTCCAGGGTGCCGCCGGTGTGTCCGAGCCCGCGTCCGGAGAGCTGCGGCACGGCGACGTCGAAGACGGCGACGAGTGGGGCGAGCGGCAGGGTGATCTTGTCGCCGACCCCGCCGGTGGAGTGCTTGTCGGCGGTCGGGCGCGACAGCGAGGAGAAGTCCATACGCTCTCCGCTCGCGATCATCGCGGCGGTCCACGTCGCGATCTCGCGCCGGTTCATGCCGTTGAGGAGCACCGCCATGGCGAGCGAGCTCATCTGCTCGTCGGCAACGACGCCGCGCGTGTAGGCGTCGATGACCCAGCGAATCTGCTCGTCGCTCAGCTCCCGCCGGTCTCGCTTGGTGGTGATGACGTCGACGGCGTCGAAGGACTCGCTCATGGCGTCATCATGTCAACCGCGCAGGTTCTCGGGACCGAAGGCCTGCGGCAGGATCTGTTCCATCGTCCGCACACCCTCCGGTGTCATGAGCAGGCACGACGGCCCGCCGTTCTCCCAGAGCAGCTGTCGGCACCGCCCGCACGGCATGAGGGCCTCACCGTCCCCGCCGACGCAGAACACCGCGAGGAGTCGTCCGCCCCCGGTCGCGTGCAGCTCCGAGACCATGCCGCACTCGGCGCACAGCGTCACGCCGTAGGCCGCGTTCTCGACATTGCAGCCGGCGACGACCCGACCGTCGTCGACGAGGCCGGCGACGCCGACGACGAAGTTCGAGTACGGCGCATAGGCGCGCTGCGTCATACGAACAGCCTTCTCGCGCAAGGCTTCCCAGTCGACGTCAGGCACGCTCGACGACCTCGACTCCCTCGATGGCCAACGTGTCGCCGCCGGCCTTGACGGTGTGGGCGACGACGACGGAGGCGAGCAGTCGGGCCCCGATCCCGATGGCGTCCTCGTCGATGACGACGTCGCCCTGATGCAGGTCGAACGTCCGCCCGCCCGGCGTCCGCGTCCCGAGGCGCGCCATGGCGCCGGGGGCGTGCGAGAGGTACCACGAGTAGTCCTCGCCACCGAGCGACTGTCCCGTCGGCGCGACCTGCAGCCCCACCGCGAGGCACGCGAGCCGGAAGGCGTCGATCGCGTCGGGCTGGTTCACGACCGGTGGCACGCCCTTGACCCGGTCGAGGGTGGCCTGCACGCCATAGGGAGCGACCGTGCCCTGGACGATCTCCTCCAGCAGCGGTCCGACGGTGAGCCACGCGGCGGCGTCGAGCATCCGCAGCGTCCCGCGGCACTCCCCCGAGCTCGGGATGACGTTGCTCGCGGTCCCGGACCGCACCACGCCCCAGACGAGCGCGGCACCGGCGCGCGGGTCGAGTCGGCGTGACAGGGCGGCCGGCACGTCGGTGACGACCTTGGCGAGGGCATAGGTGAGGTCCTCGGTGAGCTGCGGGCGCGACGTGTGCCCCCCGCGCCCGCTGAGCTGGACCGTGAGGTGGTCGCACGCGGCCGTGATCGGGCCCTCGCGCAGGCCGACCTGGCCGACGTCGAGCGACGGGTCGCAGTGCAGCGCGAAGATCGCGTCGACCCCGTCCATCACGCCCTCGGCGATGGCCTCGAGCGCCCCGCCGGGGATGACCTCCTCGGCGGCCTGGAAGATGGCGCGCACCGCGGTGCCCCGCTCGCGCAGGTCCTCCTCGACGGACGCGAGCGCGAGGACGGCACCGAGCAGTGCGGTCGTGTGGACGTCGTGCCCGCAGGCGTGGGTGACGCCGTCGACGACGGACGAGAACTCCAGCCCGGTGCGCTCCTGCACGGGCAGCGCGTCCATGTCGGCGCGCAGCGCAACCCGGTAGGTCGGCTGCTCCGGCCCGATGTCGGCGACGAGCCCTGTCCCGGGGAGTCGGCGCACGCGGATACCGGCCTGCTCGAGGCGCGTGGCGACGGCGTTGGTCGTGCGGTGCTCGTCACGGGCGAGCTCGGGATGCTGGTGCAGGTCGCGCCGGAAGGCGAGGAGTTCGGGAAGCGCCGCCTCGACGCCGGCCGAGATGGTGGAGAGGGTGTCAGTCATCAGAAGTTCCATGGTAGTCGGCCGTTGGGCCGCCTCGTGCCGTATGCCGGCCGCTCACCGAGTGCGCTTGTGCGCCTCCCAGCGCTCGAGCATCCCGTCCATCTCGGCGGTGACGAACTCGAGGAACTCCCGCGACATCTGGAGCCGCTCCCCGCCCTCGGTGTCGGCCCCGAGGTGCTCCACCCCATCGGCGAGCGCCGCGATGATCGGGGCATAGGTCGAGCCGGTGTTCGTCAGGGCGCCGCGCCAGGCGTCGTCCTGGACGACGAAGACGTCCTTGCGGCTGCCGCGCTCCCGCTCCCGGCGGAGCAGGCCGATGTGCGAGAGGTAGCGCACCGCCCCTGACACCGCGGCCGCGCTGACCGACAGCTCCTCGGCGAGTTCGGAGGCGGTCATCCGCCCGTCCTCGTCGACGAGGAGCGCGGCGAAGACGCGCGACGGCATCGGCGGGAAGCCGGCGGCCGACAGCGCCGATCCCAGCTTCTCGACCACGGCGTGCGACGTGGCGTGCGACGGACCGCGGCGGCCCCGGGGTGCGGCGGCGCGCGCGGGCGCGGTGGTGCGCGAGGCGGCAGGTGAGCGAGACGGCATACGCGCCACTTTAGAACATTCACGTTTTTGTGAAAAGCGTGTATGGTCGTTCCCGTGAACACCGTCATCGAGACCCGCGACCTCCGCAAGACCTTCGGCCCCACCGTGGCGCTCGACGGTCTCGACCTCACCGTCCCCGAGGGTGAGGTCCACGGCTTCCTCGGCCCCAACGGCGCCGGCAAGTCGACGACCATCCGCATCCTGCTCGGCCTGACCAAGGCCGACTCCGGCGAGGCCCGCCTCCTCGGCGGGGACCCGTGGCGTGACGCGACTGAGCTGCACCGCCGGGTCGCCTACGTCCCCGGCGACGTCGCCCTCTGGCCCAACCTCACCGGCGGCGAGACGATCGACGTCCTCGCCCGCCTCCGCGGCGGCATCGACGAGCGCCGCCGCGCCGAGCTCATCGAGCGCTTCGAGCTCGACCCGACGAAGAAGGCCCGTTCCTACTCCAAGGGCAACCGGCAGAAGGTTGCCCTCGTCGCGGCCCTCGCCTCCGACGCTCCCCTGCTCATCCTCGACGAGCCGACCTCGGGCCTCGACCCGCTCATGGAGCGCGTCTTCCAGGACGAGCTGCGCGCCGCGCGTGAGCGCGGCCACTCGGTGCTGCTCTCGAGCCACATTCTCAGCGAGGTCGAGCACGCGGCCGAGCGGGTGAGCATCGTGCGCGCCGGCCGGATCGTCGAGACCGGCACCCTGACCGAGCTGCGTCACCTGTCCCGATCGACGGTGCACGCCGTCGTCAGAACCCCTGTGGGACAGGACATTTCGGGCTGGCCGGGCATCGAGGACGTCGTCGTCGACGAGGCCGGCACCGACATCCGCTTCTCCGTCGACGCCGAGCATGTCGGCGACGCCGTCGGCCGCCTCGACCGCCTCGGCATCACGAACCTGACCTGCGAGCCGGCGAGCCTCGAGGACCTCTTCCTCGCGCACTATGCGCAGGCGCCCGAGAGCGTGACGGTCTGATGAGCGAGCTCACCGGCACCGGCACCCTGCTCCGCCTCGCGTGGCGGCGCGACCGCGTCCTCATCCCCGTCGCCCTCCTGGCTCTCACGGCACTCTCCGTCGGGTCCGCGCAGGCGACCCTCGACCTCTACCCGACCGAAGCCGCGGCCAAGGCCGGCCTCGGATCGGTCCTCGCGAACCCGGCCGTCGAGGCGATGTACGGCCCGATCGCCGCCGAGAACCTCGGCGCCCTGGCGGTCTTCAAGACCGTCGTCATGGGTGCCGTCTTCGTCGCCCTGTTGGCGTATGCCGTGGTGCGGCGGCACACGCGCGTCGAGGAGGAGGTGGGTCGCCTTGAGCTCGTCGGCGCCGGCGTCGTCGGCAGGCGCGCACCGCTCACCGCTGCGATGTTGCTCGCGGGGATCGCCGTCGTCGCGGCCGGGCTGCTCTCGGCCCTCGGGCTCATCGGCATCGGTCTCGACGCCGCCGGCTCGGTCGGGTTCGGCGTGGCCTGGGTCATCGCCGGCATCGCGATGGTCGGCGTGACAGCCGTCGCGGCGCAGCTCACGACGAGCGCGCGCGCCTGCGCCGGCATCGCCTTGAGCGTGCTCGCGGTGATGTTCGTCCTGCGCGCGGTCGGCGACACCGCAGGCGGCGGCGCGCAGGTGCTGTCCTGGGCCAGCCCGCTCGGCTGGGCGAACAAGGTCGGCGCCTACGGCCCCAACCGGTTCTGGGTCCTCGGGCTCGCCGTCGCCCTCGCGGCCGTGCTCGTCGGGCTCGCCTACTCGCTGCTCGACCGTCGCGACGTCGGCGCCGGGCTGCTCCCCTCGCGTCCGGGACCGGCGAGCGCCCGGCCCTCGCTCGGCACCCCGACCGGGCTGACCTGGCGACTCACCCGGCCGTCGGTCGTCGGCTGGCTCGCGGCGTTCGTCGTCCTCGGCGGCGTCCTCGGCAGCCTCGTCACCTCGGTCGCGGACATGGCGTCCGACCCGGCCGTCGTCGACATGCTCAGGAAGCTCGGCGGCAGCGCCGGGTCGATCACCGACATCTTCCTCGCGACCGAGCTTGCCTTCGTCGGCGTCGCTGCCGCGGCAGCGGGCATCGGCATCGCCCTGCGCGTCGCGAGCGAGGAGCGCTCCGGCCGTGGTGAGGAGGTGCTCGCGACGGCGACGTCACGATCGTCGTGGCTGGGCGCTCACGCCCTCATCGCGTTCGCGCTGCCCACGGTGCTGCTCCTCGTGCTCGCCCTCGTCGTCGGTCTCGGCGCCGGCGGGCAGGGCGAGGTGCCCGGCGTGAGCTCGATCCTCGGTGCGGCGGCCGCACGCATCCCGGCGGTGCTCGTCCTCGTCGCCGTCGCGCTCCTCGCCTCGGCCGCCCTGCCGCGATGGGCTCCGGCGATCGGGTGGGGTGCCCTCGCGGTCGCGTTCGCCCTCGGCGAGCTCGGCGCGACCATCGGCCTGCCCGACTGGCTCGTCAAGGTCTCGCCGTTCGCGCACGTCCCGCAGCTGCCGGGCGGCGAGTTCACGTGGACCCCGGTTCTCGTGACCACCGCGGTCGCGGCGGCGATCACGGCAGCCGCCTTCGCGGCATACCGCGCCCGCGATGTGGCCTGACCTCAGAGGCGGTGGAGGCGGACGCGGACGGGCTCGACCGGCGCCTGGGTGATCGTCGCCGTCACTGGCAGATGGTCGGTGTCGGCGAGCGCCGTGACCGAGTGCTCGCGCAGCAGCATCGCGAGCACGAGCACCGCCTCGGTCATCGAGAAGTACTGCCCGATGCACGCCCTCGGCCCGCCCCCGAACGGCATCCATGCATAGCGGTGGCGCTCCTTCTCCGCGCCGCCGAGGAAGCGGGACGGGTCGAACCGCAGCGGGTCCGGCCACAGGTCAGGGTGGCGCTGGATGTTGCGTACCGAGACCACGACCGCCATCCCTCGCCGCACCGGCGCTCCGGCAACCGTCGTGTCCTCGGTCGCCACCCGCCCGATCATCGGCGCCGACGGGTAGAGCCGCATCGCCTCCTTGAGGACGGCGTTCGTCAGGGTGAGGTTCGCGGCGTCGGCGGCGGTGGGTGTGCGGTCACCAATGACCTCGGCCACCTCTGCGCGCACCGCGTCCTGGATGTCCGTATGCCGTCCGAGCAGGTGGAGTGCGAACGTCAGCGCTGTGGACGTGGTCTCGTGACCGGCGAGCATGAAGACGAGGACCTGGTCGCGAATCTCGGTGTCGGACAACGCTTCTCCGTTGTCTCGGGCCGCGATGAGCCGGCCGAGGAGGTCGCCACGCTCGTAGTCCCCGCTCGCCCGGCGCTCGGTGATGAGCTGCTCGCACACCTCCCACAGGTCGGCGCGCGCCCGCAGCCCCCGCCGGTTGCGCGGCGTCGGCCACGTCATCGGCTCCTTGATCGGTGAGAGCCCACGCTGGATGATCGTGTCGGCCATCGGCGGGAAGGACCGACGCACCACGGGCACGGCATCGTCGCCGGACTCGCCGAAGAGCGCCCGCACGACGACGCGCAGGGTGAGCGCCATCATCGTGTCGCCGAGGTCGATGTCGGCCTCGTCACCGGAGGCCGACGTGGGCAGGGTCTCGAGGACGTCGGCGATCTCGGCGACCATGAGGTCGGTGTAGCCGTCGACGGCGCCCTTGGTGAAGACGGGCTGGACGAACCGCTTCTGCCGGGTCCACTCCTCGCCCTGCGCCGACAGCAACCCCTCGCCGATCCAGCGGCGCAGCTCGCGGTAGGCGCTGTCGTTCTTGTCGAAGCTGCGCCACGTCGAGCCGCCGAAGATCTGGGCCGCCGCTTCGGGGCTGCTGAACGCCATGAGCCCGAGCTTCGCCGAGCGCGGCCCGACGTGGAGCATGACGACGTCACCGTGGCTGCGCCAGATCTTCTCCAAGGTGGCCAGCGCGTCACGACCCAGCTCGCGCATGGCGACCCATCGGCCCAGGGGCACGGGCGGCTCGACGAGCGCGACAGGACCCGGTGACGACGTGTCGATGGCGTTCACGTCGCCGACGCTACGCGCTTCTACGCCTGTAGTCGATAGTCGGTAGCCAGGAATGTCACCCCGACACGGACGACTGCGTCAGGTGAGGTCGGTGCGCCCCTGTTCGGTAAGCCCCTCGACGACCTTCTTGACCTCCTGCGCCCGCTCCCGCGACGTCACGAGCACCGCGTCGCCGGTGTCGACGACGACGACGTCCTCGAGCCCGACCACCGCGATGGGCCGCCCTCCCCGAGGCACGACGAGCCCGGTCGACCCCACCGCCCGCACGAGGTCGGCGTCGCCGAGCACCCGCGGCCCCTCCCCCGGCTCGGGCAGCTGAGCGGCGAGGCTGCCGAAGTCGCCGATGTCGTCCCACGCGAAGTCACCGGGCACGACGGCGACGACGCCGATGTCCGCCGCCGGCTCCGCGACGGCGTGGTCGATGGCGATCTTCTCCAGTGACGGCCACAGCTCCTCGAGCCGCGACGGGTCCGCCGCGATGGCTCGCACCCCCTCGGCGAGAGCGGGGTGCCAGCGCTGGAGCAGGTCGAGCAGCGTCGCGGCCCGCACGACGAACATCCCTGCGTTCCACCGGAACTCGCCCGTCGCGAGGTAGGCCGAGGCTCGCTCCGCGGACGGCTTCTCGACGAACTGCCGCACCCGGCGGGCCGTGGCCACACCGGCGATCGGCGCACCCATCTGGATGTAGCCGAACCCCGTGGACGGGTGCGTCGGCTCAATGCCGATCGTCACCACCCGCCCCCCACGCGCGACCTCGACGGCCTCGGCCACGCAGGCCCGGAACGCGTCACCGTCAGGGATGACGTGGTCGGCGGCGAAGGACCCGATGATCGCCTCGGGGTCGCGCGCCTCGACGACCGCGGCCGCGAGACCGATCGCCGCCATCGAGTCCCGCGGCGACGGCTCCGCGAGGACCTGCGCATCCCCGAGCCGCGGCAGCTGTTCGCGCACCGCCGCGGCGTGCCCCGCCCCCGTGACGACGACCACGCGGTCGCCGGCCAGCGGGGCGACGCGTTCCACGGTCTGCTGGAGCAGGCTCGCGCCCGCTCCGGTGAGGTCGTGGAGGAACTTCGGGTTGCCCCGCCTCGACAGCGGCCACAGCCGTGTTCCCGCGCCTCCTGCGGGCACGACCGCCCAGAACCCGGGAATCTCGCCAGCACCAGTCTCAGACATGCGGGCCAGAGTAGCCACCGACGCGACATAGGATCCGACGCATGGACCTGTTGGAGCCGGTGCTCTTCACCGACCCCTGGGGATCGCACGTGTCCATCGCGAGTCTCCAGAACCGACCCATCCCGAGCCCTGAACCCGAGTCGGAGCTGTGGATGGGCGCCCACGAGAGCGGCCCCAGCGGCATCGTGCGCGACGGCACACCGACGACCCTCGCCGACGTCATCCGCGCCGACCCCGAGGGCGAGATGGGCGCACGGTGCGCCGCGGCATACGAGAACCGCCTGCCGTTCCTCCTCAAGGTCCTCGCGCCCGGGCGCGCGATCTCGATCCAGGCGCACCCCACCGCCGAGCAGGCGCGCGAGATCCGTGAGCACGACCGGGCCGCGGGCGACCCCGACGCGACCTACGTCGACGACTGGGCCAAGCCCGAGCTGCTCGTCGCGGTCTCGCCGTTCACGGTCTTCGTCGGTATGCGGACCCATGACGAGGTCTCTGCCCTCGCCAAGCGTCTTGGCGTCCCGCGCTTCTCGGGCCTCGTCGAGGGGACGAGCGGTGAGCCGGACCCGCCGCACGCCCTCCTCGCGGCGGTCCTCGCGGTGCCGGCGGCCGAGCACGCCGGGTTCGTGCGCGAGCTCGTCGCCGCGTGCGTGCGCGTGTCTGCGAGCGCCGACGACGACGGCCACCAGGCGGCCGCGGTCGTGCGCGTCGCCGAGGACCACCCCGACGACATCGGCCTGGCCGTCCTCCTCCTCATGTACCACCGCGTCCTCGAGCCGGGCGACTACATCGACGTGCCCGCGGGGGTGCTGCACTCCTACGTCAGCGGTCTCGGCGTCGAGGTCCTCGCGAACTCCGACAACGTCGTGCGGGCCGGGCTCACGAGCAAGCGCGTCGACGTCACCGAGCTGCTCCGCATCGTCGACGCAGACGCCGACGGCAGCGCCGGGCACGCCACCCCCGACCCCGAGCTGTCGGGTGTCGAGTCCTTCCCGAGCAGCTCGGACCGGTTCGCGCTGCGCCGGCTGCACTCCCCGGACGGGGTCGTCGTGCCGGGCGACGGCACCCCCCGGATCGCGTTCTGCCTCTACGGAGAGGTCACGCTCGCGAGCGCGGAGGCGAGCCTGACGCTGGGACCGGTGCGGGCGGCATACGTCGGCGCCCGCGACCGCGAGGTCACCGTCACCGGGAGCGGCGAGGTCTACCTCGTGACCCTGCCCGGTGTCTGACGTTCACCCGACGCTCACCTGACACACCACCGCTCGACGCCGACGCAGCAGCCGGAGCGAGGACCGTGGAGGCATGCGAGTCGCCATGGTGACCGAGTCGTTCCTGCCGACGCTCAACGGCGTCACGACGAGCGTATGCCGGGTGGCGCGGTCGCTGCGCGCCCTCGGTCACGAGGCGCTCATCATCGCCCCCGCCCCGGCACCCGAACGCTACGAAGGATTCGAGGTGCGCAGCCTCCCGTCGGTGTCGGTGCGGCAGTTCCCGACGGGCGTGCCGACCCCGGGACTGCGACACGCGCTCGAGGACTTCGAGCCGGACGTCGTCCACGCGGCGTCGCCGTTCATCCTCGGAGCCCGGGCACTGCAGCTCGCAGACCGGACCGGGACGCCGTCGGTCGCCATCTACCAGACCGACATGCCGAGCTACATCCAGCAGCACGGCCCCGGCCGCATCGGCTCCGGCGCCGCCAACGCTGCATGGCGCTGGATCCGCCGGATGCACGCCCACGCCGACCTCACCCTCGCGCCGTCGACGGCGACGCTCGCCGAGCTGCGCCAGCACGGCGTCCCGCGGACCGCCCTGTGGCGGCGCGGCGTCGACACCGCGCTCTTCTCGCCGCGCTGGCGTACCGACCCCGGCACCGCCGAGCTCAAGCGGGCGCTCGCGCCCGGCGGCGAGGTGCTCCTCGGCTACGTCGGCCGGCTCGCGCCCGAGAAGGAGCTGTGGCGGCTCACCGAGGTCGCCCAGATCCCCGGCACGCGGCTAATCATCGTCGGGGATGGGCCGAGCCGGTCGCAGATCGGCGCCCAGCTCACCGAGGCCGTCGCCTCGATGCCGGGCCGCCCGAACCGCTCGCCGGTCTTCCTCGGTCGCCAGAGCGGTGACGACCTCGCCCGCGCGTATGCCGCGTTCGACGTCTTCGTGCACACGGGCACCCGCGAGACGTTCGGGCAGACGCTCCAGGAAGCAGCCGCCTTCGGGCTGCCCGTCGTCGCGCCGGCACGCGGGGGGCCGCTCGACCTCGTCGACCACGGCCGGACCGGGCTGCTCTTCGACCCCGACCGGCCAGGGTCGCTGCACGACCACGTGGACGCCCTCGTCGGCGACGGCGACTGGCGGGTCCGGATGGGCGAGGCGGCCGAGGCCGCCGTGCGCGGTCGCTCGTGGGAGTGCCTCACCGAGCAGCTCGTCGGCCATTACCGGGCGGCGAGCGACGCCCGGTTCCGGCGGGCCGCATGACGTCGCATGAACAGGTGAGGCACCTCTCGGCGCCGGTCCCGTCTCGGGCGAGCCGTCGATCGAGGAGGGCCGATGCGTCGTGCGGCTCGTGCCCGGGGGCCTCGCCTCGGCGCTGACCGCTCTGGTCGGCGCCTCCGGTCGGCACGTCCGGTCAGCGGCGGCCGGTCAGCGCCGGCCGGTGACCCGGCGCAGGATCCCGGCCGCCGCGGCGAGACCGGTCGCGGCTGCCGCGCCGAGCGTGGCGCCGAGGGCGAGGGTGACCCGGTCGTCAGCCCGCTTGCGCACCGGCGCGCGCACGACGTCGGTGTGTCGGCCGTCGCCGGTGTACCCGCTCGTTGCGGCACGTCCGCTCGTGTCCTGCGCCGCGGGCGCTGCCGTCTCCGTGTCCCGGGCCGTCTCCTGCGGGGTCGCGGGACCCTCGAGCAGCTTGGCCCGCTGGCCCTCGGTGAGGTCTTCCTCGAGCATCGGGTCGAGGGAGTTCGCCGCCCACGCCGCGGACAGCAGCACGATTCGCGACATGAAGTTCAGCCACGCGAGGAGGCCGATGACGAGTGCCACGGACGCGAAGAGCGGGTTGCCGGTCGTGCTCGCGATGAGGGTCGTGCCGAGCAGCTTGAGCACGGTAAGTCCGATGCCGCCGACGACCGCCCCGCCGATGAGGCCGCGCCGGGGCACGTCGACCCCTGAGAGGAGGCGCAGCATGACGAGGACGACGACGCCGTCGAGCACCGCGCCGATGAGGAGCGCGAGGCCGCGCAGCAGCCACTGCTGGTCGCCGAGGCCGATGAGCCCGGCGATCCAGCCGGTGGCCGCGCTCGCGATGCCGGTGACGGCGGCCGACGCGACGATGGCCAGACCGATGAGCAGGAGCACACCGAGGTCGCGCAGCTTGGCGACGACGAAGTTGCCGACCGACCCGGTCACGCCGAAGACCCCGCGAATCCCCTCGCGCAGTGCACTGAGCCAGCCCAGCCCCGCCCACAGCAGACCCGCGACACCGACGAGGCCGGTGAGCGTGAGGGTGTCCCCGGACGGGGCCTCGATCGGGATGAGGCCCTCATCGCCCTCCTTGACGAAGCCCGGGAGCGTCTCGTTGAGGTAGTCCTTGATCTGGGTCAGCAGGCCGTCGTTGCCCTGGAGCACGAGACCGAAGACGGTGAAGGCGAGCGCGATGAGCGGGAAGATCGAGAAGAACGCGAAGTACGTCACGCCCCCGGCGAGGAGACTGCCGCGCGAGGTGCTGTAGCGCTGCCACGCCTGCCACAACCGCGTTCGCTGCACCCGGGCCCAGAGGTCCTTGAGTCGGTCCATGGACCTCAGCCTGTCAGACGTTCACGCCCCGAGGACGAACGGCGTCAGCGGGCGCCACATCCCGTCGTCGCTCTGGTGGAAGAGCTCGAACGAGGCGACCTCGAACGAGCACCGGAAGTCCGCGAGCTCGGCATACGCGACGTCGAGCCGCTCCTCGGGAAGGTGGTGGGCGACGGTGACGTGCGGGTGGTAGTTGAACTCCAGCTCGCGCGTCACCGGTCCGCTGCGCACCGCGGTCTCGAGGAGCTCGCACTGGGAGATGCCGGCGGAGACCTGGACGAAGACCACCGGCGAGAGGGGGCGGAAGGTGCCGGTGCCGGACAGCGTCATCTGGAACGGTGAGTGGGCCCGAGCCACCTCGTCGAGGTGAGACTCGAACTCCCCGAGCGCGGCCTCGTCGATCTCGGTCGGCGGGAGCAGCGTGACGTGCGGGGGGATGAACCGCGCCATCGGGTCACCGAAGCGTTCGCGCGCGTCCTGGAGCGTGGACCCCCACGGTTCGGGGATCGTGATTGCCACGCCATGAGTGGGCATGGGCTCGACCCTAGCGGCCGGCGGTGGGCACGGCGGTGGGCGCCGCGGCGGGCAGCAGGCCGACACGGTCGCGCACGCGCGCCATCGTCGCCTGCGCCACCTCGCGGGCCCGCTCGGCGCCCGAAGCGAGGATCCGGTCGAGCTCGGCCTCGTCGTCGAGGAGCTCGGTCATCCGCTTCTGGAAGGGCTCGATGGCCGTCACGACGACGTCGGCGACCTCCTTCTTGAGGTCGCCGTAGCCCTTGCCCGCGAACGAGTCCGCGACCTGCTGGACCGGGGTCCCCGACAGGACGGAGTGGATGACGAGGAGGTTCGACACACCGGGCTTGTTCTCGACGTCGTAGCGGACCTCGGTGTCGGTGTCGGTGACGGCGGACCGGATGTTCTTGGCGATCTTCGCCGGGTCCTCCATGAGGTCGATGAGTCCCTTGGGGCTCGACGTCGTCTTGCTCATCTTCGCCGTCGGCTCCTGGAGGTCCATGACCTTGGCGGACTCCTTGACGATGTAGGGCTCGGGCACGACGAGCGCCTCCCCGAAGCGGGTGTTGAACCGCTCGGCGAGGTCGCGGGTGATCTCGAGGTGCTGACGCTGGTCCTCACCGACGGGGACGTAGGCCGCGTCGTACATGAGGATGTCGGCCGCCATGAGCATCGGGTAGGTGAAGAGGCCGACGTTGGCGTTCTGCCCCTTGGCGGTCTTGTCCTTGAACTGCGTCATCCGGCTCGCCTCGCCGAACCCGGTGAGGCAGTTCATGACCCAGCCGAGCTCGGCGTGCTCGGTGACGTGGCTCTGGCAGAAGACCGCCGAGCGCTCCGGGTCGACGCCACCGGCGATGAACTGCGCCGCGGTGACGCGCGTGCGCCGACGCAGCACCTCGGGGTCGGTCGGCACGGTGAGGGCGTGCAGGTCCGCGACGAAGTAGTACGCGTCGAACTCGTCCTGGAGCTTCACCCAGTTGACCAGCGCCCCGAGGTAGTTGCCGATGTGGAGGCTGTCGCTGGTGGGCTGCATGCCGGAGAGGATCCGGGGCTGCCCCTGGGGAGCGTCGGAGGTCATGACCGCCATTCTGTCAGGCACGTCACGGAGCCGACCGCTGCCCATAGACTCGCGAGCGTGCCCTCGCTGAACGACGCGTTCCTCTCCGCCTTCGGCCACGCCCCCACCGGCGTGTGGTCCGCACCGGGCCGGGTCAACCTCATCGGCGAGCACACCGACTACAACGGCGGGCTCGCCCTGCCCATGGCCCTCCCCCAGCGCACCCGCGCCGCGGTGAGCGCACGCGATGACGACCTGCTGCGGCTGCGCTCCCTGCAGGAGGACGCCGTCGTCGAGGTGAGCCTCGACGAGGTGACAGGCGGCACCCCGGCCGGCTGGGCGGCATACGTCGCCGGAGTCCTGTGGGCACTTCGCGAGGGTGGGTATGCCGTCCGCGGCCTCGACGTCGTCGTCGACGGTGCCGTGCCGCTCGGTGCCGGTCTGTCCAGCTCGGCGGCGCTCGAGTGCTCGGTGGCCGCGGCCGCCTCGGATCTCTTCGGGCTCGGCCTGCTCGACACCGAAGACGGGCGCACGGTGCTGGCGACCGCGTGCCAGCGCGCCGAGAACGACATCGCGCTCGCCCCGACCGGCGGCATGGACCAGGCCGCCGCGATGCACTGCACCGAGCGGCACGCCCTGCGCCTCGACTGCCGCGACTTCAGCCACTCCCAGGTGCCGCTCGACCTCGAGTCACGCGACGTCGTCCTGCTCGTCACGGACACGCGAGCCAGCCATGCCCTCGCCGACGGCCAGTACGGCGCGCGGCGCGAGGACTGCGAGCGGGCCGCGGAGATCCTCGGGGTCGAGCTGCTCAGGGACGTCGTGGGACGGCCGCTCGACGAGACCTTCGCGCAGCTGCCCGACGACCTGCTGCGCCGCCGGACGCGGCACGTCGTCACCGAGATCGAGCGGGTCGACGCCGTCGTCACGGCGCTCGAAGCGGGCGACCTCGACGAGGTCGGGCGGCTCTTCGTCGCCTCGCACGAGTCGCTGCGCGACGACTACGAGGTGTCCGCCACCGAGCTCGACCTCGTCGTCGACACAGCCATGGCCACCGGTGCGCTCGGGGCGCGGATGACCGGCGGCGGGTTCGGAGGCTCGGCGATCGCGCTCGTCCGCACCGGTGACGTGGAGCGGGTGACGTCGGCGATCGCGACGGCGTTCGCTGACGGGCACCTCACTGCGCCGATGTCGTTCTCCGCCACCGCTTCTCGCGCGGCCACAAGGGACGAGTGAGTCAGGCGAGCGTCAGCTCGTAGTCGACGGTGAGCGGCGCGTGGTCGCTCCACCGCTGGTCGTATGCCGCCGCGCGGCCGACCTCCGCGCGCGTCGCAAGCTCGGCGAGGGGGCCGCTCGCGATCTGGTAGTCGATGCGCCAGCCCGCGTCGTTGTCGAACGCCTTCCCGCGCCAGGACCACCACGTGTACGGGCCCGGCCCCGGACCGTGAAGGCGGCGGTGCACGTCGACGTAGCCGTGATCGGCGGCCCACCGGTCGAGATGGGCCTGCTCCTCCGGGAGGAACCCGGCCTTGCCGACGTTGCCCTTCCAGTTCTTGAGGTCGTCGGCGCTGTGGCACACGTTGAGGTCACCGGTGAGGACGGCATACCCACCACTTTCGGCAAGCGCCGACAGGCGCGCGCCGACGGCATCGAGGAAGCGCAGCTTCTCGTCCTGCTTCGGGGTGCGGGCTTCGCCGGTGTGGACATAGGTGGACACGACGGTGACGGGGCCGTGCGGGCCCTGCACGTCGACCTCGACCCAGCGGCCGGCGTCGGTGAACTCGACAGGGCCGATGTCACTGCTCGTGCGGCTCGGGGGCTGGCGGGTGAGGACGGCGACGCCGGCGTGGCCCTTGGCGCGACCGGGTGCGTGGGTGACGTGCCAGTCACCGAGGCCATGGTCGGCGAGCGTCGTCCGCAGCTGGTCGTCGGAGGCGCGAACCTCCTGGAGCGCGATGACGTCGGCGTGCTGGTCGACGAGCCAGGCCAATCCGCCACGTCGTGCGGCAGCGCGGATTCCGTTGACGTTGGCCGAGATGAGTCGCATCGCGCATGAGGTTAACGGTGCGACGGTTAGGGTGACGACATGGCTGCTGACGAGCCGGTCTCCCACACCGCCGCTCCGGCCGACGCCCGGGGCGGTGGCCACGTCCTCGTCGTCTGCACCGGCAACGTGTGTCGCTCGCCCTACATCGAGCGGCTCCTTGAGCGCGACCTCCGGGGCACCGGCATCAGCGTCTCGAGTGCCGGCACCGGGGCCCTCGTGGGCTCGCCCATGGACCCGCACATCTCGGTCCGGCTCGACAGCGCCGGAGCGCCTGCCGACGGGTTCACGGCGCGACAGGTCACCCGTCGCATGATGGCCGCGTCCGATTTGGTCATCACCGCAACCCGCGAGCACCTCCAGTCGGTCGTGTCCCTGCACCCGAAGGCGTGGCGCTACTCCTTTGCCCTGCTCGACCTCGCAGACCTTCTCGGCGTGGTCGACGAGCACGACCTCGCCGCGACCACCGCCGACAACCGCGTCGCCGCGATCGCCGCCGCCGCTTTCGCGAAGCGCACCGCCGTGGCGCCCCGCCCGCCGGACCAAGCGAACATCATCGACCCCTACCGTCAGCGGGGTGAGGTCTTCGACCGGATGGCCGCCGAGATCGGCGGGGCCCTCCCGACCGTGACTGCGGCACTGCGGGGCTGACTTTCGCTCAGTCGCGGCCGAAGAGGTCCCGCGTGTAGACCTTGTCGGACACGTCGTCGAGCACGTCACTCACCCGGTTCGCCACGATCACGTCGGCCCGCTTCTTGAACTCGTCGAGGTCGCGGATCACCTCGGAGTTGAAGAACCGCTCCTCCTCGAGCGCCGGCTCGAAGAGCACCACCTCGATGCCCTTGGCCTTGATGCGCTTCATGATCCCTTGGATGCTCGACACCCGGAAGTTGTCCGAGCCGGCCTTCATGATCAGCCGGTACATCCCGACGACCCGCGGCTGCCGACGCAGGATGTCCGCGGCGATGAAGTCCTTGCGCGTCGTGTTCGAGTCGACGATGGCGCGGATGAGGTTCTGCGGCACGTCGCTGTAGTTCGCGAGCAGCTGCCGGGTGTCCTTCGGCAGGCAGTAGCCGCCGTACCCGAACGACGGGTTGTTGTAGTGCGACCCGATCCGCGGGTCCAACCCGACCCCGTCGATGATGGCGCGCGTGTCGAGACCGTGCGACACGGCATACGTGTCGAGCTCGTTGAAGTAGGCCACGCGCATGGCGAGGTACGTGTTGGCGAAGAGCTTGATCGCCTCCGCCTCAGTCGGGTCGGTGACGAGCAGCGGCACGTCATCGTCGAGCGCACCCTCGAGCAGCAGCTCCCCGAACCGCCGGGCCGCGTCCGAGCGCCCGCCGATGACGATGCGGCTCGGGTGCAGGTTGTCGTGCAGCGCCCGCCCCTCGCGCAGGAACTCCGGCGAGAACACCACATCGAGCGAGGGGTATGCCGTCCGCATCCGTTCGGTGAAACCCACCGGCACCGTGGACTTGACGACGACGGTGGCCCCGGGCGCGAGCGTCACGACGGAGGCGATGACCGACTCGACCGACGACGTGTTGAAGAAGTCGCGGTCGGGGTCGTAGTCGGTCGGCGTCGCGATGACGACGTAGTCCGACCCGGGGAGGGCTTCGTCCGCCGACGTCGTCGCCGTGAGGGCGAGGTCGCTCCCGGAGAGGTACTCCTCGAGCTCGGGGTCGACGAGCGGCGACTCGCGCCGGTTGACCTGGGCGACGCGCTCGGCGTCGAGGTCGACGGCGGCCACCTCGTGGTGCTGGGCGAGGATGACTGCGTTGGAGAGACCGACATAGCCCAGACCCACGACGGAGATCTTCACGGCGGTCACGCTACCGGTCGGCTGTGTCGCATCGCCCACCGCGGCCGTTCCGTGGGCCACAATGGCAGCCATGCAGACCCCTGAGATGACCAAGCGCCTGCTCGCGGAGTTCGTCGGCACCTTCTGGCTCGTCTTCGGCGGCTGCGGCGCGGCGATCTTCGCCGCGGGCTTCATGTCGACCCCGACCCTCGGCGCCGGCAACCCGGTCCACCTCGGCATCGGCTTCCTCGGCGTCGCGCTCGCCTTCGGCCTGACCGTGCTGACCATGGCGTATGCCGTGGGGCACGTCTCCGGTGGTCACTTCAACCCTGCGGTGACGATCGGCGTGACCATCGCCAAGCGCTTCGAGTGGAAGGACGTCCCGGGCTACGTCGCCGCCCAGGTCCTCGGCGGCCTCGCCGCCGGTGGCGCCCTGTGGGCCATCGCTCACGGCCGGGACGTCTTCGACGCCACCGGCAACATGGCCGCCAACGGGTACGGCGCGAACTCCCCCGGCGGCTACAACATGGTCGCGGTGCTGTGCGCCGAGGTGCTGCTGACGATGTTCTTCGTCTACGTCATCCTCGGCGTGACCCGCGAGAGCGCCCCGACCGGCTTCGCCCCGCTCGCCATCGGCCTCTGCCTCACGCTCATCCACCTCATCTCCATCCCGATCTCGAACACGTCGGTCAACCCGGCCCGCTCGACCGCGGTGGCGTTCTTCAACGGTGCGGGTGCCCCCGGGCAGCTGTGGCTCTTCTGGGTCGCACCGATCATCGGTGCCGCGATCGCGGGTGCGACGTTCCACCTCATCACCGGCATCGACCGCCGCGACCGCGACATCACCGGCTCGGTCCGCCGCGAGGACGAGGTCGTGCCCGAGGGCGTCGACCCCGACGCCCCGCGCCTGCACCGCTGAGGCCCGAAGCAATCCGCTTGTTCCGGCCATCCGCGGCGTACCGTGAAGCATGAGCATCGAGAAACGCCCACGAGCGGACGGTCCGCGACCGCGGAGCGTCCGGACGTCTCACGCTCTACCCCCCGATGAGCTCATCGCCCGAGCGCGACGGACCCCACGGGTGGACCCCGATCAGCTTCGCCGTGACGTTGACACGTCGGTGGACCTGACGCTGGACGATGACGGCATACGGGCGGCATACGGGCGACCTGAGAGGCAACCACCCGCGCACGATAGATTCGGGCGCATGGCGAAGATCATCTACACCCTCACCGACGAGGCACCGCTCCTCGCAACCCACTCGCTCCTCCCGGTGATCGAGGCCTTCGCCTCCACCGCGGGCGTCGACGTCGAGACCCGCGACATCTCGCTGGCGGGCCGCATCCTCGCGGCGTTCGCCGACCAGCTGCCTGAGGACCAGCGCACCGCCGACGCGCTCGCCGAGCTCGGTGAGCTTGCGACGACGCCCGAGGCCAACATCATCAAGCTGCCCAACATCAGCGCCTCGGTGCCGCAGCTCAAGGCCGCCATCAAAGAACTCCGCGCGCAAGGCTTTGATTTGCCGGACTACAGCGACGAGCCGAGCACCGACGCCGAGCGGGACGCCAACGCCCGCTACGACAAGGTCAAGGGCAGCGCGGTCAATCCCGTCCTGCGCGAGGGCAACTCCGACCGCCGCGCCCCCGCCGCCGTCAAGAACTACGCCAAGGCGCACCCGCACTCGATGGGTGCGTGGAGCGGCGACAGCAAGACCGAAGTCGCGACGATGGGCCGGGACGACTTCGCGAGCAACGAGCAGTCCGTCGTCATGCCCGCCGACGACACCCTCGTCATCCAGTGGGTCGGGGAGGACGAGACGAAGGTCCTCAAGGACGGCCTCAAGGTCCTTGCCGGTGAGGTCGTCGACGCCACCGTCATGCGCGCTGCCGCGCTCGACGCCTTCCTCACCGAGCAGATCGCGCGCGCGAAGGCCGAGGACGTCCTCTTCTCGGTCCACCTCAAGGCGACGATGATGAAGGTGTCGGACCCGATCATCTTCGGCCACGTCCTGCGGGCCTTCTTCCCGAAGACCTTCGAGCGGTATGGCGCCGACCTCGCCGAGGCGGGCCTGTCACCGAACAACGGCCTCGGCTCGATCCTCGACGGTCTCTCCGCGCTCGACAATGGCGACGAGATCCGCGCGTCCATCGAGGCCGAGCTCGAGGACGGCCCGCGCCTGGCGATGGTCAACTCCGACAAGGGCATCACGAACCTGCACGTCCCGAGCGACGTCATCATCGACGCGTCGATGCCGGCGATGATCCGCACGTCGGGCCACATGTGGGGCCCGGACGGCGAGGAGGCCGACACCCTCGCGGTCATCCCGGACAGCTCGTATGCCGGTGTGTACCAGGCCGTCATCGACGACTGCCGCGCGAACGGCGCGTTCGACCCGACGACGATGGGCTCGGTCCCCAACGTCGGCCTCATGGCGCAGAAGGCCGAGGAATACGGCAGCCACGACAAGACCTTCGAGATCACCGAGCCGGGCCGCGTCCAGGTCGTGAACTCCGCCGGCGAGGTCCTGCTCGACCACGAGGTTCAGCAGGGCGACATCTGGCGCGCCTGCCAGACCAAGGACGCTCCGATCCGCGACTGGGTAAAGCTGGCCGTGACCCGCGCGCGCGCCACCGGGGACCCGGCCGTGTTCTGGCTCGAAGAGAAGCGCGCCCACGACCGGAACCTCATCGCCAAGGTGCGGGAGTACCTGAAGGACGAGGACACCGAGGGCCTCGACATCCAGATCCTCTCCCCCGTCGACGCAGCGAAGCTCTCCGTCGAGCGGATCCGCAAGGGCGAGAACACGATCAGCGTCACCGGCAACGTCCTGCGTGACTACAACACCGACCTCTTCCCGATCCTCGAGCTCGGCACGTCGGCCAAGATGCTCAGCGTCGTCCCGCTCATGAACGGTGGCGGACTCTTCGAGACCGGCGCCGGCGGCTCGGCCCCGAAGCACGTCCAGCAGCTCACCTCTGAGAACTACCTGCGCTGGGACAGCCTCGGCGAGTTCATGGCGCTGGCCGAGTCCTTCCGCCACCTCGCGACGAGCACCGACAACGCCAAGGCGCAGGTCCTCGCCGACACCCTCGACCGCGCGACCGAGACCCTCCTCCAGGAGAACAAGTCCCCGGCGCGCAAGGTCGGCCAGATCGACAACCGCGGCAGCCACTTCTACCTCGCCCTCTACTGGGCGCAGGAGCTCGCGAAGCAGACCGACGACGCCGACCTCGCCGCCGCCTTCGCGCCCGTCGCGGAGAAGCTCACCGCCGACGAGCAGAAGATCAACGACGAGCTGCTCGCCGTCCAGGGCTCGCCCGCGGACATCGGCGGCTACTACCGCCCCGACGAGGACAAGACGAACGACGTCATGCGCCCGTCGGCGACGTTCAACGAGGCCCTCGCCACCCTGCGCTGACCACCGACCGATTGCGCACAGTTCGCCTCCGACGCGGAGCGAGGAGGCGAACTGTGCGCAATCAGTCGCGCATCAGGTCGAGTTTCATGCCGACGTGGGTCGCGGCGAAGCCCAGCCGCTCGTAGAAGCGGTGGGCGTCGTCGCGGCTCGCGTCGGTCGTCAGCTGGACGAGCACGGCACCACGCTCGCGGGCCCGCTCGACGGCCCAGCGCAGAAGCAGCTCGCCGAGCGCCTGTCCGCGCCGTGACGACGCGACCCGCACGGCCTCGACCTGCGCCCGCAGCGCCGCACGACGCGACAGCCCCGGCAGCAGCGTGAGCTGGAGCGTGCCGACCACCTCGCCCCGGTCGTCAAGGACGACGAGCTCGTGAGCGGGATCGGCGTCGACCCGCTCGAAGGCGTCGAGGTATGCCGTGAGGTCGCCGGTGTCTTCGCGCGCAGCACCCAGCGGGTCGTCGGCGAGGAGGGCGACGATCGCCGGCACGTCCTGACGGGTCGCCCGCCGAACTCGCGGCCCGGCAGGGTCCTCCGTCACGGGTAACCGTTGGGGTTGGTGCTCTGCCAGCGCCACGTGTCGGCGCACATGTCGTCGATGGTGCGGGTGGCCCGCCAGCCGAGGTCGGCCTCGGCGCGGGACGGGTCGGCATACGAGGCGGCGATGTCGCCGGGCCGGCGGGCGACGATCTCGTAGGGCAGCTCGCGTCCCACCGCCCGCTCGAAGGCGTGCAGCAGCTCAAGCACCGAGGTGCCGCGGCCGGTGCCGAGGTTCCACGTGCTCACGGCGTCGTCGGTGGCGCCGAGCTTGTGCAGCGCGGCGACGTGCCCGGCGGCGAGGTCCTCGACGTGGATGTAGTCGCGCACGCCGGTGCCGTCCGGGGTCGGGTAGTCGTCGCCGAAGACCATGAGCTTGTCCCGGCGTCCGACAGCGACCTGCGCGATGAACGGCATGAGGTTGTTCGGGATGCCACTCGGGTCCTCGCCGATCGTGCCGCTGGCGTGCGCCCCGACGGGGTTGAAGTAGCGCAGCAGCGCGATCCGCCACGACGGGTCGGCGACGGCCATGTCGCGCAGCACCTGCTCGTTCATGACCTTCGTCCAGCCGTACGGGTTGGTCGCCGACGTCGGCGCGTCCTCGGTCATCGGCACGACCGGCTCGGCGCCGTAGACGGTGGCCGAGCTGGAGAAGACGAGCTTCTTCACCCCGTGGCGCGACATGGCCCGCAGCAGCGACATCGTCGTGTCGAGATTGTTCTCGTAGTAGTCGAGCGGCTGCTCGACGCTCTCCCCGACGGCCTTGAACCCGGCGAAGTGGATCACCGCGTCGATGGGGGTGTCGACGAAGACGGCCTCGGTCTTGTCCCGGTCGGTGAGGTCGAACGAGCGTACGTCGAGCGGCATACCCGTCAACGCCTCGAGCCGGCCCACGACGGACGGCTTGGCGTTGGCGAAGGAGTCGACGACGGTGACCTCGTGCCCGGCAGCGACGAGCTGGACGACGGTGTGGGAGCCGATGTACCCGGCACCGCCGGAGACGAGAACGCGCATGGCCCCCACCCTAGAGCCGCCGCCCGGGACACCGTCGGAGGCGCCCACCCACGGCACCGGACCCGCTGATAGCGTCACGAACGACCACACTCGCCCGCCTGATCGCCAGAAGAGGTACCCATCGTGAGCTCGACCCCCGTCAAGGTGGCCGTGACCGGCGCTGCCGGCCAGATCGGCTACAGCCTGCTCTTCCGCATCGCCTCCGGTGCGCTCCTCGGCCCGGACACCCCCGTCGAGCTCCGCCTCCTCGAGATCACCCCGGCCCTGAAGGCGCTCGAGGGCGTCGTCATGGAGCTCGACGACTGCGCCTTCCCGACGCTGGCCAAGGTCGAGATCGGCGACGACGCGACGAAGGTCTTCGACGGCGTCAACCACGCCCTCCTCGTCGGCGCCCGCCCGCGCGGCCCGGGCATGGAGCGCGGCGACCTGCTCGAGGCCAACGGCGGCATCTTCGCCCCGCAGGGCAAGGCACTCAACGAGGTCGCTGCCGACGACATCCGCGTCACCGTCACGGGCAACCCGGCGAACACCAACGCCCTCATCGCGATGAGCAACGCGCCCGACATCCCCACCGAGCGCTTCTCCGCGCTCACCCGCCTCGACCACAACCGCGCGATCAGCCAGCTCGCGGCCAAGCTCGACGTGCCGGTCACCGAGATCCGCAAGATGACGATCTGGGGCAACCACTCCGCGACGCAGTACCCCGACCTCTTCCACGCCGAGGTCGGCGGCAAGAACGCGGCCGAGACGGTGAACGACCAGGACTGGCTCGAGAACACCTTCATCCCGACCGTCGCGAAGCGCGGCGCCGCGATCATCGAGGCCCGCGGCGCGTCCTCGGCCGCCTCCGCCGCGAGCGCGACGATCGACCACGCCCGCACCTGGGTCGAGGGCACAGCCGACGGCGACTGGGTCTCGATGGCGGTCCGTTCGGACGGCTCCTACGGTGTCGAGGAGGGGCTGATCTCCTCGTTCCCCGTCACCGTCTCCGGCGGCCAGTGGAGCATCGTCCAGGGCCTCGACATCGACGACTTCTCCCGCGGCAAGATCGACGCCTCGGTCGCCGAGCTCGCCGAGGAGCGCGACGCCGTCAAGGGACTGGGCCTCATCTGAGCGGTGAGCGTCACCTGACCTTCGGGTCACCTTCGGTGAGAGGGCCGGTATGCCGCGCGCGCGGCATACCGGCCCTCTCGCCTTCCCGGGTCCGGACGTCACGAACAACGTCAGGAATTTCTGCACAATCTCCTGTGTGATCTATGGACTCTCGCGCATCGCGCTGGCAGGGTTCGGCGTGGGGTCGCGACGTGGCGGCCCACGACCAGGAGGAAGAGCGTGAGAACGACCTTCATGAAGAAGGCCGGGGTGCTCGGTGCCGCCCTCGGCTGCGCCGTCGCCGCGAGCGCGGTGGCCGTGCCGGCCACCGCCGCCCCGACCGAGGGACCGACGTCGTTCGTCGTCGTCCAGGGCAGGACGGGCACCGACAAGGCCGTCGCCGCGATCGACGCCGCCGGCGGAACCGTCGTCCAGGAGTGGCCGCAGATCGGCGTCGTCATCGCCACCGCGAACGACGACACCTTCGACGACGAGGCGCGGACCGAGCCCGGCATCGTCGCCGCCGGCCCGACCCGGAACATGCGGGCCTACCAGCCCACGGCGGGCATCACCCCCGACGGCGTCGTCCAGGGCCTCGGCCCGGGCACCTCCGGCGGTGACGACACCAAGGAGCCGCTCAACGCCAACCAGTGGGACATGCGCCAGATCGGTGCCGACAAGGCGCACCTCATCACCGACGGCAACCGTGACATCACCGTCGGCGTGCTCGACTCCGGCATCGAGGCCGACCACCCGGACCTCGCGCCGAACGTCGACGCCTCGCAGTCGGTGAGCTGTGTCGACCGCGGGGTGCCGAACACCGACCCGAAGGCGTGGCAGCCCACGAACTCGATGCACGGCACGCACGTCGCCGGCTCGATCGGCGCCGCCCGCAACGGTGTCGGCATCGTCGGCGTCGCCCCGAACGTCAAGCTCGCCTCCGTCAAGGTCGTCGACGACGACGGATACATCTACCCCGAGTACGCCATCTGTGGCTTCGTCTGGGCTGCGGACAAGGGCATGGAGGTCACGAACAACTCGTACTTCATCGACCCGTACTACCTGTGGTGCAAGGCCAACCGTGACGAGCAGGCGACGATCCTCGCCGTCCAGCGTGCGCTGAAGTACAGCGAGAAGAAGGACGTCGTCAACGTCGCCGCTGCCGGCAACTCCGGCTGGGACCTGTCCAAGCCGATCACCGACACGGGCAGCCCGAACAACCTGCCCGAGGGTGAGACGCCCGTGGTCCGCGAGACCGACCAGCGCTGCTACGACATGCCGACCGAGATCGGCAACACCGTCACGGTCTCCTCGGTGGGCCCGACGGCGGTGAAGTCCTTCTACAGCAACTACGGCCGCAACGTCATCGATGTCGCCGCACCCGGTGGCGACTCGCGCGTCCCGGCGGACACCCCGGACAAGAACGGCCGCATCCTCTCGACCGTCCTCGACGGCAAGTGGGGTTACGCGCAGGGCACGTCGATGGCGTCCCCGCACGCCGCCGGTGTCGTCGCGCTCATCCGCGGCACCGACACGAGCCTGAACGCCAAGCAGGCGATCTCCACGCTGAAGCGTGAGGCCGACCAGCTGCCGTGCCCGGCGTTCTACGACGCCGACAAGGACGGCGTCAACGACGCCACCTGCGAGGGCAAGAAGACCGGCTCCGGCTACTACGGTGCCGGACTGGTCGACGCCCTCGAGGCCGTCACCCCGTGACCTGAGCCCTCAGGTCCACACTGGGCCCGGCCGACGCCGGGCGCCGACGAAGGCCCGCATCCCGATTCCCGGGGTGCGGGCCTTCGTCGTATGCCGTCCGCTCAGCCGCCGTCGCGGGATGAGCGCGGTCACCTCAGGGACTCGCCGCGAGGAAGATGAACGCCGCGAAGAGGGTGAGGTGCACGCTCGCCTGCAGACGGGTCGCCCGCCCCGGGACGACCGTGAGCACCGCCGTGACGATGGTGATCGCGAGCAGGACGATCTGGGTCGGCCCCAGCCCGAGGTGCAGCGGGGTGTCGATGAACAGCGTCGCCACCGCGAGGGTCGGGATCGTCAGGCCGATTGAGGCCATCGCCGAACCCATGGCGAGGTTGATGCTCGTCTGGATGCGCTCGCGTCGGGCCGCATTGACGGCGGCAATCGTCTCGGGCAGCAGCACGAGCAGGGCGATGACGACGCCGACGAAGGAGTGCGGGAGGCCGGCGGCGTCGACGGCGGCCTCGATGGACTTCGACTCGACCTTGGCGAGCCCGACGACCGCCACGAGGGACAGGACGAGGAACCCGAGCGAGAGCCACGCCTGGGCGTTGCTCGGCGGGTCGGCGTGCTCGTCCTCGTCGTCGGTCACCGGGCCGCCGTCGCGGGCCACCGGGAGGAAGAAGTCGCGGTGGCGCACGGTCTGGGTGAGGACGAACGCGGCATACAGCAGCAGGGAGGCGATGGCCGCGAAGGCGAGCTGGCCACTGGTGAACTCGGGCCCCACCTCGCCGGTGGTCACGGTTGGCAGCACGAGGCAGACGGTGGCGAGCGTGGCGACGGTGGCGAGGGCGCCGCCGGTGCCCTCGGCGTTGAACTGCACGGTGTTGAAGCGGCGGGCGCCGACGAGCAGGGAGATCCCGAGGATCCCGTTGACGGTGATCATCACGGCGGCGAACACGGTGTCGCGTGCAAGGGTCGCCGTGCCCTCTCCCCCGCTGAGCATGAGGGTGACGATGAGCGAGACCTCGATGACGGTGACGGCGACGGCGAGGACGAGAGAACCGAACGGTTCGCCCACCCGATGGGCGACGACCTCGGCGTGGTGGACGGCGGCCAGGACCGCGCCGCCGAGGAGGACGGCGACGATCCCGACGACGACGCCCGAGATCGAGCGGCCCCACGTCAGCGCGAGCGCGACGAGAGCGAGGACCGGGACGACCGTGGTCCAGTGGAGCTTGTTCGTGGGCGCGGCTGCTGCAGCCATCAGCCCTTCCCGCCGGTGTGGGGCGAGGCAGCCTCGCGCGCGGCGGCCTGCTTCTCGGCGATCTCGACAACGTTGGTGAGGAGCATCGCGCGGGTCATGGGGCCGACGCCTCCGGGGTTCGGGCTGACCCAGCCGGCGACCTCGGCGACGTCGGGCGCGACGTCGCCGGCGATGACGGAGCGGCCGTCTTCGACGACCCGGCTCACGCCGACGTCGAGGACCGCGGCACCGGGCTTGACCATGTTCCCCGTGATGAGGCCGGGTACCCCGGCTGCCGCGACGACGATGTCGGCGCGGCGGACCTCGGCCGCGAGGTCGATGGTCCCGGTGTGGCACTGCACGACAGTCGCGTTCTCGGAGCGGCGGGTGAGGATGAGGCCGAGCGGACGACCGACGGTGATGCCGCGGCCGACGGTGACGACCCGGGCACCGGCGATCGGGACGTCGTAGCGGCGGAGCAGCTCGATGCAACCGACGGGCGTGCACGGCAGCGGCGCGTCTTGGCCGAGCACGAGCCAGCCGAGGTTCATCGGGTGCAGACCGTCGACGTCCTTGGCCGGGTCGACGGTCGCGAGGATGCGGTTCTCGTCCAGACCGGTCGGCTGCTGGACGAGGAAGCCGGTGCAGGCCGGATCCTCGTTGAGCTCGCGGACCACGCCGAGGACGTCGTCGAGAGTGGAGTCGGCGGGCAGGTCGCGACGGATGCTCGCGATCCCGATCTCGGCGCAGTCCTTGTGCTTGGCATTGACGTACCACGTCGAACCGGGGTCGTCGCCGACGAGGACGGTACCGAGCCCGGGGGTGATGCCGCGTTCGGCGAGGGCAGCGACCCGGCCGCGCAGCTCCTCCTTGATCGTCGCGAGGATGGCCTTGCCGTCGAGAGTCTGTGCCGTCACGGGTCGATTCTCCCAGACGCGACCGAGCCCGCCGACCACGCGCTCACGCGGCGCCGCCGTGCACCCCCCGCGCAAGAGAGGTGCCTTTGCTCCAAGATCTCGGAGCAAATGTGGTTGTTTGCTCCAGGATCCCGGAGCACTAGCGTTGTTTGCTCCAGGATCCCGCAGCACTAGCGTTGTTTGCTCCAGGATCCCGGAGCACTAGCGTTGTTTGCTCCCGTATGCCGGAGCAAAGGCACCTCTCGTGAGCGCACCTTCGCGGGCTCAGCCGCCGCCAGGCACGTGCGGCCGCGTCAGTCCTCCATGCCGAGACCGCGGCGGCCGATCGTGTTCAGCTGCTCGGGCTGGAAGCGGCCCTCCCACTCACGCTCGTAGTGCTCCTCGGGGAAGTCCGCGGGGCTGGAACCCGACAAGAACGCCTCGCGCACGCTCGCGGCATACGCCTCGTTGCGCGGGCACCACGGCGCGGCGGGGATGTACATGACATTCCCCCAGCCGACCTGGTCCTCCACCTCGGCCACCGAATGAATGAGGTCGCAGTGCCACCACACGGTGTCACCGGCACGCACGTCCGGGATCCCGGAGACAGCCTCCATGAGCAGCGGGTGCCACTTCCACGTGATGGGGAACGTCTGGTTGTGCGCGACCCCGCAGAGCTCGTCCTCGGGGACGTCGTCGAGCAGCGGCCGCAGCATGAGGTAGGCCATCGCCTCGGGGATCGGCACCGTGTGCAGCACGCCCTGGTCATGACCCATGTCCGAGAGCGCCGTCCACCCCTGGAAGGTGCGGAAGGCCGAGCACATCGTCGACGCGGGGTAGTTCACGGCGTCGGTCCGGTAGGCCGCGTCCCACGGGTCGTAGCTCTCGACGTCACCGGAGAAGAGGTGCCGGAACACCTGCTGGTACCCCTGCGTCATGAAGAGGTCGATCGAGCCGGTGTCGAGGTGCGTCCCGAGCCCGGCGGAGTCGGTGCCCGGCGGGCGACGACGGATGCGGTCGGGGTACATCGAGTCGCGCTCGGGGTCGAACCACTGCTGACCCTGCGAGTCGTGCTTCCACATGCCGTTGAGGAACCCCTGGACGGCGGCCATGCGCGGGCTCTGCCGCGCCTCCATCTGCGGCACGGACCAGTAGATCGGGTAGATCTCCGGCACGCTGTCGACGCTGGCGAAGAAGTCGTCGGCCGGGCCGGTGTAGGTCTCGAAGAACCGGTTACGCGTCGTGTAGTCGACGATCTGCTGGTCCCAGTCGAGCGCCTGCTCGTGCGGGAACGTCCCACGGACGACGGCACACCCGCGCTCCTTGACCTTCGCGGCGAGCTCCTCGGGGACGGTCCCGTTCGCGATGTCGGCGAAGTCGATGACCGGCCACACCTCCTCACCGGCCTCGCGCTCGGCGCGGATGTTCTCGACCTTGGCGCTGATCCGGGCCTCGAGGTCGGCGAAGTGCTCCTCGACCGTGCGGCCGCTCTCGGCGATGCGGGCACGCAGCGCGCCCTTGATCTCACGGATCGCCCCGGACACGTCGGTGGGCTTGGTCTCCCAGTGCGGGAGAGGTTGGCTCTGCTGGGTGCTGTCTGCCGTGGTGGTCATCGTCGACCCTTCCATCCGCTTGGTGAGGACTCCTGACTAAAGCCTGTGGCCCCACCATAGCGCCGTCATCTGCTACTTTGCAAGGACTCCTAACGAAAGGCGCCCGGTGTCCGTCGACCTTCCCTCGCTCGACCTACTCCGATCGCTCAGCGACCGGCATGTCCTCGCGGCCGTGGCGTCCTCCCCCGGCGTCACCCGCGCGGCCGTCGCCGCCACCACGGGCCTGTCCAAACCGACCGTCTCGCAGAGCGTCGCCCGCCTCCTCGACACCGGGGTGCTCGCCGAGGGCGAGCGCACCACGGGCGGGCGCGGCCGGGCCGGCACCACCCTCACCGTCGACGCCGCCGCCGGGTGCGCCCTCGCCGTCCAGGCCGGGCCGGGTGGCGTCGTCGGCGAGCTCGTCGCCCTCGATGGCCGCATCCTCGCCACCCGCCGCCGCGCCGTGAGCGTCCCGGTCACCTCGCGAGCGCTCGGCCGCGCCCTCGTCGAGGTATGCCGTGCGCTCGCCTCCGACTCGCCGGGGCCGGTTCGCGTGGTCACCGTGTCGGTGGCCGACCCTGTCGACCGGCGCACCGGCCGGGTCGTCGAGCTTCCCGAGAGCCCGTTCCTCGTCGGCGAGCTCGATGTTGTGGACCTGCTCGAGGGGGTCGTGCCCGTGCGCCCGGTCGTCGACAACGACGTGAGCTGGGCGCTCCTCGCCGAGCAGGCCCGGGGCGTGGCGGCGGGCGTCGACGACGTCCTCCAGCTCTACCTCGACGACGGCATGGGTGCGGCGATCCTCACCGGCGGCCGGCTGCTCCACGGCTCGCGCGGGCTCGCCGGTGAGATCGCCTACGCGCAGGCCCATGCACCGGCTCGCGGCTCGCGCCGGGCCGTGAGCGACACCCTCATCGGCTGCGTCGAGGCCCTCGGTTACCTCCAGCCTCGGGGTCGGGCCGTTGACACAACCCGGCTCGTCGCCGACCTCGACGCCGACCGCCCGACGGCGCTCGCCGTCGCCGAGGCCGTGGCCGGCGTCGCCCGTGCCCACGCCTACCTGCTCGACCCGGAACTGGTCGTGCTCAGCGGAGGCTGGGGACGGCATACCCGCATCGTCGACGCAGTGACCACCACGCTCGGTGACGCGGGCGGGGTCACGGCCACCGTCGCACCCGCCGAGGTGACCGACGACGCACCCCTCGTCGGCGCCCGCGCCACCGCCGTCGACGCCCTCCTCGACACCTGGCTAGTGGCTTAGCCAAGCCTAGCCATGTGGTCTACGATGGGCCCATGCCCACGCAGGTCAACGTCCACGAGGCGAAGTCGCAGCTCTCCAAGCTCATCGAGAAGGTCCTTGCCGGAGAGCAGGTGACCATTGCCCGCGCGGGCAAACCCGTCGTCGACCTCGTCGTGCACGAGGAGCCGAAGATCGTCTTCGGCGTCGAGGGCTGGGTGGGGATGAGGCATGACCCGGAGCTCTTCGACGGGATCGACCCGGACATCCAGGAGATGTTCTACGGCAAGGACTGGGACCGGTGATCCTCGACACGAATGCACTGCTGTGGCTTTTCGAGGACTCGCCCTTGCTCGGGCCGCAGGCCAGGGGACGCATTGAGGCATCGAAAGTGTGGTTCTCGGCGGTGTCGGTCACCGAGGTGACCATCAAGGCAGCGATCGGCAAGCTGCCTTCGGGTGACGTCGAGCAGGCAGCGCTGCGTGCAGGCTTGGCAGAGCTTCCGCTGACGGCGACGCATGGCGCTGCGATCGCACTCTTCCCGACGCTCGTGCGCCATGACCCGTTCGACCGGATGCTCCTGGCCCAGGCGCAGGTCGAGGCGATGCCACTGCTGACATCTGACGCAACCCTCCTCGCCGCCGCACCGGAGCTCACCCTCGACGCGCGGTCCTAGCCCGGCGACGTCGCCCCTGACCCGCCCGAACCTGTGGAACAGTGCACGCATGCCACTGCGGTCACTGGGTCTGGGCTGGACGGTCAAGGGCGACGGGCGCACCCTCGTCCCGGACGACGTCGTCGCTCCCGATGAGCGGCTCGGCTGGGGCCGGACCGTCGGCCTCGGGGCGCAGCACGTCGTCGCGATGTTCGGGGCGACGTTCGTCTTCCCGCTGCTCATGGGGCTCAACCCGCAGCTCGCGATCATGATGAGCGGCATCGCGACGATCGCGTTCCTGCTCATCGTCGGCGGGCGGGTGCCGTCCTACCTCGGCAGCTCGGCGTCGTTCGTCGGCAGCGTCGCCGCGATCCGCGCGCAGGGCGGCGACTCGGCCGAGGTCACCGGCGCGATCCTCGTCTGCGGTGTCGTCCTCGTCGCCATCGGCGCCGCGATCCACCTGCTCGGCACGCGAGCCCTGCACCGCATCCTCCCGCCCGTCGTCACCGGCGCCGTCGTCATGCTCATCGGCTTCAACCTCGCGCCCGTCGTCGCCGACACGTACTGGCCACAGGACCAGTGGGTCGCGCTCGCGACGATGCTCTTCACCATCGTGTGCGCGGTCGCGTTCACCGGGTTCGTCGGGCGCATCGCCGTCTTCCTCGCCCTCGTCTTCGGGACGGCGCTGTCCTGGGTGCTCGACCGCCTGCTCGGGCCGATCACGTCGGTGCTCGGTGGTGCGACCGAGGCGACCGAGCACTTCCGGACGTCCTTCGCCTCCGTGGGTGAGGCGGCGTGGTTCGGCTTCCCGCCGGTCACGTCGGTGGCCGCGGACGGCAAGGAGGTCGCGGGTTTGCACACCCCGACGTTCTCGCTCGCCGCGGTGCTCCTCGTCCTGCCCGCCGTCATCGCCCTCGTCGCCGAGAACACCGGCCACGTCAAGGCCGTCGCCGAGATGACCGGCTCCGACCTCGACGCCGACATGGGGCGCGCCATCGCCGCCGACGGCGTCGGCACGGTGATCTCGAGCGCGGTCGGCGGCCCGCCCACGACGACGTATGCCGAGAACATCGGCGTCATGGCGTCGAGCCGGGTCTACTCGACGGCGGCGTACTACGTCGCCGCGCTCGTCGCGATCCTCTTCGGCCTGTCACCGAAGTTCGGCGCGCTCGTGTCGTCGGTGCCCGGTGGCGTCCTCGGCGGCATCACCGTCGTCCTCTACGGCATGATCGGCCTGCTCGGCGCGAAGATCTGGAAGGAGAACGGGGTCGACTTCGCCAACCCGGTCAACCTCGTCCCGGTCGCAGCCGGCGTCATCATCGGCATCGGCGACGTCCAGCTGAGGATCACTGACGGCTTCTCCCTCGGCGGCATCGCCCTCGGCACGATCGTCGCCATCGGCGCCTACCACCTCGCCCGCGCCATCGCCCCGGCCGTCCTGCGCGAGCGGGCCGACGCCGCGCACGGCGCCGTCGTCATCGGCGACCGCGTCTACGGCGACGAGGACGGCGTCGACGACCTCTACCAGCACAAGGACTGAGCCGAGGGGCAACCTCCGGCTCAGGCCGTCGGGACGACGAAGAGGAGCCACGTCACGAGCGGGGCGATGACCACGATGCTCATCCCCCACACCATGAGCTTGCGGAAGACCATCTCGCGCGTGTCGGCCTCGGCGTTGGCGACGACGAGGGCACCGTTCGTCGAGAACGGGCTGCAGTCGACGACCGAGCTCGAGATCGCGAGTGCGGCGATGAGCCCGACGGCGCTGACCTGGTCGGTGAGCAGGAACGGCACCGCGAGGGGGATGAGCGCGCCGATGATGCCGGTCGTCGACGCGAACGCCGAGACGACGGCACCGATGACACAGATGAGCAGGGCCGCGACGAGCGGCGCGCCGACGCTGGCGACGCCCTCGCCGAGCCAGTCGACGACGCCCTGGTTCTGGAGCAGCGTGACGTAGGTGACGATGCCGCCGACGAGGAGCACCGTCCCCCACGAGATCTTGTCGACGGCGCCCTTGGCCGACGCGGGGAAGGCCAGCGTGAGGAGCACGGCGATCGTCAGCGCGACGAAGCCCACGTCGAGGTCGAAGCCGAGGGCCCCGATGATGAGCGCGACGAGGCCCAGCAGGGTGAGCGTGCGCTGTGCGTTGAGCCGGTGGGTGTCGCCCTCGGGGAGGGCCGGGTTGGTCACGGTGCGCTGCGCCTCGGTTGCCGAGTGCGGCTCGCCCCACCCCTGGTCGGCCCGCAGGCCCTCGCGGGCCGCGCCGCCCGCGGTCTCGTCGAGGGCGGCGAGGGCGGCGGTGTCGCGTCCTCGGGACATGAGCTCACGACCGCCGAAGGCGAAGTAGGCCGCCGCGGCGATGACGGTGGACGCGAGAAAGGCCGAGACGGCGAGCAGGAGCGGGTTGCCCGGGATGTCGTTCGACTCGACGACGCCGTTGGTGATCGACCCGAAGATTCCGATGGGGCTGAAGCTGCCGGCGGTGGCGCCCTGGACGACCATCATCCCCATCATCACCGGGTGGATCTCGTAGCGCAGGGCGAACCCCATGGCGACCGGGGCGACGATGGCGACCGCGGCCGGGCTGACGGCGCCGATGGCGGTGACGATCGCGCAGACGAGGAACATCGCCCACGGGACGAGCGCGACCCGTCCGCCGACCGCCCGGACCGCGCCGTGGACGATCCAGTCCACCGTCCCGTTGTTCTTCGCCAGGGCGAAGAGATAGGTCACGCCGACGAGGATGACGAACAGCCCCGCGGGGAAGCCGTCGAGGATCTCGTCGACCTCGATCCCGTAGACGGTGAGGCCGACGACAAACGCCGCCACGAGCGCGAGCGCACCCATGTTGACGCCGCGCAGGGTGGCGATGAGGAACACGATGACGAGGACGGCCAACGCGATGATCTCGTGGGACATGGGCCCGCTTCCTTCTGGTCGACGGCGACGAGGGAGTGAGCGAGATCATGCCAGTGGACTAGCCACCTGACAACCATGCCACTTAGAATCCTCGGCATGAGCAACGGTGCGGACGAGCGCGGGCGACGGTTCCAGCCCCTGCGGCGAGAGCGGCTCTACGAGAGCCTGGCCACGCACATCTCCGACTTCATCGAGGCCCAGGGGCTCACACCCGGGGACCGCCTCCCTCCCGAGCGCGAGCTCGCGGCCGAGCTCGGTGTCTCCCGCGCCACGCTCTCCCGCGCTCTCGCGGCACTCGAGACCAAGGGCCGCATCGAGGTCCGCCACGGCGTCGGCGCCCTCGTGCGCGACACCTCCCTCGCGGCGACGACCGCCGTCGCCCTCGGCCTCGAGGTGCGCGAGCGCGACGAGGTCCTCCTCGCCCGCGAGGCGATCCTCGCCGGCCTCGCCCGGGCCGCGGCGAGCAACGGACAGGCCAGCCTCAAGCTCGCCCTCCTCGCCGACGACGGCACCCCGCGCACCTTCGTCGACACGTGGCGCTGCGTGCGCCGGCTCGCGTCATCCCCCGTCCTCGCCGATCTCGACGACACCCTCGTCGCAGCGAGTGTCACGCCCGAGGACACCCCCGCGATGCGCCGTCACCTCGACGAGCTCGCCACCGCGATCCTCGCGGACGACCCCGCGCGTGCCGCCCTCTCGGTGACCGGGATGCTCACCGACACCCGCTGACCGTATGCCGTCCGCGCGCCTCGCGCGGGCGGCATACGGACCGCTCGCCCGCCTTTGCCGACACGACCACCACCCGCGACCACCACGAGGAAGGTCCACCGTGACCGACGCACCACAGGGTCCGCTGCAGGACATCACCGTCGTCGACCTGTCCCGCGCCCTCGCCGGGCCACACGCGGCAATGATGTTGGGAGACATGGGCGCTCGCGTCATCAAGGTCGAGTCACCCGGCACCGGTGACGACACCCGGGGCTGGGGACCGCCATTCGTCGGACCCGAGGACGACCCGGTCTCGACGTACTTCCTCTCGGCGAACCGCAACAAGGAGTCGATCGCACTCGACCTCAAGTCCGACGACGGTCGCGACGTCCTCACCCGGCTCGTGCGCCGCGCCGACGTCCTCGTCGAGAACTTCCGGCCCGGGGTGCTGGACCGGCTCGGGTTCCCCGTCGAGCACCTGCACGAGCTCAACCCGCGGCTCGTCGTCCTCGCCATCAGCGGCTTCGGCCACGACGGGCCACAGGGTGGCCGCGCCGGCTACGACCAGATCGCGCAGGGCGAGGCGGGGCTGATGTCGGTGACCGGGCCCGACGCGGACACCCCACAGCGGGTCGGGGTGCCGATCGGCGACCTGCTCGCCGGCATGTACGGCGCGTACGGCGTGGTCGCCGCGCTCCACGAACGCGACCGCACCGGCCGGGGTCGCGTCGTCCGCACGAGCCTGCTCGCCGCGATCGTCGGCGCGCACGCGTTCCAGGGCACGGCGTACACGGTCGCGGGTCACGTCGGCCGCGCCCAGGGCAACCACCACCCGAGCCTCACGCCCTACGGCCTCTTCCACTGCGCCGACGGCGACATCCAGGTGGCCTGCGGCTCGGAACCGTTGTGGGTCAAGCTCGCCGACGCCTTCGGCCTCGATCCCGCAGCACCCGGCATGGCGACGAACCGGCAGCGCACCGAGAACCGGGACGCCGTCGTCGCCGCGCTCAACGAGACCTTCGCGACGTGGCGTCTCGACGACCTGCTCCCCCGGCTCGCCGAGCTCGGCATCCCGTCGGGCGAGGTCCGCACCATCGACCGCGTCTATGACTGGGACCAGACCCGCTCGCAGGGTCTCGTCCTCGACGTCGACCACTCGGTGCTCGGGCCCATCGAGATTCCGGGACCGCCGATCCGCTTCGACGACAACGCCTTCGCCGGTGGACGCGAGAACCACCTGGCGCCGCCGACCCTGGGTGAGCACGACGCGTCGATCCGGGCGTGGCTCGACGAGGAGGAGAACGCATGAGCGCACGCAGCGAGGCACCCGGCCAGGCACCGAGTCGGCCGACGTCGCGCGAGCTCATCGACGCCGTCCTCGACGAGGGCAGCTGGCAGTCGTGGGACGAGGCGCCGCTCGCGGTGGCCGCCCCCGGTAGCCCGTATGCCGCGGACCTCGCCGCGGCGGCCGAGAAGGCCGGCACCGACGAGGCGATCGTCACGGGCGAAGGCCGCATCCGCGGTCACCGGGTCGCGGTCATCGCCGGCGAGTTCCGGTTCCTCGCCGGGTCCATCGGGGTGGCCGCCGCGGAGCGGATCGTGCAAGCCTTCGAGCGGGCGACGCGGGAGCGCCTGCCGCTGTTCGCCGCGCCGGCCTCGGGTGGCACCCGGATGCAGGAGGGCACGCCCGCCTTCGTGACGATGGTGAAGATCTCGGCGGCGGTCGCGGCCTACAAGCGCGAGCACCTGCCCTACATCACCTACCTCCGGCACCCGACGACCGGCGGGGTCTTCGCGTCCTGGGGCTCGCTCGGGCACGTCACCGTCGGTGAGCCGGGCGCGACGATCGGCTTCCTCGGCGCGCGCGTGTACGAGGCTCTGTACGGGCAGCCGTTCCCCGAGGGCGTGCAGACGGCGGAGAACCTCTTCGCCCACGGCCTGCTGGACGCCGTTCTTCCCGTGGAACTGCTCACCGAGACGGCCGGTCGCTTCCTCGACCTCGTGCTCGCGCCCCACGACACGACGCCGGCGCCCGAGGTGCCGGACGATCCGGTGCCCGACCTGCCGGCCTGGGAGTCGATCACGTTGTCCCGCAAGCCTTCCCGCCCCGGGGTGCGGGCCCTGCTCAAGCTCGGAGCCACCGACGTCCTGCCGCTCTTCGGCACGGGCGCGGGTGAGTGGGACTCCTCGCTCTTCCTCGCGCTCGCGCGGTTCGAGGGCACACCCTGCGTCGTCCTCGGGCAGGACCGGCGCGGGGAGCAGGCCGAGGCCCCGCTCGGGCCGTCGGGGCTGCGCGTCGCCCGGCGCGGGATGAGGCTCGCGACCGAGCTCGACCTGCCCCTCGTGAGCATCATCGACACCGCGGGAGCCGCGTTGTCGAAGGAGGCCGAGGAGGGCGGCATGGCCGGCGAGATCGCGCGCTGCCTCTCCGAGCTCGTCATGCTCGAGGTGCCGACCGTGTGCGTGCTGCTCGGCCAGGGCACGGGCGGTGGAGCGCTCGCCCTCATGCCGGCCGACCGCGTCATCAGCGCGCAGCACTCGTGGCTCTCACCGCTCCCGCCGGAGGGCGCCTCGGCGATCCTGCACCGCACCCCCGACCGGGCACCCGAGCTCGCCACCCAGCAGCGCGTGAGGTCCCTCGACCTGCTCGAGGACGGCATCATCGACCGGATCGTCGCCGAGCACCCGGACGCGAGCGAGGAGCCCGAGGACTTCTGCCGCCGCATGGCGCAGGCGATCCGGCACGAGCTGACCACGCTCGAGCCGCTCGACCCGACGGGCCGGATGTCGGCGCGGCACGCCCGCTACCGCAAGTTGTAGTTCACCCGCCGTACCGCCACGGTGTACCGCAAGCGGTGGATCCGGCAGAAGCTGACTGTCCGACCTCGATGTCACCATCGGATCATGACGAGCCGGATTCAGGACACAGTAGCCGGAGGAATGACACCGGCCCAACTTAACGTCATGCGGCGGCACTGGATTAAGACCGCCTTCATACAGGCCGGGGTCCTCATCTTCGCCGGCCTAGTGGCCTGGTCCGCAGGTGCACAATTGACGTCCCACGATGCACGCGGGTGGAATATGGTCTGGGGCGAGGCACTAGATGCATCATCAGCACTTTCAACGCAGATCGCCTGTGTCACCTTGGTGGCCGCCATCTCCATCGCCGTGGCGACATCATCCCATCGCAATACCGAGGTGACGGAACTGGCGCAGATTAGATTCAGCGTCTGGCGCAATGGCATGACTCATTTGGCGAACTTCAGCGCAGCGGCGAGTGTCACGGTGGCGTGTGCCGTCACGCTTGCCGAGCCGGGACGAGGAACACTCTTGGTGCTCATGAGCTTCGTTGCTGTAGGCCTAGCCGTCCTCATCGGGCAAGACAAGACACCGGCCGAGATAAGCATGCTCAAGGACGAGTCCGTCAAACGAGCGCAACGGGCCGAGATGCGGATCGCAGATGCTAGAAGCCGGATACTGGCGCCCATCTCTTGGGACGCCCGATGGTACTCAACTGCACTCTCGGCGGTGGCGTGGGTTGTGGTTCTTTGGGGCGCCTCAACGCTTTTCGCAACAGGATTGTTGACTGTTGTGGCTGCCCTGTCGCCGCACGACGTAGTGCAACCAACAGCGTTCCTCCGTCTCAGCGCAAGAACGGCGACGTTCGTAAGTCTTAGTCTGTGGATCGGCTATCTGACGTGGGTGCAGGCGTACGGCGCACTGACCGAACACCCGTGGCGTTTGCAGTTGTCTCGCTTGGCGGTCTGGATCCTCATTCCGGCTGGTGTGCTGGGTTCTGTCTTCCACGGCGACCAAGTTTCTTGGATGATGCTTGCGGGAGCTCTCTGGCTATGTCTGGCGACAGGCCAAGTGTGGCTCCTGGCACTCGTCCTTCATCGAGGTCGACTGGGAGACCCTCTGAGCGCATTACTGTGGCGACCAGTGACGTGGGCCCTGGAACGTGACTCGCGCGCAGCTCAGCGCAGAGCGGAAGCGGTGGTCGCGGGGTCGGCGGCCACCTGGTTCGGAACACCACTAAAGCTGAACATTTCTGATGCGGGACATATGGACCGGAGTAGACGCCGGGGAGCCTAGAACGGGTCCATGCCCACGGTGCGGAAACCGGTGTTGCCGGTCGATGAGTCCGGGGTGTTGCCGGTGCGGGCGGCGTTGCGGTAGCGGTTGCAGTACGAGTCGTGGCAGAGGTAGGACCCACCGCGCATGACCCGGGTCTGCCCGAACTTCGGGCCCGTCGGGTCCGTCGTCGCCCCGGAGCGCACCCGCAGCTCGTAGGTCCTTGGGTTGAACCAGTCGGCACACCACTCCCACACGTTGCCCACCATCTGGTGCGCGCCAAACCCGTTGGGAGAGAACGCATCCCACGGCGCCGTCGCGATGAACCCATCGGTCTCGTCGTTGCGCGTCGGGAACTCGCCCTGCCAGATATTGCACTGCCACTCCCCCGCCGCGTCGAGGAGGTCGTCGCCCCACGGGAAGCGCGCGGACGGCATACCGCCGCGCGCAGCGCGCTCCCACTGCGCCTCCGTCGGCAGCCGGCGACCGGCCCACTCGCAGTAGGCGACCGCGTCGTTCCAGCTCACGTGGACGACCGGGTGGTCACCGAGCCCGTCGAGGTCGGACTGCGACCCGCCCGGGTGACGCCAGTCCGCCCCGCGCACGCCCATCCACCACGGCGTGCCCGGCACCGGCTGCATGACCTCGTCGTGACGGGCCCGCAGCGCGAGGTGGAAGACGGCCGAGTAGCCGAACCGCTCCGCCTCGGTGACGAAGCCGGTGTCCTCGACGAACCGCGCGAAGTCGTCGTTGGTCAACGAGTGCGCGTCGATCTCGAAGGCCGACATGGTCACGTCGTGTACCGGCGTCTCGCCGTCGCCGACGTTCTCGTCGCCGTGGGCGTCACCCATCGCGAACGTCCCTGCGGGGACGGCGACCTGGGCGACCGTATGCCGGCCGCGCGCCTCCTCCGGCCCGCTCGCCGCGGGTTCCGGGAGCGAGACGTCACCGTCCCCACCCAGGGCGTCGCGTCCCGGCCCGCAGCACGACCCGCCGCTCATGACGGCTCCTCCTCGAGTCCGGTGGGCACGGGCTGGCTCGGGTGAGGCGTGTCCCCGAGCCGCCGCTGCTCCAGCCACAGGCGCCGGGTCAGGTCGTCGCGCACGTCACGGTAGGCCGGGTCGGCCCAGACGTTGCGCAGCTCGTGCGGGTCGGCCGCGAGGTCGTAAAGCTCCCACTCCGGCGGGTAGACCGCGGGGCCGCAGCCGGGCAGGCCCATGCCGTCGTTGTAGAAGTAGATGAGCTTGTACCGATCGCTCCGGTAGCCGTAGTGGGCCGGAGCGCGGTGGCTCGGGTCGTCGTTCTCCCAGTAGCGGTAGTACATGCCGGAGGACTCCGGCTCCGAGCCCGCCCCGACGTCACGACCACCACGGGTGATGTCACCCCAGAAGCTGCGCCCCTGCATCCGCGGATGCGGTGGTACCCCTGCCGCCTCGAGCAGCGTCTGGGCGAAGTCGACGTTCGTCACGATCCCATCGTGCACGCTGCCCGCTGGGACACGACCGGGGGCACTGAGCAGCAACGGCATTCGCAGTGACTCCTCATACATGAACCGCTTGTCGAACCACCCGTGGTCACCGAGGAAGAAGCCTTGGTCCGACGAGTAGACGAGCACCGTGTCGTCGAGCTCGCCCCGCTCGCGCAGCGCGTCGACGAGACGGCCGACGTTGTCGTCGACGGAGCCGACGCACGCGAGGTAGTCCTCCATCCAGCGCTGGTACCTCCAGCGCGCTTCCTGCTCAGGTGACAGCCCGGCGGGTACCGGTTCCTTGAGGTCGCTCTCCGTGAGGTCGTCCGCGACGCGCATCGCGGCCCGCCGGGTGGACTCCGACCGGGTCGCATAGTCATCGTCGAAGGTCGCCGGCACCGGGATCGGGTCACGGTAGAGCCCGGCCTGGGCCTCGTCCGGCTCCCACGGCCGGTGCGGCGCCTTGTGGCAGACGAGGAGGCACCAGGGCGCCTCGTCGTCGAGCGACTCGAGCCAGCCCAAGGCGAGGTCGGTGATGACGTCGGTCGCGTACCCGGGTTCGACCCTCAGCCCGGCCTCGGACAGGAAGCGGGGGTCGACGTACTCGCCCTGGTCGATGAGCACGTCCCAGTGGTCGAACCCCTGCGGATCGTGGGAGACCCCGTCGGTCGAGCCGTCGCCCATGTGCCACTTGCCGACGATCGCCGTGCGGTAGCCGGCCTCCCGCAACAGGGAGACGAACGTCGGCTGGGAGGCGTCGATGAAGGTGCGCAGCGTGCGGACGCCGTTGACGTGGCTGTGGGTGCCGGTGAGGATCGACGCCCGGCTCGGCGCGCACAGCGAGTTCGTCACGAAGCACTTCTCGAAGCGCACCCCGGCGGCACCGATCGCGTCGATGTGCGGCGTGCGGTTGACCACCGAGCCGTAGGCGCCGACCGCGCCCGCGCCGTGGTCGTCGGTGAGGACGAACGCGATGTTCGGCCGTCGTGCGGTGCTCGACGTCATCACGCTCACCTCCTCGCTCCGGTCACGCCCGGCGGCTCAGTGCGCGAAGTGTCGGGTGCCGGTGAAGTACATCGTCACCCCGGCCGCCTTCGCCGCCTCGATGACCTCAGCGTCGCGCATCGACCCGCCGGGCGCCACGACCGCGCGCACCCCGGCATCGAGCAGCACCTGGAGCCCGTCGGCGAAGGGGAAGAACGCATCCGACGCCGCGACCGCACCACGCGCCCGGTCGGCGCCGCCGGTGTTCGCCCGGCTCACGGCGAGGTGGCACGAGTCGACCCGGTTGACCTGACCCATACCGATGCCGACGGCGGCCCCGTCTCGGGCGAGCAGGATGGCGTTGGACTTCACCGCGCGCACCGCCCGCCACGCGAAGGCGAGGTCGGCGAGGGTCACCTCGTCGGCGGCGTCACCGGACACGAGGGTCCAGCGCGACGGGTCGTCGCCACCGGTGACCGCACCGTCCTCGCCGCTCACCTCGGCGTCGACACGGTCGACCGACTGCATGAGCAGGCCGCCGCTGATGGGCCGCGTCTCGACGTCGGCTCCGCGGCCGCCGCCGGAACCCGCGTCGTCGAGGCGCAGGATGCGGATGTTCTTCTTGCCCTGCAGCACCTCGAGGGCGCCGTCCTCATAACCGGGCGCGACGATGACCTCGGTGAAGACGTCGGCGACCTGCTCGGCCATGGCCCGGCTCACCGGGCGGTTCGCCGCGATGATGCCGCCGAAGGCGGACACGGGGTCGGTGGCGTGTGCCGCGGCATACGCCTGCTCGATCGAGTCGCCGACGGCGATGCCGCAGGGGTTCGCGTGCTTGATGATCGCGACGGTCGGCTGGTCGCCCTGGTCGTGCGCGGCCCGCCATGCCGCGTCGGTGTCGACGTAGTTGTTGTAGGACATCTCCTTGCCGTGCAGCTGCTCGGCGGCGGCGACACCCGGGGCGCCGGAGACGTAGAGCGCGGCGCGCTGGTGCGGGTTCTCGCCGTAGCGCAGGACGGCCGAGCGCTGCCACGTCGCGCCGGCCCACGCCGGGAAGCCCGAGCCGTCGCTCGTGTTGACGTAGGCGTTGCCCATCCACGACGCGACGGCCGTGTCGTAGTCGGCTGTGTGCACGAACGCCTGTGCCGCAAGGCGTTTGCGCTCCTCGAGCGTGAAGCCCTCGCCGCGTGCCGCGTCGAGGACCGCACCGTATGCCGCGGGGTCGGTGACGACGGCGACGCTCGGGTGGTTCTTGGCCGCCGCGCGGACCATCGACGGGCCGCCGATGTCGATGTTCTCGACGATGTCGTCGGGCGACGCCCCGGAGGCCACGGTCTCGCGGAACGGGTAGAGGTTGACGACGACGAGGTCGAATGGCTCGACGCCGAGCTCGCCGAGCTGGGACACGTGGTCGGGCTTGCGGGTGTCGGCGAGGATGCCCGCGTGCACCATCGGGTGCAGGGTCTTGACCCGCCCCTCGAGGCACTCCGGGAAGCCGGTGAGGTCGGCGACCTCCGTGACGGGGATGCCGAGGCCCTCGATGAGCTTCGCCGAACCGCCGGTCGACACGATGGTCACGCCGGCCTCGTGCAGTCCGCGGGCGAGCTCCTCCAGTCCAGTCTTGTCGAAGACGGAGATGAGCGCCCGGCGGATCGGGCGGCGGTCCTGGGTGGGTCCGGGCTTGCTGACGGACACGGCCATGCTGGCGGGCTCCTTCACGGTGCGGCGGGGTGTGCCGGTTGAGCGGCGGTCGCACCCAGGCGGGCGATGCGATCCCAGTTGACTCCCCGGTGGTGGTCCACCCGCGCCAGTCGTCGGCCCGAGTCTATCGACGCGGCAGCGAGGAGCCGAATCCGGCGACGACGTCGACGATGAGCTCGCGCTCGACCACCTTGATCCGCTCGTGCAGCGTCTCCTCGGTGTCGTCTTCGCGCACGTCCACGACCCGCTGGGCGATGATCGGCCCGGTGTCGACCCCGGCGTCGACGTAGTGCGCTGTCGTGCCGGTGACCTTGACGCCGTGCGCCAGCGCGTCCCGCACGGCATGCGCCCCGGGGAAGCTCGGCAGCAGCGCCGGATGCGTGTTGACGACGGGCACGCCCGCGAGGACGGCCGGCCCGAGGATCTTCATGAACCCGGCCGAGACGACGAGATCCGGTGTGCGAGAGGCGATCTCGTCGGCAAGGGCGACGTCCCAGGCACCGCGGTCCGGGAAGTCGCGCACCCGGCATACGAACGTCTCGATGCCGGCGCGCTGCGCGCGCGCCAGCCCTTCGATCCCGTCCCGGTCCGCACCCACCGCGACGATCTCGACGCCGTATGCCGCGTCGCGGCTCGCGTCGATCAGCGCCTGGAGCAGGGTGCCCGACCCGGACACGAGGACGACGGTCCGGATCGGGGCGCTCACGCGCTCACCCTACTTGGCGGCGTAGATGCCGATCTCCCAGATGGAGTAGCCCCAGGTCGAGGCCCGGTCGACGCCCTGGATCCGCACGTAGTTCACCGGGGCGGTCTGGTCGAACGTCACGATGTCAAAGTTGCACGTCGTGTCGGTGACGTCCTTGACGGTCGTCCACGTCTGTCCGTCGACCGAGGTCTGGACCTTGTATGCCGTCGCGCACGCAGGCTCCCACTTGACCGTCACCGCGGAGACCGCGGTCGGCTCGGCGAGCTTGACCTGGACCCACTCGCCGTCGGTGTAGCCGGACGCCCAGCGGGTGCCGTTGTCGTTGTCGTTGACGTAGCGCGGCTGGAACCGGGCGAGGTCCTGCTCGACGCTCGATGCGGACGCCGTGCCCTGCGGCGCGATGTTGACCGCGTCGCCGATCTCCCACATGTCGAGGGTGAGCCCGGCGCGGGCGAGGAAGGTGTCGAGGACGCCGTCGGCGATCTTGACGCGGGCCTCACCCCACGTGTTGTCCGCCGGCAGGACCCGCACCGCCGCGGCCTGCTTCGACAGCTCGGCCGAGGAGGCTCGCTGCGCGTCCGAGGTCGCCTTGTCACCGTCGAGGCGGGCCTGGAGTGCGTCGAGCATGTCGATTGTCGACCGACCCCAGAGGAGCGTCGCGTCGAGCCAGGGCTTCGCGTCGGAGACGAAGCCGGGGTCGACGGCACCGGCCCGGATCGTCGTGGGCGCGGCGAGGATCGCCTCGGCGTAGGCCCGCAGCGTCGTGATGGCGCCGGCCTTGTCGCCGGACTCCCACGTCGCCCAGAACGCGTCGATGCGCGCCTTGAGCTCGGGCGCCTGCGGCTGCCACGGCTGACCGAACGTCGGCGCCATGGCGTTGAGGTCGGCGAAGACCCGCAGCGCGGCCGTCGCGGCCTCGTCGTCACCGGCGAGGTAGCGCATCGCCTCGACCCACGCCTCGTCAGCGTCGTAGCCCGTGTCGTTCCACGAGAAGTCGAACATCGCCGTCTCGACGATCTTGCTCGCGGCCGCCTGGTTCATCGGGTTCGACACGATCCCGGCGAGGTATTGCGACAGACCCGGCTCGCGCTTGACGTACTTGCCGAGGAGCAGCCGCCCGGAGGTGTTGCCGTAGTCGTTGACGGGGTAGTTGTCCCAGAGGAACGTCGGGCCGCCGAAGACCGTCGCGGCCTGCTGCGCCTGGGCGATGCTGATCGACTGCGGGACGACGTCGTTGCCGGTCCACATGACGACGACGTCCTCGTCCATCGTCCGCAGGGCGCGCTTGTAGCCCGACTCCGTCGTGTTGTAGTACTCCGTCGGCACCATCTGCAGCGGGAAGGTGCCGTCCTTGGTCTCGATCCACTCCTTCTGCAGGCGGGTGAGCAGCTCGGCCTGGGCGCGACCGGCGATCGTCGCGTTGGCGGACCCGTACTTCGCCTGGTCGGCCGCGCAGCTCCACCGGCTGAGGTTGATGTCGTCGAGGGCGACGTTGAAGGCACGCACGCCCACGGCATACATCTGCTCGAACTTCGTCACGACCGCCTGGTAGTCCGCCTCGCTCGAGTAGCAGACCGTGTTGCCCGGCGACAACGCGAACGTGAACCGGACATGGTTCGCGGTCGCGGTCTTGACGAGCTCGGTGAGCTCGGCGAGCTTGTCGGCGGGGTACGGCTCACGCCAGCGGTCGCGGTGGTACGGGTCGTCCTTGGGGGCGTAGATGTAGGTGTTGGCCTTCATGTCCCCGTAGAACTTCAGCTGGTCGAGCCGCTCGGCATGCGTCCACGGGTTGCCGTAGAACCCCTCGGTGGCACCGCGCAGCGGCATCGCGGGGAAGTCGTTCACCGAGGCACCCGCGACCTTGAAACCGCCGTCGTCCTGCGGGATGAGCAGCTGGTCGAGGGTCTGGACGGCATAGAACTGACCGGCGCCGTCGGCACCACCGAGGGCGATCCGGCCGACCTTGCGGCCCGAGCCGTCGACCCGCACGGCATACCCCTCGGCCTTCGTCGGGACGCCGGTCGCACCGAGCGCGGAGGTGACGTCGGCGCGGGTCGCGGCCCCGAGGTGGATCGTCAGGGGCGCCCGGCCGCTGGTGCTCGCCCGCTCGGTGACCTTGCCGACACCGTGCTCGGCCAGCAGCTCGCGCAGCGCGGTGCGGGCCGCGGCGTCGGTGCTCGCGTCGACGACGACCTCGACGTTGCCGGGGAGCGCGATGTCGGCACCGGCCCGCGAGATCGACTGCGGCGTGGGCGTGACGGTGGGCAGGGGGGTCGGCGCGGGAGCGGCCTGCGCCGTGAGCGGGACAGCGGTCCCGGCGAGGACGAGGGCGAGCAGCCCTCCGGCAGCGGTCGCGCGGCGAGGTGAAAGCATCGTTGCTCCAATGGTCTAGACCAGCCAGTGGTGCCACTGTGGCGGCAATCCCTCGATGTGTCAACGGAACGCTCACTCGAACTGCGCAGGATCACCACCCTCCGTCGGGCATCATGGGCGAATGTCCGCCGAACCCGTCACCACCTGGCGCGACGACCTGCGCGCGCGCGTGCTCGCGCTGCCGCCGGGTGGCCGCCTCCCCGCCGAGCGCGCCCTGGCGGAGGAGTGGGGAGTCGCGCGGATGACGGTACGCAGCGCCATCGCCGCACTCGCCCGCGAGGGCCTCGTCCGGACGGTGCACGGCTCCGGCAGCTTGCGGACCACGCCGCCGTTCTCGCTGCGCGTCCATCTCGGATCCTTCGCCGAGGCGGTGCGGGCCACGGGCATGCAGCCACACACCCGCCTGCTCGGCCTCGAGGACGACGCCGACCCGCCGAGCGAGGTGGCCGACCACCTCGGGGCCGCCGGGCTGCCCGCGGTGCTCGTGCGCCGACTGCGCCTCGGTGACGACCTCCCACTCGCCCTCGAAGAAGCCTGGCTGCCCCGGACCCTCGTCCCCGACCTCGACGAGGACGCCGCCCGCGGCAGCCTCTATGACCACCTCGCGGCGGCGGACCTCCTGCCCGACTCGGGGCACGAGACCGTGCGGGCCGACCTGCCGGAACAGGACGAGGCGGACCTGCTCGGCATCTCCACGAGCCGCCCGGTACTGCGACTCACCCGCCGGGCGACGGTGCGCGACACCCCCGTCGAGTTCGCTCGCGCGGTCTTCCCGGCCGACCGGCACGAGCTGTCCTTCGACCTCGGCCCGGAGCGCTTCCGCCGGCCCTGAGAACCCCGCCGGCCTTGAGGACCCTCCTCAGCGGCGCAGCCGCCACGCGTCCCAGAGGACGACGAGCAGGGCTCCGACGAGCAGCTCCGCCCCCAGTGCGAGGGTGAGCCACAGCGCCGGGGCTCCGACGTCCGCGAGCCGGTAGGCGCCGAGCGAGCCGCCTGCGACGGCGTCGAGCACCCCGACGGCGAGCGCCACGATGAGGGACGCCACAGCCGCCACGGAGACCTTCGTGCGCATCGAGGACAGCCGCGCGACGGCCTTCAGGGACCTGCGGCCGATGAGGCCACCGACGAGCACGGGCACGAGGGTGAGGAGCCACGCGAACCACGGGTACTCCCCCGGTTCGGGCACGGCACCGAGGACGGGGATGAGCGGCATGAGCCCGGTGCTCGACCCGTTGAGCGAGACGTGGGCCCCGTCGACGACGGAGAACCCGGGCCCGGCGAGGAAGGACAGCGCCCACAGGGCGAGGTTGGGGAGCGCTCCGACCTGGGCGGCGAGCAGCAGCAGCCCGCCGAAGAACCCGCCGCCGACTTCCGCCTGCAGGCCCGCCACGGACTCCCAGCGGACCACGACCGCGACGAGGACGAGGAGTGCCCCCAGCCCGAGCAGGGTGAGCAGGCCCCGCAGCGCCGGCGACCATGCGCGACGGACACTCTCGGGGATCGCCGAGCCGTCGAGCCGGGACCCGAGGACGTCGCCGGACGCCGACAGCCGCCGCAGCGCGACGACGAGGCCCAACGCCGGGACGACGACGGCCGGCAGGACGAGGGTGACCCAGCGCAACGGAAGCGACCCGGCGAGGGTGAGCGCGGCCGCGAGGGCGACGGCGACGGCATACCCGACCCACCAGCGGCTGGCGACGGCCACGACCGACCGCGGGAGCGCATCGGCCACGAGCTCGTCGTCGGGGTCGGCGTCCTCGAGGGCACGCGCGGCGCCACGGGCGGCGACGAGCACGGTCATGGCGCCGAGAAGGAGAGGGACGAAGGCGATGGTCGCCGCACCGGCCCCGAGGTGCGCACCCTGGACGAGAAGCCACAGCGACGACGCCGCTCCGAGCGGCTCGGCGAGCGACCCACCGTCACGCGGGTCGAGCATCCAGCCGAGCACCGTCACGACCACGACGACGAGCAGCGAGAGCAGGCCCGTGAGCAGCCCCACGAGCACGTCACGCAACGGTCCGGGGAGCCATGGGGCGACCTCGCGCGGACCATCGCCGGGCGCGCCGTCGTCGGGCGCCTCGTCGCTGGCGGGGCGCACCCCCCGAAGCAGATCCATGACCGTCATCGCGCCCAGTCTCCCCCTCACACCCGCCGCCACCGCGAAGCACACGCCGACAGCAGCCCGGTTCACAACATCGCTGCGAGTTCCCGACATCGCTAGGGTGAGTGCGATGAGCGGGGACCGTGGGGCACGAGGGGCGCCGGAGGCCGTCTTCGACCGGGTCGGCGCCACCTACGACGACATCCATGCCGACAACCCGGCACAGCTCGAGGCACTTGAGGACCTCGTTGCGCGGCTCCCGGATGGCGGCGTCGTCCTCGACCTCGGCTGCGGCACGGGCCGGCCCGCGGCCGACGTCGTGACCGGTGGGGGGCGCGACTACGTCGGGGTGGACGAGAGCGAGGTCATGCTCGACCTCGCTCGGGCCACCGGGCGTGCGCGAGCACTGTTCCGTCGAGCGGACCTGCGCGACACGTCGGCCTGGCCGCCCGGCGTGACCGGTGCGGTGGCTCACTTCTCCCTCCTCATGCTCTCGCGCGACGACATCGAGTCCGTGCTCCGCGCGCTGGCCGCGCACCTCCCGCAGGGCGGCCTGCTCTCGCTGGCGATGGTCGAGCTCGACGCCGACAGCGTGCCGGTGGACTTCCTCGGCGAGACCCTCGTCGTGTCCGGCTACACCAGGGACGGGTTGCGCCGTGTCGTCGAGGGCGCCGGTTTCGACGTCGAGAACCTCGTCGCGCACACGCACCTGCTCGACGACCGGGCCGAGACCCAGCTCTACGTCCTGGCGACCCGCACGGGGACCGCACACGAGCCACGGTGAGGCGGGGGTGACGCCGGGCTGAGACGCGGCCAGTCGCTCCGCCCGACCCGGATGCAACCTCGGAACCGGCCGGATGCGTCTGCCGGAGTGACAGGATGGGCAACGGCGTCGACACCCGGGGAGGTCGCGTGCGAGACAGGAGGAAGGCCGAGGATGCCTTCGACGACTTCTACCGCACCACCGCGTCCCGGGTGGTCCACCTCGTCTACGCCACGACGGGCGACCTCACCGTGGCCCAGGACGCCACGCAGGAGGCCTACGCCCGGGCATGGCGGGACTGGGACCGGGTGTCCGGCCACGACGACGCGCTCGCCTGGGTGCGCACCGTCGCCCGCCGGATCGCGATCTCCGAGTGGCGCCGCGGCGAGTCCCGGGGCCGCGCCCACGCGAGGCACGGTCTCGTCCAGACCCAGCCACCACCGAACGAGGACCGCGCCGTCGTCGTCGCCGCCCTGCGCACCCTGAGCCCGCCACTGCGCGAGACCCTCGCATTGCACTACCTGGCCGACCGCAGCATCGACCAGATCGCGGCCGAGCTCGACGTCCCGCCGGGCACGGTCAAGGCCCGGCTGCACCGGGGCCGCAACCAGCTCGCGCAGCTGCTCCGCGGCCCCGACCGCCCCCCGGAGAGCACACCCGTCATGAGACCAGCCAGCACCTCAAGGAAGGAGAACCGTCATGGATGACCTGCGTACCCCCGGCTCGTGGTCACCCGAGGACGACGCGTTCCTCCGGGGTGCCCTGCTCACCCTCCGCACCGACGTCGAGGCCGCACCGCTGCCCCACCCGGAGCAGGTCCGGGTCCGAGGGGACTCCCTGCGTCGCCGCCGGGCGATCGCCTACACCGCGGCCGTCGCCGCCGCCGCGATCATCGTCGCCGCCCTCGGGTTCCGCGGGCTCGGGCGCGAGGACGCCGCTCCCCCACCGCTGCCGGCGACCCAGTCGCCGACCCCGACGTCGACGAACCCGTCACCGACGCCGACCCCGACTCCGACGACGAGCTCGCCAAGCCCGACGACCACCCCGTCTCGACCGACCCGCACCGCGAGCTCGACCCCGACCCCGACCTCACCGCGGCCCACCACGAGCACGGGCCGGCCGAGCGCTCGACCCTCGCCGACATCGCAACCATCGTCGCCGCCCGGTGAGGCGCTGCCGGTCGTGCACTGGCGCGGATCCGGCGAGCTGCCCGCCAGCCGGTTCCTCCCGGCCTCGGTCTGGCAGGACGCGGGCGTGGCCGGCACTCACGAGATCGTCTCGGAGTGGCCGCCGGAGGCGGAGTTCGGTGCCTTGAGCGCCTGCGACGTCAAGGCCGACGTCGACAACGCCGGGATCACCCACCTGAAGGACACGACGACGGACGACTTCGTCGGCAGCCAGCGGATCCAGACGTCGAACTTCTCCTCCGACGGCGACACCAACGACTCCGAGCCGGACGCCGCCGTCCGTGCCACCCTGGCGGACCGCTCCTGCGCCGACCGGGGCGTGGTCGACCGCGTCGAGGGGCCCCGCCCCGGCACCGTCGCGGTGGTCTTCGACTACGGCTACGGCCGCTTCACCGACTACCTCGGGTACGTGGCGATGCGCGGTGACCGCAACACCGCCACCATCTCCCTCAACGCCCGCAAGGGCACGCCCACCGCAGCGGCGTGGGACCAGCTCGGGCGCCTCATGGACGCCGCCGCGCAGCGGTGACCGCACCGAAGGGCGCGCACGAGCACACACGCGAGCGGGCGGCATACCGAGTCCATCCGGTATGCCGCCCGCTCGCGGTGCGCTCTCGCGCTGCGGTTCTCGCTCGGGTCAGGAGTCGAGGCCCTGCATGATCTCGCGCATGAGCTGCGCGGTCTCGGACGGCGTCTTGCCGACCTTCACGCCGGCGGCCTCGAGGGCCTCCTTCTTGGCCTGCGCGGTGCCGGACGAGCCGGAGACGATGGCGCCGGCGTGGCCCATCGTCTTGCCCTCGGGGGCGGTGAAGCCGGCGACGTAGCCGACGACCGGCTTGGTGACGTTCTCCTTGATGTAGGCCGCGGCCCGCTCCTCGGCGTCGCCGCCGATCTCGCCGATCATGACGATCGCCTTGGTGTCGGGGTCGGCCTCGAACGCCTCGAGCGCGTCGATGTGCGTCGTGCCGATGACCGGGTCGCCGCCGATGCCGATCGCGGTGGTGAAGCCGAAGTCCCGCAGCTCGTACATCATCTGGTAGGTCAGCGTGCCCGACTTCGAGACGAGCCCGATCGGGCCCTTGCCGGCGATGGTGTGCGGCGTGATGCCGGCCAGCGACTCCTCCGGCGTGATGATGCCGGGGCAGTTCGGGCCGATGATCCGGGTCGACTTGCCCTTGGAGTAGTTGTAGAACTCCGCGGTGTCCTTGACCGGGATGCCCTCGGTGATGACGACGAGCAGCGGGATCTCGGCGTCGATGGCCTCGATCGCGGCGTCCTTGGCGAACTTCGGCGGCACGAAGGCGACCGACACGTTGGCGCCGGTGGCCTCCATGGCCTCCTTGACCGACCCGAAGACGGGCAGGTCCTTGCCGCCGATGGTGGCCGTGGTGCCGGCCTTGCGGGCGTTGACGCCGCCGACGATGTTGGCGCCGGCGTCGAGCATGAGCGCGGTGTGCTTGGAGCCCATCCCGCCGGTCATGCCCTGGACGATGATCTTGCTGTCAGCGTTGAGGAAGATTGACATTGGTGTGCTGGTCCTTTGGTTCGTCTGCTGTCAGCGGGTCACTTGGCGGCGAGCTCGGCGGCCTTGGCCGCAGCGCCGTCCATCGTGTCGACCTGGGTCACGAGCGGGTGGTTCAGCTCGTCGAGGATGCGACGGCCCTCCTCGACGTTGTTGCCGTCGAGGCGGACGACGAGCGGCTTGGTGGCCTCGTCGCCGAGGATCTCGAGTGCACCCTTGATGCCGTTGGCGACCTCGTCGCAGGCGGTGATGCCGCCGAAGACGTTGACGAAGACGCTCTTGACCTGCTCGTCGTTCAGGATGACGTCGAGACCGTCGGCCATGACCTGGGCGTTGGCGCCGCCACCGATGTCGAGGAAGTTCGCGGGCTTCACGCCGAACTGCTCGCCGGCGTAGGCGACGACGTCGAGCGTGGACATGACGAGCCCGGCGCCGTTGCCGATGATGCCGACCTGGCCGTCGAGCTTGACGTAGTTGAGGTCCTTCTCCTTGGCCTTGGCCTCGAGCGGGTCCGCGGCAGCCTTGTCCTCGAGCGCCTCGTGGTCGGGGTGGCGGAAGTCGGCGTTGCCGTCGAGGGTGACCTTGCCGTCGAGGGCGATGATGTCGCCGGCCTCGCTCTTGACGAGCGGGTTGACCTCGACGAGGGTCGCGTCCTCGCCCTGGTAGACGTCCCAGAGCTTCTGCAGGACCGGGACGATCTTGGCGCCGGTCTCGGCGTCGAAGCCGGCCGCGTCGACGATCTCCTGCGCCTTGGCCTCGTCGATGCCGACGTTGGGGTCGACCTCGATCTTCGCGAGCGCCTCGGGCCGCTCGACGGCGAGCGTCTCGATGTCGACGCCGCCCTCCTTCGAGCACATGGCGAGGTAGGAGCGGTTCGTGCGGTCGAGCAGGATCGAGAAGTAGTACTCCTCGGCGATCTGCGCGCCCTGGGCGATCATCACCTGGTGGACGGTGTGGCCCTTGATGTCCATGCCGAGAATCTGCTCGGCGAGCTGCTCGGCCTCGTCGGCGCTCTTGGCGACCTTGACGCCGCCGGCCTTGCCGCGACCGCCGGTCTTGACCTGCGCCTTGACGACGGTGACGCCGCCGCTCTTCTCGCCGATGGTCTCAGCGGCCGCGCGGGCCTCCTGCGGCGTCGCGGCGACCGCGCCGGCGAGCACGGGAACCCCGTGCTTCTCGAACACGTCGCGTGCCTGGTACTCGAAAAGATCCACGGATTCGTTCCGTCCTCACGTTGTTCGTTTCGCCATCGCTTCGGATGACCGGTGGTCCGTCGGGCCGAGCCTAGCCCTGCCTCCACCACCCCACACCCGCGGGCCGTGGCAGCGACAGTCCCGAGCCCCGTGATTCTGGCGACACCACGCGTCACGACAGGCGGGGCGACAGGCGCCGAGATACCGTGACGAGACCATGGACGGTCCGACGCGCACGCATCCTTCGCGACGGGGACGCACCCCGGCCGGCGGACCGTCCGGCTCGACGGCCGCCCGCGCCACTGCCACAGCCGCCGCCCGAGCCACCGGAGGCAGCTCTCGGCTCGGGCGCATGTCCCGCGCCGTCGCGGCCGGCGCCACGGTCGTCCAGGGGCTGAAGCCGCTCTTCACGGCGCGCGCGGTCGCCGGCATGGCGATCGAGGGCGCGTGGCTCACCACCCACCTCGCGACCTACCCGCTCGGCATCTTCCAGGACCGCGCTCGCGGCGAGCGGGGCTATCGCATCGAGCATCTGGCGCCGGTGCAGCGTGGCCTGCTCATCTCCAATGTCGAGGCAGCCGGCACACCGATCCTGCTCGTGCACGGGCTCGTCGACAACCGGTCGATCTTCACGCTCCTGCGACGGGGGCTGAGCCGGCGCGGCTTCGACTCGGTCTACGCGATGAACTACTCGCCCTTCACCGCGGACGTGCGCACTGCCGCGGCGCAGCTCGGCGCCGAGATCGAGGCGATCGTCGAGGAGACCGGCTACGAGAAGATCCACGTCGTCGGCCACAGCCTCGGCGGCCTCATCGCGCGCTACTACGTCACCCGCCTCGGTGGCGACGAGCACGTGCACACGCTCGTCACCCTCGGCACGCCCCACCAGGGGACGTACGTCTCGTATGCCGCGCCGACGCGCCTCATCAGCCAGATGCGTCCCGGCAGCGGCTTCCTGCGCGAGCTCGACGAGCCGGCGCCGGGGTGCTCGACCCGGTTCATCTGCTACTGGTCCGACACGGACCTGCTCATCGTCCCGCAGACCGGAGGCGCCCTGCGCCACCCCGACCTCTCGGTGCGCAACATCCGCCTCCACGGGGTCGGCCACATCTCGCTCGCGATGGTCGGCGACGTCGTCCACGGCATCTCGACGGCGCTCGCCGAGCTCGACCCGGACGGCCTCACGGTGACCCGTGGGGTCACCTCGATCGGCCGGTCCCGCCCGCCCGTGTGACCCGCTTCACACGGCGCGCGCCAACGCGACGCCCGCGCGGCGGGGCGACCCGGCAAACATGCTGATCCCGGGCCCGCGACGCGCCCGAGCGCGGGAGGCGAGCGGACGGCATACCCACCCGACCTCGGTGGCAATTTCCACGATCGGCTTTGTATAACGGTCAGGTCACGCTACGGTGGTGCCTCCCGTGTCCCCTGCACGTGAGGTTCTCCTCCCTTGAGCTCTTCGTATCAAGGGCGCCACCGTGGCAAGCACCGCAAGCCTGCTGCGAACCGCGTCCCGCGCGCCCTCCACCCGGGCTTCGTCCTGCCCAGTGCCGCCGCTGCGGCGCTGGTCGTCACCGCCACCGGCGCCTCCGTCGCCGAGTCCGCGCCGCTGACGCTGGACCTCACCGCCGCCCAGGCCCAGACGGCCCGCGAGCAGGCCGCGACCGAGACCGCCCAGCAGGCCGACCTCTCCTCGCGCCGCCAGCAGGCGTCGATGCAGACCGCCGCCTTCCAGGGCCGCGTCGCCGAGCAGCAGCGCATCGCCCGGGACAAGGCTCGTGCCGCGGCGGCCGCCAAGGCCGCTGCCGCCGCGAAGGCCAAGGCCGAGGCGGAGAAGGCCGCTGCCGAGGCCGCCGCCGCGGAGAAGGCCCGCCGCGAGGGCAAGCGCTGGGTGCAGCCCATCGAGGGCGCCCGCTTCACCTCCGGCTACGGCATGCGCTGGGGCCGGATGCACTGGGGCAACGACTTCGGCGTCCCCACGGGCACCCCGCTGCGCGCGATGTCCAAGGGCGTCGTCAAGCTCGCCAGCTGGAACGGCAACAAGGGCAAGAACGTCGTCATCGAGTACTGGGACGGCACGCAGTCGTCCTACGCGCACATGAACAGCTTCTCCACCTACGAGGGCGAGACCGTCATGCCCGGTGACATCGTCGGCCGCTCCGGCAACACCGGCAACTCGACCGGCCCGCACCTCCACCTCGAGATCACCCCGCCCGGCGGCGGCAACCCGATCAACCCGGGTCCGTGGCTGCGCAAGAAGGGCCTGCAGTGAGCCTGGCCTGACGGCCGGGACCTGATCCCAGGGACACCCACGACGAAGCGGCACCCCGATCGGGGTGCCGCTTCGTGCGTATGCCGTGTCCTGCGTATGCCGTGTGTCCTGCGTATGCCGTGTGGTCGCCGGCGAGCCGCTCGTCCGTCAGAGCTTCTCGAGCGGCGCGAACCGGAGCAGGAAGCGCTTGACCCCGGTGTCGCCGCCGAAGTCGACCTCGGCCTGCGTCTTGTCGCCCTCGCCCATCGTGCGCACGACCGACCCCATCCCGAAGGTGTCGTGGGTGACCTTGTCACCGGGCGAGAGCGCGATGATCGGGCGGTTGCCGGGCGAGCGCACCCCGGGCCGGGCCGCGAAGGTCGCGACCGCCGGCCGCTGACCGCGGTGGCCGATCGCCGCGGCACCGCTGAGCTCACGCTCCCACTCGACGAGCTCGCCGGGGATCTCGTCGAGGAAGCGGCTGGGCGGGTTGTACTGCGGAGCACCCCAGGCCGAACGGACCGCGGCCCGCGACAGGTGCAGCCGCTCGCGCGCACGGGTGATGCCGACGTAGGCGAGCCGTCGCTCCTCCTCGAGCTCCTTGGGGTCGCCGAGCGAACGCAGGTGCGGGAAGGTCCCGTCCTCCATGCCGGTGAGGAAGACGACCGGGAACTCCAGGCCCTTCGCGGTGTGCAGCGTCATGAGCGTGACGACGCCCTGCTCCTCGGCCTCGGCCGAGTCGGGGATCTCGTCGGCGTCGGCGACGAGGGAGACCTGCTCGAGGAAGTCCTCGAGGCTGATGACCTCACCCGTCGCGGCGCGGCTCTCGTCGAACTCGCGCGCGACGGCGACGAGCTCGGCGAGGTTCTCGATGCGGGTCTCGTCCTGCGGGTCGTGGCTGGCGCGCAGCTCGGCAAGGTAGCCCGACTTCTCGACGATCGCCTCGAGCAGATCGGCGACGCCGGCGTCCTCGTCGTCACGGACCTTGCCGAGCTCCTCGAGGAGCGCGGTGAAGCCCTTCACCGCGGTCACCGAGCGGGTCGCGATGCCGGGGGCGTCCTCGGGCCGGCCGAGCGCCGCGACGAACGGGATCCGCTCGCGCTCGGCGAGCGCGGCGATGACCGCCTCAGCCCGGTCGCCGATGCCGCGCTTGGGCACGTTGAGGATGCGGCGCAGGTTGACCGTGTCCGCCGGGTTGGACAGCACGCGGAGGTAGGCGAGCGCGTCCTTGACCTCGCGCCGCTCGTAGAACCGGGTGCCGCCGACGACCTTGTAGGGCAGGCCGACCCGGACGAAGACCTCCTCGAGGGCACGCGACTGCGCGTTGGTCCGGTAGAAGACGGCGACGTCGCCGGGGCGCACGCCGTGCTCGTCGCCGAGCGTGTCGATGGTGCGGGCGACGAAGCTCGCCTCGTCGTGCTCGTTATCACCGACGTAGCCGACGACCGGCGCACCCTGGCCGGAGTCGGTCCAGAGGTTCTTCTTGCGCCGTGAGGCGTTGCGCGAGATGACGGCGTTGGCGGCGGTGAGGATCGTCTGGGTCGAGCGGTAGTTGCGCTCGAGGAGGATCGTGCGCGCGTCGGGGTAGTCCTCCTCGAACTCGATGATGTTGCGGATCGTCGCGCCCCGGAAGGCATAGATCGACTGGTCCGCGTCACCGACGACGACGAGCTCGCTCGGCGGCACGGCATACGTCTCGTTCTCGGCTTGGATGGGCTCGGTACCCACCAGTTCACGGATGAGCTGGTACTGCGCGTGGTTCGTGTCCTGGTACTCGTCGACCATGACGTGCCGGAACCGTCGCCGGTAGTGCTCCGCGACGTCGGGGAACGCCTGGAACATGTGCACGGTGAGCATGATGATGTCGTCGAAGTCGAGGGCGTTCGCCTGCCGCAGCCGGCGTTGGTATGCCGTGTAGGCCTGTGCGAGAAGGCGTTCCGTATGCGTGCCGCCGGGGTTCTCGGCGCTCGGCTCGCCGCCGACACGCGCGGCGTAGGTCTCCTCGTCGACGAGCTCGTTCTTGAGGTTGCTCACCTGGTGGCTGAAGGTGCGCGGGTTGTAGCGCTTGGGGTCGAGGTCCATGTCGCGGATGACCATCGACATGAGGCGCTGGCTGTCGGCGGCGTCGTAGATGGAGAACGTCGACTTCATGCCGACCTTGTCGGCCTCGCGGCGCAGGATCCGCACGCACGCGCTGTGGAACGTCATGACCCACATCGCCTTGGCGCGCGGGCCGACGAGGGCCTCGACGCGCTCACGCATCTCGGCCGCGGCCTTGTTGGTGAAGGTGATCGCGAGGATCTGCCCGGGCTGGACCCCGCGCGCAGCGAGGAGATGGGCGATGCGGTGGGTGAGGACGCGGGTCTTGCCCGAGCCGGCACCGGCGATGATGAGGAGCGGGCTGCCCTCGTGCAGGACCGCCTCGCGCTGCTCGTCATTGAGGCCCTCGAGGAGCACATCGGGGTCCGTCGAACGCACGGCCGCGCCCTCGCTGCTGCCCGGGCCCCACGCCGGAGCAGGCGCGCCGTCGGCGTCGTCGGACGTCGCCCACGTCGGCACGCCGGCAGCGTTGACGAGCGCCGCGTGGGCGCTGTCGTGGGTGGCGGGGTCGGCGTGCGGCTCGCCGAGCGGAAGGCCGTCGAAGAGGGTGCTCATGGTTGCCTCAACCCTACGTCGTGGCACCCACAGCCCCGAGCCCGTCATGCCCCCTACAGGGACGGGCCCGACGTCCGGGTGACGGACCCGATTCGGCGCGCGGACGGCATACCGGTAACCTTGCGGACGCGAAAGGGAGTAGTCCCCAACAGCCGCATCGACACACTGACCTCCGGGTCCGGTGCGGCCGGCCACCGCAGTTCGAGCGAACAGGCGTGGCGGACGAGACTTTCGACCAGTACGACGACCCATCAACCGGCGTCCTGGTCGAAGGACGTCCCCCGGCGCTCCTCGGTCAGGCAGCGAGGAGAAGCTCCACATGTACGCGTTCCTGCTCAGCACCGCGGTCATCTTCGTGGCCGAGCTCGGTGACAAGAGCCAGCTCATGGCGATGACGTTCGCCACTCGCTACACCGTGCGCCAGGTGCTCATCGGCATCACCATCGCGACGGCCATCGTCCACCTGTTCTCGGTCGCGATCGGCGCGTGGGTGGGCAACAGCTTCGCGCAGAGCCAGTGGATCATCTCGATCGCCGCCGGCGTCGCGTTCCTCATCTTCGCGGCGTGGACCCTGCGCGGTGACGAGCTCACCGAGGAGGAGGCCGACAAGGCCCGCCGCAGCACCGGCAAGGCGATCGTCGCCGTCGGTGTCGCGTTCTTCCTCGCCGAGCTCGGCGACAAGACCATGCTCGCGACGATCACCCTCGCCACGCAGGAGGGCTGGTTCGGCACGTGGGTCGGCTCGACGCTCGGAATGGTCCTCGCCGACGCGCTCGCCATCGGTGTCGGCGCCCTGCTCGGCAAGAAGCTGCCCGAGAAGGTCATCAAGTACGGCGCGGCCGTCGCGTTCCTCGTCTTCGGGGTGATCCTCATCGTCCAGGGCATCGCCGCCCGCTGACTCTCGCTACCAGCGGCGCAGAGCGTGACCAGGGGCGCGGCCATCGATGCGCCCCTGACCAGCTTCTGCGCCGGTGGCGCCAACGGCGCAGAAATGGTGCGTCGGAGCTCGCGTCAGAAGCCCTGCCAAGCCGGCTTCGCGGCATACGTCTCGCGGTAGTAGCCCGCGAGCTGGAGCCGGGAGGCCGCCGGCTCGTCGACGATGACGGTGACGTTCGGGTGCATCTGCAGGATGGTCGCCGGCCACATCGCCGAGATCGGTCCCTCGACGAGCTCGTGCACGGCCTGCGCCTTGTGGCGGCCCGCGGCGACGAGGACGATGTGCCGGGCCTCCATGATCGTCGCGACGCCCTGGGTGATGCAGTGCACCGGGACCGCGTCGACGTCGTCGTCGAAGAAGCGGGCGTTGTCGACACGCGTCTGGTGGGTCAGGGTCTTCAGGCGCGTGCGTGACGCGAGCGAGGACCCGGGCTCGTTGAAGGCGATGTGCCCGTCGCTACCGATGCCGAGGATCTGGATGTCGACGCCGCCGGCGTCGGTGATGGCGCGTTCGTATGCCGCGCAGGCGGCGGGAATGTCGGCTGCGGACCCGTCGGGGCCGTGGACGTTGGCGGTGTCGATGTCGGTCTTGGTGACGAACTCGTCCTCGATGACGTTGCGGTAGCGCTGAGGGTGGTCGTCGGGCAGGCCGACGTACTCGTCGAGGTTGAAGCCGGTGCAGTCCTTGAGAGTGAGCTCGCCGGCGGCGACGCGGCGCCCGAGCTCGTCGTAGATCGCGAGCGGGCTGGAGCCGGTGGCGAGGCCGAGGATGGCGTCGGGCTTGGCGGTGACGGTGTCGGCGACCGCTTGCGCGCCGAGGACGCCGATCTGCTCGGGTGAGTCGACGATGACAACTTCCATGGCGTCATCCTCTCCCGCGGAGGGCCCGCCACGCCTGACGCCACCACGGCTGCGGCGGTATCCCCGGTGGTGACGGTCGCCGGCGGTCACCGGGCTTGGGACCGAGCCTCAGCGCGAGCGGGGCGAGGAGCAGGCCGGCCACGAGGGTCAACCACCGGGGCGGTCCGTGCACCGATCCCACGTCCCACGACCCCGCCCACCACACGAACAGGCCGAACCCCACACCGGCAAGCACGCCGCCGCCGAGTCGGAGCGTCCAGTCGTACTTCGGCCGGCCGGTGCCGAGCCAGCGGCCTTCGCGTCGCACGGCCAGGGCCATGAGGGTCCACGGGATGACGCCGAGGTTGAGGGCGAGGAGCCCGAACAGGAGCAGGGTCGTGCTGTTCAGCAGGACCGGGTTGGTCCAGGGGCCCGGCTCGAGGACCCCGGTGAACACCGCAGCGAACACCGACCCCCCGGCGGCCGCGACGCCGATGCCGACGGCCATCTGGGTGAGGCCGTGGCGCCAGCTGAAGGGCTGCCACTGGGCGGCGTAGTCGACCGGCTGTCCGAAGGCCTCGACGGGGTCCTGCCCGGTCGTCGCGACGTGGTCCTCGACCTCCGCGACGACCTCGCGCACCTTCGCCTCCGGCATCCCGTTGAGGCGGAGCTGGTCGGCGAGTACCGACCCGTAGTCGCTGTCGGGGAGGCGCAGCGGCGGCATGGGAGCAGGCCCGGGGCTGGTGTCGGACATCGTCATCTCCTTCTGAGGAGGCTAGGCATCAGTCGGTCTCCAGTGCGTCGTTCATGCTCTTGGCGAAGGCGCGCCAGCCCTCGCGTCCGGCCGCGAGCTCAGCTCGCCCGGCGTCGGTGAGCCAGAAGTACTTCCGGCGCGGGCCGGCGTCTCCGTCGCCCCACGTGCTCTCGACGAGCCCGTCGTCCTCGAGCCGGCCGAGGAGCGGGTAGATCGTCCCGCCCTTGAGCCCGTCGAAGCCGCGGTCGGCGAGCGCGGCCATGAGCGTGTAACCGTATGCCGTCCGCTCGCGGGCGAGGGCCGCGAGCACCGCGAGGTCGAGGACGCCCTTGAGCCACTGGCTCTGGCGGTCCTCGCGCGTTCCCCTGCTGCGTGGCACGGCTCGATCGTTGCGCAACCTAGATAGCAATGTCAACTAGTGGGCGGCCGTAGTCCCGGTGCGCAGTGCTCTGATCTTGCGTCGTCCTTTGGACCAGCCCGTGGCCCAAAGGACGACGCAAGATCAGAGCATCGGAACGACACGGCATCCGCAGCCTGACGCCCGACGTCGCCCACGAGTCGGCGCGCGGACGGCATACGGTGACTCCATGGCCTCGAAGAAGGGTGAGTTCGGCGAACCGGTGTTCCTCGACGTCGCGGGGCACGAGGTGCGGATCTCCAACCCGAACCGGCCCTACTTCTCCGAGCGCGGCGAGACCAAGCTCGACCTCGCGAACTACTACCTCGCGGTCGGCGACGGCATCGTCAATGCCCTGCGCGAGCGGCCGACGATGCTGCACCGGTTCCCCGACGGCGTCGACGGGCCGAAGGTCCACCAGAAGCGCCTCCCCCGGGGCGCCCCGCCCTGGGTCGAGACCGTGCGGCTGCACTTCCCGCGCTACGGGCTGCACGCCGACGAGCTGTGCCCGACGAACCTCGCCGAGATCGTCTGGGCCGTGCAGATGAGCACCGTCGAGTTCCACCCCTGGAACGTCCGCCGCGCCGACGTCGACCGCCCCGACGAGTGGCGCATCGACCTCGACCCGATGCCGGACGCGCCGTTCGACCGGGTGCGCCGGGTCGCGCACGTCGCCCACGAAGTGCTCGACGAGCTCGGCGCGACCGGGTTCCCCAAGACGAGCGGCGGGGGTGGCCTGCACGTCTACGTCCGGATCGAGCCCGACCACGAGTTCGCGGACGTGCGCCGCGCCGCCCTCGCCTTCGCCCGCGAGGTCGAGCGGCGCGCCCCCGACGACGTCACGACGACGTGGTGGCGCAAGGATCGCGACCCCGCCGCGGTTTTCCTGGACTTCAACCAGAATGCGCGCGACCACACGATCGCGAGCGCCTACTCGGTCCGCGGCAACCCTGCCGGGACGGTGTCGACGCCGATCCGCTGGGACGAGGTCGACGACGTCGAGCCGCGCGAGCTGACCATCGCCACCGTACCGGCGCGCTTCGCCGAGCTCGGCGACCTGCACGCCGACATCGACGACCACGTCTTCGACCTCACGCCGCTGCTCGAGTGGGCCGAGCGCGACGAGGCCAAGGGTGCCGAGCCGCCACCCGAGCCCGAGCCCGAGTCCGAGCCGGACGACGCGTGACCGGCCACTCATGACCGGCGAGCCCCTCGACCCCCACCCGGTGACGGGCCAGCTGTTCCCCTCACCCGTCCCGCCCGGCAGCGGTTGGCCCACCGACCCGGGCTCCCGGGACACCCCCATCGCCCACGACGCGGCCGAGGTCGTCGAGCTCGCCGCGACCGCCCCAACCCTCGCCGAGCTCGATGCCCGCGTCTCCGTCTGCCGCGCCTGCCCGCGCCTCGTCGACTGGCGCGAAACCGTTGCGCGAGAAGGGCGCCGGGCCTCCTTCGCCGACCAGCCCTACTGGGGCAGGCCGGGCCCGTCCTTCGGCGACCCCGACGCCGACACCCTCATCGTCGGCCTCGCGCCCGCGGCCAACGGCACGAACCGCACCGGCCGGATGTTCACCGGGGACGCCTCCGGCGACTTCCTGTATGCCGCGCTCCACCGCACGGGGTACGCGAACCAGCCGACCTCGGTCGGCGCGGGCGACGGGTTGGCCCTCACCGGCATACGGATCGTTGCCGCCGTGCGCTGCGCGCCGCCCGCGAACGCGCCCACCCCGGCCGAGCGCGCGACCTGCGCGACCTGGCTGGGACGCGACCTCGACCTCCTCGGTGACCGGCTGCGGGTCATCATGACGCTCGGCGAGATCGGCTGGAAGGGGGTGCTCGCGGCCACGACGTCGCTCGGTTGGACCGTCCCCCGACCGCGCCCGAAGTTCGGCCACGGCGCCGAGGCGACCCTGCACACGCCCACCGGCCACCCCGTGCGGCTCGTCGGCTGCTACCACGTGAGCCCGCACAACACGTACACGAAGAAGCTCACGCCGGCGATGCTCGACGACCTGCTCGAGGACCTGAGGTCGGATGACTAGGCCAGAAGTTTCCTATCGGTAGCCCATCCGAACCATCTTTGCCGCTCGGGTCGCGACCTGCTGCGCTCCTCCGTACGTTCGTGAGACATGGGACCCCTGAACACCGGTAGCCTCCCGTCCTCGTCGCTCCAGCGACGTGATCTCGTCGTCGGCAGCGCGTGGGCCATCCCCGCCGTTGTCGCCGCCGTTCCCGCCGAGCCGACCACCTGCTCGGTCGATGACCGCAAGTACTACAGCGCCGACCTCCAGATCCGAAGCACGACCACCACGAGCACCAACGGACACACCGTCGGGACGTTCACCCTGCGGATCTGCAACAACGGCACCCTGCCCATCCCGGTCGGGACGCAGTACACCGTCGTCCTCTCCGCCGAGAAGTCCCCCAACGACCCGGGCGGCGACAAGAACATCGCCGTCTCGTCACCGACCAGCACGGGGGCGACGGTGACACCGTCCGATCCGGTGACCCTCAACCCCGACGGGCCGGTGACGTCGCGGACCTACACCATCACCACGACGACCCCGATCGCGGTGGGCTCGTGCACCGAGGTCACGTGGTCGATCGACACCGTCACCGGCATCGGTGCCACCAAGCTGCGGATGACGGCCAAGTGGGTCGTCTTCGGGGGCGGCGCGTGCTCGTTCCCGGCCAACGGCAACGAGCAGTCCGTCACCGGACTGTGGGGCAAGGACGCCACCTGACGCTGGACCGCACCACCCCTTGACAGGCTGGTAGTCGCAGATGCGGCGGTATTGTTGCGCTCATGCCGCATCTGCGACTCTCCGAAGCTGCCGGGTTCCTCGGCGTCAGTGACGACACCGTGCGCCGCTGGGTCGACAGCGGCGCGCTCGATGCCACGACCGACGACGCCGGACGCAAGGTCGTCGACGGGCACGCCGTCGCCCTCCTCGCCCGCGAGCAGTCCCGCGCCGCGGCCGACCCGTCGTCGGTGGGCCGCTCGGCCCGCAACCGGTTCGTCGGCCTCGTCACCGACATCACCCTGGACACGGTCATGGCCCAGGTGGAACTGCAGTGCGGACCCTTCCGCGTCGTCTCCCTCATGTCGAGCGAAGCGGTGCGGGAACTCGGCCTCGAGCCCGGCTCCGTTGCCGTTGCCGTCGTGAAGTCGACGACGGTCATCGTGGAGACCCCGTGAGCGCACGGTGGGCGCGCACTCGGTCGTATGCCGTCCGCGCCGGCGCCGCGGTCACCGGCCTCACGCTGCTGGTCGCCTGTTCGGGTCCCGCGTCCAGCGGTGAGGGCGCCGCCACCACCTCCGCAGACACCACCCTCACGGTCTTCGCGGCGGCCTCCCTCCAGACGCCGTTCGAGGCGATCGGCGCGGCCTTCGAGGAGGCCAACCCGGGGACGACGGTGCGGTTCGGTTTCGGCGGGTCGTCCGGGCTCGTCGCCCAGCTCACCGAGGGCGCGCCCGCGGACGTCCTCGCCACCGCGAACGAGGCCACGATGACCACGGCCGAGTCGGCGGGGCTGCTCGCGGGGACCCCTCGGCCCTTCGCGACGAACGTCCTCCAGATCGCCGTCCCCGCCGACAACCCACGCCGGGTCGACGCCCTGGCCGACCTCGCCGACCCGGCGACCAAGGTCGTCCTCTGCGCACCCGCCGTCCCCTGCGGCGCCGCGAGCCTCGCCGTCGAGAAGGCCGCCGGCATCGACATCACCCCGGTGAGCGAGGAGCAGTCGGTCACCGACGTGCTCGGCAAGGTCCGCTCCGGCGAGGCCGACGCCGGTCTCGTCTACGTGACCGACGTGCGCGGAGCAGGCGACTCCGTCCGCGGCATCGACTTCCCCGAGGCCGCCAAGGCCGTCAACACCTACCCCATCGCCACACTCAAGGGCAGCGAGAACGCCTCTTTCGCAATCAAGTTCGTCGCCGCGGTCACGAGCCCCGACGGCCAGCGCGTCCTGCGTGATGCCGGGTTCTCACCGGCGACGCCATGAGGGGTGCCCGGCTCGGCGTCGCCGGGGTGCCGTGGCTGCTCGTGCCCGCGGCGCTCGGCACGGCGCTCGTCGCGCTCCCCGTCGTGGCGATGGCCCTCACCGTCGAGTGGTCCCAGTTCTGGTCGCTCGTGACGTCCGAGCCGTCGCGGGATGCGTTGTGGCTCAGCCTGCGCACCGCCACGGTGAGCACCCTGCTGTGCCTCGTCCTCGGCGTCCCGCTCGCGCTCGTGCTCGCCCGTTCCCACGGCCGAGCCGCGACCCTCCTGCGCTCGGTCGTCCTTCTCCCCCTCGTACTGCCGCCCGTCGTCGGCGGGATCGCCCTGCTCCAGGCGTTCGGTCGCCGCGGCCTGCTCGGCGGCAGCTTCACCGCCCTCGGCGTCGACATCGCCTTCACGACGACTGCCGTCGTCATCGCCCAGACCTTCGTCGCCATGCCGTTCCTCGTGCTCAGCCTCGAGGGCGCGCTGCGCAGCACGGGTACCCGCTTCGAGGACGTCGCGGCCACCCTCGGCGCCGCGCCGTCGCTCACCCTGCGGCGCGTCACCCTGCCCCTCGCCCTGCCGGGTCTCGTCTCCGGGACGATCCTCGCCTTCGCCCGCTGTCTCGGGGAGTTCGGGGCGACGATCACCTTCGCGGGCAGCCTCCAGGGTACGACGCGCACGCTGCCGCTCGAGATCTACCTCCAACGCGAGGGCGACCCGCGTGCCGCCGTGGCGCTGTCCCTCGTCCTCGTCGCCGTCGCTGTCCTCGTCATCGGCCTCACCCGAGCGCGCCGCAGCTCGCTCACGGCAGGCACGCCATGACCCTCGACGCCACCGTGCGCCTCGACGACCGCGCCGTCGACGTCTCCCTCTCCGTCGCCGACGGCGAGACCCTCGCGCTCCTCGGCCCCAACGGTGCCGGCAAGTCGAGCGTCCTCGCGGCCCTCGCTGGGCTCGTGCGTCCCGACGCCGGTCACGTCACCCTCGACGGCCGCGTGCTCGCCGGCGACACGTGGGTCCCGGCGCACGACCGCGACATCGCCCTGCTCGCCCAGGACGCCCGGCTCTTCCCCCACCTCAGCGTCCTCGACAACGTCGCCTTCGGCCCGCGGGCCCGTGGCGCGGGGCGCAGGGGTGCCCGCGCCACGGGCGAGCGCTGGCTCGCGGAAGTGGGCATAACGGCATACGCACACCGCCGGCCCCACGAGCTCTCCGGCGGCCAGCAGCAGCGGGTGGCCGTCGCCCGCGCCCTCGCGACCGAGCCGCGGGTGCTCCTCGTCGACGAACCGCTCTCCGCGCTCGACGTCGAGGCGGCTCCGGACGTGCGCGACCTGCTGCGACGGGTCCTCGCCGACCGCACGGCTGTCGTCGTGACCCACGACGTCGTCGACGCCGCGCTGCTCGCAGACCGGGTCGCGGTCATGGAGCACGGGCGCGTCGTCGACGAGGGCCCGGCCGCACGGGTTCTCGGTCGGCCACGCAGCGACTTCGGGGCGCGCTTCGCGGGCCTCAACCTCGTGCGCGGCGTCGCCGAGTCCGGTGCGTTGCGTATGCCGGACGGTCGCCTCCTCCATGGCCTCGCCGAGGAGCGCGAGGACCCACCGGTGCCCATCCACGACGGCGCCCGACTCACCGCCGTCGTCGCCCCCACCGCCGTCGGGGTGCACCTGACCCACCCACACGGCAGCCCGCGCAACGCCCTCACGGCGACGGTGACCGACCTCGAACCGCACGGCCACCTCGTGCGCGTCCGCACCGACACCCTCACGGCCGACATCACGCCCGGCGCCGCCGCCGAGCTCGGCCTGCGTCGCGGCAGTGCCGTTGTCCTGTCGGTCAAGGCGACCGAGGTGCACCTGCACGTCACCGGCACCGACCTCTAGCCTGAGGTGATGACCTCCGACTCCGCCCTGCCCGAGTCCGCACCAGCCCTCGTCGTCCCGCGCCACGGCGGCAGCGACGTCCTCGAGGTCCGCGACGAGCCGACCCCCGAGCCCGGCGAGGGCCAGGTGCTCGTGCGCGTCGCCGCGGCCGGCGTGAACTTCATCGACGTCTACCAGCGCGAGGGCGTCTACCCGATCGACACCCCGTTCGTCGCGGGCAACGAGGGTGCCGGCGAGGTCGTCGCGGTCGGTGACGGCGTGAGCGACGTGGTCGTCGGGGACCGCGTCGCGTGGGGCCAGGGCCTCGGCTCAGCGCGCGCCTACGCGGCCGTCGACACGACGAACGTCGTCCACGTCCCCGCCGGCATCGAGCTCGAGACTGCCGCGGCGGCGATGCTCCAAGGCCTCACCGCGCACTACCTTGCGACGAGCACGTATGCCGTCCAGCAGGGCACCGTGGCCCTCGTCCACGCCGCCGCCGGCGGCGTCGGCCAGTTGCTCACCCAGATGGTCAAGCTCCTCGGCGGCCGCGTCATCGCGACCGCGGGCTCGGAGGAGAAGCTCGCCACCGCTCGTGAGCGCGGCGCCGACGAGACGATCAACTACGCCGAGGTCGACGACCTCGCCGCAGCCGTGTGCGACGTGACCGACGGCCGCGGCGTCGATGTCGTCTATGACGGCGTCGGCAAGGACACCTTCGAGGCCTCGCTGGGGTCGTTGCGGCCGCGCGGCCTACTCGTGGTCTACGGCGCCGCGAGCGGTCAGGTCCCACCCTTCGACCTCCAGGAGCTCAACAAGGGCGGGTCGCTCTACGTCACCCGGCCGACGTTGGGCGCCTACGTCGCGACGCCGGAGGAGCTGCGGGCGCGGGCGTCCGAGCTGTTCGGCTGGATCGAGTCCGGCGACGTCGAGGTGACGATCGGCGGGCGCTACCCGCTCACCGACGCGCGCACGGCATACGACGACCTCGAAGGACGCCGCACGCAAGGCAAGCTGCTGCTCGTCCCCTGAGCGGCGCTGGGGGCGGTCAGGTCCAGAGGACGGCGACGGCGGCGTTGACGACCGCGAGCACCCCGGCGGCAGTGACGAGCTGCGGGTTGCCCTGACCCTTGCGCTCCTTCGCCGCGGCGATCTCGGCGCAGGCGGCGACGGCGAGCGCGATGAGCAGCTTGACGCCGATCTTGGTGTTGTTGACCTCGTCGTCACCGGCCTGGTTGAGGCCGACGAGGAGGAGCCCGGTGAGGATCTGGGCGCGGGCGCCCCAGACGAGCGCCGGGGTCGGCACACCGCGGGCGACGAAGAGAGCGCTGCCGACGATCGCGGCGAGGCCGAGCAGGTGCAGCAGGACGACGACGTTCGTGAGGAACTCCATGCCCGAGAGGCTATCTGGCCCAGCACGGCTCGTGAGCCATGTCATCACTCGCCAGCCGGATCGATCCGGCTGGCGAATGACGGGGCGGCTCGCGAGCCGTTTCGGGTTCTGTCGCAGGCCTCAGACGAGACGGCGACCCATGGCCCACGCCGTGAGCTCGTGGCGCGACGACAGTTGCAGCTTGCGGAGCACCGAGGACACATGTGTCTCAACGGTTTTCACCGAGATGAAGAGCTCCTTCGCGACCTCCTTGTACTGGTAGCCGCGGGCGATGAGCCGCATGACCTCACGCTCGCGCGCCGAGAGCCGGTCGAGCTCCTCGTCGACCTCGGCAATCTCGCCGGCGGCCGCGCCGAACGCGTCGAGCACGAACCCCGCGAGCCGCGGCGAGAAGACCGCGTCCCCGTCGGCGACACGTCGGATGGCCGTGCCGAGGTCACGGGCGGTGATCGTCTTGGTGACGTAGCCGCGCGCGCCGGCCCGGATGACGGCGATGACGTCCTCGGCCGCGTCCGAGACCGAGAGCGCGAGGAACCGCACGGGCGCACCCGCCTCGGTCTCGACGCCGACGCAGCCCTGGATGACGTCGACGCCGCCGTTGCCGTTGCCGCCGGGCAGGTGCACGTCGAGCAGGACGACGTCGGGGCGCGTGTCGCGGATGACCTTCACTGCGGTGTCGACATCGGGGGCCTCGCCGACGATCTCGATGCCGGGTCCACCCTCCTCGGCGAGCTCGGCTCGGACACCCGCCCGGAACATCCGGTGATCGTCGACGAGGACGATCCGGACGGACGCCCTTGGGGTCGGCGGTTGGGCCTCGGGCTGGGACTGCGACATCTACTCGTCTCCTTCGAGCGGTGGCAGCGTGAGCTCCACCTCGGTTCCGTCCTCGCGGCGGCGGACGCGGGCCGTGCCACCGTGTCGCTCCATCCTGCCGAGGATCGATGCCCGCACCCCGAGCCGGTCCTCGGGGATGTCGTCGACCTCGAACCCGTCACCGCGGTCTCGCACGAACGCCTCGACACCCGTGGGACCGATCTCGACGTATGCCGTCACGGGTGGCCTGCCGTGGCGGGTCGCGTTGAGCATCGCCTCGCGCATCGCGCGCACGAGGGCAGTCCCGTGCTCCTCGAGGGGCCGGTCGCCGGTGACGACGAGGTCGATGACGACGCCGCTCACGTCCTCGACGTCGTGCGCCGCGGCCGTGACCGCGGAGGCGAGGGTCTCATCGGAACCGGACGGGCCGGCATACAGCCACGAGCGCAGCTCGCGCTCCTGGGCGCGGGCGAGCTGGGTCACCGACGCCGGGTCGTGGGAGCGGCGCTGGATGAGCGCGAGGGTCTGCAGGACCGAGTCGTGCAGGTGCGCGGCGATGTCGGCACGCTCGTTGGCGCGGGCGGCCACCTCCTGCTCGTCGCGGTAGTCGCGCCACAGCCGCACGACCCACGGCGCCGCGATGAACGTCGCCCCGAGGAGCACGGCCGCTGTGGCGAGGAGGGCGTCGCCGATGGCGGTGATGGACTCGCCGCGCACGGTGAGGACGAGGATGCCGATGACGGCGAGGCCGATGCCGAGACCGAGGCGGACGAGCATGGCCCCGCGGCCGCTGCGGCTGCCGCCCAGCCACTTCGTGCGCTCGGCGTCGTCGAGGTTCGACCACGCGACGGTGACTCCTGCGGCGATGAGCAGGAGCGGGATGAGGACGCCGGCGCGCACGTCGACGCCGGCGAGCTGGAGCCCGACGACGAGGCCGAGGAGGACGAGCACCGCGCCTCCGGCGATGACCAGACCCCAGGGGCTCTCGTCGAGGGTGCTCATCGCCCGCACGGCGCCGGGGCGCCGGCTCGCGTCCGACGCGGCGTCCACGTGGGCCTTCGGCCCGGACGGCGTGACCGCCCAGATGAACGGGTACATCACCAGCCCCGGACCCGCGACGAGCAGCACGAGCGTGAGGACCCGCACCCACTTCACCGGGATGCCGAGGTGCTTGGCGGTGCCGATGCACACGCCGCCGACCATCCGGCCCCGGCGGGGTCGGGTCAGCGGCGGACGACCCTCGATGACGGGGGCGTCTGCGAGCGCTGGGCGTTCGTACGGAGTCGGCACACCCCCATCCTGACGCAAGCGCGCGTGGGTTCGGGCCGTCGCCGGGGTGGCGTGGGGGTCCCCTCAGGGGGTCGTCAGGGTCGACCCTCATGGCAGCGGCCGGCGCGCTGGACCAGTGTGGATGGCATGACGCAGACCTCCGACTCCACCCAGACACCGGGCGTTCCCCCGCCGAGCGGCGCCGCCGCGCACTCGATGTGGGACGACATCCTCCGCACCGGCGTCCGCCGCGACCGATCGCGCCAGTGGTTCGCCGGCGTGTGCTCCGGCCTCGCCCGCCGCTTCGACGTCGACCCGGTGCTCATCCGCGCGGCCGTCATCGCGCTGACGATCTTCGGCGGGGTCGGGGTGATGCTCTACATCCTCGCGTGGCTGTTCATGCCGGACGAGGACGGCACGATCCTCGCCCGCAGCGCCGTCTCGGGCCAGGGCGGCTCGGAGGCGACGGGAGCGATCGTCCTCGTGGTCTTCGCTCTCGTCGTGTTCTCGCTCATCGTCTTCGGCGACAACGGGTTCCTCGCCGGCTGGGTCCTCGTGCCCATCGCCGTCGTCGGCTGGCTCGTGTGGCGCAGGACCCAGTCGAGTGACCAGCGGAGCCAGGTCGCGCAGGAGTCGGACGGCTCGATGTATGCCGTGAGCGCACCCGCGCCGACCGTCGCACCGCATCCGGGCTCGGGGGACCAGGCAGTACCCGGCCAGGCACCGGAGTGGCAGCCGCCGGCTCCGCCGTCGTTCCCGCCGCAGGCCGGTATGCCGCTCGCTCCCCCGCCGCCGCCGCGTCCCCGTCGTCGGACGGCCGGCTTCGCGGGCCTGGCCCTCACCCTCGGGATCGCCGCCGTCGGCTACGGCGTGGGCTTCCTCCTCGACGGGCCGGTCGGGTTCAGCGGGTCGGCCGAGCTCCTCGGCATGATCGTCGCGCTCTCGGCGTCCGCGCTCACGACCCTGGCCATCGGCCTCTCCGGGCGCCGGAGCCTGCTGTCCGCCGCCCTCGTCGTCCTGCTGGGTCTCGGCACGGTGGGCGCCTCGGTCGGTGACCGGCTCTGGGAGGACGGTCAGCGCGGCGCGCGGACCTTCACCCCGGCGATCTCGTCGCAGCCACAGAGGTTCCAGCACGGTGGCGGCGACGTGACCCTCGACCTGCGCCCGCTCGCGGCGAGCTTGGCGGCCCCCGGAGCTGTCGCCACGCCGCAGCAGATCTCGGTCGACCAGACGGTCGGTGAGCTCACCGTCATCGTCCCGTCCACGGCGAACGCGCGGGTCGAGGCGGAGGTCCGCATGGGCAACATCGAGATCCAGGACAGCCTGCCCGGCGCCGGCCTCGCGAACGACCAGTCCGACCGCAACGGCCCCGGCCTGCAGCGCACCGTCTCCATCGGCGCGGGCGCACCCACCATCGTCGTCGACGCCGAGCTCCGCTTCGGCGAGATCACCATCAAGGAGGGCTGAGCGATGAGCCAGCACGACAACCCCACTCCCGAACCGGACCGGACGCAGGTTCTGCCCGCGGGCGAGGCCGACCACGAGACCGGTCGCGACAGCGGCGAGACGACGGTCATCCCGACCGAGGAGCACCGGTCCGCCCCGTCGCCGGAACCGACCGCTCCCGTTCCTCCGGTTGCCCAGCCTCCCGCCGTCGCTGCGCCCGCCTACAAGTCGGGCCCGGCCCCGACGACCTCGGTCATCGGCCTCCTCGGCCTGCTCACCGCGATCGCGGTCATCGTCGGGCAGGCCACCGATCTCGACATCCGCTGGGGTGTCGTCGGACCCGTCGCCGTCGTCGGCGCCGGCGTCCTCCTCGTCGTCCTCGGACTGGCGGGTCTGCGTGGGCAGCAGTTCAGGGGCTGACTGCTCACACCGGCACGCCGGCGACGGCGAGGGCTTCGGGGACCGAGCTCGCGAGGGGCAGGCTCGCGAGCTCGGTCTCGTCCACCCACCGGGCCGCGGACGTCGACCCACCGACGTCGAGGATGACCGGGTCGCTCGGCTCGAGGCAGCGGGCCGTGTGGAACAGCCGCACGGCGTGGAAGTCCTCGGCCCGTCCGTGCGGTGCTCGACCGACCCAGTGACGGGTCGCCACACTCGACAGGCGTACGTCGACGACGTGCTGGCTCGTCTCCTCGTGGACCTCTCGCACCACGGCGTCGACGGGCTCCTCGCCGGGGTCGAGACCACCACCGGGCAGGTTCCACATCCCGGCCGCGTTCGTGCGCGACGAGAGCTCGGTGAGGAGGATGCCGCGCGAGGAGCGCACGACGGCATACGCGGCAATACGTTGGTGGGGAACGACATTCGCGAGGTCGGCTGCCGTGAGGTCGTCGTCGCGCGGCACCTCGACGGACCTGTCCACCTCGTGCGGTGCCGGCCGCGCGGCGGCCGCGCGGACGGCATACGTGATCCGCAGGTCGTCCGATGAGGTGCGCACGGCCGACCGCGGCGAACCGGTCCAGCCCAGCCGAGCGAGCTGCGCGGTCGGGTCGGCGCCATGGGCCAGCGCGAACCGCGCGACCTCACGGTCCCCATCCCTGGCAACGACCTCGATCATCGCGCCGCCGCACGGAGGTGGCGGGCCCGCTCGTACTCGTCGAGGGTCGCCTCGACGATGCGGTCCCACGACTGCGCCGGCGGGGTCGTCGCGTTGTGGGCCCGCATGCGCGCGAGCCGTTCGGGGTCGGCGGCGAGCGCCGTGATGCCGTCGACGAGGCCGGTGTCACTCTCAGCGAGGATGCCGTCGACGCCGTCGGTGATGAAGTCGTCCACGCCGGTACCGGCGAAGGCCGCGACGACGAGGCCCGCGGTGCGGGCCTCGAGCGGGGCGATGCCGAAGGCCTCGCTGCGTGCCGTCGTGAGATAGATGTCGCTGCGCCAGTGCAGCTCGCGCAGCTCGTCCCGGCTCACCCGGCCCGGCAGCGAGATCCAGTCGATGCCGTGCCGTGCCAGCTGGGCCTCGACGAGCCGCCGCTGCGGCCCCAGACCGAGCAGGGACGCCTCGAGCCTCACTCCGGGGACCGTCTCGTCGAGCCGCGCCCGCACGTCGCGCAGCACGTCGACGAAGGCGGTGGGCCGCTTGCGGCGAATGAAACGGATCGCGCCGACGACCCGGACGACGCCGTCCTCGTCCGCCGCCGTGCGCACCCGACCGGCCGGCGGCTGCCAGCGGGTGACGTCGATCCCGTTGCCGAGCACCTCCACAGGCACCCCGTCGCTGATGCGCGCGATGCAGCCGGCCGCCATCGACGACACCGCGGTGAGCGCAGCGCCGGCCCTCCCCCACCGCCGGGCGTGACCGAGGGCGCGGAAGAGCGGCGCGGTGCGGTTGACGACGCTGTGCCAGGTCACCACCGTGGGCAGCCCCACGTCCAGCGCGACGCCGATGAGGTCGGTGGCGAAGGGGCTGACGACGCCCATGTGGCCGTGGGCCACGTCGAACCCGCCGGCCGCGAGACGACGCCGGACCTCGTCCCTGGCGAACGGGTTCACCGGCGGCGCACCGGGAACCGGCAGCGGCAGCCGGTGGACGAGGACACCGTCCTCGTACTCATGCGTCCACGCGCGGGTGTCGGCATGCGTCGCGGTGAAGACCTCCACGTCGTGCCCGGCCGCGGCGAGGTGCCCGGCGAGGTCGTGCACCTGGACCTCGATCCCGCCGAGCCGCGGCAGGTAGCAGTCCGACAACAGGGCGACCCTCATGAGCGCCCAGCCTGCCATGCGACAGGATGGGCCCGATGACGCGCACGCTCGTGGCCTTCCACGCCCACCCGGACGACGAGGCCCTCCTCACGTCCGGGACCATGGCGCGTGCCGCCGCCGAAGGGCACCGCGTCGTCCTCGTCATCGCGACCGACGGTGCGCTCGGGCTCGCGTCAGCGGACGTCACCGGGGACGACCGCGACGGGGATGGGCTCGCCGCCGTGCGGCTCCACGAGGCGCGGGCGTCCGCCGAGGCCCTCGGGGTCGCGCGGGTCGAATGGCTCGGCTACGCCGACTCGGGCCTCGACGGGGACGTGCCGCCCGACCCGCCGGGGCGGATGCGGTTCGTACGGGCACCAGTGGAGGAGGCCGCCGAACGGCTCGCCGCGATCCTGCGCACCGAACGCGCCGACGTCCTCCTCACCCATGACGCCCAGGGCGGCTACGGCCACCGCGACCACGTCCGCGTGCACGAGGTCGGGGCTCGCGCGGCGCAGATCGCCGGCACCGCGCGCGTCCTCGAGGCCACCGTCCCCCGTGACACCCTCGCCCGCGTCGTGCGCCTCGTCGGCACGCTCCGCCGCCCTCCACCGGGGTTCGACCCGACGACCTTCGAGCGGGCGTTCACCCGGCGGGCCGACATCACGCACCGGATCGACGTGCGTCGGTATGCCGCGGCGAAGCGCGCCTCGATGCGGGCGCATGCCCCGCAGGCGTCGAGCGACGGGTCCCCGGGCGAGGCCCGGACCCTCGCCGCGTTCCTGCGCATCCCGCGTCCGATCTTCGACGTCGTCTTCGGCCGCGAGTGGTTCCGCGACCCGGCCGCGAAGGCCGCGGACGGCATACGCAGCGACGTCTTCGAGGGGCTGGAGTGAGCAGGCGAACGAAGCAGGTCCTGCGGACCGTCATCGGGCTGGGGCTGGCCGTCGTGCTGCTCGGGTGGGGCTTCCCGCTCCTGGCACAGACGACGTGGACGGAGGTGTTCGCCGAGCTGCGCAAGGTCACGTGGTGGCAGTCGCTCGAGTTCGGCGGGCTCGTCCTGCTCGGGCTCGGCTGCTACACGTTCACGTTCACCGGGTCGCTGCCGGGGCTGAGCCACTGGCGGGCCTTCATCGTCAACATCTGCGGTTCGTCGGTGAGCAAGCTGCTGCCCGGTGGTGGCGCCGTCGGGCTCGCGGCGACCTACACGATCCTGCGCTCGTGGGGCTTCACGAACCGGGACGTCTCGACGTCCGCGATCGTCACCGGCGTCTGGAACACCCTCTCGCGCATCGCCCTGCCCATCGTGGCCATCGCGATGCTGTGGCTCGGCCACGACGGCCTGCCGCCGGCGCTCACCAACGCGGCCATCGCGGCGACGGTGTCGGGCGTGGCGATCTTCGCCGTCTTCGTTGCGATCCTCGCGAGCGAGCGCGCGGCACAGTCCATCGGGCGCTGGCTCGACCGGCTGCTCGCGCCGGTCTTCCGTCGGCGGGAACGGACGATGAGCGTCGCCGAGCTCGTCACCGACATGCGCGTCCGCATCAACGAGGTCGTGCGCACCGGCTGGGTCCAGATGACCCTCGGGATGATCGGGTTCTTCGGGTTCTACTACCTGCTGTTCGTGTTGATCATGCACACGGTCGACGTCTTCCTGCCGCTCGGCATCCTCTTCGCAGCGTTCGCGATCGGGCGCCTGCTCACCGCCGTCGGGGTGACTCCCGGTGGGCTCGGCGTGACCGAGTCGGCGACGGTCATCGCGTTGGTCGGGTGGGGTGCGGACGGGACCGCGGCGCTGACCGGAGCGATCCTCTTCTCGATCTTCACCCACCTCATGGAGGTTCCGCTCGGGGCCCTCGGGTGGCTCGTGTGGTCGATGAGCCCCAAGGCGAGTCCCGAGGAGATCGAGGCCACGCCCGCCTAGGAGGTCTGGCTCGTCCCCATCGTGGTGAGTCGCACCTTGCCTGGTGAGTCGTCCCTCCATGAGGGGGCGACTCACGCAGCGAGGGACGACTCACCACGCGCCGCCGCGCAGCGAGGGACAACTCACCCCGCGCCGCCGCGCGGCCGACTCAGGTGTCCTGGATGAAAACGAGCGCCATCGGCGTCTGCTCGCTGCCCTGACCGAGCGGGTTGTCGGCGAACATCGCCTCGAACCGCGTGCCGTCGTCGGGCACGTCGCTGCCGAGGACGTTGCGACCGATGTCGTTGGCGTCCATGACGATCGTGCCGGCGAAGGTGTCCTTGTATGCCGAGGGCACCCGGTCGCGGATGCCCGCCGAGAGGCGTGCAGCCACTTCGTCGGGGTCCTTGGGCGCGAGCTTCGCGGAGACGTTGCTCGGGTAGGCGGAGTACTCGGTCGGGCCGTCGATGGCGGCGATCTGGTTGCCGACGAGCTCGTAGAAGAGCCCCTTGCGACCGATCGCCTTGCCCACGGCGCCGCCGGCCGCGGCATACAGGACGCGCGGCAGGCCGGCCTCCTGGATGGCGAGCTGCATCGTGAAGGGCGACCCGAGACCGATGCCCGCGGGCGTGCGGGTGACGTACTTGGAGAGGACACGCGCCGGGCGACCCACCTTGATGTCCCAGATGAAGTACGAACGGCCCTGGGTGATGGCGATGATCTTCTCGGAGATGAAGAGGTACCAGCGTCCCTGCGTTGCTGCGTCGTGCTCGGGGCCGGCCGCGGGGAGGGTCTCGAAGAACTCGTCGATGCGGGCCAGCACCTTGGCGTCGAGGTCGTCCCCCTTGGCGAAGAGCTCGGTGCGCAGGGGGTAGCGGCGGACGGTTTCGCCGAGCTCGGTCGTGAGGTCGAGCTGCTTGCCGGCATTGGCGTCGGTGTCGGCCTTGGGCGCGGCCTGGACGGTGGCCTTGTCGACGACCGGCCCCTCGTCGAAGAACTCCTCGAGCCACAGCTCGAGGTTCACCAGCCGCCAGAACGTCTCTGCGTCAGTGGTGTTCGTGCCCTTGATCCAGCCCTCGAAGGCGTGCAGCACCTCGGTCTGGTCGACGTACGGCCGGTTCGCGAACGGTTCGCTGAGGAAGATCGAGTAGAAGTGGTTCTTCAGGCGCATGAACCACTCGGCCTGCGGTGCGGCCGGGCCGCTCGCGTCCTGGCGACGTCGGGTGGCCTCGGGCACCAAACCCTCGGCGGCGTCGCGCAGGACGCGCTGGGTCGCGCCGTCGTCGGTGAGGGCGTCGTCGGCGAGGCCGAACACGAGGCGCACGACATCGCGGTCGAGGTATGGCGCCCGCGCGGCGACGCCGAACCGCGCGGCGTTGCGGTCCGTCGCCCGCAGGCGGGCCGGAAGCGTCGTCTCGAAGAGCTCGGCGACGAGACGCTGTCGGAGGTCGGTCGTGACCGCCGACGCCGTCTCACCGGCGAACCTCCCCCGGAAGTCACGGCCGAGCAGCGAGGTCTCGGGGACGTCCTTGCGGCGGCGCACGGCCGAGGTCACGCGGCTGCGCAGCTGATCCACACGACCGGCCTGCGGGGTCGGGTCGCCCAGCTCCTCGTCCGCACCGGCCGCGCCGAAGAGAACGCGGACGCCCTTCGCCGCGGCGTCGCGCATGAGCTGGTACTCGACGTACGCCTCAGCCGACGGCAGCGGCTCCTCGTGCGTTCGGACGAAGTCGCGCAGGTCCGCCTTGAGGTCGCTGGCGGTGGGCGAGACCGTGTGCACGGCGGCGCCACCGGTGGCGGCGCTGTCCGCCGCGGAGGCGCTTGCGCCTTCCTCAGGGAAGGTCACGTCGAACGAGTTCGGCTGTGCCCCAACGGAGCTCGCGGTCTCGGCGACAAGCCCGGCGACGACGGCGCTCGCCAGCCCGTCGGTCAGGTCGGTGCCGACCGGCGCGCCCGACGGCACCCTGCGACGCACCGCCTCGGCGAGGCGGTCGCGCAGCTCCGCGGCGACCGAGCGGTCATACGGACGCTGTTCACGGGCGAGCTCGACCAGCTCCTCACGCAGCCGGCTGAACATGCTGCGGCGGATGCCGTCCGCGTCGGCCTCGAGCACCTCTCCCGGCTGGAGTCGCTCGATGCCCTCGAAGAACGTCTCGGGGCCGTCGTCGACCGCTCCGGAGGTGAGGTAGCGGTGGATGACGCGCTCGTTCGGTTGCTTCTCGACGAGGCCGCACTCGAGGATCGGGCCGATCTCGCTCGCGAAGAGGAGTGTCTCGGCGACCGCATCGCTGCCCGCGGAGGCGGGCACCCGGCATACGTGCAGGGGCGCGATCCCGAAGGGGTCGCGCGCCAGGGTGAGCCGCTGCTGATCGCGGTCCCAGATCGCGACGGCGAACCCGCCCACCAACGCGGCGAACGCCGCACGCCCGTCACGCGCGAATGCTTCCGCGACGCCCTGGGCGTCCACCTCGCCGTCGACGACCACGACGAAGCGGCCGTCGGCGCTCGTGAAGGGCTCGCCTGCGCGCTGCGCCAGACCGGCGGGTCCGTCGACGACGATGCCCTCGCCGTCGGGGCCGCGGTGCGCCTGCGCCGCGTTCATCGTCGCGAGGAGCGCCTCGGAGGCGCTCGGTCCGTGGTGGCCGGCGATGCCGCTCATGCGTGGGGGACCTCAGTTCTTGGGCGTCAGTCGGTGGTCGGCGGACCGGTCAACTGTATGCGGCGCCCGGTCCCGTTCCCGAGATCACTCCCGAGATGACTCCCGCGTCACTCCCACTCGATCGTGCCCGGGGGCTTGCTCGTCACGTCGAGCACCACCCGGTTGACCTCGGGCACCTCGTTGGTGATGCGGGTCGAGATCTTCGCGAGCACGTCATAGGGGACGCGCGTCCAGTCGGCGGTCATCGCATCCTCGGACGACACCGGGCGCAGCACGACCGGGTGGCCGTAGGTCCGGCCGTCGCCCTGGACGCCGACGGACCGCACATCGGCGAGCAGCACGACCGGGCACTGCCAGATCTCCCGGTCGAGACCGGCAGCCGACAGCTCGCGGCGGGCGATCTGGTCGGCGGCGCGCAGGATGTCGAGCCGCTCGGCCGTGACCTCGCCGACGATGCGGATGCCGAGGCCGGGACCGGGGAACGGCTGGCGCCACACGATCTCCTCGGGCACGCCGAGCTCGAGGCCGACCTGGCGCACCTCGTCCTTGAAGAGCAGCCGCAACGGCTCGACGAGCTTGAACTGGAGGTCGTCGGGGAGGCCGCCGACGTTGTGGTGCGACTTGATGTTCGCGGTGCCGGTGCCGCCGCCGGACTCGACGACGTCCGGGTAGAGCGTCCCCTGGACGAGGAACTCGACCGGATGACCCTCGCGCTCGGCCGACCCGACGACGTCGCGGGCGGCCTGCTCGAAGACGCGGATGAACTCGCGGCCGATGATCTTGCGCTTCGTCTCGGGGTCGCTCACCCCGGCGAGCGCGCTGAGGAACTGCTCTCGCGCGTCGACGACGACGAGGTCGACACCGGTCGCGTCGACGAAGTCCTTCTCGACCTGCTCGGCCTCGCCGGAGCGCAGCAGCCCGTGGTCGACGAAAACACACGTCAGCTGGTCGCCCACGGCGCGCTGCACGAGTGCCGCCGCGACCGACGAGTCGACGCCACCGGAGAGGGCGCAGAGCACCCGCTTGTCGCCGACGGTCTCGCGGACCTGCTCGACGAGCGCCTCCACGACGTTGTGCGCCGTCCAGTCCCCGTCGAGGCCGGCACCGCGCAGGAGGAAGTTCTCGAGCACCCGCTGGCCGAAAGTCGAGTGCATCACCTCGGGATGCCACTGCACGCCGTAGAGCCGCCGCTCGTCGTCCTCGAACGCCGCGACCGGCGCCCCCGACGTCGAGGCCGTGACCCGCATCCCGTCGGGCGCCTCGGTCACCGCGTCGCCGTGGCTCATCCACACCGACTGCTCGCTCGGCTGGCCGTTGAAGAGCGTCGAGGACGTGTCGGAGACCTGGGCGGGCGTCGAGCCGTACTCCCCCAGCCCCGTTCGCTCCACCGTGCCGCCGAGCGCCTGCACCATGGCCTGGAAGCCGTAGCACATGCCGAAGACCGGTACCCCCGCGTCGAGGACGGCCGGGTCGAGCGAGGGCGCCCCCTCCTCGTAGACCGAGCTCGGCCCGCCGGAGAGGATGATGGCTGCCGGCTCCTTGGCGAGCATCTCGTCGGCCGCCATCGTCGAGGGCACGACCTCGCTGAAGACGTTGGCCTCACGCACCCGCCGGGCGATGAGCTGCGCGTACTGCGCACCGAAGTCGACGACGAGGACCGGACGATCGGACAGGTGCGGGGTATCGCTCACGCGCCAATGCTATCGGCGCGCCCGACTGCCATTTGCCGCGCACACGTATGCCGCCCACTCCCCGAGGAGGGAGCGGGCGGCATACGTCGTGGCCGGCTCTGGTGAGCCGCTCGTCAGGCGCGCGTCAGCGGCCCGCCCAGAGGGCGTCGACCTCGGCGGCCTCAACCGAGTCCGGGTAGGCGTTGGTGCACGACGGGCCGGGGCCACCGCCGGACATGAGCTTGCTGCACGGCTGCGTGTAGCGGTCCGGCAGGCCGAGCGCGTGGCCGGTCTCGTGCGTGACGATCCGCAGCGGCGCGTACTGCTGCATCTGCGCGTAGTCGAGGAAGATGAGGTTCTGGCGCGGGCTGTAGTACGAGCCGCTGCCCGAGCCCTCGGTGTAGGTGAGGTCGGCACTGCCGTCGCGCTCGACGAGCTGGACGTTGCTCACCCGCGAGTTCCAGATCGCGGCGCCCTGGTCGATGAGCGAGTCGTAGGTCGGGGCGCGCGTGTCGTCGTAGTAGATGACGGCAGCGGCGGTCGGGGAGCCGGGCTTGCGCTCGCCGCTCTGCGCCTTCTTGACCGCCTCGGCCATCGCCTTGTCGATGGCGGCCTGCAGGCGGGCGTTCGTCTCCTTGTCGAGCGAACCCGGCAGGTATGCCGAGCGCTCGGCTGCCGTGTCGACGGTCGCCGTGGACGGGGCGGCGGTGGACGCCGTCGGTGCGGCGGCCGTCACGGTGACAGCGGCAGCAGCTGCCGCAGCGGCGGCCAGAGTGCGACGAAGCATGGACATGAGGGTTCCTCTTCTCCTGAGGGGATTCGGACTCGTGCCGGTTGTCGGGCACGTCCTCTCTGTCTATGCCAAGAAATCTCTGCAAACGGTCAGGACCGAGTCAGGTCTCGGTCAGGATCGTCCACACTCCTCGACTGATTGCCGATTCCGTGCACCGCCCCCCCACTGATTGCGCACAGCTCGCCTCCGTCGTTCGTAGGCCGTCCGCCCACGTGGCGCTCCCGCCCCACCGCTGATCGCCGATTCCGTTCACCGCCCCCCTGATTGCGCACAGTTCGCATGCGTCGTTCGTATGCCGTCAGCCCATCCCGCGCTCCCGTCCCACCACTGATTGCCGATTCCGTTCACCCCCGCCCCACCACTCATTGGGCTCAGTGCGCATGCAGGGGCCAACGGTGTCGCACCTAGACGAGTCATGAACCGTCGCTGTCGTCCCACACGATCGTGAAGTCCTCACCATCGAACGTGACTGCGACGACATCCTCGAGGGCAATCGCGTCATTGGCTTTCAGGCGGTCCGCGACGTGGTCGAAGACGTCGGCCAAGGTCGCGCCGTCAACCCGTTCAGCCGGGAGCCCGATAGTGAATCGCTTCGCAGGCCACCACGCGGCGGCTCCCAACTCACCAGTGTCAACCACCGTGCATCTCCCGCAGAAGTAGGACCGGCATCACGCCGGCGAATATCAGGTTCAGGAACGCCTGCCCCTGAAGCCATCATCCCACTGGTGCACCTTCGTCTCGACCACTCCGATCGGACTGATTGCCAATTTCGTTCACCCCAACCGCCACTGTCAGACCCATCATGTATACGCGAGTTCGCTTGCAGCAGAACACAATTCACCACCACAAACCCTTGCCTCGAACTGGTGTTCGTGTATCATGGGAGCATGACCACCAGCACCGGCACCGACGCCCTCCAGGGGCGTTGTGCCGCGCTGGCCGAGGCCGCCAGCACCCTCACCAGTGACGAGCTGCTCGACCTCGCAGAAGGCTTCCAACGCGAGATCGACACCGCTGTCGCACTGCGCACCATCGCCCTGGCCCACCTGTCCGCACGCGAACCGCGCCTGCTCGAGGACGGCACCGAGGTCGAAGAACACCGCGGCCTGGGCCACCAACGCATCGACGCCCCCGAGCTGGTCGCACCCCGGCTCGGGGTGTCGGTGCACAAGGCGACCCAGCTCATCATGACCGCCGTCGACCAGCTCACCCGCACACCCCAAGTCGTGAGCGCCCTCGCGTCAGGT
>NZ_PVTI01000007.1 GCF_003002895.1 Knoellia remsis | reverse complement strand
ACGCCATCGTCATCGTCACGCCGCAGTACAACCGCAGCTTCCCGGCGACCATCAAGAACGCGATCGACTACCTCTACGCCGAGTGGCAGGACAAGCCGGTCGCGGTCGTCGGCTACGGCTTCGGCGGTGCCGGTGACGCGCAGGCCGACCTCACCAAGGTCCTCACCCACCTGCGCGCTGACGTCGTCGGCTCGACCGGCCTGACCTTCGGTGCCGACCTCGCGGTCGACGGCACGATGGACGCGAACGTGGGGAAGGCCGGTGTGGTCCGCGAGCTCCTCGACCAGCTGCACGGCAAGGTCCTCGACCTCGACGCCGTCACCGCCGGCTGACCGATTGGGGCGCGGGCGCCACGGGGAGTAGGTTCACGGGTCATGGGACTGTTCGGACGTGAGCGCATCGAGGCCAAGACGCGTGAGCAGGTGCTGCTCATGCGCACCGCCGGGCTCCTCGTCGGGCGCACCCTCGAGCTCATGCGCGAGTCCGTCCGTCCCGGCATGACGACCAAGGAGCTCGACGCCCTCGCCGAGGCGCACATCCGCGACCACGGCGGGGTGCCGAGCTTCCTCGGCTACCACGGCTTCACCGGCACGCTCTGCACCTCGGTCAACGAGGAGATCGTCCACGGCATCCCGGGGTCGCGCGTGCTCGAGGAGGGCGACCTGCTCTCCATCGACTGCGGCGCCATCGTCGAGGGCTGGCACGGCGACGCGGCGATCTCCGTCATCGTCGGCGGCCGCGAGGCCGGTCGCCCCGAGGACCTCGAGCTCATCGACGACACCGAGGCGTCGATGTGGGCCGGCATCGCGGCCCTTCAGGTGGGGGAGAGCCTGTATGCCGTGGGCGCCGCTGTCGAGGACAGCGTCACCGCAGCGGGGGAGCGGCGTGGTCGTGAGTACGGCATCGTCGAGGACTACGTCGGCCACGGCATCGGCACCTCGATGCACATGGACCCGAACGTCCCGAACTACCGCGTCAGCGGCAAGGGCCCCAAGGTCGTCGACGCCACGACGGTCGCCATCGAGCCCATGGTGACTCTCGGCGACCAGGCCAACCGGGTCCTCGACGACGACTGGACGATCGTCACCAACGACGGCCAGCGCGCCGCTCACTGGGAGAACACCGTCGCCGCGACCGCGGACGGGCTCTGGGTCCTCACCGCCGTCGACGGCGGTGAGGCGAAGCTGCGCGAGCTCGGAGCGGCATACGCACCGCTGGCCTGACGGGGGTATATACTCGGTCATATAAGCAGCGGGTGCAGAGGAGTGGCGCATGGCAGTGACAAGCGTTGACTTGGACCCGGCCCTGATCGAGCGAGCCAGAGCGCTCACCGGCGAGCCGAGCAATCGAGCGGTGCTCGACCTCGCGCTCCGTCGGCTGATTGCCTCGAAGCAGAAGGGGGTCATGATCGACGGCATCCTGGAGCTGACCGATCTGCCCGACGAGCTGGGCGCACCGGTCGTGCCGCCCACGAGTGGGTCGTGACCGACTACCTCGTCGACAACTCGGTGTGGGCGCGGGCCATTGCTGGCGACGAAGGCATGGTCGGTCGCCTCCGGAGCATCGAGCGTTCTCCTGCTGACCTGTTCGTCACCTGCCCCCCGCAGGTGCTCGAGTTCTGCCACAGCGCCCGCACGCCGCAGGAGTTCGACCTCTACAGGGAACGGATCTCTTTGGGGTTTCCTCTTGAGCGCGCGCCCGAAGAGTCGCTGGTGCTGGACATTCAGGGTGCCCTGAGGTCGGCGGGGTTGGTGCGCGCGGCCGGCCCGCAGGACATCCTCATCGCGGGCTACGCCATCGTCAACGACGCCACCGTCCTTGCCGCCGACCGCGACTTCGACCACATCGCCCGCGTCTGCGACCTTCAGCAGGAGTACGTCCCGCCGACCAGGTGATGTTGCCCCGCGGCAGGAATGCTGCGGTGTCAGGGCGGTGCTTGAATGAGGTATGAAGCGCATCGGCTTTCTCTCCTTCGGGCACTGGAACCCGCACCCCCAGTCGGCGGTTCGCACTGCCTCGGACGTGCTGCTCCAGTCCATCGACCTCGCGGTGGCCGCCGAGGAGGCGGGCGCGGACGGCGCCTACTTCCGCGTCCACCACTTCGCCCAGCAGCTCGCCTCGCCGTTCCCGCTGCTCGCGGCGGCGGGTGCAAAGACGAGCCGGATCGAGCTCGGCACCGGGGTCATCGACATGCGCTACGAGAACCCGCTCTACATGGCTGAGGACGCCGGCGCCGCCGACCTCATCGCCGGTGGACGGCTCCAGCTCGGCATCAGCCGGGGATCGCCCGAGCAGGTCATCGAGGGCTACCGCTACTTCGGGCACGACCCGCGCGACGGTGAGTCGGATGCGGACATGGCGCGCCGGCATACGGCGCAGTTCCTCGAGGTCATCGAGGGTGAGGGCTTCGCGAAGCCGAGTCCACGGCCGATGTTCCCCAACCCGCCCGGCCTGCTGCGCGTCGAGCCACACTCGCCAGGATTGCGGGACCGCATCTGGTGGGGCGCCGGCACGCGCGCGACCGCCGAGTGGACCGCGCAGCAGGGGATGAACCTCATGAGCTCGACACTGCTCACCGAGGACACCGGTGTGCCGTTCCACCAGCTGCAGGCCGAGCAGATCCAGGTCTTCCGCGACGGGTGGCGCGAGGCCGGGTGGGAGCGCGAGCCGCGGGTGTCGGTGAGCCGCAGCATCTTCCCGCTCGTCACCGCGCAGGACCACGCGAACTTCGGCGCCGACCGGGCGAGCAGCGACCAGGTCGGAATGATCGACGGGTCCGTCGCGCGCTTCGGCAAGACGTATGCCGCGGAGCCGGACGAGCTCGTGCGTCAGCTCGCCGAGGACGAGGCGATCGCGGCCGCGGACACGCTGCTGCTGACGATCCCGAACCTGCTCGGGGTGGACTACAACGCGCAGCTGTTGCGGAGTCTGCTCACCGAGGTGGCCCCGGCCCTCGGCTGGCGCGACTGAGGGCGCGGCGCCCCGGGGCGCTGGTCCGGGGGTGGTCGCGGAGTCGGGTTGTGGCTGCTGCCGGTGGCGTTGAGGCAGCCACAACCCGACACCGAACGTCTGAACGCGGGTCAGGCCTTGGCGTCGGCCATGAGCGTGGCCGCGCGCCGCACGACGGCCGGATGCTGCGCGGCGATGTTGCGGGTCTCTCCGGGGTCGTTGGCGAGCTTGAAGAGCTGGGTGCCGTTCGACCACGGGGTCCGGACGGCCTTCCATTGGCCGAACCGCACCGACTCGCGGAAGCCGCCCTCCGGGCTGCTCACGTAGATGTAGGGCCGGTCGATGTCGGTACCCCTGGTGAGGGTGCCGTACCAGGAACGTCCGTCGAGACCCGCCGGTGTGGGGGCCCCGGCGACGTCCGCGCACGTGGGCAGCAGGTCCCAGATCCCGGTCGGGGTGTCGATGACCGAGCCGGCCGCAGGCGTCGAGTCGGTCCGCATCGACGGCGGCACCAGCGCGATCATAGGGACCCGGATACCGCCCTCGTAGACGTCGCGCTTTTGTCCGCGGAAGGGTCCGTTGCTGTCGAAGAACTCGACGTCGTGTGTCGTCGTGCTGCCGACCCAGGGGTAGTCGCCCTCCTTGTGGGGGCCGTTGTCGCTCGTGAAGATGACGAGGGTGTTGTCGAGTGTGCCCTGCCGGCGAAGGGTGTCGAGGAGGCGACCCACCTGGGCGTCGAGCCAGGTGACCTGCGCAGCGTGCATGCGCTCGCCCTCGGGCCACGGCTGGCCGGAGTAGGGCGCGTCCGTGGGGTGCGCGTTCGGCGCGTGGGGCGTGGTGTACGAGGCGAACAGGAAGAACGGCTGGTCGCTCGAGTCGTCCTCGAGGAACGAGACACACTCGTCGGTGAAGATCGTGCCGGAGTAGGTGACGTCGGCCGAGGCGTTCTCGGGGTACTCGACCCGCTCGCTGTTGCGCCACAGGTAGGTCGGCCAGTAGTCGTGGGCGTGCTGGTTGGTGAGGTAGCCCATGAAGTGGTCGAAGCCGTGCAGGTTCGGGTGGCTGGGGCTGTCGCCGCTGTCCGGTCCGAATCCCCACTTGCCGATGCACGCCGTGCGGTAGCCGGCGTCCTGGAGGACCTCTCCGACGGTGACGTCCGACGGGACGAGTCCGGTGATGGCCTGGGTGTTCTGGGTGATGCGCGCGTGCCCGGTGTGGTAGCCGGTGAGGAGCGAGAACCGGGTCGGCGCGCACGTCGGGTTGGCATAGGAGTCGGTGAAGCGCATTCCGTCCGCGGCGAGTTGGTCCAGCACCGGGGTGCGGATGGTGCGCTGTCCGTAGCTCCCGAGCTCGCCCCAGCCGAGGTCGTCGGCGAGGACGAAGAGGATGTTCGGGCGGGTGCCGGACGTGGCGGCGGGGGAGCCGGTCGCGGCTCGTGCCTGGGGGAGGGCGCCGAGGCCGGCGAGCGCGGCGGCCGCTCCGGCCAGCACTCCGCGGCGGCCGATGGACGAGGTGGGGGTCGACGAGGTCGTCGGGTGTGCCGCGGGGTGCGGCTGCTGCGTGCGTGTCTCCATTGACGTCGTACGTGGCGATTCCATGCTCTCCACGATAGGTCGATCCGCGATTTTCTGCACGACTGCAAGAAATTCGTGGATGCCGCTCCGTCCCTCCGGATGGGAGCTCGCTGACGCCCCTAACCTGCTCCGGGGTGGATTGACGCGCGGCTGTTGCGGAGCCTGCTCGCCGAGGTTGCCCCCTCGGCTGGCGCGGCTGACGGGACCCGCGCCCCGGCGCTCACGGTCCTGAGAGTCGGGTTGTGGCGGCCTCCGAGTGAGGCGAGGCAGCCATAACCCGACACTGAGCACTGCACCAAAGCCCTGATAGACTAAGTTCATGACTAAGTCTGTTGGTCGAACGAGGGTGGGCGTCCATGAGGCCAAGACGCACCTCTCACGCATCATCGAAGCGGCTGAGAGGGGAACCGAGACGGTGATTGAACGGCGGGGGGTGCCGGTGGCGGTGGTCGTCCCGTTCGGCGACCGCTCGCCGCGCTTCGGTCAGGGTGGGCCGATCGTCGTGCACGAGGACTTCGACGAGCTGCCTGCGGAGTTTGCCGATGTCTTCGGGGCCGAACGTTGAGGGTCCTGTTCGACACCAGCGCCTTCCTCATCGCGCACAGCGACCCTGATCGGCTCGGCCCACACCTCGAGGTCGTGAGTCGTCCCGACACCGAGCGGCTGGTGCCCGCGGTGGTGCCGTGGGAAATCACCATCAAGTACGACCTGGGCAAATTGGAGCTGCCGACGCCACCGCAGCAGTGGTTTCCCGCGATGATGGCCGCCGGGGCCATGCGTCCGGTGCCCATCGAGCCGGACCACGTCCTGGCGCTGGGTGACCTGCCGCCCGTCCACCGCGACCCGTTCGACCGGCTGATCATCACCATGGCCCGGGCGCTGGACGTACCGGTCCTCACAAGCGACCGCGTCTTTACCGACTATCCGGTCGAGGTTCTGCTCCTGAGTTGACTCAGCATCCATTCCGAGGGGCGCGCGTGTTGATCGGTCGTTCACCGTGAGGGCCCCAAAGGTATGTTTGCGATCATTCGCTTGGGGGCTACGTTTTTTGTGCGGGGGCGAAATCGTCGTCTCCGACGATACGAAAGTGCAGTGGAAAATGAAGCACATCAGCAGGGGGGTAGTGTCGCTTGTCGTTGCCTGCCTCACCATCCTCAGCGGCGGGCACGCGTTCGCCGCACCGAAGGACGACCTCGGAACGGTCCTCACGAAGGCCGGCGTCGCCGCGCCGACGGGAGCGCTCACAGTCTCAGGCAACACCGTCGACGCCGACGGTCTGGCCATCACCATTCGCAGCGCCAAGGGCGGCAAGACCGTTGGCGCCCGCAAGACGTGGTCCGACGAGGGCGTGACGCACGTCGGTCAGCGCGTCGGCGAAGGGACAACCCAACTCCTCAGTGTTCTGCAGTCGCCGTCGAGCCCGAAGCGGATCTCGTACGACTTCCCGGGCAAGGAGCTCCAGCTGCTGCCCGACGGTTCGGTCGCGGTCGTGGACCCGGCAGGTGAGGGCAACCTCGTCGCCAACATCGAGAAGCCGTGGGCCAAGGACGCCACCGGCAAGGCCGTCGAGACGCGCTACGAGGTCAAGGGCAGCAGCCTGACCCAGGTCGTCGCGACCACGGGACAGACCGCCTTCCCCGTCGTTGCCGACCCCATCATCACGGTCGGCTGGGGTCTGTACCTCAACCTCTACGGCTATCAGCTCAAGGGGCTCGCATCAGCCATCACTGCGCTCGGTGGTGTCGGGGCCTGGGCTACCTGCAATGGCTTCGTGAAACTGCCCATTGCCTATGCGAGGATCGCCAAGGTGATCTGTGGGGCTATGCCGTCCGTCAACCTTGGGGGTGTACTCGCGGCGGTCGTCTATATCGTCAAGACCAAGGCGATCTCGAACTGGACGTGCTACCAGAGCCGGATTACCCCTCCACGCACGGGATTCACAGCCGTGAATGCCAAGAACTGCGCCTAGGGTTCATGAAGTGAGAGCCATTCGAGTGACAGACTTCATAGTGCTGATTGCCAGCACGGCCGGTGTCGTCTGCTTGTTCCTGAAGGGTCATGTGCTCGCCGGGTTCGTCTTTGGGGTGGCCACCATGGCCGCATGGAATCTGGTACTTCGTCCTCGATTGATGCAGAGGCGCGGCGACTCATCTGGCAATGCGGCAAGGGAGCCCAAGGACTTGCGATATGTCCGGCGCTCCTAGGGTGTGAGTGATCAGCTGTCGCACCGGCGGCATGGCTGTGCGCCCCACTGAAGTCCGGGTGGGGCCGCACAGTCCGTTCTGGGTCGTGGTGTGCGCAAACTCTCGTCTTGGGGCTCTGCGTCCGCGGGTAGGGTGACGAGAGGTTCAGACCAGCCCAGAGGACCTCGAGGAGCGGTGCATGACTGAGGCCCCGAAGCGGCCCGCGACGATGACGTTGGCGGCGCACTTCCCGGACCGGACCGAGGCGGAATGGCGCGAGCTCGCCGCCGCCGTCGTCAACAAGGGCAAGCCCGAGGACCAGTCGCTCAGCACCGACGAGGCCATCGCGTCGCTGCGCACGACGCTCGAGGGCGGGCTCGATGTCGAGCCGCTCTACACCCGCCCCGCCGAGGCGGCGCCGCTCGGCGTCCCCGGCGCCATGCCCTTCACCCGCGGCCGGGCGCTGCGCGACCCCGACGTGCCGTGGGACGTGCGCCAGCTGCACGACGACCCCGACGCCGCAACGACCCGCGCGGCCGTCCTCGCCGACCTCGAGAACGGCGCCACCTCCGTCTGGCTGCACGTCGGGACGGACGGGATCGCGGCCGCCGAGGTCGCCGAGGCGCTCGCAGACGTCCAGCTCGACCTCGCACCGGTCGTCGTGTCGTCGTGGGACTCCCAGCCCGCTGCCGCGGACGCGCTGTATGCCGTCCTGTCGGCTTCGCCTGCTGCCTCCGGCAACCTCGGTCACGACCCCCTCGGGGCCGCAGCGCGCACCGGCGGCGAGCCCGACCTCGCCCCGCTCGCACACGCGGTCCGACAGCTCGACGGGACCGGCGAGATCCGCGCTATCACGGTCGACACCCGGGTGTACTTCGACGCCGGCGCGACCACCGTGGACGAGCTGGGCTTCGCGCTCGCGACGGGCGTGGCCTACCTGCGCGCCCTCACCGACGCCGGGGTCGACCTCGCCGACGCGTGGCGGCACGTCGAGTTCCGGGTGAGCGCGACCGCCGACCAGTTCCTCACCGCCGCCGCGCTGCGGGCGCTGCGCCGCTGCTGGGCGCGCATCGGCGAGGCGGTCGGGATCCCCGAGGCCGACCGCGGCGCCCGCATCCATGTCGTGACAGCGACACGGATGTTCACCCGCGACGACGCGTGGACCAACATCCTGCGCAGCACTCTCGCGACGTTCGGAGCCAGCCTCGGAGGCGCGGACGCGATCACCGTGTTGCCGTTCGACACCGTCGCCGGGCTCCCGACTCCGTTCTCCCGCAGGGTTGCTCGCAACACCCAGGTCATCCTCGCCGAGGAGTCCAACGTCGCCCGCGTGACCGACCCGGCCGGTGGCGCCTGGGCCGTCGAGGCGCTCACGACGGAGCTCGCCGAGGCGGCCTGGGGTACGTTCCAGGAGGTCGAGCGCTCGGGCGGCATGGTGAAGTCGCTCGCGAACGGCTTTGTCGCACAACGCATCTCGGGTGCCCGGTCGGAGCGAGACGCATCGATCGCGCGCCGCGAGACACCGATCATCGGCGTCAGCATGTTCCCCCTCGCCGGCGAGCAGCCCCTCGAACGCCGCGCGCGCCAGGCCCTTGAGGTTGGCCCGAACGCCCTTGTGCCACATAGGGACTCGTCGATCTTCGAGGCATTGCGCGACCGGGCTGCGGCCTTCACCAAGCACCACGGCGAGCCGCCCCGCGTCACCGTGCCGACGCTCGAGGTCCCGCGGGCCGCCGACCTGCGCATCGCCGCGGCGAACCTCCTTGCCGCTGGCGGCATGGAGGCCGTCGAGTCCGGCGGCGCTGTCGACCTCGCCGCGACCGACAAGGGGTATGCCGCCCTCGCGCCGGACACCGACGTCGTCGCAGTCCTCTCCGACCTCCTCGACGAGCTGGGAGCTCCCACAGCATGAGCGCCATCCCCGACTTCACCACTGTCGACCTCGGCGACGGCGAACCACGAGGCGCGCGAACGGCATACGACGCCTCGAACGGCGCGCAGCCGTGGCTGACACCCGAGCAGATCGAGGTCGCCCCGCTCTACACCGAAGCCGACCTCGAAGGCCTCGACTTCCTCGACACCATCCCGGGCGCCCCGCCCTACCTGCGCGGCCCCTACCCGCTCATGTACGTCAACCAGCCGTGGACGATCCGCCAGTACGCCGGGTTCTCGACCGCCGAGGAGTCCAACGCGTTCTACCGGCGCAACCTCGCGGCCGGGCAGAAGGGCCTGTCCGTCGCCTTCGACCTCGCGACCCACCGCGGCTACGACAGCGACCACCCGCGCGTCGAGGGCGACGTCGGCATGGCGGGCGTGGCCATCGACTCGATCTACGACATGCGCACCCTCTTCGACGGCATCCCGCTCGACCAGATGTCGGTGTCGATGACGATGAACGGGGCGGTCATCCCGATCCTCGCGCTCTTCGTCGTCGCCGCGGAGGAGCAGGGCGTCGCGCCGGAACAGCTCTCGGGGACCATCCAGAACGACATCCTCAAGGAGTTCATGGTCCGCAACACCTACATCTACCCGCCCGAGCCGTCGATGCGGATCATCAGCGACATCTTCGCGTTCACGAGCGAGAAGATGCCGCGGTTCAACTCCATCTCGATCTCCGGCTACCACATGCAGGAGGCCGGGGCGACGCAGGACCTGGAGCTCGCCTACACCCTCGCCGACGGCGTCGAGTACATCCGCGCCGGCAAGGCGGTCGGGCTCGACGTCGACCGGTTCGCCCCTCGCCTCAGCTTCTTCTGGGCCATCGGGATGAACTTCTTCATGGAGGTCGCGAAGATGCGCGCGGCCCGGCTGCTCTGGGCGCGGCTCGTCGAACAGCAGGGCGCGACGAACCCGAAGTCGCTCAGCCTGCGCACCCACTGCCAGACGAGCGGCTGGTCGCTCACCGCGCAGGACGTCTTCAACAACGTCATCCGCACGTGCATCGAGGCGATGGCCGCGACCCAGGGCCACACGCAGAGCCTGCACACCAACGCGCTCGACGAGGCCATCGCCCTCCCGACCGACTTCAGCGCCCGCATCGCCCGCAACACCCAGCTCGTCATCCAGCAGGAGTCCGGCACGACGCGCACCATCGACCCGTGGGCCGGGTCGGCCTACGTCGAGCGGCTCACCCACGACATCGCTGAGCGGGCGTGGGCGCACATCGAGGAGGTCGAGGCCGCCGGCGGCATGGCCAAGGCGATCGAGGCCGGTATCCCGAAGATGCGCATCGAGGAGGCGGCCGCCCGCACCCAGGCCCGCATCGACTCCGGGCAGCAGCCGGTCATCGGCGTCAACCGCTATGTCGTCGACGGCGACGAGGATATCGACGTCCTCAAGGTCGACAACGCCGCCGTCCGGGCCTCGCAGATCGCGAAGCTCGAGCGGCTGCGCGCCGAGCGTGACGATGCCGTATGCCGTGCGGCGCTGTCGCGCCTCACCGAGGCCGCCCGCGGTGGTTCCGACGGGACCCTCGAGACCAACCTGCTCGCGCTCGCCATCGATGCCGCCCGCGCCAAGGCCACGGTGGGGGAGATGTCGGCGGCGATGGAGGAGGCGTTCGGGCGCTACACCGCGCAGATCCGTACGATCGGTGGCGTGTACTCCGACGAGGCCGGCTCCGACGCAGGGGTCCGCAGGGCGCAGGCGCTCGTCGAGGAGTTCGAGGCGGCCGAGGGGCGCCGCCCGCGCATCCTCGTCGCGAAGATGGGCCAGGACGGCCACGACCGCGGGCAGAAGGTCATCGCCACGGCGTTCGCCGACCTCGGCTTCGACGTCGACGTGGGCCCGCTCTTCCAGACCCCGACCGAGGTCGCCCGTCAGGCCGTCGAGTCCGACGTGCACGTCGTCGGTGTGTCCTCGCTCGCGGCCGGCCATCTCACCCTGGTGCCTGCGCTGCGCAAGGAGCTCGACGCGCTCGGCCGTGAGGACCTCATGATCGTCGTCGGCGGGGTCATCCCGACCCAGGACTTCGACGAGCTTCGAGCCGCGGGTGCCGACGCGATCTACCCGCCCGGCACCGTCATCGCCACCGCGGCCGTCGACCTCATCGGCGACCTGCGTTCGCGCCTGCACGCCGGTGACACGGACAGTGCTACGGGCCGGGGCGAGGGCGCCGGCGCGTGACCGACCCCCTCGTCGACGGCATCCGCGCCGGGTCGCGGGCCGACATCGCGCGGGCGATCACGCTCGTGGAGTCGACCCGACCCGACCACCGCGAGAGGGCACGCGCGCTGCTGCGTGAGCTCGCGGCATACACCGGATCCGCTGTGCGAGTGGGGATCTCGGGCGTTCCCGGTGCGGGCAAGTCGACGTTCATCAACGCGCTGGGGCTTCGGCTCATCGAGGCCGGCCACAAGGTCGCCGTCGTCGCGGTCGACCCCAGCTCGCGCCGCACGGGCGGCTCGATCCTCGGTGACCGCACGCGGATGGGCGAGCTCGGGTCGCACGACGGCGCGTTCGTGCGGCCGAGCCCGAGTGGCCGGCACCTCGGGGGAGTGGCGCGGGCGACCCGCGAGTCGATGCTCGTGCTCGAGGCAGCAGGGTTCGACGTCGTCATCGTCGAGACGGTGGGCGTCGGGCAGAACGAGATCGCCGTGTCCGAGATGGTCGACACGTTCCTGCTGCTCACGCTGGCCCGGGCCGGCGACCAGCTGCAGGGCATCAAGCGCGGCATCCTCGAGCTCGCCGACGTCATCGCGGTCAACAAGGCCGACGGCGACGGCGAGAACCCCGCGAAGGCCGCGGCCAAGGACCTCATGGCGGCGATGCGGCTCATGATGCCCGGAGCCGACGTGCGGCGACCGCCCGTCCTCACCTGCTCGGCACAGACCGGCGCCGGCCTCGACGACGTCTGGGCTGCCGTCCTCGAGCACCGTGCCCACCTCGAGGAGGAGGGGTCGCTCGAGTCGCGGCGGGCCCAGCAGCAGCAGGACTGGATGTGGGCGCTCGTCGACGCGACCCTCACCGACGCGGTGCGCTCCTCCGAGGCCGTCGCCGGCGAGCGCGCCCGGCTCGAGCAGGCCGTGCGCGCCGGCGAGACGAGCGCCGTCGATGCCGCGGCACGCATCCTCGAACTCTTCCGCGGCGCTGAGCCCTGACCGCAGCCCTCGTCGATGCCGACCTCGACCTGGGAGTTCAGGCAGCGACGTCGCGGGGGTGGACCGGCTCCAGCCCGGGAACGGCGACGAAACGGGCATCGGTCGTGACCACCCGGTCGAACCCGGCCTCGAGCGCGGTGGCGGCGATGAACGCGTCCCGCCCACGGGCCGGCGTCGTCGCCACGAGGTCCAGTGCCCGGTCGATGACGTCGTCATCCATGCGATGAACGACCGCAAGGTCACGAAGCCAGTCGACCTGAGCCAGTGCTCGTGGTCGATCGCCGACACGGAGCCGGTGGAAGAGGACCTCCTGGACGGTCTCCGCCGCGATGTGCAGACGAGTCGTCGGCGACCCGACGACGGCTTGGCACACGTCTCGATCGACGCTGGGGAGACCCAGTGCGAGCAGGACGACATTCGAGTCCAGGAACAGGGACCTCACAGCTCGCCCGCCATGCGAGCGATGTCGGCGGCCCGGGCCTCCATCATCTCGTCCCAGGTCTCGGCCGGACCCTCACCCTCGTCCGCGGACGCCAGGAGCTTGCGCGCGGCCTCGGCCCGGCGGGCCAGGTCGCGCTCCTCGTCGAAGTGGTGGTCGATCGCGAGCCGCACGACCGCGGCCACCGACGAGCCGCGCTCCTTCGCCTCGGCCTCGAGCCGGGCATACCGGTCCTCGTCGAGGAGGATGTGCAGGCGACGTCCCAACGCACTCATGCGCCCAGCATACCTGCGCATGCACCTGCGCATACGCCTCTCCACGGGCGCGCGGACGGCATACCGGCGCAGCACGATTTCGTGCTCAGCGCCGACTCCCGTAGGATGGAGCGTCGGTCACGTGTGCTCACGCATGCGCGGCCGCGTTCCCATGGTCTCGCCCGACTCACCGAAGGACGGGGCCGACAACGGATTGAGAGGGTATGGCCAAGAAGGACGGCGTCATCGAGATCGAGGGCACCATCGTTGAGGCGCTCCCCAACGCGATGTTCCGCGTGGAGCTCACCAACGGGCACAAGGTGCTCGCCCACATCTCGGGCAAGATGCGCCAGCACTACATCCGGATCCTCCCCGAGGACCGCGTGGTGGTGGAGCTCAGCCCCTACGACCTGACCCGCGGCCGCATCGTCTTCCGCTACCGCTGAGCGTCACGGCATACGGACCTCGTATGCCGCGAGCGCAGCTCGCGCGACCGGCTCGCCGCCGGGGAGCGCACCGCAAGAAACCGCAAGACCCGTGCCCCTCAAGGCCCGGGACGGATCGACACGACAGCAAAGGCGACATGAAGGTTCAGCCGAGCGTCAAGAAGATCTGTGACAAGTGCAAGGTGATCCGCCGCAACGGTCGGGTCATGGTCATCTGCGAGAACCCGCGCCACAAGCAGCGCCAGGGCTGACCGCAGTCTGACCGTCCCGAGAGATCGGGACCCGCACGAGGCACAGGCTTCGAGCACACGCACAAGTGAATGAGAACGCAGCGTCCGACCCCCGCGTGCGTCATCCGACAGGGATGAGCGCGGGACGTCACCCTCGGCCCGGAGGCCGAGGACCGGCACCAGTTCCGGACCGGCGTTGCACCAGACCTCCGGAAACACAGAACAGGAACCATCAACAGATGGCACGTCTCCAAGGAGTCGATCTGCCGCGCGAGAAGCGCGTCGAGATCGCACTGACCTACATCTTCGGTGTGGGCCGCTCCAGCTCCCAGAAGGCCCTCGCCGCCACCGGCGTGGACCCCAACACCCGCGTCAAGGACCTCACCGACGCCGACCTCGTCGCCCTGCGTGACTGGATCGACGAGAACCTCAAGGTCGAGGGTGACCTCCGCCGTGAGGTGCAGGCCGACATCCGCCGCAAGGTCGAGATCGGGTCCTACGAGGGCATCCGCCACCGTCGTGGCCTGCCCGTTCGCGGTCAGCGGACCAAGACCAACGCGCGCACCCGCAAGGGCCCGAAGCGCACCGTCGCCGGCAAGAAGAAGGTTGGTAAGTAATGCCCCCCAAGGGCCGTATGGCATCCGGCGCCAAGAAGGTGCGCCGCAAGGAGAAGAAGAACGTCGCCGTGGGCCAGGCCCACATCAAGAGCACGTTCAACAACACGATCATCTCGATCACCGACCCGACCGGTGCCGTCATCAGCTGGGCCTCGGCCGGGCAGGTCGGCTTCAAGGGCTCGCGCAAGTCGACCCCGTTCGCCGCGCAGACCGCCGCCGAGGCCGCTGCCCGTCGGGCGATGGACCACGGCATGCGCAAGGTCGACGTCTTCGTCAAGGGCCCGGGCTCCGGTCGTGAGACCGCGATCCGTTCCCTCACCGCTGCCGGTCTCGAGGTGGGGTCCATCCAGGACGTCACCCCGTCGCCGCACAACGGTGTCCGCCCGCCGAAGCGCCGCCGCGTCTGAGCGCCTGAGAACGAGAGAGAACTAGAACCATGGCTCGTTACACCGGCCCCATCACCAAGAAGTCGCGTCGCCTCAAGGTCGACCTCGTCGGCGGCGACAAGAACTTCGACCTTCGCCCGTTCCCGCCCGGCCAGCACGGCCGTCGCCGGATGCAGGAGAAGGAGTACCTCACCCAGCTGCAGGAGAAGCAGAAGGCCCGCTTCACCTACGGCGTCATGGAGAAGCAGTTCCGCCGCTACTACAAGGAGGCGGCCAACCGCCCCGGCAAGACCGGCGAGAACATCCTGACGATCCTCGAGTCCCGGCTCGACAACGTCATCTACCGCGCGGGCCTCGCCCGCACCCGCCGCGCCGCGCGTCAGCTCGTGACGCACGGCCACTTCGAGGTCAACGGCAAGCGCGTGGACGTCCCGTCCTACCGCGTGGAGCAGTACGACATCATCACGGTGCGCAAGCAGTCCGCCGAGTCGTTCCCGTTCCAGCTCGCCCGCGAGACCTTCGGTGAGCGCCCGACCCCGGCCTGGATGCAGGTCGTCCCGGGCTCGCTGCAGATCCTCATCCACCAGCTCCCGGTGCGTGCGCAGATCGACAGCCAGCTCACCGAGCAGCTCATCGTCGAGTTCTACTCCAAGAACTGACCGAGACCGACTGGTTGCGCGTTTCTCGCGGCGAGCGCCAGCGAGCTGCGAGAAACGCGCAACCAGTCGGAGCCGGACGTACCGAGGTGCGCACCCGGCATACAGCAAGGCTTGTCCTGGTCGCAGACAGAGGTGACCCGGGCGTCGGGGTCGACCCGGCAGTTTCACGAGGCGTCATATAGCGGTCGCCCGTGGGAAGGAAATCACCGTGCTCATCGCACAGCGTCCGATCCTCACCGAGGACGTCATCTCCGAGAACCGGAGCCGTTTCGTCATCGAGCCGCTGGAGCCGGGCTTCGGCTACACGCTCGGCAACAGCCTCCGCCGCACCCTGCTCTCGAGCATCCCGGGTGCCGCCGTGACGAGCATCCGCATCGACGGCGTGCTCCACGAGTTCTCCACGATCCCCGGGGTCAAGGAGGACGTCACCGAGATCATCCTCAACATCAAGGGCCTCGTCGTCTCCTCCGAGCACGACGAGCCGGTCGTCATGTACCTGCGCAAGCAGGGTGCGGGCGCCGTCACCGCCGCGGACATCGCGCCGCCGGCCGGTGTCGAGGTCATCAACCCCGACCTGCACATCGCGACGCTGAACGACAAGGGCTCCATCGAGATGGAGCTCACCGTCGAGCGCGGTCGTGGCTACGTCTCCGCGGCGCAGAACAAGTCCGGCGACCAGGAGATCGGCCGCATCCCGGTCGACTCGATCTACAGCCCGGTCCTCAACGTCACCTACAAGGTCGAGCTGACCCGAGTCGAGCAGCGCACCGACTTCAACAGCCTCGTCATCGACGTCGAGACCAAGCAGGCCGTCACCCCGCGTGACGCGCTCGCCTCCGCCGGCAAGACGCTCGTCGAGCTGTTCGGTCTCGCCCGCGAGCTCAACGTCGAGGCCGAGGGCATCGACATGGGCCCGTCGCCGACCGACGCCGCGCTCGCTGCGGACCTCGCCCTGCCGATCGAGGACCTCGACCTCACGGTCCGCTCCTACAACTGCCTCAAGCGCGAGGGCATCCACACCGTGGGTGAGCTCGTCGGTCGCAGCGAGGCGGACCTGCTCGACATCCGCAACTTCGGCCAGAAGTCCATCGACGAGGTCAAGGCCAAGCTGCACGGCATGGGTCTGGCGCTCAAGGACAGCCCGGCCGGCTTCGACCCGAGCCAGATCGCTTCCTACGACGACGAGTTCAGCTTCTCCGACGCGGACGCCGATGACGCGGCGTACGCCGAGGACGAGCAGCTCTGACGCGCTGACCCACATCTAGGAGAACTGACATGCCCACCCCCACCAAGGGTCCCCGCCTCGGAGGCGGCCCGGCTCACGAGCGCCTCATCCTGGCCAACCTCGCGACGTCGCTGTTCGAGCACGACTCGATCACGACCACCGAGGCCAAGGCCAAGCGGCTGCGCCCGCTCGCCGAGCGGCTCATCACCTTCGCCAAGCGCGGCGACCTGCACGCCCGTCGCCGGGTCATGACGGTCGTGCGTGACAAGGGTGTCGTCCACCGCCTCTTCGTCGAGGTCGCGCCGGACATGGCCGACCGCCAGGGCGGCTACACCCGCATCACGAAGGTCGGCCCCCGCAAGGGCGACAACGCCCCCATGGCGGTCATCGAGCTCGTCCGCGAGCCCGTCGCCAAGAAGGCCACCGTCAAGGAGGCCGAGGCTGCGACGAAGCGCGCCGCCAAGGACAAGAAGGCCGACGAGAAGGCCGAGGAGTCGAAGGCGACCGAGACCGCCGAGGCGACCGAGGCCGCCGACGCCGCTGCGCTGGCCGACGCCGGCGCTCCGACCGAGGCCGTCGACGCCGAGGGCAACGAGCTCGAGATCGCCGCCCTTCCGGAGGGTGCCGCCCCATCGAACGAGGACGGCTCCGCTCCCGAGGGCTACTCGGTCAAGGGCAACGCCGACTCGGGCAAGTACCACGTCCCCGGTTCGCAGTGGTACGACGCCACCGAGGCCGAGTTCTGGTTCAAGTCGGCCGACGACGCCAAGGCTGCCGGCTTCGAGCCGGCCGGTGGCGAGGCCAAGCAGCAGGTCGAGGGCGAAGACGCCTGAGGCGTCGACACCCCGACTGCCGGCCACCCGGCATACCGACTCAGGGCCGGTCACCTTCCCCGCGAAGGTGACCGGCCCTGAGTCGGTATGCCGTCCGCGCGCCTTCCCGAGTGAGTGTCACTCAGTGTCGGGCTGTGGCTGCCTCGGCGGGGGCTGAGCCAGCCACAACCCGACACTCGGCGCGGGGATCGGTGGGCGCGGGAGTTGGTGTCGGAAGGCCTGCGATCCGTAGGCTGAGGGGATGGACTGGAACGCCTACGACGCAGCGCTTTTCGACCTCGATGGCGTGCTCACTCCGACCGCCGAGGTGCACATGCGCGCCTGGGCCGAGATGTTCAACGCCTACCTGTCGGCGAAGGGCGTCGACGAGCCCTACACCGACCAGGACTACTTCGACCACGTCGACGGCAAGCCGCGCTACGACGGCGTCCGCGACTTCCTCGCCTCGCGCGGCATCGAGCTCCCCGAGGGCGACCCGTCCGACAGCCCGGACGCGGAGACGGTGAGCGGGCTGGGCAACCGCAAGAACGATGCCTTCAATGCGGTGCTCGAGCGTGACGGCGTCGAGCCGTATGCCGGGTCGGTGCGCCTCATCGAGGCGCTGCGCGAGCGCGGAACTGCCATGGCTGTCGTGTCGTCCTCCAACAACGCCCCGGCCGTCCTCGAGACCGCGGGCATCGCCGAGTTCTTCCCCGTCGTCGTCTCCGGTGCCGTCGCGACCGAGCAGGGCCTGCCGGGCAAACCGAAGCCGGACACCTTCCTGTATGCCGCGGAGCAGCTCGGGGTGCCCAAGGAGCGTGCCGTGGTCCTCGAGGACGCGGTGTCCGGGGTGCGCGCGGGTCGCGCGGGCGAGTTCGGCCTCGTCGTGGGAGTGGACCGCGGGGCGGGGGCCGAGGGCCTCACCGCCGCGGGTGCCGATGTCGTCGTGCGCGACCTCGAGGAGCTGCTGCCGTGAGCCTCGAGTACGGCAGCACCGACCCCATCGACAGGGAGCGCTTCCCCGTCGACGAGTGGCGGCTCGTCGAGACCTTCCCGAGCGACGGCGACCTCGGCCTCACCGAGACCCTCTTCGCCGTCGGCAACGGCTACCTCGGGATGCGCGGCACCCCGCCGGAGGGTCGGCCGAGCGAGGCGCACGGGACCTTCGTCAACGGCTTCCACGAGACGTGGGACATCCACCACGCCGAGCAGGCCTACGGGTTCGCGCACACCGGCCAGACGATCGTCAACGCGCCGGACAGCACGGTGATGAAGCTCTACGTCGACGACGAGCCGCTGCTCATCTCGATGGCCGACCTCGTCGAGTACGAGCGGGTGCTCGACATGCGCGACGGGGAGCTGCGTCGCCACCTCGTGTGGCGCACCCCGTCGGGCAAGGTCGTGCGCATCGACACGACGCGGATGATCTCCTTCACCGAGCGCCACCTCGCGATCATGACGATCGAGGTGACGATGCTCTCGGGCGATGCCCCCGTCGTCATCTCGAGCCAGATCCTCAACCGGCAGGACGGTGCCGACGAGTACCACGACCGGCACGCCCTGGCCCCGCACGTCGACCTGGCCTCGGACAGCGGCAAGGGCTCGGGTGACAAGGGCGGCTCGGGTGGTTCCGCAGGCAAGGGCGGCGAGGACGCCAAGGCCTGGGACCCGCGGCGCGCGGGTGCCTTCACGTCGAGGGTCCTTGTCCCGCAAGGGGACTGGCACAGCGAGCGCCGGATGATCCTCGGCTACCGCACCGCCCGGTCCGGCATGACGCTCGCCGTTGCGGCCGACCACTCCATCGAGACCGACGACGTCGTCGAGGAGCTCATCTCGACCGAGCCCGACCTCGGCAAGCGGGTCTACCGCATCGACGCGACCGAAGGCACGACGACCCGCATCACCAAGGTCGTGGCCTACCACACGTCCCGCGGCGTCCCGGCGCGTGAGCTCTTCGACCGCTGCCGTCGCACCCTCGACCGGGTGCGACGCGACGGCATCGCCCACTACGTCGAGGCCCAGCGCGACTGGCTGAGCACGTACTGGGACAACGCCGACGTCACCGTCGAGGACCAGCCGGCCATCCAGCAGGCGATCCGGTGGAACCTCTTCCAGATCGCCCAGGCCGCCTCACGTGCCGACCAGCTCGGGGTCGCCGCCAAGGGCGTGACCGGCAGCGGCTACGAGGGGCACTACTTCTGGGACACCGAGATCTACGTCGTCCCGTTCCTCTCCTACACCTTCCCGACGGCGGCGAAGAACCTGCTGCGCTTCCGGGTCAACCTGCTCGACCACGCCCGGCAGCGCGCCCGCGAGCTCGCCCAGCGCGGCGCGCTCTTCCCGTGGCGCACGATCAACGGTCTCGAGGCATCGGCGTACTACGCGGCCGGCACCGCGCAGTACCACATCGACGCCGACGTGGCCTTCGCCGTCGCGAAGTACTGCGACGCCACCGGCGACCGCGCGTTCCTCCGTCATGACGGCGTCGAGATCCTCGTCGAGACCGCGCGGCTGTGGGCCGACCTCGGGTTCTGGCGGGTGGACGGCGGCCGCACGTTCCACATCCATGGCGTCACCGGGCCGGACGAGTACACGACGGTCGTCAACAACAACCTCTTCACCAATGTCATGGCCCGCTTCAACCTCGAGCGTGCGGCCCAGGCGGTCCTGGACATTCGCGAAAACGACCCCACGGCATACGCGCGCCTGAAGAGTCGCCTGCACCTCAAGGACGATGAGCCGGCTGAGTGGGAGGCCTGTGCCGCGGCGATGGCGATCCCGTTCGACGAGGGGCTCGGCATCCACCCGCAGGACGAGAACTTCCTCGACCGCGAGCTGTGGGACCTCTCGCAGACGCCCGCCGACAAGCGGCCGCTGCTGCTCAACTACCACCCGCTCGTCATCTACCGCTTCCAGGTGCTCAAGCAGGCCGACGTCGTCCTCGCGCTGCTGCTCCAGGGGGACCGCTTCACCCACGAGCAGAAGCGCGCCAACTTCGAGTACTACGACCCGATCACGACGGGGGACTCGTCCCTGAGCGCCGTCGTGCAGTCGATCATCGCCGCCGAGGTCGGGCACCAGCAGCTCGCGATGCACTACTTCCTCTCCGGGCTCTACGTCGACCTCGGGGACCTGCACGGCAACACCGCCGACGGCGTGCACATCGCGTCCGCAGGTGGCGTGTGGAACTCCCTCGTCTACGGCTTCGCCGGGATGCGCGACGCCGGCGGCGACCTGTCGTTCGACCCGCGCCTGCCCGAGGCGTGGCAGCGGCTGTGCTTCAACCTGCGCGTGCGCGGGACGCGCTTCCGCGTCGAGCTCGAGGCCGAGAAGATGACCTTCGTCCACCTCGCGGGTGACGCGGTGAGCGTCACCGTGCGTGGCGAGTCGGTCGACATCACGGCGGGCGAGCCGGTGGAGGTGCCGCTGGACGGCCAAGGGCCGCGGCTCACCCACCTCGTGCCCCGGACGCCGAAGAAGATCGTCCGTCCGGACGGCACGGTCATCACGGCCGGGGTCCCGACCGACCCGGACGCCCTGGAGCGGGAGGACCGCCAGTCATCGCTCGCCACCGCCGAGCCGCCGACGGGCCCCGTCATGCCGCCGCCGAGCTGAGGCACGCTCAGACGTCGGTCGTGCCGCCGCTGCGCCAGTACGTGCCGTCGCGCCGCGTGAGGAAGCCCTCCTCGACGAGGTAGCGGCGCAGCGCGGCGAAGTCAGGGTGACGCTGCTTGAGCACCTCGTTGACGGTGCGCTCGTCGTAGATCTCGCCGAGCTCGAAATCCTGCGCGACGAGGTCGAGGACGACGAGGCGCTTGCCGATCTTCGTCGGGATCGACGCGAGCCGGCCGTCGGCGCCGACGAAGGCGCGCAGGACCGTCTCGCGGTGGCGCAGGGCGTCGGTGAGGCTGGGTCGGTCCATGCCTCCACCCTAGGGATCTCGTCGGACGCGGGCCGTGACCCCGTGCCCGGCACTACTCTCGGTATCCATGGTGACCGTCCCGGCCCTTGCTCCGCGCGCAGCCCTCACGCCGCACCTCGCCGGCAGGAGGGTCCTCATCACCGGCGCCGCCCGGGGCATCGGGCGCGGGCTCGCGCTCCTCCTCGCCGGTCACGGCGCACGCGTGGCCGTGCTCGGTCTCGAGCCCGACGGCCTGGCCGAGGTCGCCGCGAGCACCGGTGGCCCATGGCGCGAGTGCGACGTGTCCGACCCCGAGGCGGTGCGGGCCGCTGTCGCAGAGCTCGTCAACGAGCTCGGCGGTCTCGACGTCGTCGTCGCCAATGCCGGCATCGCCGCGCAGCTGCCGGTCGTCGGCGGTCGCGAGGGCGTCATGGAGAGGCACCTGGCGGTCAACCTGCTCGGGGTGTACTACACGCTGCGCGAGGCCGCGCCGCACATCGCGCACCCCGGTGGGTATGCGTTGCTCACGGCCAGTCTCGCTGCGGCCGTGCACCTTCCGCTGCTGGGCGCCTACTCGGTGAGCAAGGCCGGAGTCGAGGCACTCGGCAACACGGCGCGCCAGGAGCTGCGCGCGTCGGGCGCGCGGGTCGGGGTCGCCTACTACTCCGAGCTCGACACCGACATGACCGAACGGGGGTTCGGGACGCGGGCCGGTCAGGCACTGAGCGGGGGTCGCACCATCACCGGGGTGACGCCGGTCGAGAAGGCCCTGCGCGCCCTCGAGCGTGGCGTCGCCCGGCGCTCGCGCGTCGTCGCCGCCCCGGGATGGGTGCGGCCGGTGCTGCCGTTCCGGGCCGTGGCGCAGCGGGCGGTGGAGGCCTGGCCGCTGCCGTCGCTGTCCGAGGCGCTCGAGGTGGCGCGCACTGAGGAGGTCGACTTCACGACTCCGCAGCCGGAGCCCCTCCGCGGCGGTCGGCTCCGGCCCGGGGGCGGGAGCGAGCGGTGAGCGGGCGGCATACGCCCGAGGTGGGCGGCCGGCATACCGGACCACGGATCCCACCGGGCTCGCTGAGGGAGCTGGGGCCGTTCGGGTGGGCGTTCTCGCGGGCCGCGGGGCGAGTCATGGGGACCGAGCCGCCGGCGGTGTTCACCACGCTCGGGCGCGCGCGTGGGACGTTCACCGGATGGCTGCACTTCGCGGGCCGGCTCATGCCGTTCGGGTCGCTGTCGCGGCGCGAGGCCGAGGTCGTCATCCTCACCGTCGGGACGCGGCGTGAGTGCGAGTACGAGCTGTCGCACCATCGGCGGATCGGCCGACGGGCGGGACTCAGCGCTGACGAGGTGTCGTCGCTGACGCGCGGTGACGCGCCGCCGACCCTGAGCGAGCGGGAGGCCGTGCTGCGAGCGACAGCACTCGCGCTCGTCGAGGACCGCGATCTCGACGACGAGGCGTGGGCGCGGCTGCGGTCGGTGACGAGCGAGCGCGAGGCGGTCGAGCTGCTCCTGCTCGCCGGCAACTACGACATGCTCGCGACCGTCCTCACCACCTTGCGGGTGCAGCCGGACCCCGTGCGCTGACCCGGCCTCAGCGTGACGGGTCGCGCTCGAGGAGCGAGTGGCGGCGGGAGTAGGCGAAATAGATGAGCAGTCCGATGAGGAACCACACGGCGAACCGCAGCCACGTCTCCCAGGCGAGGAAGCTGATGAGCCACAGCGAGAAGATGACGCCGATCGCCGGGACGAACGGCACTGCGGGACAACGGAAGGTGCGCGGCAGGTCGGGCTGGGTGCGGCGTAGCACGATGACCGCGATGCACACGACGACGAACGCGAGCAGGATGCCGATGTTCGTCAGCTCGGCCGCCTCGGCGATCGGCATGAAGCCGGCAATGAGCGCGGAGAGGACGCCGGCGATCCACGTGACGCGGGTCGGGACGTGCTTCGTCGGGTGGGTCTTGGCGAACCACTGGGGGAGCAGGCCGTCGCGGCTCATCGCGAACCACACACGCGTCACCCCGAGCATGAAGGTGAACATCACCGTGAGGATGCCGATGATGGCGCCGACCGCGATGACCGTCGCGAGGCCGCTGAGGCCAACGCTCTCGAACGCCGCGGAGAAGCCCGCCTCGGGGTCGATCTCGCGGTAGTTCTGCATCCCGACGAGGGTGAGGCAGGCGAGGACGTAGAGCACCATCGAGATGGCGAGGCTGTAGATGATCGCCTTGGGCATGTGCCGGCGGGCGTCCTTGCTCTCCTCGGCCGCGGTCGACATCGCGTCGTAGCCGAAGACCGCGAAGAACACCGTCGCCGCACCGGTCATCGCACCGCCGAAGCCGAGTGGCGAGAACGGGGTGTAGTTCGCCGTCTTGATGTGGAAGAAGCCCACGACGATGACGAGCAGGACGACGGCGACCTTGAGGACGACGACGATCGTCTCGACGCGGGCGGCGTTCTTGATGCCCTGCGCGAGGAGGAAGGCGATGAGCAGGCACAGCAGCGCAGCGAAGAGGTCGACGCGGTGCCCGTCGCCCGTGCCGGGGGCGCCGAGCATCCACGCGGGCAGGTCGATGCCGAGCTGCTGCAGGAGGAAGCCGAAGTAGCCGCTGATGCCGATGGCCACGACGGCGACGATGGCGATGTACTCGAGAAGGAGGTCCCACCCGATGAGCCAGCCCACGATCTCGCCGAGGACGGCATACCCGTAGGTGTAGGCCGAGCCGGCCTTGGGGATGAGACCGGCGAACTCGGCATACGAGAAGGCCGCTGCGGCGCTCGCGATGCCGGCGATGAGGAAGCTGAAGATCACCGCCGGGCCGACGCCCTTGCCGCCCTCGGCGCCGCTCGCGACCGAGCCGGCGAGCGAGAAGATGCCAGCGCCGATGATGCCGCCGACACCGATGGCGGTGAGCTGCCACAGTCCGAGGCTGCGGCTGAGCCCGTGCTCGCCCTCGTCGGTGATGTCCTCGATGGGCTTGCGGCGGAAGATTCCCCGGGATGACGGCGTCGTCGTACTCACTCTTCTGACGGTAGACCCTGTGGCCTAGTCTCGCTCCATGGGCGAGCGGCGGATTCGGATCGACCTCGCCTACGACGGCACGGACTTCTCGGGGTGGGCGGCGCAGCCGGGGCTGCGGACGGTTGAGGGGGAGCTGTCCGCTGCGCTGACGACGCTGCTGCGCGCGCCGGAACCGGTGCGGCTCACCGTCGCCGGACGCACCGACGCAGGGGTGCACGCACGTGGCCAGGTGGTCCATGCCGACGTCGACGAGGCCGCGTATGCCGGCCTGCCGGGTCGCTCGTCCCGCTCACCGGAGGAGGCGGCCCGGTCGCGGCTCGCGGGGATCCTCCCGGGGGACGTCGCGGTGCGGTCGGTCGCTTTGGCGCCGGAGGGGTTCGACGCGCGGTTCTCGGCGCTGCGTCGACGTTATCGGTATCGGATCTGCGATGACCCGGGCGCGATGGATCCGCTGCGCCGTCGCGACACCGTGCTCGTCAAGGAGCCACTCGACGTGACCGCGATGGACGCGGCGGCGGGCCGGCTGCTCGGCCTGCACGACTTCGCGGCGTTCTGCAAGAAGCGGGAGGGGGCGACAACGGTGCGGACGCTGCTGGCGTATGGCTGGACCCGTGCCGATGACGGTGTCATCGAGGGGACCGTCGTCGCGGATGCGTTCTGCCACAGCATGGTTCGCGCACTCGTCGGCTCGGTCGTGCCGGTCGGGCTGGGGCGGGCAGAGGTCGGGTTCCCGGCCGAGGTGCTGGGCGCGGAGGTCCGGGATCCGCGCGTCAAGGTCATGCCGGCGCACGGCCTCTCGCTCGAGGAGGTCGTCTATCCCGAGGACGGCGACCTGGCGGCCCGGGCGGACGAGGCGCGCGCGACCCGCACCCTCTGAACCCTCGCCGTGTGTGCCTGGCCGGATCAGCGGGCGCACTTTGCGCGCCTGGACGCAGTTCTTCCTGCGCCATCGCGCGCAAAGTGCGGCTTGCCTCGGGCGCCCGGTGGGTGCGCAGGCTCTGGGGGTTCATGTAAAGCGTTTTCGCACCTACGCTCTGTCGAGTCCCTGCCGCGCACACAGCCGACTCACAAGGAGCAACGATGCTTCGTCCCCGCAGACTGCCTGCCGTCCTGGCGGGTGCCGCGCTCGCGGTCACCCCGCTCGTCGGAGCCGTCGCCCCGTCGGCCTTCGCGGCCACTCCGGAGTCGGTCACCCTCGCCGGCTCGCTCCAGTCCGAGCTCGGCTGCAGCGCCGACTGGCAACCCGACTGCAGCGCAACGGAACTGACTCGGGTCGGCGACTCCACGGCATACGCGAAGACCTTCACCGTCCCGGCCGGGACCTATGAGTACAAGGTCGCGATCAACGGCGGCTGGGACGTCAACTACGGCGCCGACGGCAAGCTCGACGGCTCGAACATCCCGCTCGTGCTCGAGGGGCCGGCGCGGCTGACGTTCACCTATGACGACGCGACGCACCGCACGAGCATCACGCCCGAGGGGCTGAGTGAGGGCACCACGGCGGCGGACGCCCAGCTCGCGCAGGACTCGCTGCGCTCGCCGCTCACCCAGGAGCGGTTCTACTTCCTCATGGCGGACCGGTTCGCGAACGGCTCGACCGCGAACGACCGCGGCGGGCTCACCGGCGGGCCGCTCACGACGGGCTTCGACCCGACGAACAAGGCGTTCTACCACGGTGGTGACCTCAAGGGCGTCACCGAGAAGCTCGACTACATCAAGGGCCTCGGCACGACGGCCATCTGGCTCACGCCGAGTTTCAAGAACAAGCCGGTGCAGGGCAAGCCGGGGGAGGAGAGCGCCGGCTACCACGGCTACTGGATCACCGACTTCACCCAGATCGACCCGCACCTCGGGACGAACGCGGAGATGAAGGAGCTCATCGCGGCGGCGCACAAGAAGGGGATGAAGGTCTTCTTCGACATCATCACCAACCACACGGCCGACGTCATCGACTACCGCGAGGGGCAGTACTCCTACCGCTCGAAGAAGGCCTACCCCTACAAGGACGTGAGCGGCACGCCGTTCGACGACCGCGACTACATCGGCACGCAGTTCCCGCAGATGGACCCGGCGACGTCGTTCCCCTACACGCCGTTCCTGCGCCCGGGCGACGAGGACGCCAAGACGCCGGCGTGGCTCAACGACCCGCTGATGTACCACAACCGCGGCGACTCGACCTTCGCCGGCGAGTCCTCGACCTACGGCGACTTCATCGGGCTCGACGACCTCTTCACCGAGCGGCCCGAGGTCGTCGACGGCATGGGCGAGATCTACAAGCAGTGGGTGGACTTCGGCATCGACGGCTTCCGCATCGACACGGTCAAGCACGTCAACCTCGAGTTCTGGCAGCAGTTCGTACCGCAGATCCTCGGCGAGGCCAAGCGGGTCGGCAACGACGACTTCTTCGCGTTCGGTGAGGTCTACGACGGCAACCCGGCCGTCATGTCGGAGTACACGACGCGCGGCAAGCTCCAGGCCACCCTCGACTTCGGCTTCCAGCAGCAGGGCGTCGACTTCGCCAAGGGCAAGCCCGCGAACGTCCTCGCCGACTTCTTCTCGCGCGACGACTGGTACACCGACGCCGACAGCAACGCCTACCAACTGCCGACGTTCCTCGGGAACCACGACATGGGCCGCGCCGCGATGTTCCTCAAGGAGGCGTCGAAGGACGAGTCCGAGCTGCTGGCGCGGGTGAAGTTCGCCCAGTCGCTAATGTTCGCGACGCGCGGCAACCCGGTGACGTACTACGGCGACGAGCAGGGCTTCATCGGCACCGGTGGCGACCAGCTCGCCCGCGAAGACATGTTCGCGAGCAAGGTCGACATCTACAACTCCGAGCAGGTGCTCGCCGGCCCCGAGGGCTCGCGCGACAGGTATGCGACCGACCACCCGCTCTACGAGCACATCCGCGCCCTGTCGCAGGTGCGCGCCAAGCACCCCGCGCTCGCGGACGGCGCGCAGATCCAGCGGTATGCCGCGGAGGGCGCCGGGATCTTCGCGGTCTCCCGCATCGACGCGTCACAGCAGGTCGAATACGTCGTCGCAGCGAACAACTCGACATCGGCGGCGTCGGCGAGCTTCCCGACGTGGAGCCGCGGCAAGGGCGTGGTCTTCACTCCCGTGTCGGGCACCGACACGGCCGTGAAGCCCGGCGCCGACGGCTCGGTGAAGGTGAGCGTGCCGCCGCTGACGGTGAGCGTGTGGCGGGCCAACAAGCCGATCGCGACATCCGGTGCGGCCCCGACCATCGAGCTGTCCGCCGGCACCGCGAACGGCGTCTTCGACCGGGCCGAGATCACGGCCGACGTCACGGCGAGCACCTTCGCGCAGACGACGTTCCTCTACCGCCCCGTCGGCACCTCGCAGTGGCGCACCATCGGGACCGACGACAACGCGCCGTTCCGCGTCTTCCACGACGTCGCCGGTATGCCGCTCGGCTCGGTCCTCGAGTACCGCGCGGTCGTGCGCGACGCGGCCGGGCGGGTGGCCGCCGACTCGACGTGGGCGAGCGTCGTGCAGCCGTCGACGGGTGGCTCCGCAGAGGGCGAGATCGGTGACCCGCCGGCGACGCAGCCGTCGGCCGTGTCCGTGCCGGGAACGCACAACTCGGAAATGGGCTGCGCGGCTGACTGGGAGCCGGCGTGCGACCGGGCGCAGCTGTCGCTCGACGCGAAGGACAAGATCTGGAAGGGCTCCTACACCCTGCCTGCGGGCCCCTACTCCTACAAGGCCGCCCTCGATCGGCAATGGACGGAGAACTACGGGGAGAAGGGGATTCGCGACGGTGCGAACATCTCCTACGAGACGACTGACGGCACGGTGACCTTCTACTACGACCCGACGACGCACTGGGCGACCTCGGACGAGGAGACGACGATCGTCACCGTCCCCGGTTCGTTCCAGTCCGAGCTCGGCTGCCCCGCAGACTGGTCGCCGGACTGCATGCGGCCGTGGCTGCAGGACAAGGACGGCGACGGCACCTTCACGTGGGCGACGACACAGATCCCGGCCGGCAGCTACGAGCTCAAGGTGGCGCACGGCCTGTCCTGGGCCGAGAACTACGGCTCGGACGGCATACCGAACGGCGGCAACATCACGCTCACGGTGCCGGCGGACGGCGCACGGACGAACTTCGCCTACGACTCGGCGACCCACCGCCTCACCGTCACCAGCCAGTGACCCGGGCCTCGTGTGCCTGACGCAGACGCAATGTGTCCGCGTCAGGCACACGAGACGAGGGGCTCACACCGGCGCGGCGTCGCCGGCAGGTTCGGTGCGCAGCTGCCGCTCGTGGCGCAGTGCCGGGAGGTAGAGGAACGCCCCGAGGAGGCTGAGCGCGCCGGCGAGGACCATCGCGACCTGGTTCGACGTGCGCTCGGCGAGCAGACCGAGCAGGGGCGCGACACCCGAGTAGGCCGCGAACATCATCATCGAGTTCATCGACAGCACCGTGGCCCGGTTGCGCGCCGAGGCCTCGCGGTGGAGGAGGGCGCCGTGCATGGGGCCGGCGAAACCGTGCATCGAGTAGGTGAACAGGTAGGCGACGACGAGCGCCACCGGCCCGAGCACGAGGCCCATCCACACCGCCCCGAGGGAGTTGAGGACTCGCCCGAGGATGGCCGTCCGGGTGACGCCGAGCCGCTTCGAGACGAGCCCGGCGAGACCGGAGCCGGCGGCGAAGATCGCCCAGCCCCCGGCCGCGACGACTCCCATCCAGGCGCCCGCCCGCTCCTCGCTGCCCAGCAGCTCGGCGAGCCGGATCGGCTGGAAGGTCTCGAAGACGATCATCGCGATGGACCAGAACACTTCGACGAGGACGAGGCCGCGCAGGATCCGGTTGCTGCGCAGCATGCCGAGGCCGTCGCGGACGACCCCCGGCGCCTCCTTGGCCGACGCGACGGCGCGGCGCAGCCCGGTGGAGTCCACGTGGGTCCGCGGCTCCTTGACGAGGACGACCGTGGCGACGAGGTGCACGACCGTCAACGCGACGAAGACGGCGAACGGGAGGTTGAGGGCCGACGACTGCGCGAACGGATGCCACGCGATGAGCCCGGCCGAGACGAGCGAGCCCGCCGCCATGCCGAGCCCGAGGATGGTTCCCTGCCGGGCCAGCGGCTGGTCGACGTCCGCCCCGGGGTCGGTGGCGTGCACGGCGTCGACGAACCACGCCTCGAGCGGCCCCGAGTCCAGGGCGCGGAAGACGCCGGTGAGCACCGAGCCGAGGACGAACACCCAGAACGACTGGGCGAAGAGGTAGACGAGCCCGGCCGCGACCTGCACGACGGCCGCCGCGACGTAGACCGGTTTGCGGCCGAACGCGTCGGCGAACCCACTCGTCGGCAGCTCCAGGGCGAAGACGACCCACCCCGTGAACGCGAAGGCCGCCAGCGCCTGCGCGACGCTCAGCCCGCGGTCCAGCGGCAGCAGCGTCATCATGCCGACGATGAGCCCGACCGGGAACCACCGCGTGAAGCTCAGCGCGTAGAAGACCCGGCGTGCCGCGGCGGGGGAGAGGGGCGCGGTGGTCACGACTCCTCCCCGCGCGGGACCCGGTCGAGGTCGAGCGGGTAGGTGACGTTGTAGACGGCCAGCCGCCGGGCGGCCGGGTTGCCTTGTCCCACACGGCGATAGCGCGTGACGATCTCGTCGATCTCGGCGTTCATCTGCTGCAGCTGGGCCGGGGTGGCGATGACGTAGGAGTCGTTCATGCCAGCGGCATCACGCCATTCCGGCGGCCACGTGGCCTCGACGTCGAGCCAGCGCTCGAACTGCTCGGCGAAGTGTCGCGTGTAGTCCCGGGTCAGCCAGTTGAGTGCGGTCTCGGCGTCCTCGTCGCCGGCGAAGTCGCTCGGTTCCCACTGGTGCGAGTCGGTCGCCGCCCGCCACAGCCGCCGCTTGCCCTCGCCCTCGCCGGTGTCGGCCACGAGACCGACGGACTCGAGCTTGCGCAGGTGGTAGCTCGTCGCGCCGGAGTTCGTGCCGAGGGCCGCGGCGAGGTCGGTCGCCGTCGCGGGTCCACCGCGGCGCAGCGCCGACAGCAGCCGCGATCGCAGGGGGTGGGCGAGCGTCTTCAGGGCGGTCGCGTCGAGGCGGAACCCGGTGAAGTCGGGGTCCTCGCTCGGCGGGGTGGGTGGCGTGCGAGCAGGCATGTTGTGCACAATACCTCTGCACAGTCTGTTTGCACAACTTTTCTGTATGCCGTCCGCTCGCCCGCGTTTGCGCAGGTCAGCACCCCTTTCCGGGCCTTGCTGATGCGATTTGGGCCGGGCCCACGCCGTCCGTAAACTTGATGACTGTTGTGCCGTGCGCCCTTCTCAGGGCGAGAGGACCCCCTGACGGGAGCACACGGCATACCCCATCCACTCGTTCACACGAAAAGGCAACACCGTGCGTACTTACTCCCCGAAGCCGGGCGACATCACGCGGCAGTGGCACGTCATCGACGCCACCGACGTCGTGCTCGGCCGCCTCGCGAGCCAGGCTGCCACGCTCCTGCGCGGCAAGCACAAGGCGACGTTCGCCCCCCACATGGACATGGGCGACTTCGTCATCATCATCAACGCCGACAAGGTCGCGCTCACCGGCGCCAAGGCCGAGCAGAAGCGGGCCTACCGCCACTCCGGCTTCCCGGGCGGCCTCAAGAGCCAGAGCTACACCGAGCTCCTCGACAAGCAGCCGACCAAGGCCGTCGAGAAGGCGATCCGCGGCATGCTCCCCAAGACCTCCCTCGGCCGCCAGCAGCTGACCAAGCTCAAGGTCTACGCCGGCTCCGAGCACCCCCACGCTGCCCAGCAGCCCAAGCCCTTCGAGATCAGCCAGGTGGCCCAGTGATGACCGAGAACACCACAGTCGAGACCACGGAGGAGTTCGGCACCGACGGCAACGACGTCGAGATCACCGAGTACACCTCGGAGTCGAGCACCGACGTCGCCGGCGAGCCGGCCCGTCGCCCGTCCGCGTCCGCCCCCGGCGCCGCGACCGGTCGCCGCAAGCAGGCCGTCGCCCGCGTCCGCATCGTGCCGGGCACCGGCGAGTGGAAGATCAACGGTCGCACCCTCGAGGAGTACTTCCCGAACAAGGTGCACCAGCAGATCGTCAACGAGCCGCTCAAGGTGCTCGAGCTCGACGGCGCCTACGACGTGCTCGTGCGCGTCCACGGTGGTGGCGCGTCCGGCCAGGCCGGCGCCGTCCGCCTCGGTGTCGCCCGCTCCCTGAACGGGGTCGACGAGGAGCTCAACCGTCCGGCGCTCAAGAAGGCCGGCTTCCTCACCCGCGACGCCCGCGTCCCCGAGCGCAAGAAGGCCGGTCTCAAGAAGGCCCGCAAGGCGCCCCAGTACAGCAAGCGCTGACCCTGCTCACCATGGCGGCCCGTCATGGCCGCCCCGAGCACCCGAAGTCCCGCGTCGCCCGCGTGCGGCGCGGGACTTCGCGCGTGCGAGGGCGTGCTCTGGCGGGATTGCCCGTATGCCGTCCGCGCGCCTTCGGGGGTAGGTTGGCTCGTCGGCCCATGCCGGCTCGTCCCGCTTCACCCGAGAAGGCTCGTCGGGTCGAGCAGGCCTTTATCGGGCGACCCGATACTGTCCCGCTTCACCCGAGAAGGCTTGTCGGGTCGAGCAGGCCTTTATCGGGTGACCCGATAACGCTGGGACGCGTGGGACGCGCACGAGGTGCCCACCCGGCATACGAAAAGCATCACTGAAAGGCACGACACCAGATGGCACGACTGTTCGGGACCGACGGCGTCCGGGGGCTCGCCAACGTCGACATCACGGCTGACCTCGCACTGAAGCTCGCCGTCTCGGCCGCGCACGTCCTTGGCGCGGACGCTCGGGCGGCGGGCCGCAAGCCGAAGGCGGTCGTCGGGCGCGACCCCCGGGCCTCGGGTGAGTTCCTCGGCGCGGCCGTCGTCGCCGGGCTCGCGTCCGCCGGCGTCGACGTGCACGACGTGGGTGTGCTGCCGACCCCGGCCGTCGCGTTCCTCACCGCCGACATGGACGCGCACTTCGGCGTCATGCTCTCGGCATCGCACAATGCCATGCCGGACAACGGGATCAAGTTCTTCGCCGCGGGCGGGCACAAGCTGCCCGACGCCGTCGAGGACGAGATCGCCGCCGGCCTCGACCGTGAGTGGGAGCGCCCGACGGGTGCCCAGGTCGGTCGCGTGCACTCCAACCGGGCGGGTCAGGCCCGGTATGTTGCGCACCTCCTCGACGCGATCCCGAACCGGCTCGACGGGCTCAAGGTCGTCATCGACGGCGCGCACGGTGCGGCGTCGCGGGTCTCGCCCGAGGTCTTCCGGCTCGCCGGCGCCGAGGTCGTCGAGATCGGCACCGAGCCCGACGGGCTCAACATCAACGACGGCTACGGCTCGACCCACCTCGAGCACCTCAAGGCGGCCGTCGTCGCGAAGGGCGCCGACCTCGGCATCGCCCACGATGGGGACGCGGACCGCTGCCTCGCCGTGGACGCGTCCGGTACCGAGGTCGACGGCGACCAGATCATGGGCATCCTCGCCGTGGCGCTCAAGGAGCGTGGTGCCCTCGCCGGCGACACCCTCGTCGCCACGGTCATGAGCAACCTCGGCCTGCTCCAGGCGATGGAGCGCGAGGGCATCCAGGTCAAGCAGACCGGCGTCGGTGACCGCTACGTCCTCGAGGAGATGCGCCGCTCGTCGCACTCCCTCGGCGGCGAGCAGTCCGGCCACGTCATCCTGCTCGAGCACGGCACCACCGGCGACGGGGTGCTCACCGGGCTCATGCTCGCGGCGCGCATGGCCGAGACCGGCAAGTCCATCGCCGAGCTCGGCACCGTCATGACGCGTCTGCCGCAGGTGCTCATCAACGTCAAGGGCGTCGACAAGTCCCGCGTCGAGACCGACGAGGGCGTGCAGGCTGCGGTCGGTGACGAGATGGCGCGGCTCAACGGCTCCGGTCGGGTGCTGCTGCGCAAGTCCGGCACCGAGCCGCTCGTGCGCGTCATGGTCGAGGCCAGCACGGCGGACGAGGCTCAGGCCGTCGCCGAGCGGCTCGTCACGGTCGTCAAGGACCGCCTGACGCTCTGACGCCGCGAGGTCAGTGGCCGTAGTGGCCGTGGGTGTCCTGTGGCTTCACGAAGTTGTCCGCGGCGCTCTCGGAGTCGTGGTGGCGCTTGTCGTATGCCGCGTCCTCGGCTCCCGGGTCGACGTGCGTCGGGTCGAGGACCCGTTGCAGGAAGGTGCGCGTGCGCTCCTCCTGCGGGTCGCCGATGACCCGCTCGGGTGATCCCTCCTCGACGATGACGCCACCGTCCATGAAGATCACCCGGTCCGCGACGTCGCGCGCGAAGGCCATCTCGTGGGTCACGACCATCATCGTCATGCCCTCGCTCGCGAGCCGGCGCATGACCGAGAGGACGTCCCCGACGAGCTCGGGGTCCAAGGCTGACGTCGGCTCGTCGAAGAGCATGAGCTGCGGGTCCATCGACAGCGCGCGGGCGATCGCGACGCGCTGCTGCTGGCCGCCGGAGAGCTGCGCCGGGTAGGCGTCGGCCTTCTCGGACAGTCCGACCTTCTCGAGGTTGGCGCGGGCCGTGGCCTGCGCCTCGCTCTTGCTCCGTTTGAGGACCGTCGTCTGCGCGATGGTGCAGTTCTCGAGCACCGAGAGGTGCGGGAAGAGGTTGAACTGCTGGAAGACCATGCCCATGTTGCGGCGGATCGCGTCGATGTCGCAGTCGGGGTCGGTGACCTCCTCCCCCCCGACGCGGACCGAGCCGGACGACGGCTCCTCGAGCAGGTTGATGCAGCGCAGGAACGTCGACTTGCCGGAGCCGGACGGGCCGATGACGCAGACGACCTCGCCCTCACGGACGGTGGTGTCGATGCCCCGCAGGACGTGGTTGTCGCCGAAGGACTTGTTGAGGTCCTGGACCTCAACGACGGCGGTGTTCGTGGTGGTGGCACTCATGTCTCAGCGCTCCTTCCGCTGGCGGGCTTCCATGCGCCGGACGAGGACGGACAAAGGCAAGGTGATGACGAGATAGCACAGTCCGGCCACGGTGAGCGGGGTGAGGCCGGCGGTCTGGTTGCCGAGGTCACGGCCGTACTTCGTCAGTTCGAAGCCGGTGGTGGAGATGCCAAGGATGAACACGAGCGAGGAGTCCTTGATGAGGAGGATCAGCTCGTTCGTCAGAGGCGGGATGACGATTCGCAGTGCCTGCGGGAGGACGATCTTGCGCGTGGACGCACCGGGTGTCATTCCGAGAGAACGTGCTGCCTCGACCTGGCCCTTCGGGACGGCCTGGATGCCTGCACGGATCGTCTCGGCCATGTAGGCCGAGGCGACGATCCCCAGACCGACCCAGACAGTCCCATACGGGTCGAACGGGATGACGAGGCCGGGGAAGGCGATCGACAGCGTGCCGAAGACGAGCAGGACCAGGAGTGCGGGCAGGCCCCGGAAGAACTCGATCCAAGCCGTGGCGAACCAGCGGTACGGCCCGACCGACGAGAGCCGCATGAGGGCGAGGACGGTGCCGAGAACCAGCCCGATGACGAAGGCACCGGCGGTGTAGATGATGGTGTTCTTCAGCGCCGTCCCCAGACCCGAGGTCAGGGTGAGCTTGATGTCCTCAGGGGCGAAGAAGCTGTCCCTGACTGCTGGCCAGTCGACAGTGAGAGCCAAGGCTGCGACGACGATGACCAGCAGGGCGTACTGCGCGAGGCGGAAGCGTTGGGCGCGCTTGCGTGGGGAGAGCTTGGGTCTGGTGGGCGCCTGCGGTGTCTCAGGGGTGGTCGTGGTCATCGGTCCTCCTGCCGGGACGGCGGGTCAAGGGTCCGGGACGCCGAAGGGGCAGCGGGCCGGTCGAAACCGTACCCGCCGCCCCTGCGTCGCGGAAGGGTTCTCGCGAACCCGTCACTTCGGGGCGTCGACCCCGAACCACTTCTTGTAGATCTCGTTGTAGCTGCCGTCCTCCTTGGACGCCTTGAGGACCTCGTTGGCCGTCTCGACGAGCTTCTCGGAGCCGGTCTTCGGGAACATCAGGCCGTACTGCTCACCGGTGTCGAACTCGGTGACGACCTCGGTGCTCGGGTTGTCCTTGACGTAGTCGTTGACGACGCCGTTGTCGTTGATCGCGGCGTCGACGCGACCGGCGAGGACACCGGCCATCTCGGTGGCGAGGTCGTCGAAGACGACGACGGTGTACCCGTTGGCCGCCTTGTTCTCCTCGGCGTACTGCTGGCCGGTCGTGTCGGTCTGGACGCCGACCTTCTTGCCCTTGAGGCTCGCGAGATCGGTGAAGCCCGACCCCTTCTTCGTGATGAGCGCCTGGGTGGCGTCGAAGTAGGGCTCGGAGAAGGTCAGGGCCTTGGCGCGCTCGTCGGTGATCGTCGTACCGGCGGCGGCCGCGTCGCACTTCTTCGCGGCGAAGACGGCGCCGGAGGTGATCTGGTCGAAGGAGATGTCGACGATCTCCTGCTCGAGGCCGAGCTTCTTCGCGACGAGGTCCATGAGCTCGACGTCGAAGCCGACGACCTCCGACCCCTCCTTGAACTGGAACGGCTTGTAGGGCAGGTGCGTGCAGACCTTGAGCTTGCCGGCCTCGATGGTCGAGACGCCGCTGCTGTTGCTCGCACCGGGCTCGGCGCCGTCGCCACTGTCGCTGGAACCACAGGCGGCGAGGCCGAGGACGGAGACCAGGCCGAGCGCGGCAACGGCGCTGGCCCGGCGGATGCGGTTGGGGGTCACCGGAACTCCTTGGTGGTCGGCGACGTGGTCGGCCCACGTCGGTCTGGAGGGGAACCCTACCGACGCGCGGACGGCATACGGCCGCAATCGCCGCAAGGCGAACCCAATCGTGACCTGCCGCGCGGTGGTGCCCGGACGCTACCGGCGGTGGGCCGCGATGATGCGTGCGTACTCCCGGCCGGAGTCCTTGATCGTGCGCTCCTGCGTGTCGTAGTCGACGTGGACGATCCCGAACCGCTTGCTGTAGCCGAAGGCCCACTCGAAGTTGTCCATGAGCGACCACGCGAAGTAGCCGCGCAGGTCGGCGCCGTCGTCGATCGCCTCGCGCGCCGCGCGCAGATGGCCGTGCAGGTATGCCGTCCGCTCGCCGTCGCGGACGACCTTGCGTTCGGGGTCGGCCGGGTCGGTCTCGACCACATCGGGCCAGGCCGAGCCGTTCTCGGTGACGTAGATCGGCAGGCTGGACTCCTCGGCCGAGCGCAGGAGGATGTCGTGAAAGCCCTGCGGCGAGATCTCCCAGCCCATGTCGGTGAGCGGCGGGTGCGGCGCGACCGCCTCGACCCCGTCGCAGCCGGGCATGGGGTTCGTCGCGCCCTCCTTGTGACGGACGCGGGTGGGGAAGTAGTTGTTCACGCCGAGGTTGTCGAGCGGGGCGCTGATCGTCGCGAGGTCGCCGTCGCGGATGTGCGCGTGGTCGGTGAGGTGGGCGGTGTCCTCGAGGAAGCCGCCGGGGTATGCCGCGTGGAACAGCGGGCCGAAGAAGATGCCGTTGAGGGCGTTGTCCGCGCGACGGACGGCGTCGACGTCGCGCTCGTCGGGCTGGTCCGGGCCCCACACCTGCGTCGGGTTGAGGGTGATCGACACCTCGGCGCCGGGGACGTTCTCGCGGATGACCGGCACGGCCGTGCCGTGGGCGAGGAGGAGGTGGTGGGCGGCGACGAGTGACTCGGCGGGGTCGGTGTGCCCGGGGGCGTGCTCCCCGATGGCGTAGCTGAGGATCGAGGAGCACCACGGTTCGTTGAGGGTGGTCCAGTTCGTGACGCGGTCGCCGAGACGGCCGGTCACGGCGCTGGCGTAGTCCGCGAACCACTGCGCCACGTCACGGTTGAGCCAGCCGCCCTTGTCGTCAAGGGCCTGCGGGAGGTCCCAGTGGTAGAGCGTCACGAAGGGGCGAATCCCGTTGTCCAGCAGCGTGTCCACGAGCCGGTCGTAGAAGTCGAGGCCGGCGTCGTTGGTGGCGCCGGTACCCGTCGGGACGATGCGCGGCCAGGCCACGGAGAAGCGGTAGGCGTCGAGGCCGAGCTCGCGCATGAGGGCGACGTCCTGCGGGACGCGGTGGTAGTGGTCGCACGCGATCTCACCCGTATCGCCGTCGACGGTCCGGCCGGGGGTCTGGGAGAACGTGTCCCAGATCGACGGGAGGCGCCCGTCCTCGGCGACGGCGCCCTCGATCTGGTAGCTCGCGGTCGCGGCGCCCCAGAGGAATCCGTCGGGGAAGGTCGTGTCGAAGGCCATGTGTCCAACCTATGGCCCGGACCGGGCTGTCGGAATGGGCTGCAGTGGGGCAGGGTTGGACGTGTCGAGCCGACCTGCAGTCCGCGGGTCGGCTGCAGGACACCACCTCACCGAGTCGAAGGAGTGGGCATGCCCTACGAGGCAGTCAACGAGACCGTGTACACCATCGCCGCCACCGCCAAGGGTGGCCGCACCGGACAGGTGAAGAGCGAGGACGGGGTCGTCGACCTCCCGCTCGGCAAGCCGGGCAGCACCTCCAGCCCCAAGGCCAACCCCGAGACCCTCTTCGCGGCCGGCTACGCGGCCTGCTTCAACGGTGCGCTGAACCTCGTCGCCTCCAACGAGGGCCTCGACACGAGCGAGTCCACCGTGACGGCGGACGTCACCTTCGGCAAGACCGACTCCGGCTTCGGGCTCGCCGTCGCCATCGAGGCCGCCATCCCCGGCGTCGACGAGGCCAAGGCCCAGGAACTCGTCGAGAAGGCGCACGAGGTGTGCCCCTACTCCAAGGCGACCCGCGGCAACATCGACGTCACCGTCACCGGTCGCCCGGCCTGACCTCGTCGGCACCCGGCCGACCACCCGACAGACCGATCATCCGAACTGAGGAGGCCCTCGATATGAGTGCTGTCACGATCATCGGCGGTCACGGCAAGATCGCGCTCCGGCTCGCCAAGGTGTTGAGCGAGTCCGGACACGAGGTGACCTCGTGGGTGCGCGACCCGCTGCAGGTGCCCGACATCGAGAAGGGCGGGGCGCGAGCAGCGGTCAACGACGTCGAGCGGATGTCGCCCGAGGAGATGGCCGACGCCCTCGGTGATGCGGATGTGCTCGTGTGGTCGGCCGGCGCCGGCGGCGGCAACCCCGAGCGGACCCGGGCCGTCGACCACGACGCCGCAGTGCGTTCCATGGATGCGGCCGCGACGGCCGGGGTGCCGCGCTACGTCATGGTGTCGTACTTCGGCTCGAAGCCGGATCACGGTGTGCCGCAGGACAACTCGTTCCACACCTATGCCCAGGCGAAGGCCGACGCCGACGAGGCGCTGCGCTCCTCCGACCTGGACTGGGTCGTCCTCGGGCCGAGCACGCTCACCGACGACCCGGGCACCGGACGCATCTCCGTCGGCGACGACCAGCAAAGCGGTTCGGTGAGCCGGGACGACGTGGCCGCGGTCGCGGCATACGTCATCGACAACCCCGGGATCTCGCGCCGCACGATCCGCTTCAACAGCGGGGACACCCCCATCTCCGAGGCCCTCAGGTCGGGGTGACCGCGTCGCCGACGCGGACGGTGCCCGGCTCGTCCGGGATGAGCTGGATCGCGAACCAGGTCTTGCCGTCCCAGCGGCGGTGACGCGCGAGGGTGCGGATCGGCTCGGGACCCTTGTCGAGCGTCGTCGGGTCGACGGTCGTCATGACGCAGCGGTCGACGGGCTTGGCGACGCGGAAGGTCACGTCCCCGATCCGGACGCTCGACCACGTGTCCTCGACGAACGCCTCGAGGTCGCCGTCGACGACGACGTTCGGGCGGAAGCGCTCGATCGGCAGCGGCTCGGGCAGCTGCTCGCCGCGCTCCACCGCCGTCTCGGCGACCCAGTCGTTGAGCCGCGCGAGCGATCGCAGGCTGGCGAGGGTGACGGGATAACCGTCTGCGTATGCCGTGTGGTCGCCTTCTCGTGAGTGGTCCGGGTTGAGGGCGCGGCGGGTCGGGTCGATGCAGCGGACCAGCCGCAGGCCGGCGCGACCGACGACCTTGCTGACCCACGCATCGGCCTCGGGGGAGACCAGGGCGCCCGTGAGGTCGTGCCGGTGCAGCCGGACGGGGATCTCGGCCGAGCCGTCGACGGTTCCCAACGGCGCGGGCAGGTGCAGGTCGGGCATGCCGTCGGCGCGCAGTCGGAGGCTGCTGGCGTCGACGGTGGGGTCGGTCTCAGGTGTGTCGGCGGTAATGGTGAAGAGCCGCTGCTCCTCGCGGGCGGAGACGAGCTTGCCGGTCTCGTCGACGACCATCCAGCGACGGTCGCCGGCGAAGCCGGCCCGCTCCACCACGGCGGAGTCGACGGGCCGGATGCCCCCGGACTTCACCGGGTGCACGTTGAGCCCGATCACATGGATGCCGCTCATCGAGATCCCCTCTCTCACTGGTCTGCTCCCACTGATTGCACTGGTCTGCTCCCACTGATTGCGCACAGTTCGCCTGCTCGCTGGCGCTCGCCCGCGAACTGTGCGCAATCAGTCGGGAGGGTGGTGCGGGGAACCGGCAATCAGTCGGGATGGAAGGGTGTCAGGCGCGGCGGTCGAGCAGGCCGGTGTCGACGTCATAGATGAACCCGCCGACCGCGACCGTGTCGGGGATGAGTGGGTGCGCGCGGACGGCGGCGACGTCTGCCGTCAGGGCCGCCTCCTGGTCGGCGATGACGTGGAAGCCCTGCCACGACGCGTTGCTGCCGGCCTTCTCGCCGATGACCTCGCGCAGCTCGGCCTCGCTGTACCTCGTCATCGCACATCGCGTGTGCGGGACGACGAGGATGCGCTGGACGTTGAGGAGGTGCACCCCGAGGACCATCGCCTCGAGGGCCGCCGCCGTGACGCGACCACCGGGGTTGCGGAAGATCTTCGCGTCGCCCAGCTTGAGCCCGAGCAGCCCCAGCGGGTCGATGCGGCTGTCCATGCAGGTGACGATGGCGATGCCGGCGTGGGCGACGCCGTCGAAGCCGGCGAGGTCGTGCGTATCGGCGTAGGTGCGATTGGCCTCGAGCAGGTCGTCGAAGTCGTCTGTCGCAGAAGCGGATTCGGGTGCAGCGGTCGAGTCGTTCACAGCAGTCCAGGCCTCTTCTCAATGGTCATCGCGAGCGGCTTGGTCACCGCGGCGAAGAAGTCGTTGCCCTTGTCGTCGACGACGATGAAGGCGGGGAAGTCCTCCACCTCGATCTTCCACACCGCCTCCATGCCGAGCTCTTCGTACTCGAGCACTGAGACGGACGTGATGCAGTCCTGCGCCAGCCGGGCCGCGGGGCCACCGATGGATCCGAGGTAGAAGCCGCCGTGCGCGGCGCACGCATCGGTCACCTGCTGCGACCGGTTGCCCTTGGCGAGCATGACCTTCGACCCGCCAGCGGCCTGGAACTGCTCGACGTAGGAGTCCATGCGACCGGCGGTCGTCGGACCGAACGAACCGGACGGCATACCCTCCGGCGTCTTCGCCGGCCCCGCGTAGTAGACCGGGTGGTCGCGCAGATAGGCCGGCATTTCCTCGCCGGCGTCGAGGCGCTCCTTGATCTTCGCGTGCGCGATATCGCGGGCGACGACGAGCGGCCCGGTGAGCGAGAGGCGCGTCTTGACGGGGTAGGCCGAGAGCTCGGCGAGGATCTCCTCCATCGGCCGGTTCAGGTCGACCTCGACGACGGCGCCCTTGCCGGTCGACCCGGCACCGGTGGGCAGGTCCGCCTCGTCTCCGGCGCCCCCGGACGTCAGCGACTCGTCGGTCACCTCCGGCAGGAACCGCGCCGGGTCGGTCTCGAGCTGCTCGATGAACACGCCCTCGGCGGTGATCTTGCCGAGGACCTGCCGGTCCGCGCTGCACGACACCGCGATGGCGACGGGCAGCGAAGCACCGTGGCGGGGGAGGCGGATGACGCGCACGTCGTGGCAGAAGTACTTGCCGCCGAACTGCGCACCGATGCCGAACTCGCGGGTCAGGCCGAGGACCCGCTCCTCGAGCTCGGTGTCGCGGAACCCGTGCCCGGTGGCCGCGTCGCCGCTCGTCGGGAGGTGGTCGAGGTACTTCGCGCTCGCGTACTTCGCCGTCTTGAGGGCGTACTCGGCGCTCGTGCCGCCGATGACGACGGCGAGGTGGTAGGGCGGGCAGGCAGCCGTGCCGAGGCCACGCAGCTTCTCGTCGAGGAAGCGCATCATGGCGTCCTCGTTGAGGATCGCCTTGGTCTCCTGGAAGAGGAACGACTTGTTCGCGCTGCCGCCACCCTTGGCCATGAAGAGGAAGGAGTATGCCGCGTCCGCGCCGGGTGCGGTGTTGGCGTAGAGCTCGATCTGGGCGGGGAGGTTGGAGCCGGTGTTGCTCTCCTCCCAGGTCGTCACCGGTGCCATTTGGCTGTAGCGAAGGTTGAGCCGGGTGTAGGCGTCGTAGATGCCGCGCGCGAGCGGGCGTTCGTCGTCGCCCTCGGTGAGGACGCCCTGGCCGCGCTTGCCGACGACGATCGCGGTGCCGGTGTCCTGGCACATCGGGAGGACGCCTCCGGCAGCGATACCGGCGTTCTTGAGCAGGTCGAGAGCGACGAACTTGTCGTTGCTGCTCGCCTCGGGGTCGTCGAGGATCGCACGGAGCTGCGCCAGGTGGGCCGGACGCAGGTAGTGCGCGATGTCGTGCATCGCCGTCTCGGACAGCAGTCGCAGCGCCTCCGGCGCGACGGTCAGGAAGGTGCGACCGCCGGGGCCCGCGACGGTCTCGACACCCTCCGTCGTGAGCAGCCGCCATGGGGTCTCGTCGGTCCCGTTGCCACCGGCTCCGGGCAGCAGGTGCTCGTAGGCGAAGTCGGCCACGGTCAGAGCTCCTCGCGGGTGGGGGCGTACGCGCCGTCGCGGGTCACGGTGACGGCACTCGTCGCGAGGGCGCGGTCGATCGCGGGCCAGACCTCGTCGGTGCCAGCGGTGGCGAGGCGCTCGCGTGCGCTCGCGTCGCCGAGCAGCCCGGCGTCGAGCAGGCCGGAGACGAGGCCGGCCATGAAGGAGTCGCCCGCTCCGACGGTGTCGGCGACCGTGTCGACGCGCGCCGGTGCCTCACCCGTCGTGCTGGCGCCGTCGGGGCCGCTGCGGGTGAGCCAGGTGACCCCGTCGCCGCCGCGGGTGACGACGACGAGCGAAGGCCCGCGAGACGCCCACCGGGACATGACCTCGGGAAGCGACTCACCGGCATACAGGAAGTCGATGTCGTCCTCGCTGGCCTTGACGACGTCGCTCAGCGCGACGATCTCCTCGATGCGGCCGCGGATCTCGTCGGCCGAGCCCATGATCGTCGGGCGGACGTTGGGGTCGTAGGAGACGGTGCCGTGCGGACGTGCGGCCACGAGCGTCTCGGTGACGACGGACTCGCCGGGCGTGAGGGTCGCGGCGATGGAGCCCGTGTGGACGTGGCCGATGCGTTCGAGGCCGGTGACCGGGCGCAGGTCCCAGTGCAGGTCGAAGTCGTAGGTCGCGGCGCCGGACTCGTCGAGCGTCGCGACCGCCGTGGACGTGGCGTGATTGCCGGCGTCGAGGTTGTCGATGCGGACGCCGTGGTCCTCGATCTGCTCGCGGCACCGGGTGCCGTGGTCGTCGTCGCCGAGGGTGGTCGCGAGGGTCGTCGGGTGGCCGAGGCGGGCGATGCCCATGGCGACGTTCGCGGGCGAACCGCCGACGTGCTCCGAGACGGCGCCGTCGGGAGTGTGGACGATGTCGACGAGGGTCTCGCCGACGACGAGCACGCTCGCGCCGCGCGCGCTCATGCGGGGCCCTCGGCGGGCAGGCCGGCGGTGCGGTCCACGACGTGGTGGCTCTCGATGACCCGCACGGTGCCGGACTTGCTGCGCATGACGATGGAGTTCGTCGTCGCGCGTCCGCGGGAGTAGCGCACTCCCTGCAGCAGCTCGCCGTCGGTGATGCCGGTCGCGACGAAGAAGCAGTTGTCGCTCGTGACGAGGTCGTCGGTCGTGAGGACCTTGTCGAGGTCATGGCCCGCGTCGATCGCACGCTGCCGCTCCGCGTCGTCCTGCGGCCACAGGCGGCCCTGGATGACGCCGCCGAGGCACTTGATCGCGCAGGCGGTGATGATGCCCTCCGGGGTGCCGCCGACGCCGAGGAGGAGGTCGATGCCGGTCGTCTCGCGGGCGGCGGAGATGGCACCCGCGACGTCCCCGTCGGAGATGAACTTGATGCGGGCGCCGGTGTCGCGCACCTCCTGCGCGAGAGCCTCGTGGCGCGGTCGGTCGAGCATGACGACAGTGACGTCCTCGGGCCGTTCGTTCTTGGCCTTGGCGATGCGGCGGATGTTCTCGCTCGCGGGCAGGCGGATGTCGACGACGTCGGCGACCTCGGGGCCGGCGACGAGCTTGTCCATGTAGAACACCGCGCTCGGGTCGTACATCGAGCCGCGGTCGCTCACCGCCATGACGGCGATGGCGTTGGGCATGCCCTTGGCGGTGAGGGTGGTGCCGTCGATGGGGTCCACCGCGACGTCGACCTCGGCGCCGCTGCCGTTGCCGACCTGCTCGCCGTTGAAGAGCATCGGGGCGTTGTCCTTCTCGCCCTCGCCGATGACGACGGTGCCGCGCATCTCGACGGTGGCGATGAGCGCCCGCATGGCCTCGACGGCGGCACCGTCCGCACGGTTCTTGTCGCCGCGGCCCACCCACCGGCCGCCGGCCATCGCGGCGGCCTCGGTGACCCTGACGAGCTCGAGCGCGAGGTTGCGGTCGGGGACGTTCGCGGACGGGGCGTCGGGCATCGGCAGAACCTGTCTGTTCGTCGTCGAGTCGCCACGCGGCTCGTCGCGGGCGCGCGGTCGCCTGACTCTATCGCCGCCCCGAGCCGACCCCGATATGGGGATTCCGGGGCTCATCGGCGACGATGGGGGCGTGAGCACCGCACCGCGCAAGAGCCACTACGCGAACGGGACCGTCCCCAACATGGTCCGGTCCCTGCTCGTCGTCGGTGCCCTCATGGCGCTGCTGTGGTTCATGACGCCGCGGGTGAACACGATCAGCGGTCCGAAGGTCGACGTCGCCGCGACGGCGGTCGACGTCAAGGAGCAGACCGGCTGGCCGATCGTCGCGGCCGCCGACCTCCCGCAGGGCTGGCGGGAGACCAGTGCCCGCTACGTCCGCAGCACCGGCGGGCTGATGACGTGGCACGCGGGCTACCAGACGCCGACCGGCACCTATGTCGCCGTCGAGCAGACCAAGGACGCCACGAACGAGTGGGTCGAGGCCCAGACCAACCGGGCCCGGCGGGTCGGCGAGCTTGAGGCCGCGGGTCGCACGTGGGTCAAGTACGAGCGTGGCGCCAAGGTGCAGAACAGCCTGCTCGACCGGCCCAAGGAGTCCGGGGAGCTGACGACGCTCATCACCGGGACGGCGACCTTCGACGAGATGGCCGCCTTCGCGGCGTACCTCAAGCCGGTCTCCGCCAACTGAGGCACGCTCTTCCCGTATGCCGGCCCACGCAGAGCGTGGGACCCGCGCGGCGTTCGGGGTACCGCTCAGTCGGCGGTGAGCTTGGCCTCGGCCTCGTCGAGCCAGCTGGCGCAGTGGGCGGCGAGGGCCTCGCCGCGCTGCCACAGGCCCATGCTCTCCTCGAGGCCGACCTGGCCGCCCTCGAGCCGGGCGACGATGTCGACGAGCTCGTCGCGGGCCGCCTCGTAGCTCAGCCCGGCGACATCGGCGTTGGGGTTGGCGTCGTCCGTCGAGACGGCGTCACCGTCGTCTGCGACGGCGCCCGCGCTCTTCCCGGTGTCCTTGGCCATGACGAGCACCTTAGCCCGCGGTGCGGACACCGAAGTCAGCCCGCGGTGCGGACACCGAAGTCGCCGCGCGCGACGGTGACTCGCAGCAGCTCGTCGATCTCGAGCTCGGCCGGGTCCGTGACGACCTCGCCGTCGACGCGCTGGACGATGGCGTAGCCACGGTCGAGCGTCGACTGTGGGGACAGCGTGCGGACCTGGGCGCGCAGGTGTGCGACGCCGTCCTGTGCGCGATGGACCTGCGCCTCGACCCGGCGGTGGGCACGCTCGCGCAGGGCGGTGACGACCTCACGCTGGACCCGCATGAAGGCGCCGGGGTCGGCGAGCACCGGCCGGGACCGGACCTCGACGAGGCGGCGTCGCTCGTGGTGGAGCCGCTGCTCGAGAGCGCGTCGCGAGCGCGTGCGGGCCGCGTCGACGACCTGGTGCTCGCGCTCGGCGTCGGGAACGATCGCCTTCGCCGCATCGGTCGGAGTGGAGGCGCGGTGGTCGGCGACGAGGTCGAGCAGGGGAGTGTCGACGTCGTGCCCGATCGCGCTGACGACCGGCGTGCGGGCATCGGCAACGGCCCGCAGGAGTGCCTCGTTGCTGAAGGGCAGGAGGTCCTCGACGCTGCCGCCGCCACGGGCGATGACGATGACGTCGATGTCGGGTATGCCGTCGAGCTCGCGCAGCGCCTCGCTCACCTCGGTCACGGCGGCGGACCCCTGCACGGCGACCTGGCGGACCTCGAACCGCGCGCTCGGCCACCGGCGCCGGGCGTTCTCGACGACGTCCTTCTCGGCGGCGCTCGCGCGGCCGCAGATGAGCCCGATGCGCGTCGGCAGGAACGGCAGCGGCCTCTTGCGGTCGGCGTCGAAGAGCCCCTCGCTGGCGAGGTTGCGCTTGAGGTACTCGATGCGGGCCAGCAGCTCGCCGACCCCGACCGGGCGGATCTGCCGGCCGTCCATCATGAGGGTGCCGCGCTGGGTCCAGAACGACGGCTTGGCCTGCACCACGACGCGCGCACCTTCGGTGAGCGGCCCCGCCATCGCGTCGAGCGCGTTGACCTGGATCGCGACCGAGAGCGACATGTCGACGTCGGCGTCGCGGAGGGTGAGGTATGCCGTCCGCGCACCTGGTCGTCGGTTCAGCTGGACGACCTGGCCCTCCACCCAGAGCACGGACATCTTCTCGACGTAGTCGGCGATCTTCATCGAGAGCAGCCGCACCGGCCACGGCTGGTCGGCCGTGGTGTCGGCAGCGCGCTCGGGAAGGGCCATGGCGCTCAGCGTAGGCGCGCCCCCCGACTGCGGCGGCGAGCGGACGGCATACAGGCGCGACTCAGGTGCGCACGTACGATTGGTGCCATGACCGCTGCAACCGCCGGGACCACCGACCAGGCCACCAAGCGCGTGCTCCTCGCGGCGCCGCGCGGCTACTGCGCCGGCGTCGACCGGGCCGTCGTCACGGTCGAGAAGGCGCTCGAGCTCTACGGCCCGCCCGTCTACGTCCGCAAGGAGATCGTGCACAACAAGCACGTCGTGACGACGCTGGAGAAGCGCGGCGCGATCTTCGTCGAGGAGACCGACGAGGTACCCGAGGGCGCCACCGTGATCTTCTCCGCGCACGGCGTCGCGCCCGTCGTCCACGAGGAGGCCAAGTCGCTCGGGCTCAAGACGATCGATGCGACCTGCCCGCTCGTGACCAAGGTGCACCGCGAGGCCGTCCGCTTCGCCAGCGACGACTACGACATCCTGCTCATCGGCCACGAGGGCCATGAGGAGGTCATCGGCACCTCCGGCGAGGCGCCCGAGCACATCACCCTCGTCGACGGCCCGGACGACGTCCCGAACATCGAGGTCCGCGACCCCGAGAAGGTCGTGTGGCTCTCGCAGACCACGCTCTCGGTCGACGAGACGATGGAGACGGTGCGCCGGCTGCGCGAGCGCTTCCCGGCATTGCAGGACCCACCGAGCGACGACATCTGCTACGCCACGCAGAACCGCCAGCTCGCCGTGAAGCACATGGCCCCCGACACCGACCTCATGATCGTCGTCGGGTCGCGCAACTCCTCCAACTCGGTGCGCCTCGTCGAGGTCGCGCTCGAGCACGGCGCCCGCGCCGGGCACCTCGTCGACTACGCCGACGAGATCGACGAGTCGTGGCTCGACGGCGTCTCGACGGTCGGCGTGACGTCGGGTGCGTCGGTGCCGGAGATCCTCGTGCGCGGCGTCCTCGACTACCTCTCCGAGCGCGGCTACGACGACGTCAAGCCGGTCATCGCGGCCGAGGAGTCGCTGATGTTCTCGCTGCCCAACGAGATCCGCCGCGACCTCAAGGCTGCCGGGATGTCCGACAAGATGCGCCACGACGGCGCTTTCGCCGAGGCCGGCTCGCTGCACTGATCCCCGCGGGTCCGCCTTGCGAGAACGGTTGTCCCACAGGCTTTTTCCGTATGCCGGTCAGCGCCAGGTGATCGTGTAGCTCCCGCCCTTCGTCGTGGGGAACGAGATCCTGTCCGCACCGTCCTTCGACGCGGCGACCACGGCGCCGCTGGCGTCGCGCACCGTCGCCCGCGACAGGCCGGCATACGAGCCGACGAAGGTGCCCCCGGCACGCGAGGTGACCCGCAGCTCGGTGGCCTTGCCGCCCGCCCAGTCCATGCCGACGACGAAGTTGCCGCGGGCGACGAGGCCGTCGACGCTGCCGTCCTTCCACGCGCTCGGGAGGGCCGGCAGGAACTGGGTGTACCCTGCCTGGCTCTGCAGCAGCATCTCGGTCATGCCGGCGGTGAGGCCGAAGTTGCCGTCGATCTGGAACGGCGGGTGCGAGTCGAGGAGGTTGTCGAGCAGGCCGTTGGTGTTGCCGGCGAGCATCGCGCGCACCATCGAGTAGGTGTCGTCGGCGAGGCCGGTGCGGGCGTACATATTGATCTTCATCGCCTTGGACCAGCCGGTGCCGTAGAGGCTGCGCTGCTTGAGCGAGACGATCGCCGCATCCATCCACTCCTTCGTGTCCCGGGTGATGAGGGTGCCGGGGAAGAGGCCGACGAGCTGGGACGTGTGCCGGTGCACCGACCCCTGGTTGGCGCTGCCGCCGGCGCCGAAGTTCCAGATCGGCTCCTCGGGCAGGTCACCGGCCTGGGCGCGCCCGAGGGTGGTCTCCTCGTACCACTCCTTGACCTGGCCCTGCTCGCCGATGATGACCGGGTCGAGCTGGGCCTGCTTCTCGCGCCACGTCGCCCGCAGGTCCGCGTCGACGCCGAGGGTCTCGGACGCCTCGATCGCCATCCGGTACAGCTCCCACACGAGCTGCTGGTCGTAGGTCGTGCCGACCGCGGTGGGCCCGTGCTCGGCCGAGACGCCGGGCGCGACGGTGAGCCGCTGCTGGTAGTCGCTCCACCAGAGGTAGCGGTTCCAGAAGGCCGCCATCTCCTTGAGGAGCGGGTATGCCGTCTCCTTGAGGAAGGTGCGGTCGCCGGTGAACTCGTAGTAGTCGTAGACGTTCTGCAGGGCCCACGACGAGCCGCCGATGTTCCAGCCGTACTCCTGGGAGCCGATGGGGGCCGTGTGCCCGAACGGGTTGACCTGGGTGTTGATGAGGAAGCCGTCGCCGCTGCCGACGGGGGTGCTCGCGAAGTTCTCCGTCTTCACGGCGGCGGAGCGTTCGGCGGTGAGCCGTCCCGGGACGACGAGGGAGGTGACGTATTCGTTGAACGGCACCTGGGTCTCGGCGAGGTTCGTCGTCATCGCCGGCCAGTAGTTCATCTGGACGTTGACGTTGAAGTGGTAGTCGGCACCCCAGAAGCGGCCGGCGTCGCCGATCATCCACATCCCGACGAGGTTCGTCGGGAGGTCACCCTTGCGCGACCCGGCGATGCTGAGGTAGCGGCCGAACTGGTAGGCCAGCTCGTCGACGGCGAGGTCGTACTTCCCGGCGCGGTAGGCGCGCATCAGCTCGTCGGTGGGGATGGTCGGCTTGCTGCCGCCGACGTCGAACCGGACCCGGTCGAAGAGCTCGCGGTAGTCCGTGAGGTGACGGGCGAGGAGCTTGCGGTAGCCGAGCTTGGTGGCCGCGTCGACCCGCGCGGTCACCTTCGCGTGGGGGTTCTCACCCCGGTATGCCGGGTAGCGGTTCGCGTAGTTCGTCCCGGTCGAGTAGGCGAGGGTGACCTCGTGGGCGCCGGTGACGGTGAGGCTCCTGCCGTCGGTGCTCGTGACCTTGCCTCCGCGGTTGTCGAGCCGCAGCTGCATCTCGGCCTGCAGCTGGTTGTCGTCGACGGTGCCGGCGAGGGTGATCCGCTTGGCCTTCGCGTCGGCGGTGGCGGTGGTGGTGAGCCCTGCCGCCGCGCTGGTCGAGGTCGTGAAGGACAGCGCCCCGGGATTGTCGGCGCTGAGCCGGACGACGGCGACCTGGTCCGGGTAGCTGACGAAGTACTCGCGGGTGTAGCGAATCCCGTTGTGCTGGAACCGAACCGTGGACACGGCCGTGTTGAGGTCGAGGTCCCTTGTGTAGCCCGTCGCCGTGGCGTCGGTGATGCCGCTCGCCGCGAAGTCGAGGGAGATGTCTCCGAAGTCCTGGTACTGACCCATGCCGACGCCGTCGCCGAACATCAGCCCGGTGAGCTGCGCGTTGGCGCCCGTCGGGCCGGTGGCGGGGAGGCCGAAGACGTACCGCGACTTGTCGTCGAGGGCGCGACGGTAGGTCTCCAGCTGCTGCGGCGTGACGCCCACCTTGCGGTTGCCGCCGATGTAGTCCCGGCCGGGGGCAGGGCCGCCGCGCCAGAGGGTCTTCTCGTTGACGTGCAGGCGCTCCTTGCCGGGGTTGCCGAACGCCATGAGGCCGGTCGTGCCGTTGCCCTGGACAAGGGCGTCGTTCTCCCAGTTCGCGACCGGCTTCTCGTACCAGAGCCGCAGCGAGTCGTCGGCGTCGCGCGTCGGGGCTGTCCTCATGGCCTCAGCTTCGATGTCGGTGGTGCGGGCCACGGCCGAGGCCGGTGAGCCGGCGGCGGGAACCGTCGCTCCCAGGAGGAGGGCGGCCGCTCCGAGGGCGGCCACGGGAACCAGGCTGTGTCTCATCGTCGAAACACCTTCGTCGAGGGGAGCAGGCCGTCGGGCCGCGCTGTCGTCCTCGCCGAGTCTGGTCGATCCGGTTCGCCGCGTCAACGCAGTGATCGGATGTTCTGCGGAGGTGAGCTCAGTGTGGGTGCCGGTGTTGTCAGCTGGGGCGTCGATTCATCGGGTCGATGCGCGACGTGTGAGGGCGTCACGGAGCTGGTCGCGCGCACGCGTCAGGTAGTCCCGCAGGACGGCTGCGGCCTCGGCGCGACGGCCGGCGCGCAGGTGCGCGGCGATGGTCGCGTTCTGGTCGAGGTAGGGGCGGTGGAACGACTCGGGACCGGTCATCTCGTTGAAGAAGAGCCGCATCTCGGCGAGCAGCAGCTCCATCTCGGCGTCGAGCCGGGAGCTGCCGGCGAGCGCCACGAGTGCGCGGTGAAAGTGCTGGTTCGCGCTCGCGACAGCGGGCCAGTCCTGTGCCTCGGTGGCGTCTCGGCCTTCGGCGACGGCGCGGTCGAGGGCGGCGAGCCGTTCCTCGTCGTGCATCGTGCCGTCGAGGACGGCGCCGACCTCGATGACGAGCCGGGCCCGATAGACGTCGGTGACGTCGTCGGCGTCCGGCGTGGCCACGACGACGCCGCGGTGCGGCTCGCGCACGAGGATCCGCTCGGCGACGAGCTGGCTCAGGGCCTCCCGGAGCGTGTTGCGGGAGACGCCGATGGCCTGGGCGAGCGCCGCCTCCGGCAACCGGGTGCCGGAGCGGAGTGCGCCCTCGGTCACCTGCTCACGGACGACGGACGCCGCCCGGTCGGCGGTCGTGCTGAGGACCGTGCGTTCCTGGCGGCGGCGCTTCTCCAGCGTGGTGAGGACGTCTTCGAGCATGACGCGAGTGTAGAGACCGTTCGCCGCATTGTTCGACGAATGTATTGCCGGATTGTAGAACAATCCCTACTCTGGTCGGCGGTCCATCCCTGAACGACGCGGCGACGCGTCCCCGACCGACTCAACGAGGAGTCCCGCATGACCCCGCCACCTGCACACCGCGAGGCGACCCCCGAACCGGAGGCGGACGGCATACCGTCCGCGGGCGAGGCGGTGGCTGCCGCGTCCAAGCGGTCCGCCCTGCTCGGCGCGATCTTCCTCATGGCGACGAGCGCCGTCGGCCCCGGGTTCATCACCCAGACGGCCCAGTTCACCCTCCAGCTCGGCGCGGCGTTCGCGTGCGCCATAGTCCTCTCGATCATCGTTGACATCGCCGTGCAGCTGAACGTGTGGCGGGTCATCGGCATCTCGGGGCTGCGCGCCCATGAGCTCGCGGGTCGCGTCCTGCCCGGAGCCGGGTGGGCGCTCGCCGGACTCGTCGTCCTCGGCGGGCTCGTCTTCAACATCGGCAACGTCGCCGGCACCGGGCTCGGCCTCGACGCGCTGCTCGGCGTGAGCCCCAAGGTCGGTGGCGCGATCTCGGCCGTGGTGGCGATCGCGATCTTCCTCAGTCGCCGGGCGGGGGTCGCGTTGGACCGCATCGTCGTCGTCCTCGGCATCGTCATGGTCATCGCGACGTTGGTGATCGCCGTGACCTCCCGTCCGCCCGTGGGTGAGGCTCTCGTCAATGTCGTTGCGCCAGAACAGTTCTCGTTCCTCGCGGTGACGACGATCATCGGCGGCACCGTGGGTGGCTACATCACGTATGCCGGTGCGCACCGGCTTCTCGACTCCGGCACCACCGGGGTCGAGAGCGTTCGTGACATCACCCGCAGCTCGGTGACCGGGATCCTCGTCACCGGTGTCATGCGGATCCTGCTCTTCCTCGCGATCTTCGGGGTCATCGCCGGCGGCGCCGCGCTCAACCCGGACAACGTCGCCGCGAGCGCGTTCGAGTCCGCGGCCGGCGAGTTCGGGCTGCGCGCCTTCGGGCTCATCCTCTGGACGGCGGCCATCACGTCCGTCATCGGCGCGTCCTACACGAGCGTGTCCTTCATGACGACGTCGGCCACGCCCGCGCGCACTCGCAACCTGCTCACTGTCGGGTTCATCGCGGTGACGTCGGTCGTCTTCCTCCTCATCGAGAAGACGCCGACGGAGCTGCTCATCTTCGCCGGGGCGTTCAACGGGATGATCCTGCCGCTCGGGTTCGGCCTGCTGCTGTGGGTGGCGTGGCGGCGCCGCGACCTCCTCGGCGGCTACCGCTACCCGGGGCTGCTCCTGGGCGTCGGCGTCCTGGCCTGGCTGCTCACGCTCTATCTGGCGTACCGGTCGTTCCTGCCGCTGTGGGAGCTGTGGTTCTCGTGACGGACCCGGCAGTGGAGGGGGGCGCGCGTTCGGGCGCCGCGACCGTCGACCTCAACAGCGACGTCGGGGAGTCCTTCGGTCGCTGGGAGCTCGGCGATGACGCCGCGATGCTCGAGCTCGTGACCAGCGCCAACGTCGCGTGCGGGTTCCACGCCGGTGACGCGTCGACGCTGCGGCGTACGTGCGACGTCGCAGCGGAGCGGGGAGTGAGCGTCGGCGCCCAGGTGGGGTATCGCGACCTCGCGGGGTTCGGGCGGCGGTTCATCGACATGGACCCGGTCGAGCTGCGCGACGACGTGACCTACCAAATCGGGGCTCTCGCCGGGCTCGCGCGTGTCGCCGGGACCTCGGTGCGCTACGTCAAGCCGCACGGGGCGCTCTACAACGCGGCCGTGCACCACGAGGCTCAGGCCCAGGCGGTCGTCGACGCGGTCGTCGCGTATGACGCGTCGTTGCCGTTGCTCGGTCTGCCCGGTTCCGCGCTGCTCGCCGCGGGGGAGCGCGCGGGGCTGCGCACGGTCCGGGAGGCGTTCGCCGACCGGGCCTACACGCCCGAGGGGACGCTGGTGTCGCGGCGCGAGCCGGGGGCGGTGCTGCACGACGCCGATGCCGTCGCGGACCGGGTCGTGCGGCTGGTCACCGAGCGTCGGCTCACCGCCATCGACGGCACCGACGTCACCGTCGACGCGGACTCGATCTGCGTGCACGGGGACTCGCCGGACGCCGTGGCCATGGCCGCTCGCATCCGGGAGCGCCTGGCGCAGGAGGGCGTCGCCGTCGAGGCATTCGCGTGAGCGGGCTCGACGTGTCCGGTCGGTCCGGGTCGGACGACCTGCCGCCCACCGGTTCACCCGGTCGGCCGACGGTGCTGCCCTACGGTGACCGCGCCCTGCTCGTCGAGCTGGGCGATGTCACCGAGGTGGTGCGGTGGGTCGACGCTGTGCGGTCTGCGGACCTCGATGCCGTCGGTGACGTCGTCTCGGCGGCCCGCACGGTGCTCGTCAGCGCTCGTGACGGGGCATCCGTCGCGACGCTGCGCGCCCAGCTCGGTGAGGTGGACCCTCAAGGTGCGCGGACGGCATACGAGAACGGTCCCGGACTGCTCGCGGACTCCGGTGGTGAGGTGGTCGAGATCCCGGTGCGCTACGACGGTCCGGACCTGGCGGACGTCGCTCGGCTGACCGGGCTGAGCGAGCGGGAGGTGGTCGAGGCACATACGGGTCGTCCGTGGCGGGTGGCGTTCGGGGGGTTTGCGCCCGGGTTCGGCTATCTCGTCGGCGGCGACCCGCGGCTCGAGGTACCGCGACGCGGTGAGTCACGCACGTCCGTGCCGGCCGGGTCGGTGGCGCTCGCGGACACCTTCTCGGGTGTCTATCCGCGGTCGTCGCCGGGTGGGTGGCAGCTCATCGGGACCACCGACGCCGTGATGTGGGATCTGGACCGTGACCCTCCTGCGCTGTTGGCTCCGGGTGCGACGGTTCGGTTCGTCGAGGTGCGGTCGTGACCCGGTCGCTCGTCGTGCGTCGCGTCGGAGGGCAGTGTCTCGTCGAGGACCTGGGTCGGCGGGGGATGTCGGACATCGGGGTGGGGCGCTCGGGGGCCGCGGACCGCGGGGCGCTGCGGCTCGCGAACCGGTTGCTGGCCAACCCTGACCATGCCGCGGCCGTCGAGGTGGGCATCGGGGGTCTCGAGGTCGAGGTCGCCGGAGGGGCGGTGACGTTCTGTGTGACGGGAGCGCCGGCCCCGGTGCTCGTGGACGGCCAGGCGGTGGGATCGCACGCTCTCGTGGTGGCCGGCGCGGGGTCGCGCATCGAGGTCGGTATGCCGGCGAGCGGCCTGCGTTCGTATCTTGCGGTCCGTGGCGGGGTGCACGTGGCTCCCGTGCTCGGCTCGCGCAGCCGGGACGTGCTGGCCGAGCTCGGGCCGGCGCCGTTGGCCGAGGGTGACGTGCTGCCGGTCGGGGAGAGGCCGACGGAGCAGCCCTCGGTGGACCAGGTCGCGCCGCCGTCGTTCGAGGCGCCGGCGACGCTGCGGCTCGTGCGCGGTCCCCGGGATGCGTGGGTGCGCGACGTCGAGCTGTTGGTGCGTGGCTCGTGGACGGCGTCGGCGAAGACGAACCGAGTCGGCATGCGGCTCGAGGGCCCGGCACTGGCGCACGCCGAACCGGGGCGGCAGCTGCCCAGCGAGGGGGCGTGGCGTGGGGCGGTGCAGGTGCCGCCGGACGGTGACCCGGTGCTCTTCCTCGCGGACCATCCGGTGACCGGCGGCTATCCGGTGGTTGCCGTCGTCGTGGATGCCGACGTGGACCGGGCGGCGCAGGTCCGCCCGGGCGAGCCGGTGCGCTTCGTCTGGGCACGCGGCTGAGGCGAGCGCAGCTCGCGTGTCCGGCCCGGCCCGGGGCCAATCGGTGAGGCTCGGAAAGGTGCCTTTGCTCCCGCATACGGAAGCAAATGTGGTTGTTTGCTCCGAGGGGCTGGAGCAAGTGTGGTTATTTGCTCCCGCATGCTGGAGCAAGTGTGGTTGTTTGCTCCGAGGGGCTGGAGCAAAGGCACCTCTCGGGGAGGGGTGGGTTGTGGCGCGTGTGGGCCCGGAACGGGTGGCGCGAGTCGTGTCTGCGTCCGCACCGGAACGCGAGCGGAACGTCTTGCCTGCGGCGGCACCGGGACGGGTGGCGAGAGTCGCGTGCGCGCCGGCACCGGGACGGGTGCCGAGCGTCGTGTCAGCCGAGGCGGTCGCGGCGCTCGCGGTCGGTCGGCGGGGGCACGTCGAGGAGCAGCTCGGGACGGTCCTCGGTCTCGCTCACGGCGTCGAGCAGCTCGACGGCGGTGAGTACCCGCGGCGCCGCCTCGACCGGCGTCAGCTCGGGCAGCTCGTCCGAGACCACGTCGAGCTCCTGCATGCGTCGGGCCGTGACGAGCACCCGCGACTCGAGCGCGCCGACGAACTGGTTGTAGCCCTCGACCGCCGAGTGCAGCGACCGCCCCATCCGCGACACGTGCGTCCCCAACGTCGCGAGCCGGCGGTGCAGCTCCTGTCCGAGCTCGAGCAGCTCGCGGGCACTCGTCGACAGCGACTCCTGCTGCCAGCCGTGCGCGACCGTGCGCATCAGGGCGAACAGCGCACCCGGCCCGACGAGGACGACGCGCGCCGCCATCGCCCGCTCGTGCAGCCCCGGGTCCGCATCGAGCGCCGCACCGAGCATCGCGTCGCTCGGCACGAAGCACACGACCATCTCGGGCGACTGGGTGAACGCCGACCAGTAGTCCTTCGCCGACAGCGCCTGCACGTGCTGGCGCAGCGCCGACGCATGCTCACGCAGCAGCTGCGCCCGCTCGTCACCGTCGAGGTCCTCCGCCTGCGCGTCGAGGAACGCCGACATCGGGGCCTTCGCGTCGACGACGAGCACCCGCTCCCCGGGGAGCCGAACGACGACATCGGGTCGCACCTCGCGCTCGTGACGCGACCGGGCGCGCACCTGCTCGTCGAAGTCGCAGCGCGCGAGCATCCCCGACGCCTCGAGCACCCGCCGCAGCTGCACCTCACCCCACGATCCGCGCACCGACGATGACCGCAGCGCCCCCGCGAGCGAGGCCGTCGCCCGCCCGAGGTCCTGGGTCTCGGACTCGACGCGGGCCATGACCGAGCGCAGCGAGCCGAACTGCTCGACCCGGTCGCGCTCGAGCACCCCGACCTGGCGCTCCACCCGCCCCAGCGCATCCCGCAGGGGAGCGAGGAGCGAGGCCGTCTCGAGGTCCTCGGCCAAGGACGCCTCGAGGTCGACGACCCGCTCGCGCAGCAGGTCGCGTTCGGTCTCCACGGAGGCCGCGCGGACGGCATACGCCCCGCGAAGCACGACGAAAGCGACACCGGCGCCGACGAGCGCACCGACCACGAGGGTGATCCACGGGTTCATGGCGACCACGGTGCCAGCCGGCACCGACACAGCGGGGGAGGTCAGGGGTGGCGGCGCCGGTACTGGGGCCGGAACGCCCGCTGCAGCAGCAGGGTGACGACACCCGCGACGACCATCCCGGCGATGTTGACCGCGAGCTGGCTCGCCGAACCGCGGATCTCGTCGACGTCGAGGACCGCGAGCCCGAGCGCGAGGTTGCCCAGCGCCGGGGTCGTCGTCACCGAGATGAACACCCCGACCATGGCCGACGACTTCGCCGTCGTCGTCGCGAGTACGCCCGCGGCGCCGGCGAGGAGCGCGACGATGAACGACCACCGGTCCGGGTGCCAGATGAAGCCCGTTTGGGGCCGGGGCCGGGACACCTCCTCGGCGGTGAGGATGCCGAAGATCGCCGCGAGATACGCCAGCGCCACGACGACGATGATCGCGATGATGAAGCCCACCATGAGGCGCCGGAAGATCGTCGCGGCCACCGACCACTCGCGGAACACGAGTGCCACGCAGATCCCGGCGATCGCCGCGAACTCCGGCCCGACGACCATCGCCCCGACGACGAGGACGGCCGAGTCGGTGATGACCGCGATGGCGGCGAGGAGCGTGGCGAGGATGAGGAAGGACAGATACGTGACGCTCGGCCGCTCGGCGGTGCGGGCCCGGGCGAGGACGGTGTCCCACAGCACGGCGTCGTCGGGATCGCCGGGGGCAGCGCGCTCCACCTCCGCTGCGGCGTCGAAGCGGGTGCCGTCGATGTCGTCGAAGATGAGCCCACCGACGTGGGGGAGCCCGGTTGCGCAGATCTCGTCGATGACGTCGTTCGCCGCCTCCCGCGCAACGTCGGCCTCGATGACGTCTCCGGCGGGCTGCAGCGACGCGCCCTTGAGGACGACGACGTTGGTGACGCGCTCGTCCGGCAGGAGCAGGTCGGTGATGGATGCGGAGAGGTCGGGAGGGACGTTCATCCGCAGGTGCACGAGCATGGTCCGCAGGGTATGCCGTGCGCTCACCTCCGTGCCCCGGGATAGCCTCGGATCATGGCCGACCGCGAGCGACCCGACACCTCGACGGAGAAGGGGCGGCGCTCGTTCATCCACGTCCTCAACGCCAGGCTGCCCCGCAAGCGGGCCATCGCTCAGGGGCTGCTGCGCAGCGAGGCCGGCGAGATCCTGCTCTGCGAGCTGACCTACAAGAGCGAGTGGGACCTGCCCGGCGGTGTCGTCGACCCCAAGGAGTCGCCCGCGGCCTGCGTCGTCAGGGAGATCAGCGAGGAGCTCGCTGCCGTCGTCGACGTGCGCGGTCTCGCCGCCGTGAACTGGCTGCCGCCGTGGCGCGGGTGGGACGACGCCGTGCTCTTCCTCTTCGACCTCGGAGTCGTGCCGGCGTCGTTCACCGACGACCTCACCCTGTCTCGGCGCGAGCTCAAGGGCGTCCACTGGGTCGCGCCCGCCGACATCGCCTCGCACGTCGCGCCCTACACGGCCCGGATGCTCGAGCAGGTGCTCGCCGAGCTCGGTGAGTCGGACGCGGATGGCGCGCGGACGGCATACCTCGAGAACTCCGAAAACCCTTGGGGCACAACGTGAACGCGGGAACCTTCTTCGGTGCGCTCGTGGCGATGTTCGTCGGCGCGCTGTTGCTCGTGTGGACGTTCGTCAGCGCGGCCGCGCTCGTCTTCGCGCTCGCGCAGGGGGACGGTGGGGCCGCGGCTCTGTATGCCGGGTTCACCGTCGCGGGCGTGCTCGCCTGCCTGCTCGGGGCCTGGGTCGCCCGGCGGGTGGTCCGGCGCGTGGCGAGGAGCCGGGCGCGGCGCCAGTAGACTCCTGACCCCGTGGCACTCACCATCGGAATCGTCGGGCTCCCGAACGTCGGCAAGTCGACGATGTTCAACGCGCTCACCAAGAACAACGTCCTCGCCGCGAACTACCCCTTCGCGACGATCGAGCCCAACGTCGGCGTCGTCCCGCTGCCGGACGCGCGGCTGTCGAGGCTCGCGGAGATCTTCGGGTCGGAGAAGATCCTGCCCGCGACGGTGTCCTTCGTCGACATCGCCGGCATCGTCCGCGGCGCGTCCGAGGGGGAGGGGCTCGGCAACAAGTTCCTCGCGAACATCCGCGAGGCCGACGCGATCTGCCAGGTGGTGCGGGCGTTCGAGGACGGCGACGTCGTGCACGTCGACGGCAAGGTGTCGCCGGAGTCCGACATCGAGACGATCCACACCGAGCTGATCCTCGCCGACCTGCAGACCCTCGAGAAGGCCGTGCCGCGGCTCGAGAAGGAGGCGCGGATCAAGAAGGACGTGGCGCCGGTGCTGGCCAATGCGCTCGCCGCGCAGAAGGTGCTCGAGGAGGGAAAGACGCTGTATGCCGCGGGTTCGGCCGGCGGCGTTGACCTCGCCGAGGCGAAGGCGCTGGGGCTGCTGACGACGAAGCCGTTCATCTATGTCTTCAACCTCGACGAGGACCAGTTGGCCGATGCCTCGCTGCATGGGCGGCTGGCGGAGCTGGTGGCACCGGCCGATGCGGTGTTCCTCAACGCCAAGCTCGAGATGGACCTCATGGACATGTCGCCAGAGGACCAGCGCGAGATGCTCGAGGGGTTCGGGGCGAGCGAGTCCGGGCTCGACCAGCTGGCGCGCACCGGGTTCCACACGCTGGGGCTGCAGACCTACCTGACCGCCGGGCCGAAGGAGTCGCGGGCGTGGACGATCCGCCAGGGGTGGACCGCTCCGCAGGCGGCCGGCGTCATCCACACCGACTTCGAGAAGGGCTTCATCAAGGCCGAGGTCGTGTCGTTCACGGACCTCGACGAGCTGGGGTCGATGGCGGCCGTGAAGGCGGCTGGCAAGGCCCGGCTCGAGGGCAAGGACTACGTGATGGCCGACGGCGACGTCGTGGAGTTCCGCTTCAACGTGTAGAGCCGCGGTCCTCACAAGGGCGTGAAATACGCCGCTTTTGCGAGGACCAGGGCAAGGTGGCAGTGCGCGACTGGCAGAGCGGCATACGGTCGACGCATGGGTGACCGACAGGACTGGCGAGCTGACCGCATCACGGCGGCGTTCGAGGGCCGCAATCCTGGAGTCATGGCCGAGCTGGACGCGTCGTATGCGGTCATCGGCGACGTCCAGTTCCTGCCCGGCTACTCGCTCGCGCTGACGAAGCGGCCCGGCGTCGAACGTCTCACGGACCTGCCTCGCGCCGAGCGGCTGCGCTATCTCGCCGACGTCGAGCTCGTCGCCGAGGCGGTCGAGACCGTGTGCCGGCGGCTCGACCCGGCCTTCAGGCGGGTCAACATCGAGATCCTCGGCAACACCGACCCGTTCCTGCACTGCCACATCTGGCCGCGGTACGAATGGGAGCCGCCGGAGATCGTGGGCAAGCCGGTGTGGCTGTACGACGCCGCGCGCTGGCAGGACCCCGTGACCGCGCTCGGGCCCCAGCACGACGACCTGCGCGCGGCCCTGACGGCGGAGGTGCTGCGGCTCAAGGTCATGCCGGACCCGTCAGATCTGCCGCCTTCGGCATGACGTTGTGCCGCCGCGGCGAGGCAACGCGCGGTATGCCGGCCGCGCGAGGCGCGCGGCCGGCATACCGAATCGGTGTCCGCTCGCCGGAATGCGTGACGCAAGGCACACCGAACCTCTAGGGTTTCGCCCGGCGTGAGCAACGATGCGCGCGCGGAGGAACAGCAGAAGAGAGGTGCACTCGTGGCCGACGGCACACGTGGCAGACACGACGAGGTGGACCACGACACGGTCCCACCGGCAAACACAGGACTGCTCGTCGCAGCCGGGATCCTGCTCCTGATCCCCATCGTGGCCCTCATGTGGGTCAGCTCCTACGCCAAGGTCGAGCCGAAGCTCTGGGGCTTCCCGTTCTTCATCTGGTACCAGTTCCTCTGGGTCTTCATCTGCTCCGCGATGACCTTCACGGCCTACAAGCTCGTCCTCAAGGCACGCCCGCACCGACCCATGACGGACGGGCGCGGACCGCGCGTCGGCGACGAGCGTGACACCGACCTGCACGACGGCAATCCGTTCGACGCCGACGACCCGCGGGGAGGCACTCGATGAGCAACGTGAACTGGACCGCCCTCATCGTCCTCGTCCTGCTCTTCGCGCTCGTCACGGGCATGGGCTTCTGGGCCACGCGCTGGCGCCGCCCGAGCAGCATGGAGTCCCTCGACGAGTGGGGCCTCGGCGGCCGCTCGTTCGGCACCTGGGTGACCTGGTTCCTCCTCGGAGGCGACCTCTACACGGCATACACGTTCGTCGCGGTGCCGGCCGCGATGTTCGCGACCGGCGCGGTCGCGGGCTTCTTCGCCGTGCCGTACACGATCGTGCTCTATCCGATCATCTTCGTCTTCATGGCGCGGCTGTGGTCGGTGAGCCACCGGCACGGGTACGTCACCCCGGCGGACTTCGTCCGCGGACGGTATGGCAGCCGCGAGCTGTCCCTCGCGGTCGCCGTCACCGGGTTCCTCGCGACGATGCCGTACATCGCGCTGCAGCTCGTCGGCATCCAGGCGGTGCTCGAGGTCGTCGGCCTCGGCGGCGGCAGCAACATCATCGCCAAGGACGCGCCGCTGTTCATCGCGTTCGCGCTGCTCGCGGCCTACACGTACTCGAGCGGTCTGCGCGCCCCGGCGGTCATCGCGTTCGTCAAGGACACGCTGATCTACCTCGTCATCATCGTCGCGATCATCTACCTGCCCTCGAAGGTCGGCGGCTGGGACGCCGTCTTCGGCGCGGCCCAGGAGAAGATGACCACGGTCAACGAGGCGACCGGCAAGCCGACGGGCGCGTTCGTCCCCGGCAGCCAGCAGATGTGGGCGTATGCGACGCTCGGGCTCGGCTCTGCGTTGGCGCTCTTCATGTACCCGCACTCGATCACGGCGACGCTGTCGGCGAGCAGCCGCAACACGATCCGGCGCAACGCCTCGATCCTGCCGGCGTACTCGTTCGTCCTGGGTCTGCTGGCGCTGCTCGGGTGGGTCGCGATCGCGGCCGGTACCAAGCCGGTCGGGCTCGACGGCAAGCCCAACGCGCAGCTCGTCATCCCGCAGCTGTTCGAGGACATGTTCCCGTCGTGGTTCGCGGGAATCGCTTTCTCCGCCATTGCGATCGGTGCTCTCGTGCCCGCGGCGATCATGTCCATCGCGGCCGCGAACACCTTCACCCGCAACATCTACAAGGAGTGGATCCGCCCCGACGCCAGCCCGGCCCAGGAGGCCAAGGTCTCCAAGCTCATCTCGCTCATCGTCAAGGCGTTCGCGCTCGTCTTCGTCCTCGCGCTGGACAAGCAGAACGCGATCAACTTCCAGCTCCTCGGCGGCATCTGGATCCTGCAGACGTTCCCCGCGATCGTCTTCGGGCTCTACACGAAGTGGTTCCACCGCTGGGGTCTGCTCCTCGGCTGGGCCGTCGGCATGGTCTACGGCACGTGGCAGGCGTACAACGTCGTCAACCCCGTCACCGGCGCCCACTTCGGCGGCTCGCTGGCGAACATCCCCGGCATCGCGCAGATGGGCTACATCGCCCTGACGGCGTTCGTCATCAACCTCGTCATCGCCGCGATCGTCAGCGCGGTGCTCAACGCGATGAAGGTGTCCAACGGCACCGACGAGACGATCAAGGGCGACTACTTCGCCGACGCCGGGGACCCGCGCGTCGAGAAGACGCTGCCCACCGGACCACACGAGGTGACGCCCAGCCCGTGACCGGCATACGGCACCTCTGAGCACGACGAACGGGCCCGGAGCAGGAGAGCTGATCTCCTCCTCCGGGCCCGTTCCATGGGCAGGGCGCGGAAGGGGTCCGGGTGGGCGAACCCCGTCGGGCAGGATGGGCACATGACCTCGGCCGCCCCGTCCGACGCCCTGCTCGAGCTCGCCCGCGCCCATGGTGTGGCGACGGACTTCACCGACTGGACCGGTGAGCACCGCGTCATCGGCGAGGCGTCCCTGCGGTCGGTCCTCGATGCGCTCGGTATAGACGCGTCGACGCCGGATGCGGTGGACGCTGCCCTGGTCGCTGCGGCCGATGCGCCGTGGCGGCGGACGTTGCCGCCGACCGTCGTATGCCGTGAGGGCTGGACTCCGTGGGTCCACGTCCATGTGCCCGACGGCTCGGGGGTCCGTCTCACCGTCGAGCTCGAGGACGGCTCGACGCGGGAGGTCGCGCAGGTGGACCGGTGGGTGCACCCGCGCACCATCGACGGGCGCGAGATCGGGGAGGCGACCTTCGAGCTGCCCGGTGACCTGCCGCTCGGCTGGCACCGCATCGTCGCGCACCTCGACGAGCCGGCCGTGACCGAGGGCACCGACAGCGCCACGCTCATCGTCACCCCGGGCGCGCTCGAGGTGCCCGAGGTGCTGCGCCACGGCGGCGCGACCGGGCTGATGACGCAGATCTACCAGGTGCGGTCGGCGTCGTCGTGGGGGATCGGAGACCTCGGCGACCTCGGTGACCTCGCCTCGTGGGCCGGGACCGACCTCGGGGCCGAGTTCGTCCTCGTCAACCCGCTGCACGCGGCCGAGCCGGTCGCACCGATGGAGGCTTCGCCCTACCTGCCGACGACGCGTCGCTTCGTCAACCCGATCTACCTGCGGGTCGAGGACATCCCGGAGCTCGCCCGGGTCGACGCCGAGGGGCGGGCTGCGGTGGAGCAGCTGGCTGCGGATGCGCGCGAGCTGAACGACGACGACACGATCGACCGGGACGCGGCATGGGAGCTCAAGCGCGAGGCGCTCGAGATCGTGCACGAGGTCGGGCTCGAAGGGCGCCGAGCGAGGGACTTCGAGCGGTTCCGGGAGCGCGAGGGTGAGGGGCTCGCGACCTTCGCGACGTGGTGCGCCATCGCCGACCGCTACGGACTGCCGTGGTCGGAATGGCCGAGCGAGCTGCACGACCCGCGAAGTGCCGCGGTAGCCGAGTTCGCCTCTGCGCAAAGGGATCTCGTCGACTTCCACATGTGGCTCCAGTGGCTGCTCGACCGCCAGCTTGGGGAGGTGCAGCGTGAGGCGCGAGAGGCGGGAATGTCCCTCGGCGTCGTGCACGACCTCGCCGTCGGGGTGCACCCGCGCGGTGCCGATGCGTGGGGTCTCGCGGATGCCCTCGCGTCGGGCGTCACGGTCGGCGCACCGCCGGACCAGTTCAACCAGCTCGGCCAGAACTGGTCGCAGCCACCGTGGCATCCCGAGCGCCTCGCCGAGCTCGGGTACGCCCCGTTCCGGGACATGGTGCGCACCGTGCTCCGCGACTCGGGTGGCATCCGCGTCGACCACGTCATCGGGCTCTTCCGGCTGTGGTGGATCCCCGAGGGTCTCACCCCCGCGGACGGCACCTACGTCACCTACGACCACGAGGCGCTCATCGGAATCCTCTGCCTCGAAGCCCAGCGGGCCGGCGCCGTCGTCGTGGGCGAGGACCTTGGAGTGGTGCCATCGATCGCGCGCGAATACCTGCGCGAGAGAGGGATTCTCGGCACGAGCATCATGTGGTTCGAGACCACGGACGGGCAGCCGACGCCGCCGGAGGACTACCGCGAGTTGTGCCTGTCGTCCGTGACGACGCACGACCTTCCGCCGACGGCGGGATTCCTCACGCTCGAGCACGTCGCGATCCGCGAGCGGCTGGGGTTGCTCACCCGCCCGGTCGAGGAGGAGCGGGCCCACGAGGAACGCACCATCGCCACGGTGCGGGATGCCCTGGAGGCGCGTGGATGGTTGACGCCCGGTGCCGGGCTCCCATCGGTCATCGAGGCGATGCACCGTTGGCTCGGCCGCACACCGAGCGTGCTGCGCGCCGTCTCACTGGCCGATGTCGTGGGCGATCGGCGGGCCATCAACCAGCCGGGCACGGAGGACGAGTACCCCAACTGGCGCATCCCGCTTGCCGGGCCCGATGGGCAGCCGGTCTCGCTGGAGCAGGCGACGGAGGCGGAGTTCGCCGACGTGCTCTTCCGCGCCACGGCCGGCGACTGACCTGCCCACCCGGGCGAGGTCTGTCCGAAATGTGCGACTGATTGCGCACAGTTCGCATCCTTGCTCCGCCGCGGATGCGAACTGTGCGCAATCAGTGGGGGTGGGAGTGACCAGAACGGGCAATCAGTGGGGGTCGGGGTGACCAGAACGGGCAATCAGTGGGGACTCAGTGGACCTGGGTGCCGACGAGGGAGCCGATCGCGTAGGTGACGGCCATGGCGAGCAGGCCACCGATGACGTTGCGCCGCACCGCCGGTCCCACGGGCGCCGAACCCAACCGGGCGCTGGCATACCCCGTCACGAGCAGCGCCACGACGACCGCGGCCACCGTCACCGGCACGCGAGCCGAGACACCGACGACGAGGATCGCGACGAGCGGCAGCAGCGCCCCGACCGTGAAGGACACGAACGACGCGAAGGCGGCCTGCCACGGGTTCGTCAGCGCCTCCGGGTCGATCCCGAGCTCGGTCTCGGCGTGGGCCGCGAGCGCGTCGTGCGCCGTGAGCTGCTCGGCCACCTCGCGGGCGAGGTCGGGGGAGAGGCCCTTCTCGGCATACATCTCGGTGAGCTCGTCGAGCTCGGCCTCCGGCTCCTCACGCAGCTCACGCCGCTCCTTGGCGAGCAGAGCCCGCTCGGTGTCGCGCTGGGTGCTCACCGAGACGTACTCACCGACGGCCATGCTCATCGCTCCCGCGGCGAGGCCGGCGAGCCCGGCGGTGAGGATGGCCGGGCGCGACGTCGTCGCGGCGGCGACACCGATGACGATGCCGGCCGTCGAGACGATGCCGTCGTTGGCTCCGAGGACGCCGGCACGCAGCCAGTTGAGGCGCTCGCCGATGGTGGAGTCGTGCGGCTCGTCGTGGCCGGGGACGGGAGGCGGGCCGGCCGTCGTGGCCGGTTCAGCCATCGACGTCGACGCCGTGTCGGCGCGCGATCTCGACGATCCGGTGGGCCTGCTCGATGTCGAGCTGGGTCAGCCCGCCGGCGTCGTGGGTCGTGAGCAGCCACGTCGTCGTCCGCCACCGGATGTCGATGTCCGGGTGGTGGTTCATCTCCTCGGCGACCTCGGCCACCTCGTCGACGATGCGGATGGCGGCGGGGAAGTCCGGCGCCTCGATCGTTGCGACGATGGCGTCTCCGTCACGCGTCCAGAGCGGCAGGTCCGCGAGCTGGCGCTCGATCTCCTCGTCGGTCAGCTGTCGTGCCATGACACCACTCTGGCACGACGCGCCACCCGGCGGGCGACCGGCGGGTGCCCGCGCAGCCGCGCCGTTAGCCGCGTCGTCAGCGGCGCAGGTCGTGGCCAGGGGCGCACCCATGGCTGCGCCCCTGACCAGCGTCTGCTCCGGTGGCGCCACCGGCGCAGCAGATGCCGCCGACCTGCCCGCGTCAGCCGCCGCCGCCGCCACCACCGGCGGTGTTGCCCGGGTGGTGGACCATCGCCTCGACGGCCGTCGCCGGGCCCATGAGCGAGCCGTCGCCGCCACCCGCGTGCTGCTCGACGAACTCGGCCGTCACCTCGTGCGGCTGGATCTCGCCGGACTCGATCTGCTCTGCCCAGTGGCAGGCCACCCGGTGGTCGGCCGCGACGCCGGGGATGTCCGGCACGCGCAGCACCGGCCGCTCCGTGTCGCACTTCGTCTCCTGCCGCCACGGGCACCGCGTGTGGAAGCGGCACCCGGAGGGCGGGTTGGATGGCGAGGGCAGGTCCCCGGTGAGGATGATCCGTTCGCGTCGGTCCTCGACGAGCGGGTCGGGCACCGGCACGGCCGACATGAGCGCCCGCGTGTAGGGGTGCAGTGGCGTCGCATACAGCGCGTCGGCCGGTGCCTCCTCGACGATCCCGCCGAGGTACATGACCCCGATGCGGTCACTGATGTGCCGCACGACGGCGAGGTCATGGGCGACGACGAGGTAGGTCAGCCCGAACTCCTCCTGCAGGTCCTCGAGCAGGTTGATGACCTGCGCCTGGACCGACACGTCGAGCGCGGACACCGGCTCGTCGGCGACGATGAGCTTGGGGTTCACCGACAGCGCCCGGGCGATGCCGATGCGCTGGCGCTGGCCGCCCGAGAACTCGTGCGGGTACTTCTTCAGCGCCGCGACCGGCAGCCCGACTGCGGACAGCAGCTCGCGCAACCGCCGACTCGCCTCGGTGCCGTCCTTGGTCAGGCCGTGCGCCTTCATCCCTTCGAGGAGCAGCGACTCGACGGACTGGCGCGGGTCGAGACTGCCCATCGGGTCCTGGAAGACCATCTGGATGTCCTGGCGCTTGCGCCGCAGCTCCTCGCCCTGGAGCGAGGCGATGTCGATGCCGTCGAACTCGACGCTGCCCTCGGTCGGCGGCTCGAGGTTGAGGATCGCGCGTCCGAGCGTGGACTTGCCGGAGCCGGACTCGCCGACGAGCCCATAGGTCTCGCCGCGCCGGATCTGCAGGTCGATGCCGTCGACGGCGTAGACGTGGCCGACCGTCTTGTCGAAGATGACGCCGCGCTTGATGGGGAAGTGGACCTTGACCCCGCGGACGTCGACGAGGACGTCGTCGTTCCGGTCGTCGTGTCCGTATGCCGTGTGCGCGCCGTCCGTGGACTGCGCACCACTCGTATCGGTGGCGCTGGGTTGCACCCCGCTCATCGGGTCACCTCCGAAGTGCCTCTGGTGGTGTCGGCATCGGGCGATGGCCGCCCGTGCTGGATCGGGTTGAAGCACCGCAGCGACCGGCCGTGATCTTCGACGAGCTCCGGTGTCCGCTGGGTGCACACCTCGATGGGCTGCGAGCAGCGCGGCGCGAACGCGCAGGCGCTCGTCCACGGCAGGTTGTCCGAGACCGAGCCGGGGATCGGGTTGAGCCGCTCGCCCCGAGCGCCGTCGAGGCGCGGGATCGACTGGAGCAACCCCCACGTGTAGGGGTGGCGTGGGTCGGCGAAGAGCGGGTGCCGCTCCGCCGCCTCGACGACGCGGCCGGCATACATGACGTTGACGCGGTCGACGAGACCGGCGACGACACCGAGGTCGTGCGTGATCATGATCATCGCGGTGCCGGTGTCCTCGACGAGGTCCTTGAGGACCGCGAGGATCTGCGCCTGGATCGTCACGTCGAGGGCCGTCGTCGGCTCGTCGGCGATGAGGACGCGCGGCGCGGCGGCGAGGGCCATGGCGATGAGGGCGCGCTGGCGCATGCCGCCGGACAGCTGGTGCGGGTAGTCCTTGAGCCGCCGGTCCGGGTCCGGGATGCCGACGCGGTCGAGCATCTCGCGGGCGAGGGGAGTGGCTGCCTTGCGGGACATGCCGCGGTGCCGCTCGAGGACCTCGGTCACCTGGACACCGATGGGGACGACCGGGTTCAGCGACGAGAGCGGGTCCTGGAAGATCATCCCGAGCTCCGCGCCGCGGCGGTCGCGCATCTGGTCCGGGCTGAGCGTCAGCAGGTTGGTGCCGTTGTAGAGCACCTCACCTTCGACGCGCACGCCGCGCTTCGGGAGCAGGCCCATGATGGCGAGCGAGGTGACGGACTTGCCCGAGCCGGACTCGCCGACGATGCCGAGCGTGTCGCCGGGGCGCAGGTCGAAGCTCACGCCGTCGACGGCGACGAAGGGCTCCTCACCGGAGCGGTGGAACGTGACCCTGAGGTCACGGACGGAGAGCAGCGGCGTGTCGTCGTTGCGGTGCTGCTGGCTGGTGCTGAGGGTGTCGGTCATCGCCGAGGTCACCTCCGGCTCTTGGGGTCGAGTGCCTCACGCAGCGACTCACCCATGAGGGTGAAGCCGAGCGCGACGACGATGATGCAGAGGGCCGGCCACACGGCCAGGGCAGGGTGGTCGTAGATGTACGGCTGGGCCTTGCCGAGCATCTGGCCCCACTCCGGCTGCCGGTCGTCGGGGTTGCCCAGCCCGAGGAAGGAGAGGGCTGCCGCGTCGATGATCGACGTGGCCACGACGAGCGTCGACTGGACGATGACCGGGCCGAGTGAGTTCGGCAGCATGTGCCGGAAGACGATCGCCGACTCCTTGACGCCGAGAGCGCGCGCCGCGAGCACATGGTCGCTGGCTCGTTGGGCGAGCATCGACCCGCGCAACAACCGGGCGAAGATCGGCACCTGCACGACGGCGATGGCGATGATCACCGTCCACTGGCTCGCGCGGGCCGCGATGGCCGCGATCGAGAAGGCGAGCAGCAGGGAGGGGATCGAGAGCATGACGTCCACGACGCGCATGACGACCGAGTCGACCCACCCACCGAAGGCGCCGGCGAGCGTGCCGAGGGTGAGTCCGCCGAGCAGCCCGAAGAGCGTCGCCATGACGCCGACGACGAGGGTCTGCCGGCTGCCGACGATGAGGCGGGAGAGGATGTCGCGACCGGCGTTGTCGGCGCCGAGCGGGAAGCCCTCGCGGGCCGGCGGGATGGGGTTCGTCTGCGGGCGCACCTCGGGTAGCAGGATCGGGTCCGCCGGGTCGTGCGGCGCGATGAGCGGCGCGAAGATCGCGAGCAGCACGAACAACGTCGTGATCGTCAGACCGATGAGGAACACCGGGTTGCGGCGCAGCCGCTGCCAGGCGCTCGCCACCAGGGAGACACCGGTGCTCTCCTCGACGTGACCGGCGTCGTCCACGGTCGCGACGGCCACGCCGCCGCCCGAGGTGTCGGCGCTCGTCGCGGCGAGGGCGTCGATGCGTTCCTTCTTGCCACGCGGGTTCAGGGGGTTCGGCACGCGGGTCACCTCGTCCGCACTCGGGGGTCGATCACGGCATACGCGATGTCGACCAGCAGGTTGATGACGACATAGGTGACCGCCGCCATGAGGATGCACACCTGGAGCACCGCGTAGTCGCGGCGCTGGAAGGCGATCGCCAGCGCGTCGCCCAGACCGCCCCACGAGAACACCCGCTCGGTGAGGACGGCGCCGACGAGGAGCCCGCCGGTCTGGAGGCCGATCGTCGTGACGACCGGGAGCAGCGCGTTGCGCAGCACGTGCCGACCGCGGATGATCCGGTTCGTCAGGCCCTTGGACTCGGCGGTGCGCACGTAGTCCTCGTCGAGCACCTCGAGCACCGAGGCGCGGGTGATCCGGAAGATGACGGCGAAGGGGATCGTCGCGAGCGCGAGCGACGGCAGGATGAGGTGCTTGAGCGCGTCCCAGGAGGCGTCGAACTCGCGCGTGAGCAGGCCGTCGAGGACGAAGAACCCGGTGACCCGGGTGGCGTCGATGCCGGGGTCCTGGCGTCCGGACACCGGCAGCCACTGCAGCTTCACCGCGAACCAGTACTTGAGCAGGAACGCGAGGAAGAAGACGGGGACGGCGATGCCGATGAGGGAGAACACGATGGACGTGTTGTCGAAGAGGGACGCGCGGCGGCGGGCCGCGAGGTAGCCGAGCGGGATGCCGAGGACGATCGCGAGGACGAGCGCGCACACGGCCAGCTCGATCGTCGCGGGGAAGCGGGTGAGGAAGACGTCGAAGGCGTCGGTGCCGGGCTGCACACCGGTGCTGGCGCCGAACTCGCCGCGCACGGCGCGCTTGACGAACTCCCAGTACTGCACGTAGATGGGCTGGTCGAGGCCGAGCGCCTTCTCGAGGGCGGCGCGCCGCTCCGGCGTGGCCCGCTCACCCAGCAGGGCGGACACGGTGCCGCCGGGGAGGGCCTTGAGCCACGCGAAGACGAGCAGCGACAGGATGACGACGACGCCGACCATCTGCAGCAGCCGCCGGACGATGAACCTGATCACGGGATGGAGTTCTCCTTGACTCGTGACTGTGGCCGCCCCAGCGTCGCTGCTGGGACGGCCACAGTCTTGTCGAAGCGGTGGACTACGTCACCTGCTCCGGGTCACTTCTCGACGGTCACCGAGGAGAACGTCTCAGCGGTGAGCGGGCTCGGGGTGAGGCCCTTGACCTTCTCGCTCACCACGAGGGCCGGCGGGGAGTGGCTGATCGCCAGACCCGGCAGGTCCTGCTCCATGATCTGCTGGTTGACCTTCTCGTATGCCGCGGCGCGCTCGGCCTCGTCGACGATGGCGTCGGCGGCCTCGAGGTCCTTCGAGAGCTGGGCGCCGTAGGACGTCACCGAGGTCTGGAAGTCGTTGGCCTTGAGGTTGCCGAAGAACGTGCCGATGAAGTTGTCCGGCGAGTCGTAGTCACCGGTCCAGCCGAGGAGCCACGCGTCGTAGCCGCCGTTGTCGACGGTGTCGAGGTAGCCGCCGTTCCACGGAGCGGTGACGACCTGGACCTTGATGCCGACGGCCTCGAGGTCGGCGCGCAGCGCCTCGTAGATCTTCTGCGGGTCCGGCATGTAGGGACGCGACACCTCGGACGGGTAGGCGAACTGGAGCGTCATCCCCTCGGCGCCGGCCTCCTTGAGGAGCTGCTGTGCCTTGGCCTTGTCGTAGGCGTAGGGCTGCAGGTCCTTGTTGAAGCCGGAGACGGTGTCGGGCATGAACTGCGTCGCGACCTTGGCGCCCTCCGGCAGCTGCGTCTTGACCAGCTGCTCACGGTTGAGGGCGTAGTAGAGGGCCTGACGGACCTTGAGGTCCTTGAGCTTGGGGTTCTTCTTCGGGTTCAGGCCCACGTACATGATGTTGAACGCCGGACGGATGAGCACCTGGTTGCCGGCCTGCTCCAGGCCACCCCAGTCGGCCGGGTTCGGCAGGTCGTAGCCGTCGATGCTGCCGGCCTCGAGCTCCTGACGACGCGTGGACTCGTCCGGGATGATCTTGAAGACGAGCTTGGCCGTCTTGGCCTTCTCGCCCCAGTAGTCGTCGTTGCGGACGAGCGTGACCGTCTTGTTGCCCTCGTCGTACTTGTCCAGCTTGTACGGGCCGGTGCCGACCGGGTTCTTGGCGTAGGCGGGGTAGCCGAAGCCGTCACCCTGCTTGGTGACGTTGTTGGCGTCGCCCTCCTTGAGCGCCTTCGGCGACTGCATGGAGAAGGAGTCGAGCGAGAGGGCCGTCGGGAACTTCGACGTGGAGCGGCTGATCTTGATGACCGCGGTGCTCTCGTCGGTCGCCTCGCAGCCCTGGTAGAGCGCGGCCGCGCCGTCGGACTTGAAGCCGCCCATGACGTCGGCCCAGTAGCCGGCCGGGCCACCCTGGGCGACCTCGTTCTGGTCGGACATGCGCTCGAAGTTGTAGCAGACGGCCTCGGCGTTGAACGGCTCGCCGTCCCAGAACTTCACGCCCTGGCGGAGCTTGAAGGTCCACGTCTTGCCGTCGGCCGACGGCTCCCAGCTCTCGGCGAGCTCGGGCTGGATCTCGGCCGTGCCGGGCTTGATGCCGACAAGGCCCTCCATCATCTGGCGGGTGACGCGGAACGTCTCGCCGTCGGTGGCGTAGTAGGGGTCGAAGAGCTCGGGGGCGCCGGCGGCGCCGAACGTGATGGTGTCCTTGACGTCGCCGCCGCCGCTGCCGGCGTCACCGCCGTCCTCACGGTCGGACTGGGCGCAGGCGGTGAGAGTGAGGGCGAGCGCCGCCACGGCGGCAGGTGCGGCCTTCCGCGTGTACTTCATGAATACCTCGCTTGATGTGCGAGCCCGGGGCCACGGTTGGCTTCCCGAGCGGTGGTGCGACCATGCAGCGAGCGCGGGTGTGCCGTGCCACGCTGCCTCGGACGGGTTGACCCTAGCGACATTTGTCGCGGACCGAGCCGAGGTCGGTCATTGTTTATCGGAGTGAGACCCGCGCACGAGAGGACGTCCCGGATGGGTCACAGCACGCCGCGCAGCTCCGCGCCGGCGCCGGTCGAGGTGGTCGGGGCGGCCATCGTCGACGATCTCGTGGCTCCGACCCGGCTGCTCGCCGCCCGCCGCACCGAGCCGGCGGCGCTTGCCGGTGGGTGGGAGCTGCCGGGCGGCAAGGTCGACCCGGGGGAGACCTGCGCGGAGGCGCTGCACCGGGAGATCCGCGAGGAGCTCGGGGTCGAGGTCGCCCTCGGCGACCGGGTCGACGGCCCGCTGGAGCGCGGCCGCTGGCCGCTCGGGACGGCATACGCGATGACCGTGCATCTCGCGACGGTGACGGCAGGCGAGCCCGCGCCGATCGAGGACCACGACGCGCTGCGGTGGGTGACCGAGGACGACCTGTATGCCGTGGCGTGGCTGCCCGCGGACCTGCCGGTCGTCGAGGCGGTCGCCGCGCGTTTTCGTCCCCGCGCCAAACCCTGAGACACTGGGCATCATGCCCATCACCACTCGCGACGACATCCGCAACGTCGCCATCGTCGCGCACGTCGACCACGGCAAGACCACCCTCGTCGACAAGATGCTCTGGGAGTCCGGCGCCTTCGCCGAGCGCGCCACCGTCGAGAGCACGGGGGAGCGGGTGATGGACTCCGGCGACCTCGAGCGCGAGAAGGGCATCACCATCCTCGCGAAGAACACCGCCGTGCACTACGCCGGCAAGGCGGCGGCCGACGCCGGACTCGCCGACGGCCTGACGATCAACATCATCGACACCCCCGGCCACGCCGACTTCGGCGGCGAGGTCGAGCGCGGCCTGTCCATGGTCGACGGTGTCGTCCTGCTCGTCGACGCCTCCGAGGGCCCGCTGCCGCAGACCCGCTTCGTGCTGCGCAAGGCGCTCGCCGCGAAGATGCCGGTGGTCCTGTGCATCAACAAGGTCGACCGTCCGGACTCGCGCATCCAGGAGGTCGTCGACGAGGTCTACGAGCTGTTCATCGACCTCGACGCGAGCGAGGAGCAGATCGAGTTCCCCATCGTCTACGCCTCCGCCAAGGCCGGCCGGGCGTCCCTCGAGCGTCCCGGTGACGGCGACCTGCCCGCGGACGAGAACCTCGAGGCGCTCTTCAGGACGATCATCGAGACGATCCCGGCGCCGACCTACGACACCGACGCCCCGCTCCAGGCGCACGTCACAAACCTCGACGCCTCGAACTTCCTCGGCCGCCTCGCCCTGCTCCGCGTCCACAACGGTGAGATTCGCAAGGGCCAGCAGGTCGCGTGGTGCAAGCACGACGGCTCCATCGAGCGGGTCCGCATCACCGAGCTGCTCATGACCGAGGCGCTCGAGCGCAAGCCGCTCGACGAGGGGCAGGCCGCCCGCCCCGGCGACATCATCGCCATCGCCGGCATCCCCGACATCATGATCGGCGACACCATCGCCGACGCCGAGGACCCGCGCCCGCTGCCCGTCATCACCGTCGACGAGCCGGCCATCTCCATGACCATCGGCACGAACACGAGCCCGCTCGTCGGCCGTGGCCCGACCAAGGGCACCAAGGTCACCGCGCGCATGGTCAAGGACCGGCTCGACAAGGAGCTCATCGGCAACGTCTCGCTGCGCGTGCTGCCCACCGAGCGCCCGGACGCATGGGAGGTCCAGGGCCGTGGCGAGCTCGCGCTCGCGATCCTCGTCGAGCAGATGCGCCGTGAGGGCTACGAGCTCACCGTCGGCAAGCCGCAGGTCGTCACCAAGCAGGTCGACGGGAAGCTGCACGAGCCGGTCGAGCGGCTCACCATCGACACCCCGGACGAGTTCCTCGGCGCGATCACCCAGCTGCTCGCCGCCCGCAAGGGCCGCATGGAGCAGATGACGAACCACGGCACCGGCTGGGTGCGCATGGAGTTCCTCGTGCCGTCGCGCGGGCTCATCGGCTTCCGCACCCAGTTCCTCACCGAGACCCGTGGCGCCGGCATCGCCCACCACGTCTTCGAGGGTTACGAGCCGTGGTTCGGCCCGATCACCACGCGCACGAGCGGCTCGCTCGTCGCGGACCGCGCGGGTGCGGTGACGTCCTACGCGATGGTCAACCTGCAGGAGCGCGGTGCGCTCTTCACCGAGCCCGGCACCGAGGTCTACGAGGGCATGATCGTCGGCGAGAACTCGCGCGCCGACGACATGGACGTCAACATCACCAAGGAGAAGAAGCTCACCAACGTGCGCGCCTCCTCCGCCGACAACTTCGAGAAGGTCGTCCCGGCCCGTCGGCTCAGCCTCGAGCAGTCGCTCGAGTTCTGCCGTGAGGACGAGTGCGTCGAGGTGACCCCGGACGCCGTGCGCATCCGCAAGGTCGAGCTCGACCAGACCGTCCGCGCCCGCTCGGCCGCCCGGGCGCGCAAGGCCTGACCGAGGCGGCCCCTCTCACCGAGGGCACAGGAACAGCAGGGAGCATCACCGACGTGACCACGCGCAGCGACCGCCACCAGACTCGCCGTCGGCCTCGTGACCGGCGACGCCAGACGATCGCCGCGGGCGCCGTGGCAGCGGCCCTCGTCGCGGGCATCGCCGGATGCAGTGTCCTCGGTGGCGACGACGAGGCGGCCACGCCCCAGACCACCGCCGCGGCGGAACGCACCGACGACAAGGGCGGCACCCTCAAGGCGATGTCGCTCGGCCCGGTGCTCGCCTGGGACCCCCAGCGCATCTCCTCGCGGGACGACGCCGCGTTCGCCGGACGCACGTTCCTGCGCACGCTCACGGCCTACGCCCCGAGCATCGACGCGGGCAAGCAGGCCGGCCTCGTCGGGGACCTGGCGACCGACACGGGCAAGCCGAACAAGACCCTGACCTCCTGGGCGTTCACGCTGCGCGACGGGGTGGCGTGGGAGGACGGCAGCCCCGTGACGTGCGAGGACGTCAAGTACGGCATCTCCCGCTCGTTCGCCACGACGGTCATCACCGGGGGCGCGACGGACGCACTCGCGGTGCTGGCCGTCCCGAAGAACCCCGACGGCACCTCGGTCTACGCCGGTCCGTATGCACCGGCGAGCCCGGCCACCACGGCCGGCAAGGCGGCATACGACACGGCGGTCACCTGCAAGGACCGGACGATCACCTTCGCGCTCAGTGCGCCGGTGAGCGACTTCAACGAGATGGTCACGCAGGCAGCCTTCGCGCCGGTGAAGAAGGAGAAGGACCAGCGCGACAAGGGCACCTTCGCCGTCTTCTCGAACGGGCCCTACAAGCTGGCGTCGCCCTGGCGCGCCTCGACGGGAGGCACTTGGGTCCGCAACCCGGCGTGGAAGGAGTCCACCGACGTCGTGCGCAAGGCCTACCCGGACCGGATCGAGTACCAGGAGGGCATCGAGACCCAGACGGTCGCCCAGCAGATCATCGCCGACGGCGAGAACTCCCGGGCCGCGGTCTCGCTCGGGTCGGTCCCGCCGGCGATCCAGCAGAACATCGTCACCGTCAACGCGCTCAGCCGACGATCCGCCACCGCCGGAACCGGGCTCGTGGACTACCTCGTGCCCAACCTGCGCAGCAAGGTCTTCGCGACGCCGCAGGCACGCCAGGCCCTGTCCGTCGCCACGAACCGCGAGGCCTACGTCACCGCACTCGGCGGTGCGACGACGGCCCGCCCCAGTCGCACCCTCATCCCCTCCGCCCTCCCGGCCCACCACGAACAGGACCCACTCAAGTCGGGCCGTCGAGGTGACCCCGAGCGGGCCAAGGCCCTGCTCGCCGAGGCCAAGCTCACGCTCCCGGTCCCCATCCGCGTCGCCTACCGCTCCAGCCCGACGGCCGACAAGGCCATGGCTGCACTCGTGGCCGGCTGGACCGAGGCCGGGTTCGCCCCCACGGTCAGCAAGCTCGACGACGAGTACTTCACGACGATCGCCCGTCCCCAGGCGGCGGGGGCCTACGACGTCTTCTGGTCGAACTGGGCTCCCGCCTGGGCCTCGGCGAGCACCATCCTTCCGGCGCTCTTCGACAGCACCATCAACCTCACCGCAGCCGGTCCGGGGCGTGACTACGGGTACTTCAGGGACCCCGCCATCGACGCCGAGATCAAGCGCATCCCGACCATCGCCGACCGCGCCGAACGCGAGAAGGCCTGGGCCGCGCTCGACGTGCGGCTGCAGACGCTCGGTGCCTACATCGGGCTGGCGGAGCGCCGCGCGCTCTACATCGCGGGCAGCGACGTCCGCAACCTCTCGGTCAACGAAGTCACCGGGGGCGTCGTCGAGTTCGCCGACATCGCGGTCCGGTGATGTCGGCGCCGCACCGGCTCCTCTTCGTCCACGCTCACCCCGACGACGAGACCTTGGCGACGGGCGTGGCGATCCTGCACCACGTCGCCCGCGGGGACGACGTCCATGTGCTCACCTGCACCCTGGGGGAGGAGGGCGAGGTCATCCCGGCCGAGCTCGCCCACCTCGAGGGCGCCGAGGGAGATCCTCTGGCCGAGCACCGTCGCGGTGAGCTCGCCGGCGCCGTCGAGGTTCTCGGGGTGACCCACCACCTGCTGGCGGCTGGGCGCGACGGCGCGCGGACGGCATACCGCGACTCCGGGATGGTCGGCTCCGCTGCCTTCGAGCACCCGCGTGCCTTCGCCGCGGCAGACCTGGAAGAGGTCGCCGCCGAGGTGCGCCGGGTCATCGACGAGGTCGACCCCGATGTCGTCGTCACCTATGACGAGAACGGCGGTTACGGCCATCCGGACCACATCAGGGTCCATGATGCGGTGCGCTGGGCGCTCGCCGAGATGCCCTCTGCACCAACGCTTTTCGTGACCGTGACGCCGCATTCGTGGGTCCTCGAGGATCGCGCCTGGCTCGTCGAGCACGTGCCTGACGAGGCCGGGTATGCCGTCCCAGCGGCTGGCGATCCCGTCGCGCCGTCCGTGGTCGCGGACGAGCTCGTGACCCATGCGGTCGTCGACCCCGGTGTCGTGCCACGCCAGCAGGAGGCGCTTCGGGCGCACGCGACGCAGGTCGTCGTGGGTGACGGCTGGTTCGCCCTGTCCAACGACATCGCGGCCCGCCTCGCCGGCCGCGAGGGTTATGCCGTGCTCGACCCCGAGACCGGTGAGCTGCTCGGCGCCGCCGGTGGACGCGACCGGCGACGTCGAGGGCTCACGGGGGAGGAGCGATGAGGACGCCCGAGGAGGAAGCGGCGGCCGGGGCCTTCCGGCTGGCCATGGGGCGGCTCGCCCAGGGCGTCTGCGTCGTCGCGACCACCGCGGGTGGTCACGACCACGCCTTGACGGCGAACACGGTGACGAGTGTCTCGCTCGATCCGCTGCTCCTGCTCGTCTGCGTCGAGACCGACGCCCGCTTCCACGACGCGGTGCGGGAGGCAGGCGTGTTCGGGGTGAGCGTCCTTGCTGCCGACCAGCGGGCCGCCGCCGACTGGTTCGCCACGCCCGGCCGGCCGCTCCCGGGGCAGCTCGACCGGGTCGCCCATCACCGGGGCGATCTGGGGGTCCCGCTCCTCGACGACGCCCTCGCGACCTTCGAGTGCGCGGTGCGCGACATCCATCCGGCCGGCGACCACAGCATCGTCGTGGCGGAGGTCCGGGTGAGCGCACTCGGACGGAGCACCCGGCCCGCTCTCGTACACTTCAGGGGGGCGTACTCCGCGCTCACCTGAGCCCGGGAGTCGTGTCGGCGCGCGTCGCGCGTGCCGTCTGCCCCTACCATCGTCACCACAACCACCGGCAAGGACCAGCAGATGATCGACGAGTTCGACAGCGAGGCGACCACGCCGCGACGCCGCAGGACCGCGGTGTTCGCCCTCGTCGGCGGACTGCTCGTCCTCATCGCCGCCTACGTCGGAGCCGCCGCGTGGGCCAGCGGGCGCACGCCGAGCGACACGAAGATCGGTGGTGTCCAGGTCGGCGGGCAGAGCACCGCCCAGGCCCGGTCCACCCTCGAGAAGGGGATCCAGGAGCGCGTCTCCGCCCCCGTCACCCTCAAGGTCGGCGAGGCCACCGCGACGCTCAACCCGGTCCAGGCGGGTCTCACCGCCGACCTCGACGCGTCCGTCGAGGACCTCACCGGCTTCAGCCTCAGCCCGGTCAAGATCGTCAACCAGCTCACCGGTGGCGTGACGCGCCCCCTCGTCACACAAGTCGACACCGACAAGCTCACCGCGGCCGTCACGGCCGCGGCCAAGCCGCTCGCCGTCGCTGCCAAGGAGGGCTCGATCTCCGTCGCCGGAGGCAAGGTGGCCGTCGTCCAGCCGGTCAAGGGCCGGACCGTCGACGTCGAGAAGACGGTCGACGCCGTGGCCGAGTCGTGGCCGCGCACCTCCCCGCTCGTGGCACCGGTCAACGAGTCGGCACCCAAGGTCACGGCCGACGAGCTGGCCCGGGTCAAGACCGAGTTCGCCGACAAGGCCATGTCCGGTCCCGTCACCGTCAAGGCGGGGGAGAAGTCCTTCGAGGTGTCCGCGAAGGCGCTCGCACCGGCCATCAGCTTCCCCGCCGACGCCAACGGCAAGGTCACGCCGAAGTTCGACGACAAGAAGATCATCGACGCAGTCCACGACGCGGGCGAGGACGCCGAGGTCACCGTCGACGCGAAGGACGCCACGGTGCGCTACCGCGGCGGCCAGCCGCAGGTGGTCCCGGCCCGCACCGGCCTCGCGCTCGACGAGAGCAAGATCGTCGCGGCCGTGACCCCGGCGCTCACCTCTGCCGACCGCACGGCCACCATCCCGGTCAAGGTCACCCAGCCGAAGTTCACCACCGAGGAGGCGAAGGCCACCCTCCCGAAGGGGCTGGTGTCCACCTTCACCACCTACTTCGACCCCAACGGCGGCGGCCGCGTGACGAACATCCGCATCGCCGCCCGCACCATCAACGGCATGTACATCCCGCCGGGTGGCACCTTCAGCCTCAACGCCGCCCTCGGACAGCGCACGCCGGACAAGGGCTACGAGAAGGGTGGCGTCATCAACGGCGGCCGCCTCGAGGAGAACTACGGCGGCGGCACCTCGCAGGTGTCGACGACGGTGTTCAACGCGGCCTTCTTCGCCGGCATGAAGTTCGAGGAGTACAAGCCGCACGGGTTCTACATCTCCCGCTACCCCGAGGGGCGCGAGGCGACGCTGTCCTGGCCCGACCTCGACATGCGCTTCGTCAACACCACCGACGGTGGCATCCGCATCGTCGCCAGCTCGACCGGCGGCCAGATCACGGTCGCGTTCTACGGCACCAAGAAGTGGGACATCACGGCGTCGAAGAGCTCCCGGAGCAACATCGTGCAGTGGAAGTCCTTCACCGACGACTCCCCGAAGTGCATCACGATGAACCCCAACGTCGGGTTCGACGTCACCGTCACGCGCACGTTCAAGCAGAACGGCGCGACCGTGAAGACCGACAAGTTCTTCACCCGCTACAAGCCGGAGAACAAGGTCACCTGCACGCACCCCGACGCGAAGTAGTGCCGGGGCGCCTCACGGGTCCCGGTGCGGGCGCGTGAGGTACACGTAGGCGTGGTGCCGCTCGAACCCCAGGCCCTCGTAGAGGGTGAGTGCCGCCGCGTTGTCGGAGTCGGTCTGCAGGTGCAGTGACGGTATGCCGTCCGCGCGCGCCGAGCGCGCGAGCTCACCGACGACGGCGCGCGCGAGACCGCGACGACGGTGGGTCGGCGCCACCCACATCGCCGCAACACCGGCCCAGCCGACGCCCTCACCGAGCCGGCCGATGGCGACCGGCCGACCGCCGTCCCGGACCGTCGCGAACACCTGTCGGGAGGAGCCGGTCAAGATCGCCCGGGCCGCGACCTCGTCGATCCGGCGGTACGTGGCCATGGCCTCGAGCCACTCGTCGGTGAGCTCGGTCCCGGTCTCGACGGCGACGTCGGGAGCGTGCCCTTCGGCCACGACTCGGGACGACGCCGTGAGGGTGAGCGTGGGGACACGGTCGGTGTACCCGCGTTCGAGCAGGACCGCGCCGACCCGGTCGGCGGTGACGTCGAACCCGACGGGTCTGGCGACCATGAACGTCGACGGCAGGCCGCGCGCGGCATACCACTGCTCGGTGCGCGTGACCGCCTCGTCGACCGGCACGCCCGGGTCCCCGAGCGGCAGGGCGGAGTTGCCGCGGCCGGTGAAGCCGCGCGAGGCGTGCAGGTGCCAGCCGCCGAGGCGCTCGCGCTCCATCGGCGGCCACGCGTCGACCATGGTGCGCTGGAGGTCGTCGATGCCGACGGCCCGGTGCGGGGCGCCGCGGCGAACAGGGCGTGGGGGGAGGGGTTTCGCGGCGACGATGCGGTCGCGCGGGATCGTCACCGGACCCCGGCGAGTGGCGACGACGACGGCCGAGGGGGTGCGCTCGAGGAGCTCGCCGACGCTGTCGGTGAGCGACGGCCGGCCGGGCACGGCAGCGGACTCGGCGGGGTCGAGCCGGTGCCGGACGACGACCCGCGCCCCGATGTGGACGGCGTCGAATGCGGCGGACACGCTCCGCATACTATGGAGGGCATGACGTACGTGATCGCGCAGCCCTGTGTCGACCTCAAGGACAAGGCCTGCATCGAGGAGTGCCCGGTCGACTGCATCTACGAGGGTGAGCGATCGCTCTACATCCACCCCGACGAGTGCGTCGACTGCGGCGCCTGCGAGCCGGTGTGCCCCGTCGAGGCGATCTACTACGAGGACGACATCCCCGAGCAGTGGGCCGACTACTACAAGGCCAACGTCGAGTTCTTCGACGACCTCGGCAGCCCCGGTGGTGCGGCCAAGATGGGTCTCATCCCCAAGGACCACCCGCTCATCGCGGACCTGCCGCCGCAGGTCCACGACGAATGAAGCTTCCCGACTTCCCCTGGGACTCGCTCGCTCCGGTCAAGGAGCGGGCGAGTTCTGCTGTGGTGCCCGACGGCCTCGGGCTCGTCGACCTCTCGGTCGGGACGCCGGTCGACCCGACGCCCGAGGTCGTGCAGGAGGCGCTGCGGTCGGCGTCGAACGCGCCGGGCTACCCGCAGACGTGGGGGACGCCGGCCCTGCGCGAGGCGGTCGCGGCGTGGTTCGCGGAGCGTCGTGGCGTGCCGGACGTCGACCCCGACGGGGTGCTGCCGACGATCGGCAGCAAGGAGCTCGTCGCATGGCTGCCGACGCTCATGGGGCTGGGCGCCGGTGACGTCGTGGGTTTCCCGTCGGTGGCCTACCCGACCTACGACGTGGGCGCCCGCCTCGCGGGAGCCGCGCCCCTCGCCGTCGACGGGCTCGCCGCGCTCGGCCCCCTCACGCCGGCGACGACGCCGAAGCTGTTGTGGCTCAACACTCCCGGCAACCCCACGGGTCAGGTCCTCGGGGTCGAGCACCTGGCCAAGGTCGTCGACTGGGCGCGCCGCCACGGTGTCGTCGTGGCGAGCGACGAGTGCTACGCCGAGCTCGACTGGCGCGAGGACCGTCGCGCCGGCGAGCCGCCGACGACGCCGTCGATCCTCGACCCGCGGGTCACGGGCGGGTCGCACGAGGGCCTGCTCTGCATCTACTCGCTCTCGAAGCAGTCCAACCTCGCCGGCTACCGGGCCGCCTTCGTCGCCGGCGACCCGGCCCTCGTGCGCCGGCTGCTCGAGGTGCGCAAGCATGCCGGGATGATCCCGCCGTGGCCGGTCCAGGTCGCGCTCACCGCAGCGGTGTCCGACAGCTCCCACGTCGAGGAGCAGAAGGCGCGGTATGCCGCGCGGCGGGCAGTCCTGCTGCCTGCGGTGCGCGAGTTCGGCCTCGAGGTGACCCACAGCGAAGCCGGGCTCTACCTCTGGGCGAGCGCCGGCGAGGACGCCTGGGTGACCCTGGACCGGTTGGCCGCGCGCGGCATACTCGCGGCGCCCGGCACCTTCTACGGGCCCGCGAGCGGGCAGCACGTGCGGATCGCGCTGACCGCCGACGACGAGCACATCGCGGCGGCGGCGGCCAGGCTCGCTGCGCCCGGAGCCTGACCGCCCGCCTCGGACAGCCGCCCTCCGGCAGCCGCCCTCCGGCGGCTGCCCTCAGGCAGCTGCCGGGTCCCCGACCCGCTCGCGCGCTCCACGGCTGAGCACCGCGTCGAGGCCGAACCGGCCGGCGCCCGCCGCGGCGAGGGCCAGCGCGCCCGCGCCGAGCGCGATGACGTAGGAGGGCCCACCGTTCGCGACGAAGAAGCCGTTGCCGAGGTGGGCGATGAGGGCCGCCGCGGCCATGTGGACGGCGAGGACCACGCCGACGAGTGTGGTGAAGGCGCCCGCGAGGAGGGCGAGGCCGCCGACGACCTCCAGGACGATCGCGACGACGGCGGTGACGTCGGGCAGGGGAGCGCCCATGCTCGCAAAGGCCTTCTGGGTGCCGGAGACGCCTTGGGCGGTCAGCTTCTGCCAGCCGTGCATGAAGAAGGTGATCCCGAGACCGAGGCGGGCGAGGAGGAGCAGGACGTCGCGGGCCGGAGCGGGGAGGGTGGGCATGGGTGACCTTTCGGTGGCGGCAGGGGCTCCGGGCGCGCGGCCCGGTGACCGCACCGTAGGCAGCGCGACTGACCGTCACCTGACCGGCACCTGACGAGAACCTGACCACCGGGTCAGGGCGGGGTCAAGGCCGGTGCCGTGACGGGGCAGGGCCGGGGCGAGAGGGGTCAGGGCCGGGTCAGGGCCGGCTCGGTGCCGGGTCAGGGGGTCTGGCGCGAGACCACCCTTGCCGGACGCTCGTCCCCCTGAGGTAGCGTCACTCGTGCGTGAGCGACGCACCACCTGCGGCCTCGCCTCAAGACGTTTAAGGACTGATCTGAACGATGAGCACTGACTCCGCGACCTCCGCCACCTTCACGGTCGCCGACACCACCCTCGACCTCCCGATCGTCAAGGCGACCGAGGGCAACGACGGCTACGACATCGCCAAGCTGCTCAAGGAGACCGGCGACACGACCCTCGACATCGGGTTCGTCAACACCGCGTCCTGCACCAGCGCCATCACCTACATCGACGGTGACGCCGGCATCCTGCGCTACCGGGGCTACCCGATCGACCAGCTGGCCGAGAAGTCCAGCTTCCTCGAGGTGTCCTACCTGCTCATCTACGGCGAGCTGCCGACGGAGGCCGAGCTCGAGGACTTCACCGAGCGGGTCCGCCAGCACACGATGCTGCACGAGGACCTCAAGTCGTTCTTCCGTGGCTTCCCGCGCGACGCCCACCCCATGCCGGTGCTCTCCTCCGCCGTGTCCGCGCTCGGCACCTTCTACCAGGACAGCCTCGACCCCTTCGACAAGGCGCACGTCGAGATCTCCACGATCCGCCTCCTCGCGAAGCTGCCGACGATCGCGGCCTACGCGTACAAGAAGAGCATCGGCCAGCCGTTCCTCTACCCGGACAACCGGCTCTCGCTCACCGAGAACTTCCTGCGGATGACGTTCGGTGTCCCGGCGACGGACTACGACATCGACCCCGACATGGTCAAGGCGCTCGACCAACTGCTCATCCTGCACGCCGACCACGAGCAGAACTGCTCGACGTCGACGGTTCGCCTCGTCGGCTCCGCCCACGCGAACCTCTTCAACTCGGTCTCGGCCGGCATCCACGCCCTCTCCGGCCCGCTGCACGGCGGCGCCAACTCGGCCGTCCTCGAGATGCTCGACGGCATCCTCGAGAGCGGCGGTGACGTCGACACCTTCGTCAAGAAGGTGAAGAACAAGGAGGACGGCGTCAAGCTCATGGGCTTCGGGCACCGGGTCTACAAGAACTACGACCCGCGCGCGGCCATCATCAAGAAGACGACCGACACCATCCTCAACAAGGACGGCGTCGGCGACCCGCTGCTCGACATCGCCCTCCAGCTCGAGCAGCGCGCCCTCGAGGACGACTACTTCATCGAGCGCAAGCTCTACCCGAACGTCGACTTCTACACGGGCCTCATCTACAAGGCGATGGGCTTCCCGACGAAGATGTTCACCGTCCTGTTCGCCATGGGCCGGCTCCCGGGCTGGATCGCGCAGTGGCGCGAGATGATCGAGGACCCCGCGACCAAGATCGGCCGCCCGCGGCAGGTCTACACCGGCGAGACCGAGCGCGACTACCGCGCCATCGGCGACCGCTGAGCGGCGGCGAGTCGGGCCGCTCGGGTGAGCGGACGGCATACGCCACGAACGGACGAAGGGCCCACGCCTGCACGGCGTGGGGCCCTTCGTCACGGGTGGTGCTCAGTTCAGGTGGAGCACGACCTGGCCGTCGGGTGCGGGCGGGTCGGCGCGCTGCCACTCGTAGGCCGAGGAGTCGCTGCTGCGCGTCCACGTCCGGTCACCGTAGGTGACCCCGGTGATGCCGGTGTCGACGGCCTTCGCGACCGACCACTGGGCGACCGACCAGCCGATCTGGTCGTTCGGCACCTCCACAGTGAGCGTCCCGGCGCGCTCACCGGCCGACGCGTCGAGGCGGTACTCGTTCTCGAGCAGACGCCCGATCATGTCGACGTCGGCCTCGCCCTGGGGGTCGTCGAGCCGGCAGCCGAGGGAGCGCTCCGTGTGCCCGGCGAGGGTCGACGCGAGGACACGCCCTTCCATCTCGTGGTCGGCGTAGGCCTCGGGGTAGGCGGACCGCTGCACCTCCTGGGCGACCTCGGTGATGCTCGCGTCCTGCCAGCCGTCGACCTTGACGAGGGCGTCGTAGAACTTGTTCGTCGAGTACTCCGGGTCGAGGATCTGCTCGACGGTGCCCCAGCCCTGGGACGGGCGCTGCTGGAAGAGTCCGACGGAGTCGCGGTCGCCGTAGCGGATGTTGCGCAGCTTCGACTCCTGGATGGCCGTCGCGAGCGCGATCGTCGCCGCCCGGGCCGGCAGGCCGCGCCGCAGCGCGAGCGCCGTGATGGTCGCGGCGTTGCTCATCTGCTCGGGGTCGAAGTCGACGGTCGTGTCCGCGGCCGTCGCCTGGCACCGAGGGCCGACGAAGTCTCCGAGCAGCTGCCGGCCGCCCACCCAGGCCCCGAGGGCCAGAACCGCGACGAGCGCCACGATGACTCCCCGGGCGACCCAGCGCGACCGACCTCGCCGGGGGGACTCCTCGGCGAGGGTGATGCCGCCGCGGGTCGTGCGCATCAGTTGGCGTGGAGGGCCGAGTTGAGGACGATGCCGTGGCCGTCGCGGGGGCGGGCCTCGACGGCACCGGTCACCGAGTTGCGCAGGAAGAGCAGGTTCGACTGGCCGGACAGCTCGGCCGCCTTGGCGACGGAGCCGTCGGGGAGGGTCACCTTGGTGCCCGCGGTGACGTAGAGGCCGGCCTCGACGACGCAGTCGTCACCGAGGGCGATGCCGAGACCGGACTCGGCGCCGAGGAGGCAGCGCTCGCCGATGGCGACGCGCTCGGTGCCGCCGCCGGAGAGGGTGCCCATCGTCGACGCGCCGCCGCCGATGTCGGAGCCGTCGCCGACGACGACGCCCTGGCTGATCCGCCCCTCGACCATGGAGGTGCCGAGCGTCCCGGCGTTGAAGTTGACGAAGCCCTCGTGCATGACGGTCGTCCCGCTCGCGAGGTGGGCGCCGAGCCGGACCCGGTCGGCGTCGGCGATGCGGACGCCCGCGGGCACGACGTAGTCGGTCATGCGGGGGAACTTGTCGACGCCGAAGACCTGCACCGGCCCGCGGGCGAGCAGCCGCAGCCGGGTCTCCTCGAAGCCGTCGACGGCGCACGGGCCGGCACTCGTCCACACGACGTTGGTCAGCGCGCCGAAGATGCCGTCGAGCGAGATCGAGTTCGGCGTGACGAGCCGGTGCGAGAGCAGGTGGAGGCGCAGCCACGCGTCGGCGGTGTCCTCAGGGGCGGCGTCGAGGTCGATCTCGACGCGGCGAACCTCACGCGTGACGCCGCGGGCGTCGTCGCCGACGGCGAGTGCCTCGAGTCCCTCCGGGGCGGTGGCGTCGCCGGCCTCGCCCAGGGCCGGAGCGGGGAACCAGGCGTCGAGAACGGTGTCTCCGTGGAGGGTGAGCAGGCCGAAGCCGTATGCCGTGCGCGCAGTCATGCGCCCAAGCCTAGGGGGCCGACCTGACCGCTCCCTGACGGCTCCCGGTGTGCGGACCGGCGGCCTGCGCGGCGCTCCACGTCGTGGTCGATAGGGTCGCCGGTATGCCGCTCGACCTCAGCTCCGACGTCGTCACCCTCACCGCCGCCCTGTGCGACATCGAGTCCGTCAGCCTCGACGAGGCGGCCCTCGCGGACGCCATCGAGGAGGCGCTGACGGCCCTGACGCACCTCACCGTGACGCGGATCGGCAACACCGTCGTCGCCCGCACCGACCTCGGGCGCGGCGAACGGGTCGTCCTCGCCGGGCACATCGACACGGTCCCGCTCACCGACCCGCCGAACCTCCCGACGCGTCGTCTCCCGGGCAGCGGCGACGAGGGCGAGGTCCTCTGGGGTCGCGGCACCGTCGACATGAAGGGCGGCGTCGCCGTCCAGCTCCGCCTCGCCGCCACGGTGCCGGCACCGAGCCGCGACGTCACCTACGTCTTCTACGAGGGCGAGGAGATCGAGAGCGAGTACAACGGGCTGCTGCACATCCAGCAGCAGCGCCCCGAGCTCATCGAGGACGCCGAGTTCGCCGTGCTCCTCGAGCCGACCGGCTCGATCGTCGAGGGCGGCTGCAAGGGCACTCTCCGCATCGACCTCACGACCAAGGGCACTGCGGCGCACTCCGCGCGTCCGTGGAACGGGCACAACGCCATCCACGACCTCGCCGACGTGCTCAGCCGCCTCGCGGCATACGAACCACGCACCGTGGTCGTCGACGGACTGGAGTTCCGTGAGGCACTCAACGCGGTCGGCATCTCCGGTGGCATCGCCGGCAACGTCATCCCCGACCGGGCGACGGTGACGGTGAACTATCGCTACGCGCCCGACCTCACCGAGGACGACGCCGTCGCGCACATGCACGAGGTGTTCGACGGGTTCACCTTCGCCGTGACCGACAACGCCGGGGGAGCGCGGCCCGGGCTCGACCTGCCGGCGGCCAAGGCGTTCGTCGACGCCCTCGGTGTCGAGGTCATCGCCAAGCAGGGCTGGACGGACGTCGCGCGGTTCCAGGCGATGGGCGTGCCCGCGGTGAACTTCGGCCCGGGCGACCCCAACCTCGCCCACCACGACGAGGAGCGCTGCCCCGTCAGCCAGCTCGAGTCGGCCGAGGCCGCCATGCTCAGGTGGCTCGCCTAGGTTGGTGCCGTGACGAACACCAGCTCCGACGACACCACTGGCGCGCAGAAGCCCTGGGACGGTACGCGCGACTACCACAAGGGGCCGGTCCTCATGCGGCGCTCGGCCGTCCCCGAGGAGACGACCGACCAGCGGCTCCTCGACAGCCGCGGCCCGGCCGACTGGGTGCATGCCGACCCGTGGCGCGTCCTGCGGATCCAGTCCGAGTTCGTCGAGGGCTTCGGTGCGCTCGCCGAGCTCGGCCCGGCCGTGAGCGTCTTCGGCTCGGCCCGCACGAAGCCGGACGACCCGACCTACGCCCTCGGGCAGCACGTCGGCGCCGCGCTCGTGGAGGCAGGCTATGCCGTCATCACCGGGGGCGGCCCCGGCGCGATGGAGGCGGCCAACAAGGGCGCCCTCGAGGCCGGTGGCACGTCGGTCGGCCTCGGGATCGAGCTGCCCTTCGAGACCGGTCTCAACGAGTACGTCGACCTCGGCGTGAACTTCCGCTACTTCTTCGCCCGCAAGACGATGTTCGTCAAGTACGCGCAGGGGTTCGTCGTGCTGCCCGGTGGGTTCGGCACCCTCGACGAGCTCTTCGAGGCGATCACCCTCGTCCAGACCCAGAAGGTCACGTCGTTCCCCATCATCCTCATGGGCACGGCCTACTGGCAGGGACTGCTCGACTGGCTGCGCGGCTCGCTGCTCGCGGCGGGGACGATCAGCGCCAAGGACCTCGACCTCGTCACCGTGACCGACGACGTTGACGAGGCGGTCGCGACGATCGTGCGCGCGGACCGCTCCCGGGCCGAGGTGCCCGAGGGCACCGGCATGCACCCCGAGTGACGCCTAGGCTGCTGCGCATGGATCCGGTCGTGCTCGTCGTCCTCGGGGCGCTCGCCGCTGCCGTCGTCGCGGTGACGGCGCTCGTCGCGACCGGTCGTCTCGCGATGACACCGATGAGCGAGACGACGACGGGTCGCCCACCGCTGGACTTCCCGGACGAGCCGTCGAGCACGGACGTCGACGGGCTGCGCCTCGGCACGAGCGCGTGGGGGTACGCGCCGGCGGAGGTCGACGCGGCCCTCGACGAGCGCCGGGATCGCCTCGCGGAGCAGGAGCGGCTGCTCTTCGAACGCCCTCAGGTCGACGCGGCGCCGAGGGATCCGGCGTCGACGGATTCGACTGGCCGGACCGGCCCGCCGGACGGGGCAGGGGAGTCGCGTCGTGTTCACCCTGACGCGTGAGACGTCGGCGACGCCGGAGGCACTGTGGGGCCGCGTTGCCGCCCTCGACCGGCACGCCGACACCGTCCCGCTGACGACGACACTCGCCGACCCCGGTCCGCCCGGTCCCGGGTGGCGGTTCGCCGTCCGTACCCGGCTCGGGCCGCTGCGCTTCGACGACCCGATGGTCGTCGAGGAGTGGGATCCGCCGCGCAGCTGGCGGGTGCGCAAGCTCGGCCCGCTCGGCGGATGGGCCACCGCGCGAGTCGAACCGTATGCCGGGGGCGCGCGCCTCACGTGGACCGAGGAGCTGTGGCTGCGGGGGCCGCGCCAGCGTGAGATCCCCGTCGTCGGATGGCTCACCCGCGTCGTCGGCGACCTCGTCGGACCGTTCGTCTTCGGGCCGGTCGCCGACCGGCTCGTCGACCCCCGGCTCGACGACGACCAGGGCGCCGACCCGAACGCCGACCGAGAGGCGCGCTCATGATCTGGGCCGCCCTCGTCAGCGTGCCCGTCGTGCTCGTGGCGGTGGGCCTCGCGTGGCTGCTGCAGCGCAGGCAGCAGGAGCAGGCGGGCGGCCTCCGGCAGCAGCTCGTCGGCTACCCGGTCGACCGCGTCGACGAGGTGCTCGCTCGGCTCGACGCGCGGATCGCCGCGAACGACGCCCTTCTGCGCCAGCGCGGCCTCGGCTCCACGACCCGTGCGTCTGCGTCGATGGGCAGGAACCTGACCATCGACGCAGACGCGAGCCCGGGGGTGACCGAAGCGGAAGCGGAGCCGGCGGCGGACGACCCACCCTTCGCCCTCGACGAGACCGCCCCCGAGACCCAACCGCCGCTGCGGTGGGGGTGGGTCGACCTCGCCGTCATCGCGGCATACGTCGCGACAGCGCTGCACGTGCTCTCCGGACTCATCGGCCGCACCGCGAGCGGCTATCTCTCCCAAGGGGTCCAGGACCACCAGGCGTTCGAGTGGTACTTCGGTGCGTCGGCCCACAACGTCGCGACCCTGTCGAACCCGTTCTTCAGCGACCGGCAGAACTTCCCCGACGGCGTCAACCTCATGGCGAACGCGACCGTGACCGGGCTGGGCATCCCGCTGGCCCCGCTCACCCTCATTGCCGGCGCGCACGTGACCTTCTTCGTCGTCGAGCTGCTCGGCCTCGCCGGCACCGCGGCCGCGTGGTACTGGTTCTTCCGCCGCCGTGGTCTGCTGCGGGTGGGGGCCGCCCTCGGCGGCTGGTTCACCGGGTTCGCGCCGGCGATGGTCTCGCACGCCAACGGGCACCCGAACTTCGTCGCCCAGTTCCTGCTGCCGGTCATCGTCGACCGTCTCGTCGTCCTCGGCCTGCGGGAGCCGGGCCGCCGCCCGCGACCCGTCCGGGACGGAGTGGTCCTCGGGCTCCTCGTCGCCTGGCAGGTCTTCATCGGCGAGGAGCCGCTGCTGCTCATGGCGCTCGCCCTGCTCGTCGTCGGTGTCGTCCTCCTCGCGCACGGCCTCATCGACCTGCGGCCGCTGCTCACCGGCGTGGGTGTCGGTGCTGCGGTGTGTCTCGCCATCGTCGCCGGGCCGCTGTGGTGGCAGTTCTTCGGGCCGCAGAGCTACACCTCGATCTTCCATCCACCCGGCGGCAACGACCTTGCGGCTCTGTGGGGTCGGGCCACCCGCACCGTGGGCGCCGACCCGTGGGCCTCGGCCGCGGTGTCGATGAACCGCACCGAGGAGAACTCGTTCTTCGGCGTGCCGCTGTGGCTGCTCTCGGCCGTCATCGTCATCGTGCTCTTCCGCCGACCCGTCGTGCGCGCGCTGGCCGTCCTCGTGGTGTTCTCCGCGTGGCTCTCCCTCGGAGAGGAGGTGGTCCTGCGCGGGCGACCCACCGGCATACCCGGCCTGTGGGCCCTGCTCGACGAGGTGCCGATCCTCGAGAACGTCCTCGCCACGCGGTTCGCGATGATGGCGATCCCCGCCTTCGCGGGCCTCATCGCCATCGGCGTGACCGCGGCGTTCCGGGCCTCACCGCTCACCGAGGACGACGCCGCGGAGGCGGACCTTCCGCGTTGGCAGCCGCGGGCCGGGGGCTGGCTCGCGGCCGCGGCGGCTGTTCTTGCCCTCGCACCGGTCTTCCCGACGGCGCTGCAGGTGGACCCGCGCCCGCCCGTGCCGCCCTTCTTCACCGGTGACGCGTGGCGCGACTACGTCGACGACGGCTCGGTCCTGGCGGTGCCCCCGACCGACATCGTGGACGCGCGCGCCTTCGACTGGCAGCTCGCGGCCGACACCCTCGCCTTCCCCATCGTCGAGGGCTACTTCGTGGGGCCGGACGGCGGACCGGACCGCGGCGGGCAGTACGGCGCCACGCGTCTGCCGTTCTCGCTGTGGCTCTATGACGTCAATGCCGCCAATGTGGCGACGCCGGCGACGCCGGGGCAACGGCAGCAGTTCCTCGAGGACCTGCGCACGTGGCGGACCGACGCCGTCGTCCTCCCGGTCGCGCGACCGCAGGCCGACGCACTGCGTGACTCGCTCGTCACCGTGCTCGGCGAGCCGCAGCGGGTCGCCGACGTCTACGTGTGGGACGTCCGGGAGCTGACGTCGTGACGACGCAGGCCGGGGCGGCGGAGGCTCCCCGGGTCGACGAGACCGCCCCCACCGACCGGCCACCTCTCGGGAGGCGCCTCGCGGCTGAGGCGCTGGCGCACCCCGTGCGCACCGTCCTGCTCGTCTACGTGGTGTCCCGTGTCGTCGCACTCCTCGCCATGTGGGTCGCCGCCACGTGGTTCCAGAACCCCGCCGGCGTCGGGCACCTCGACCCCACCGTCGGCGACCTCATCCCGCTGTGGGATGCGCAGTGGTACGAGTCGATCGCGACCGATGGCTATCCGGTGCCGCTGCCCGCGGACCCGGTCACGGGCAAGCTCACCTACAGCGCGTGGGCGTTCTATCCGCTCTTCCCGCTCCTCGTGAAGGGGCTCATGCTGCTGGGGCTGCCCTTCACGGCCGCCGCCGTGGGGCTCAACGTCGTCCTGGGTGGGCTCGGCGCCGTCCTCATCTGGGCGGTCTTCCGGCACGGCCTGCACGCCGAGCCGCAGCCGGGGCGCGAGCGTCTCGCCCTCGTCGCCGCCTGCCTGTGGTGCTTCTACCCGGCCACGCCGGTGATGCTCAAGCCCTACACCGAGCCGCTCGCCGTCGTGCTCGTGGCGGCCTCGCTGCTCGCACTCATGCGTCGCCGGTATGCCGTCGTCGCGGCTCTCGCGGTCCCCCTCGGCTTCACCCGTGGCGTCGCACCGGCGATGGGATGTGCGGCCCTGATCCACCTCGTCGTCCGGATCCGTGAGGACCGGGCAGCGGGGGTCGCGCCGCTGCGCGGCCAGCGGGCCTCGGCGCTGCTCATGCTCGTCGTCACCGGCCTGTCCGGCATCGCCTGGCCCGTCGTCGCCGGCGTCGTGAGCGGCCTTCCGACGGCGTTCTTCGACGTCCAGCAGGCCTGGGGCCAGGACCCGGCGTCGGGCCCGTTCGTCCTCTGGCTCGAGTGGGCGTGGGACGCCCGCGGGCTCGTCGGGCTGCTCGTCCTGCTGGCTCTCGCGGGGACCTACCTCGCCCTCATCCTCGGCCGCCATGGACGGTGGGTCCCGGTCGAGCTGCGCGCCTGGGCGGTGGCCTACCCGCTGTACCTCTTCGCCGTCGTCCGTCCCATCACGAGCATGTGGCGATTCCTCCTGCTCGACTTCCCGCTCGCGGCGCTGCTCGCCAGCGTCGCGATGCGCACGTCGAGCGGGGAGCGCGTCGTGCCGCACTGGCGGCGGCGCGTGGCAGTGCTTCTCGTGCCCATCGTCGCGGGGTTGGTCTGGTGGACGTGCGCCCTGCTCACCTACACCCCGTGGAGCTCACGTCCGCCGTGATCCGCGGCCACCGTCCCACCACATCGGCCCCGATTTCGTCTGTGCAGGAGGCACCGGGATAATGGTCACCAGACCGGTGCGCCAACCGGACGTGAACACGTGACGCACGACCCGTGCGCTGCGGCAACGAAGGGAACACCCATGGCGGCAATGAAGCCCAGGACGGGCGACGGCCCTCTCGAGGTCACCAAGGAGGGCCGCGGCATCGTGCTCCGCATGCCCCTGGAGGGTGGTGGCCGTCTCGTGGTCGAGATGACCCCGGACGAGGTGCGGGCGCTGGGTCAGGCGATCGACGACTGCGAGGCGCTGAAGAAGTGACCCGTCGCGGCACGCCGTGCACGCGCTGACGAAGGCCTCCACCGCGACGGTGGGGGCCTTCGCCCGTCCCCGGCGTCGGTACTGTTCACCCGTGCCCGTCGAAGACCTCCTCTCCCCGTCCGTCGCCACCTGGACCGCGGGTGACGCCCCGCTCACCGACGTCCTGGCCGACCACGAGAGCGACGACGTCGCGCTCGTCGTGGGTGTGCGCGGCGGCGACGCTGCCTGGGAGCCACGCGTGCGCGCGACGCTGACCGATGTCGGCTTCGACGTCGACGAGCTGCTCGAGACGCACGAGCCGGCGACGAAGCCCGGTGCGAGCACCCTCGTCCGCCTGCCCCGGGGCCGGCACGCCGCGCGAGTCCTCGTCCTCGTCGGTGTCGGCGACGGCACCGCTGACGACCTGCGCGCCGCCGGCGCCGCCGCCGGCCGCGCCACCCGGGACCGTGACGCCGTCGTCGTCCTCGGCCCGGCGGCGGACGAAGGCGGCCACGCGGCGTTCGTCGAGGGCCAGGTCCTCGGCGCCTGGGCGCCCACCCGGCTCACCGGCGACGGCTGGGCGCCCGGCGCGCAGGGCCCCCGTGAGGTCGTCACGGTGGACATGGAGGCCGACGTCGTCGAGCGCGCCGTACGCCGCTCGCGAGCCGCGCTCGTGGCCCGCAACCTCGCCAACACCCCCGCGAACATCAAGAACCCCGCCTGGATGGCACGGCAGGCGCGCACGGTCGCCCGGCGTTCCGGCCTACAGGTCGAGGTCCTCGACGAGAAGGCGCTCGCCCGGGACGGGTTCGGCGGCCTCATGGCAGTGGGTGGCGGTTCGGCCACCCCGCCGCGGCTCGTCCGGCTGAGCTGGGCGCCCGACGGCGCCGACGACGACACACCGCACGTCGTCCTCGCCGGCAAGGGCATCACCTTCGACTCCGGCGGCCTGCAGGTCAAGCCGCCGGAGGCCATGACCGCGATGAAGACCGACATGTCCGGCTCGGCGATCGTGCTCGCGGTGCTGGACGCCTGTCGTGACCTCGAGGTGCCGGTCCGGGTCACCGGCCTGCTGGCCCTCGCCGAGAACATGGTGAGCGCGACGGCATACCGGCCCGGAGACGTCATCACGCACTTCGGTGGGCGGACCACGGAGGTCTCCAACACCGACGCCGAGGGGCGGCTCGTCCTCGCCGACGCGCTCGCGTGGGCGGACGCACGGCTCGACCCGGACGTCCTCGTCGACATCGCCACCCTCACCGGTGCCGCACGGGTCGCGTTGGCACGCACGATGGCGCCGATCTATGCGACGGACGACCAGGTGGCGGAGGCGCTGCGCTCGGCTGGTGAGACGACGGGGGAGCGCGTCTGGCCCTTTCCCCTCGTCGACACCTACCGTCGAGCCATGAAGTCCGATGTGGCGGACATGAACCACATGGCGACTTCGGTCGGAGGTGGCTCCATCACCGCGGCCCTGTTCCTGCGCGAGTTCGTCGGGGACCGGCGCTGGGCCCACCTCGACATCGCCGGCCCCGGCCGGTCCGATGTCGACTCCGGGATCCTCAGCAAGGGAGGGACGGGGTTCGGCACACGTCTGCTGCTGCGATGGCTGGAGGGCCTGACATGACCGCCGAGTGCTTCTCGATGACCGCCGGATGTCCGTCGACGACGGCCGGGGACCTCGCGTGAACGCCGGATACGGACTGACGGTCCGCTGGTCGCTCGAGAACGCGCCCGCCGACGCCCCGGACACGCTGCGTGAGTACGTCGTCGGGACCTCGATCGCGAAGTTCATGTTCCTCGACGGGCTCGCCTTCAAGGTGTGGCGGATGCGCGAGGGTGAGTGGTTCGAGGGCACCTATGTCTTCGACACCGAGCAGGAGCGCAAGGTCTTCCGCGAGGAGTTCGAGGCGACCGCGGCGCAGTCGAAGGGCTCGGAGCTCATCGGGACCTCACCCGCCCTCATCGAGGAGTTCGAGGTCGTGGCGATCGCCGAGGGCCCGGCCGGCTTCCGCCGTGGTGCGGGCCCGCGGGTCGACGCCCACGTCTGAGCGCTCTCCGGTCACCTCAACTTTATCGGGCCACCCGATACGGTCCCGCTCGACCCGAGAAGCCTTGTCGGGTGGAGCGGGCGTGTATCGGGTCACCCGATATTGTTGGGACGGCGCCGGGGAGGGGTGGGCAGCGTGGCTCGTCAGCGCTTGACGGCGACGAGCAGGCCGTCGCTCACCGGCAGCAGCGCCGGCAGCAGGGCCTCGTCGTCGCGCAGCGCCTTGCCGAGGTCGCGCAGCGTCGTTGTCGACTCGTCACGCGCCGCGGGGTCGGCGACCTTGTCGTGCCAGAGCATGTTGTCGAGCGCGAGGACGCCGCCCGTGCGCAGCAGCCGGATGCCGTGCTCGACGTATGCCGGGTAGCTCGCCTTGTCGGCGTCGATGACGACCATGTCGTAGGCGCCGTCGGTCATGCGGGGCAGGACGTCGGTGGCGCGGCCGGTGATGACCCGGGTGCGCTGCGTCGGGTGGCCGGCCGCGGCGTACGCCTCACGGGCGGCCTTCTGGTGTTCGGGTGAGACGTCGATGGTCGTGAGCACACCGTCGCTCGGCATGCCGGCGAGCAGCCACAGCCCGGACGTCCCGGCACCCGTGCCGATCTCGATCACGTGCTTGGCCCCGATGGCCGCCGCGAGCATCCGCAGCGTCGCCCCGGCGCCGGTCCCGACCGGCGTCGCCGCGTCGAAGGCGAGCCCGCGACCGCGGGCCTGCTCGATGACCTCGGGCTCGGGGACGAACTCCTCGGCGTAGGACCAGCTCGCGGGCTTGAGGGTGCTCATGAGCGGCAACCCTACTCGCGCGCAGCCCGGCTCCGGGCCACGCGCTCGCGGTCACCCGCGACCGGACCGTTCACAGCCGGCATACAGGAGGCTCCGGAACATTTCCCTGCTCCGACACGTAGACATCAGTGCATGGAGAGCCCCGGCATTGCTGTCGACCCGAGGAAACGGACCCACATGACGACGACCCACACCGGCACCGACGCCGGTGCGCCCACGACCGAGTGGACGCCGCCGTCGTGGGAGCAGATCGTCGAGGAGCACTCGGCGCGGGTCTACCGCCTCGCGTACCGGCTCACCGGCAACGTCCACGACGCCGAGGACCTCACCCAGGACGTCTTCGTGCGCGTGTTCCGGTCGCTGCACACGTACCGCCCCGGCACCTTCGAGGGCTGGCTGCACCGGATCACGACCAACGTCTTCCTCGACAAGATGCGCCGCAAGCAGCGCATCCGCTTCGACGCGCTCTCCGACGAGTCCGCCGCGCGCCTCCCGAGTCGTGAGGCCGGGCCCGAGCAGACGTATGCCGACGCGCACTTCGACGACGACGTGCAGCGCGCGCTCGACTCGCTCGCGCCGGACTTCCGGGCCGCCGTCGTCCTCTGCGACATCGAGGGCCTGTCCTACGAGGAGATCGCCGCGACCCTCGACGTCAAGCTCGGCACCGTCCGCTCGCGCATCCACCGCGGTCGCGCGCAGCTGCGCGAGGCGCTGGCCCACCGGGCTCCCGGCGCCGCTGCCGCCACTGCGACCTCCGGCTCGACCGGTGGCTCGCACCTGCGCCCCGGACTCCTCACCCCCGCGCGGGGTGCCGTGTGATCGCACGGTCCCGCGCCCCGCACTGTCGCGTCGAGGAGATCCCGGACTACGTGTCCGGGCACCTCGCGCCGCAGCGCGCTGCCGCGTGGGACCGGCACCTCATCGCGTGCGTCTGCTGCCAGCACGCCGTCGCCGACGAACGCCGACTCCAGGCCATGCTGGCCTCCGGTGCGCCGTCGATGCCCGGCAGCCTGCACGCCCAGCTCGTCGCGCTCGCCTCGTCGATGACCGGTCCGGCCATGGCCCAGACGGGCGAGCGCGCACCACGTGAACCGGCGCCGCTGCAGATGGTGCCTCCGTCGGCGCCGCCGGTGCACCGGACGTCGCTGCGGACGGCGGCCCTCGCGACCGCCGCCGCGAGTGCCACCGCGGCGGTCGCCTGGACGCTCACCCTCGCCGGTCCGGGCGCCATGACGGCGACGGTGACCACGCGGTCCGGCTCGGGCACCGCCCCGTCCGCGTCCCCCATTCCCGCGTGGGGTGCGCTGCGGGTGCAGCCGGCGTCGTTCTGCTCCGCGGCCACGCCTTCTCCGAGCGCGACCCACCTCACCTCGATTCGTGGTCTCGTGCCCTGCCGGGCAGAATCGCGGCCATGAGCCAGGACCACCCCCAGCGCCCGGGCGAGCCCCGTCGCCCCGACGACGTCGACCGCACCGAGTCGCTCGACCTGGGGCGCACGCAGGAGCTCTCCACCTCGCGAGAGGGTCCCGGCACACCATCCGGTCCCGGGCACACCCCGCCCGGCCCGGCCCCGATGCTGCCGCCGGCCGACCCGTGGGGCGAGCGGACGGCATACGGGCAGCAGCAGCGCGCCACGCCGAGCTTCGCGGACTACACCGCGACCCCGCAGCAGAACCCCTACGCGGCACCGCAGAGCCCGTATGCCGCCAGCGCACCTCCCGCGGCGGGCGCGAGCGAGCGGCCGGTCGCCGAACGGCGTCGTGGGCCCGGCTGGCTCGGGGTGCTCCTCATCGCCGGTCTGGCAGCCCTGCTGGCGGGTCTCGGTGGCGGACTCCTCGGCGGCTGGCTCGGCGCGACCGACCGGCTCGACGGGTTGGACGTGCCCGGGCCGCAGGCGACGGGGCCGACGCCCGAGCCGGGGGCCGGCGCGACCGAACGTCCCGAGGGCAGCGTCGCCAACATCGCGGCGAAGGCCACGCCGAGCGTCGTGACCATCCGCGTCAGCGCGCCGGCTGGCGAGGGCACCGGCTCGGGCTGGGTGCTCGACGACAAGGGGCACATCGTCACGAACAACCACGTCGTCTCCGCGGCCGCCAAGAGCGGCGACATCACCGTCGTGCTCGCCAACGGCAAGCAGTCGAAGGCGACCATCGTGGGCCGTGACGTGTCCTACGACCTGGCCGTCCTCAAGGTCGACCGCACCGACCTGACCCCGCTGCCGATGGGGGAGTCGTCCAAGGTCGTCGTCGGCGACGCCGTCATCGCCGTCGGCGCCCCGCTGGGGCTCGACTCGACCGTCACGACCGGCATCGTCTCGGCGCTCAACCGCCCCGTGACCCCGGGAGAGGCCGACGACCAATCGTTCATCAACGCCATCCAGACCGACGCCGCGATCAACCCCGGCAACTCCGGCGGGCCGCTGCTCGACATGGAGGGCCGGGTCATCGGCGTGAACTCCGCCATCGCGCGCGTGGCCGGCACGAACATCGACGGCCAGAGCGGCAACATCGGCGTCGGCTTCGCCATCCCGAGCGACCAGGTGAAGATCACCGTCGACCAGCTCATCCGCACCGGCAAGGCGGAGCACCCGATCATCGGTGTCCTCCTCGACCGCCAGTTCCAGGGCGAGGGTGTGCGCATCGCCGCCGACAACGGCAACCAGCCCGCGGTGACGCCCGGTGGCCCGGCCGACAAGGCCGGCCTCGAGGCGGGCGACGTCATCACCCAGTTCGAGGGCAAACCGGTCACCGACCCCGACGCCCTCGTCGTCGCCATCCGGTCCAAGCCGGTCGGCGCGACGGTGACCCTGACCGTCGTGCGCGACGGCAAGGAGCGGGATGTCAAGATGGTCCTTCAGGGCCAGAGCGACTGACGCTCGCGCCACCTCGCCCACGCGGCACGGACATCAGAGGACGAGCGGGTGAACCTTTTCGGGATCAACGGCTGGGAGCTCATCCTCCTGGCCCTCATCGCCGTGTTCGTCCTCGGTCCGGACCGCCTGCCCGAGTACGCCCAGAAGCTCGCCCAGCTCATCAAGAAGGCCCGGGTCATGGCCGAGGGTGCCAAGGGCCAGCTCAAGGACCAGCTCGGCCCTGAGTACGAGGACATCAACTGGCGCCAGTACGACCCGCGCCAGTATGACCCGCGGCGCATCGTCCGCCAAGCCCTCATCGAGCCACTCGAGGAGGCCGGTGCCGGGCTGCGCGACGACGGCACCCCTGAATCCCTCGCGGACACACCAGACCTCGACCCGGCCGTCGAGACCGCTCCGGTCAGCGACCCGCGGACGTGGGACCCGTCGCGCCCGACGCCCTACGACGTCGACGCGACCTGACGCCGCTGCGACGGCGCGGTGTCGCGGTGTCGCAGCGTCAGCCCTCGAGGACCCGGCCGACCCGGTCCTTCGAGCGCACGAACGGCTCGGTGCGCCGTCCCGGTCGCAGCGGCCCGTCCCACGGCGTGATCGTCACGTCGACGCCCTCGACAGCGGCGATGCGGGCCCGCAACTGCTCGCGCAGCTCGTCGGCGAGCTCGCGGTGGCCCTCGGAGTCGATGCGGTTGTCGAGCTCGTAGGGGTCGGCGGTGAGGTCGTAGAGCGCGGTCTCGACGTAGGAGTCCGCGCCCGGGACGTCCCCGGCGTCGGGGGCGGTGACGTAGTACTTCCACCGACGGGTCCGCAGGGCGCGGCCCACCTCGGACTCGCTCACTTGGATGAGCACGCCCTCGTCGTCGCCCTCGTCTCGCGGCTGGGCGCTGCCGTCGAGGAACCGCTGGAGCGGCATACCGTCGACGTGCTCCGGCACGGTGATTCCGGCGGATTCGAGCAGGGTCGGAACCACGTCGACGGTGCTCACCGGCGCGGTGACGCGTCGCCCGCCCTCGAAGCCGGGGCCGTGGACGACGAGCGGGACACGGACCGAGCCGTCGTGGGGCGAGCGCTTGTACTCGCTGTTGCGGCCCTTGAAGTGCGAGCCGTGGTCGGAGGTGTAGACGATCGTCGTCGAGTCGAGCAGGTCGAGACTCTTGAGGGCGTCGCGGATCCGGCCGACCCCCTCGTCGACGCGCTTGACCTGGCCGTAGTAGCCGGCGGCGTGCCGGGGCGCGGTCGAGTCGGTCTCCACGAGGTCCGGCGGCAGCCAGGCGCCGTTCCACGTGTCCCGGTAGACGTCGGGGGCGGGGTAGTCGTCGACCTCGTTCTGGTGGTGCGGCTCGAGGAGGGAGAGGAAGAGCAGGAACGGCTTGTCGCCCTCGCTGGCCCGGCTGATGTGCCGGATCGCGGCGTCGACGAGCGCGTCGCTGCGATATCCCGGGAGGAAGACCGCCTCGCCGTCCTCGTCGAAGACCGTCGTGCGGTAGCCGTCGGAGGTGAACTCGAGCAGGTTGGAGGCGAGCCAGTGCTCGTAGCCGGCCTGCTGCTCGCGCGGCACCGGGTCGGTGTCGCAGTCCGCGAGATGCCACTTGCCGAGGTATGCCGTGTCGTAGCCCTCCGCGCCGAAGAGCCGTCCCAGCGTGGGTGCGTCGTCGGCGAGCGGGATGCCGTTGCGGAAGACGCCGTGTTCGTGGGGTACTGGCCGGTCTGCATCGAGGAGCGGGCCGGGGCGCACACCGGGTTGGGGGTGCAGGCCGCCTCGAACATCGTACCGGTGCGGCACATCGCGTCGAGGTTGGGTGTCAGCCCGAGCGGGTTGCCCGCGGCACCGAGGGTGTCCCACCGCTGCTGGTCGGTGAAGAAGACGACGACGTTGGGACGGGTGGGTTCGGTCGGCTGCGCTGAGGAGTCCACGGCGACAAGCCTATTGGGCCGTCCTGTGGGTCAGCCGAATCGTGTCAGCGGGTGAGCCGACGAGTCGGTCGCGTCCGTCCGAGGGTCGGACCGCTTCCTCGCCGCCCCGCTGAGCAGGTCAGCGCGGGGTGGGGGAGAGCCCGAGCGAGCGGCCGGCGAGACCGCGGGCGCGGGTGCCGAGCTCGCGCGCGATGCCGCGCAGCGCGACGGCGGCCGGGGAGTCCGGCTCGCCGAGGACGACGGGCATGCCCTGGTCGGCGCCGACGCGCAGCGTCGTGTCGAGCGGGATCTGCCCGAGCAGCGGGACCGGTGCGCCGATGCTGCGGGTGAGCGAGTCGGCGACGGTCTGGCCGCCGCCGGCGCCGAAGATCTCCTGACGCGAGCCGTCGGGCAGCTCGAGCCACGACATGTTCTCGATGACGCCGGCGACGCGCTGGTGCGTCTGGACGGCGATGGCGCCGGCGCGCTCGGCGACCTCGGCCGCGGCCTGCTGCGGCGTCGTGACGACGAGGATCTCGGCGCCCGGGATGAGCTGCGCGACCGAGATCGCGATGTCGCCGGTGCCGGGCGGGAGGTCGAGGAGCAGGACGTCGAGGTCGCCCCAGAAGACGTCGGCGAGGAACTGCTGGAGCGCGCGGTGCAGCATCGGCCCGCGCCACACGACCGGCTGGTTGCCCGGGACGAACATGCCGATCGAGATGACCTTCACGTCGTGCGCGACCGGCGGCAGGATCATCTCGTCGACCTGGGTCGGCTTGTGCTCGACACCGAGCATGCGTGGGATCGAGAAGCCGTAGATGTCGGCGTCGACGACGCCGACCTTGAGCCCCTGCTTCGCCATCGCGGCGGCGAGGTTCGCGGTGACCGACGACTTGCCGACGCCGCCCTTGCCGGAGGCCACGGCATACACGCGGGTGAGGCTGCCCGCCTTGGCGAAGGGGATCTCCTTCTCGGCCGCGCCGCCGCGCAGGTTCGTGCGCAGCTCGGCGCGCTGCTCGTCGGACATCACGCCGAGGGTGACGTCGACGGCGGAGACACCGGGCACCTTGAGCAGGGCCGCGGTCGTGTCCTTGGTCAGGGTCTCCTTGAGCGGACAGCCGGCGATCGTCAGCAGCACGGTGACGGCGACCCGGCCGGACTCGTCGGCCTCGACCGACTCGACCATGCCGAGCTCGGTGATGGGCTTGCGGATCTCCGGGTCGTTGACGGTGGCGAGGGCCGCGCGCAGGGCCTCGTCGCTCACGGGTGCAGCTGTGGCGGGCATTGGTTCATTTTAGGCGTATGCCGTCCGCCCACCTGCGGGGGTGGGCGGGCTCACGTGCCCATGCCCAAGCGGGTGCGGTCAGGCGTCGCGGCCGTCGGTCGTGTCGTTGCCGTCGGCCTGGTCTGTCGCGGGTGCCTTCGTCACGACGAGGCCGCGCTCCTCCATCTCGTCGAGGAGGTCGCGCAGCTCGCCGCGGACGAAGTCACGCGTCGCCGAGTCACGCATCGCGATCCGCAGCGCCGCCACCTCGCGGGTGAGGAACTCGGTGTCGGCGAGGTTGCGCTCGTCGCGGGTGCGGTCCTGCTCGAGCATGACCCGGTCGCGGTCGGCCTGACGGTTCTGCGCGAGCAGGATGAGCGGGGCGGCATACGACGCCTGCAGGCTCAGCATGAGCGTGAGGAAGATGAAGGGGTACTCGTCGAACTTCCACGACGCCGGCGCGAGCAGGTTCCACAGCACCCACACCGCGACGAAGACGGTCATGCCGATGAGGAAGTACGCGGTGCCCATGAAGCGCGCGAACTTCTCCGACAGGACGCCGAAGGCCTCCTCGGTCAGGGCCTCCGGCTTGGACAGGAACTGACGGCGGGCCTCGCGGGGCTGGTCGAGGCGGGGCCCGCGCTCGCGACGCTCAGCCACGGCGGCTCACCGCCTGCACGGTCTGGTGGCTCCCGGTGATCTCGTGGCGGTCCTCGCGCCAGTCGTCGGGCAGCAGGTGGTCGAGGACGTCGTCGACGGTGACGGCGCCGACGAGCAGGCCGTTGTCGTCGACGACGGGCAGCCCGACGAGGTCGTAGGTCGCGAGGAGCCGGGTCACCTGGCCGACGGTGGCGTCGGTCGTCACCGGCTCGACGTCCTTGTCGAGGATCGTGCCGACCGAGGCGTGCGGGGGCTCTCGCAGGAGGCGTTGGATGTGCACCATCCCGAGGAACCTGCCGGTCGGGGTCTCGAGCGGGGGACGGCACACGAAGACGGTGCACGCGAGGGCGGTGGAGAGCTCCTTGCGACGCACGACGGCGAGGGCCTCGGCGATCGAGGCGTCCGGCCCGAGGATGACCGGCTCGGTCGTCATGAGACCACCGGCGGTGTTCTCGTCGTAGGTGAGCAGGCGGCGCAGGTCGGCGGCCTCGTCGGGCTCCATGAGCTGGAGCAGCTCCTCCTGGCGCTCCGCGGGGAGCTCGGCGAGGAGGTCGGCGGCGTCGTCGGGCTCCATGGCCTCGAGGACGTCGGCGACACGGTCGTTGTCGAGGCCGGCGATGATCTCGACCTGCTCGTCCTCGGGCAGCTCTTCGAGGACGTCGGCGAGCTGGTCGTCGGCGAGCGCCGCGGCGACCTCGGCCCGGCGCTTGTCGGGCAGGTCGTGGATGGCCTCGGCGAGGTCGGCGGGCTTGAGGTCCTCGTAGTGCTCAAGGAGGCGGGCGGCGCTCTGCTGGTCGCTCGTGTCGCGCAGGCCGGTGACGTCCTCGACCGGCACGACGAAGGTCTCGCCCCGCCGCCGACCGAGACGCGACAGGCTGCGCCCGCTCGAGCGCCCCGAGGTCCGCACGAAGACGCGGGTGACCGACCATGCCCGGGCGTGGCTCTGCTCGAGCCCGACGTCCTCGACGGTCGCCTCGACGCTCTCGCCGCTCTCGTCGCGCACGGTGACCTTGCGTTCGATGAGCTCGGCGAGGACGAGGGTCTCGTTCGGGCGCTGCTCGAACCGGCGCATGTTGACCAGGCCGGTCGTGATGACCTGGCCGCCGTCGACGGACGTCACGCGGGTCATCGGCACGAAGACGCGACGCCGGCCCGGCACCTCGACGACGAGCCCGATGACCCGGGGTCGGCTGCGCTGGGCGCTGAAGGTGACGACGACGTCCCGGACGCGGCCCACCGGGTCGCCCAGGGGGTCGAACACGGCGAGCTCGGCCAGTCGGCCGACGAAGACGCGGGTGCTCGTGCTCACGCGGACAGGGTAGTCGGACCCGCGCCCTCTCCATGACCACGCCGTGTGTGCCTCACGCAGACACAGACGTCTGCGTGAGGCACACGAGGCGAGGTGTCAGCCGCGGCCGCGGCCGCGCCAGTGCCAGGGGCGCCAGCGCGTCGTCGTGCCGCGCGCGGGTGAGACGGGACGACGACCCGACTCACCGGCATACGTGCCGGGAGCCTCGTCGGGACGACCGTGCGGTGAGAGGACCCGAATCGTCGCACCCTCCCGCCAGCGGGCGACGACGTCGCCGGTGGCGTTGAGGCGTTCGGCGCGCAGCACCTCGGCGGCGGCGTCCCACTCGGGCGTGCCGCCCTCGAGGACGCGCACGGTGGCGCGCAGCCGGAGTAGCCGGCCGCCGGTGTCCTTGCTGCGGAAGATCGTGGTCACCTCCGCGGGCAGGTCCGGCAGGTGCTGCTCACCCTCGCCGGAGACGACGTATGCCGCGGGGCCGGTGCCGCGGGGGTCCTCGTCGTCGTGCCAGACGAACCACACCGCGTGGGTCTCGGGGGCGCCCGACCCGTCCGGGACCTCGACCCAGAGCACGCCCGACTTGCTCGCCGCCTCGGCGAGGAGGCGGGTGACGTTGACGGCGGTGACCGGGGGAGTCCCGGGGGTCTCGCTCACGGCGTGAACTGTCTCATAACGCCTGCCCGCAGCGCACTGCTAGCGTCCGGCACCATGCGCTCACCCAAGGACTTCTTCGCCCCGCTCGCGGTCGGGGCGCCGGCCCCGGTCCGCGAGGTGCCGGCCCGCCCGAGCCGGATGATCCACTTCTTCGACCCGAGCAACGAGAAGATGGCCGCGAAGGTCCCGGGGATGGTCGGCACCGTCGACGTCCTCCTCGGCAACCTCGAGGACGCCGTGAAGGCCGACCGCAAGGAGGCCGCCCGTGAGGGCCTCGTCCGGATCGCGAAGGACACGGACTTCGGCGAGCACACCCAGCTCTGGACGCGCGTCAACGCCCTCGACAGCCCGTGGGTCCTCGACGACCTCACCACCCTCGTCACCGAGATCGGCGACACGCTCGACGTCGTCATGGTGCCCAAGGTGCAGGGCCCCGAGGACATCCACTACGTCGACCGGCTGCTCGCCCAGCTCGAGGCGCGCGCCGGGCTGACCCGCCCGATCCTCGTCCACGCCATCCTCGAGACGGCGCGCGGCATGGCCAACGTCGAGGCGATCGCTGGGGCGTCCCCGCGGATGCAGGGGATCTCGCTCGGCCCGGCGGACCTCGCCGCCGACCGCCGGATGAAGACGACCCGCGTCGGGGGCGGCCACCCCGGCTACCTGGTCCGGCAGGACCCGCCGACCGGGCTCGGCGAGGGCGTGGACCCGATCACCGCGGACCGCGCGACCTACCAGCAGGACCTCTGGCACTACACGATCGCGCGGATGGTCGACGCCTGTGCGATGCACGGGATCCTCCCGTACTACGGGCCGTTCGGGGACATCAAGGACGTCGTCGCGTGCGAGGACCAGTTCCGCAACGCCTTCCTCCTCGGCTGCGTCGGCACGTGGACGCTGCACCCGGTGCAGGTGGACATCGCCAAGCGCGTCTTCAGTCCGTCCGCCGAGGACGTCGCGCACGCGCGCCGGGTCAAGGAGGCCATGGGTGACGGCACGGGTGCGGTCATGCTCGACGGCAAGATGGAGGACGACGCCTCGCTCAAGCAGTGCCTCGTCATCCTCGAGCTCGCCGACCGGCTCTCGGCCAACGACCCCGAGCTCGCTGCGCTGTATGCCGGTGGGTCGCCGTCCGAGGAGTCCGGCACCGAGGCGTCCGGCACCGAGGCGTCCGGCACGGCCGCCGACAGCAAGCCCGCCGACAGCAAGGGTGAGGAGTCCTGATGGGTGAGCGGACGGCATACGTGCCGCGTCGTTCGGTGCTCTACATGCCGAGCTCGAACGAGCGCGCTCTCGAGAAGGCCAAGACGCTCCCGGTCGACGCGCTCATCCTCGACCTCGAGGATGCGGTCGGTCCCGACCACAAGGAGGCTGCGCGCGAATCCGCTTGTGCCGCAGCGTCATCGGGCGAGTACGGCTCGCGCGAGGTGACCATCCGCGTCAACGGCATCGGGACGCAGTGGCACGAGGCCGACCTCGCGGCCGCGGCCCAGGCCGGGCCCGCCGGGATCGTCGTCCCGAAGGTGAACTCCGCCGACGAGGTGCGCTCGCTCGTGACGGCGATGCGCGACGCCGGTGCTCCCGAGCACACGAGGCTGTGGGCGATGATCGAGACGCCCTCCGCGATCTTCAACGTGCGCGAGATCGCCTCTGCCGCACCGGAGCTCGCCGTCCTCGTCCTGGGGACCAACGACCTCGTCAAGGAGCTGCGCGCCGACCACGTGCCCGGTCGCGGGCCGCTCGTGACCTCGCTCCAGCTGTCCCTGCTCGCCGCTCGCGAGGCGGGGATCGCGATCCTCGACGGGGTCTACAACGACGTCAAGGACGCCGAGGGCTTCGAGGCCGAGTGCGTGCAGGGTCGCGACTTCGGCTTCGACGGCAAGACCCTCATCCACCCCGGGCAGGTCGAGACGTGCAACGCGGTGTTCTCGCCGAGCGAGGAGGCCGTCGCGGACGCTCGCGCCATCGTCGAGGCATGGGAGGCGGGCGCCGGGAAGGGAGTCGTCACCCTGAACGGGCGCATGATCGAGAACCTCCACGTCGAGGTGGCTCAGCGCGTCCTCGCGACCCACGAGGCCGTCACCTCGCGCTGACCGCCCCCAGCGTCTGCGTCGATGGTCAGGAACCTGACCATCAACGCAGACGCTGCGGGCGCGCACGCGGAAGGTGCCGGCTCACGGCATACGGCTCACCAGGTCGAGCCCGCTGCTTGCGCGGCGACGTCGCCGAAGAGCGAGTCCGCGTCGACGTCGAGCCCGCGGCGGACGAACCAGTCGCACATGACCCGCACGTCGCGCTCGAGGAACTCGAACCCGTGCGGGTTGCCGACGACGTCGACGATCTGCGGCCAGTCGATGACGACGAGCCGCTCGCCGCGGACGAGGACGTTGTAGGGCGAGAGGTCGCCGTGCGCCCAGCCCTCGCCGGCGAGGGTGAGGACGACGTCGCGGAACTGCTCGAAGAGCTCGGCGAGCAGGTCGGGGCCCGGCCTGGTCTGGACGAGGCGCGGTGCCGCCGAGCCGCTCGCGGGGTCGTCGGTGACGAACTCCATGAGCATCTCGGCCTCGTTCAGCTGGACCGGGTAGGGGACCGGCAGGCCGAGCTCCCACAGCCGGCCGAGCGCGCCGAACTCCGCCCCGGCCCACTGCCCGGCGATGAGGGCGCGCCCGAACTCGGTGCGCCGCGCCATGGCCCGTGTCTCACGGCTCTTGCGGACGCGCCGGCCCTCGAGGTAGCCGCCGTCGCGGTGGAAGAGCCGGTTCTCGGCGCCGCGGTAGCGCTTGGCCGCGAGCAGGCTGTCGCGCGGCGGCGAGGACGTGCCGTCGGGCAGCCAGCGCCGCACGAGGTGGACGTCGGCCTCCTTGCCGGTCTTGAGGATGCCGAGGTCGGACTCGACGGCGCCGAGCTCGGTGATGACCCAGTCGGGTCGCGGGGAGGGGCCGTGCGTGGCGCCGTCCCAGGTGGACCAGCGATCGCCCTCAGGCGGGTCGTCGGGCCGGGTGACGCTGGCGAAGAGCGGCGACTGCGCCGCGGCTTCGTGGAAGGTCATTGTCTGACTCCGTGGTGAGAAGGATGTGGGCGCGGGAAAGGCCCGGGACAGTCGTCGACATGTCACGCCTCCTCGAAGTCAGGGCACGGCCGTATGCCGTGCGGTGCGTCCCAGCGTGACAGCAGTCGCGGGCGTTGCGCCACCGAATTCTCGGACGCCGGTTGCTCGCGATTTCCCCCGCTGCGGTCCGCGTCGATGTCGGCGGTCGTAGGTACCCTGCCGAAATGGGGCCGACCAGGCCCGTCCCGACCACAGGAGACCCAACGATGCGTCGTTCCTTCCTCGCCGGCTTGGCCGGCCTGGCGCTCGCCCTGACCACCCTCGTGGGTGCGTCGCCGGCAGGCGCCATCAACAGCTACAACGCCGAGCCGGCGCCCGAGCGCACCGAGGTCGGTGCCCTCGTCGGCTTCTACGACCGTGACGGTGACGGCTACCTCGACCGCTTCCGCTGGTACTGCACCGGCACGATGGTCGACGACGACACCTTCCTCACGGCGGCGCACTGCACCGACGGCGGGCTGCCCGACGACCGCTACTTCGTGAGCCTCGAGGAGGACTTCCAGGGCCTGCTCGACGCCTATGACAAGGAGAACGGGCCGGTGCCGACCGACCCGGCCGAGCTCGAGACCTACCTCGCGACCAAGGTCCAGTACTTCCTCGACCAGGGCTGGATCGTCGAGGGCACGCCTCACCAGGACCCGGAGTACCCCGGCAACGGCTCCGACAGCCAGGACATCGCCGTCATCGACTTCGCCCAGTGGGACACGACGCCGCAGGACGTCTGGGACTTCACGCCCGCGACGCTGCCGACGCTCGGCCAGCTCGACGAGCTCGGCAGCCGCGCCCTCGACGCCGCCGACTGGTGGGTCGTGGGCTACGGCACGAGCGAGGCCGTCCGCGGCCCGGGCGGCCAGACCCACCCCGGCGGCGGCGTCCGCATGAAGGCCCTCGTCGACTTCAACGCGCTCAACCCGACGTGGGTGCGCCTCGGCATGATCGCGGCGCGCGGCTACGGCGGCGCCTGCTACGGCGACTCCGGCGGCCCGAACTACGTCGAGATCGACGGCCAGCTCGTCCTCGCGGCGACGACCATCACCGGTGACGGCCCGTGCTACGCCACGAACGTCGTGTACCGCCTCGACACCGAGGGCGCGCGCGAGTTCCTCGCGCCCTACGTCGACCTGCCCTGACCCCAGCGACCCGGTGAGCCGGTATGCCGTGGCGCGCCACGGCATACCGGCTCACCGTCGTGCACGGCGCCGGGGCCTCCGTGAGGTGGGGGGAATCACGCAGGTGAGCGGTGGGAGCGACGGTGCGCGGACGGCATACTCGAAAGAACCCTGTATCCCCACGCGAAGGCGGCATTCACGCATGTCCCGGCTCCAGAGCACCGACGGCCTCACCGACGAGCAGAGCGAGCTGATCAAGCTCGTCCGGCAGTTCGTCGACGAGCAGATCATCCCCGTCGCGCAGGAGCTTGAGCACGCCGACGAGTACCCCACGGAGATCGTCGAGGGAATGAAGGAGATGGGGATCTTCGGGCTGATGATCCCCGAGGAGTACGGCGGGCTCGGCGAGTCGCTGCTGACCTACGCCCTGTGCGTCGAGGAGATCGCGCGCGGCTGGATGTCGGTGAGTGGGATCATCAACACGCACTTCATCGTCGCCTACATGCTGCTGCAGCACGGCACCGAGGAGCAGAAGCAGCGCTACCTGCCGAAGATGGCGACCGGCGAGATCCGCGGCGCCTTCTCGATGAGCGAGCCCGGGCTTGGGTCCGACGTCGCCGCCATCACGTCCAAAGCCATTGCCGGAGAGGGCGATGGCGCTGACCAGAAGTGGACCGTCAACGCGCAGAAGATGTGGCTCACCAACGGCGGCTCGGCCAACCTCGTCGCCGTGCTCGTCAAGACCGACCTCGGCGAGTCCGACAGCCCTTACAAGAACATGACGACCTTCCTCGTCGAGAAGGAGCCCGGCTTCGGCCAGACCGCGCAGGGCGTCACCGTGCCCGGCAAGATCGAGAAGATGGGCTACAAGGGCGTCGACACGACCGAGCTCGTCCTCGAGGGCCACGAGACGACGTCCGCGCAGATCCTCGCCGGGGTCCCCGGCAAGGGCTTCTACCAGATGATGGACGGCGTCGAGGTCGGCCGAGTCAACGTCGCCGCCCGCGCGTGCGGGGTGTCGCGGCGCGCGTTCGAGCTCGGCATCGCCTACGCGCAGCAGCGCGAGACCTTCGGCAAGCCGATCGCGCAGCACCAGGCGATCCTCTTCCGTCTCGCCGACATGGCGACCAAGGTCGAGGCCGCGCACCAGATGATGGTCAAGGCCGCGCGCCTCAAGGACGCCGGCAAGCGCAACGACCTCGAGGCCGGCATGGCGAAGTACCTCGCCGCCGAGTACTGCGCCGACGTCGTCGAGCAGTCCTTCCGCATCCACGGCGGCTACGGCTACTCCAAGGAGTACGAGATCGAGCGCCTCTACCGCGAGGCGCCGATGCTGCTCATCGGTGAGGGCACCGCCGAGATCCAGAAGATGATCATCGGTCGCCGCCTCCTCGAGGACTACGCCGCGAAGCGCTGAGCGCGTTGTCGTCAGGGATGCCCGGTATGCCGGACAGCCGGCACACAGGGCATCTCCAGTCTTCGGGTGGGAGACTGTGGGCATGAGCACCCAACCGACGCGTGGCCTCGGGCCGGCGGCTGCCGCCCAGGTCCTGTCCCTGCAGTACCCGATGAGCCTCGGGGTCTACGACACGTATGCCGCGGCGCAGAAGGCCGTGGACTACCTGTCCGACAACGAGTTCCCGGTGCGCGACGTCCTCATCGTCGGCACCGACCTCAAGCAGCTCGAGCGGGTCACCGGCCGGCTGACGCGTGGACGGGTGCTCGTCGGCGGCCTGCTGTCCGGTGCCTGGCTGGGTCTGCTCATCGGCATCATCTTCGCCCTCTTCGACCAGAGCGGGTCCGCCATGGTCACCGTCGTCACGACGGTGATCTTCGGTGCCGTGTTCGGCGCCATTTGGGCGCTCGTCGGCTACTCGTTCACCGGCGGCCAGCGCGACTTCACGTCCATCACGCAGGTCGTCGCGACGAAGTACGAGGTGCTCACCGAGCACAAGCACGCGACAGCGGGGCGCGAGCTGCTCGCCAAGATGGACCCGATGGCGGCGGCGCAGGCCCAGGCACAGCGGATGCGTGACGAGGCCGTGGTCCAGCAGCAGTCCCAGCAGGGTTACGGCCAGCCGCAGCCGGGTTACGGGCAGGCGCAGCAGGGCCATGGCCAGCCCCAGCAGGGTTTCGGGCAGTCGGCCGCGGGCAGCCCGGTGCCGCCGGCGAACCCCGCCGACCCGGCGGGTCCGAACCCGCCTCCGGCGGGCTGAGCGGGGTCTAGCCTCGGGAGCATGGACGCCACTGCTCCCGCCGCCTCGCTCGAGCCACTGACCGAGGACTTCTCCTCGGTCCTGTGCGTCGTCGCTCACCCTGACGACATTGAGTACGGCACGGCTGCCGCGGTGGCGCGATGGACCGCCGCGGGTGTCACCGTGACGTACTTCCTGCTCACCCGTGGCGAAGCCGGTATCGACACCATGTCACCGGCGGAGGCGGGTCCGGTCCGCGAGGCGGAGGAGCGTGCGAGCGCGGCCGTCGTCGGTGTCGACGAGGTCGACTTCGGTGACCACCGGGACGGCATGGTCGAGTACGGCCTCACCCTCCGCCGCGACATCGCGCGCGAGATCCGGCGGCGCAGGCCGGAGCTCGTCATCACCGGCGACTACGGCACCCGGTTCGAGGGCTGGCTCAACCAGGCCGACCACCGGGCCGTCGGCCTCGCCTGCGCGGACGCCGTGGCCGACGCCGGGAACCGGTGGATCTTCCCCGAGCTCGTGGATGAGGGCTTCGAACCGTGGCACGTCGGGCTGCTTGCGTTCACGGGCACGATGACGCCCACGCACTACGTCGACGTGTCCGACCACGTCGACGTGGCGGTCGCCTCGCTCGAGGCGCACACGGCATACAACTCGGCGCTCCCGGACACCTTCCCCAAGCCCGACCAGCTCGTGCCAATGATCCTCGAGGAGGGGGCGAAAAAGGTTGGGGCGCATGGGGTCTCGCACGCCCTGGTCCTCGATGTGGTCAACCGGCGCGGCTGACCGCCCGCTGGAGCGGCGAGGTCAGGACCGCTTCGCGCGGATGTCCGCGATCCAGGCCTCGACGTCGGCACTCGCGCGCGGCATGGCCTCCGAGAGGTTCTCGTGGCCGTCCTCGGTGATGACGATGTCGTCCTCGATGCGCACGCCGATACCGCGGAAGCGCTCGGGCGCCTTGAGGTCGTCGGCCTTGAAGTAGAGCCCCGGCTCGACGGTGAGGACCATGCCGGGCGTGAGCTCGGCGTCCATGTAGTCGGCGCGGGTCGCGAGGGCGCAGTCGTGGACGTCGATGCCGAGGTGGTGCGACGTGCCGTGCACCATCCAGCGGCGGTGGTACTGGCCGTGGTCGGCGTCGAGGGTGTCCTCGACGGTCACGCCCTCGGGCAGCAGCCCCCATGCGTACAGGTGCTCGGCGATGACCCGGATGGCGGCGGCGTGGATGTCGGAGAACTTGTTGCCCGGGCGGGCGGCCTCGAGACCGGCCTGCTGCGCGGCATACACAGCGTCGTAGATCTCGCGCTGCGCTTCCGAGAAGGTGCCGGTCACCGGGAGGGTGCGAGTGATGTCGGCGGTGTAGAGGCTGTCGACCTCGACGCCCGCGTCGAGCAGGACGAGCTCGCCGTCGGCGACGTCGCCGGTGTTCTTGATCCAGTGCAGCGTGTTGGCGTGGTCGCCGGCGGCGCAGATGGAGTCGTAGCCGACCCCGTTGCCTTGGTGGCGGGCATGCAGGCCGAAGACGCCCTCGATCCAGCGCTCGCCGCGGCCGCCCTCGACGGCCTGCGCGAGCCCGGCGATGACGGCCTCGAAGCCGACCTTGGTCGCATCGACGGCGGCCCGCATCTGCTCGACCTCGTACTCGTCCTTGACCATGCGGAGCAGGGACAGCTCGCGGGCGAGCTCGTCGTCGGCCTCCTGCAGCGACTCGGCGCTCGCGCCGTTCTCGACGCGGGCGGTGTCGAGGCGGGCGGTGAGCTCGGCCTCCGCGTCGCGCACGAGGCGCACGGTGATCTCGCCGGCGTCCTTGGCTGCAGCGGCCTCGAACTCGTCGATGTGGCGGGCGGTGAGGCCGAGCTCGCGCTCGACGTCCTCGAGGCTCGGGCGGGCGCCGACCCAGAACTCGCCGTAGCGGGTGTCGGCGAAGAACTCGTCGCTCTCGCGCTCGCCGAGCGGGCGGAAGTAGAGGATCGCCTCGTGTCCCTCGTCGGTGGGCTCGAGGACGAGGACGGCGTCCGGCTCGCGGTCGGCGCCGAGTCCGGTGAGGTGTGCGAAGGCGCTGTGCGGGCGGAAGACGTAGTCGGTGTCGTTGCTGCGGACCTTGAGGCCGCCGGCGGGGACGATGAGTCGCTCACCCGGGAAGAGCTCGCTGACCTTCTCGCGGCGCGCCGCGGCATACGGAGCGACGGCTGCCTCACCCTCGGACTGCGGTCGACGGTCGGCCCAGTCCTCGCGGATGAAGGTGCGGAGCTCATCGGTCGTGGGACGGGCGCGGTTCTCGGCCTGCTTCTGCTCTTCGCTCACCCACCTATGGTGGCACGCATGACTGCCTTCGACGGAGCCGACCTCGGCGAGCGGCTGCGCCACAGCGAGCACCCGGATCCGTTGTATGCCGCGTTGCTCGACGGCGCGAGCGACGACTGGGCCGCTGGCGGAGTGATGCGCGAGATCCTCGCCGGGCACGAGGACGATGCGGCGGCGGACATGATCCACCTGCGGTTCCTGGCCTCGCTCTTCCGGGTCGTGCTGACGGGGGATGCGCCGGAGCTGGAGCCGTTCTATCCCTGTCTCGGGGGGACGGCCGCGCCCGAGGGTGTGTGGGCGGTGGCCGAGCCGGTTCTGCGTCGGTGGGCGCCTCGCGTGCGGGAGGGGCTGGCCGCTCACCCGCAGACCAACGACCCCGGGCGAAGCATCGCCCTGCTCGTCGGGTTGTCGTATGCCGTTCGCGCACATGGTCTTTCGCGGGTCCGGCTGCTGGAGCCGGGCGCGTCGGCGGGGCTGAACCTCCTGCTGGACCGGTTCCGCTTCGTGGGCGACGGCTGGTCGTGGGGGCCGGTGGGCTCGCCCCTGGTGATGGATGGGCTCGGGCTTGCCGGGTTCGCGCCGCCGGCCGTGGAGGTCGTGTCCCGGCGTGGCTGTGACCTGCTGCCGATAGATGCCGCGAGCGAGGAGGGGGCGGTGCTGCTGCGCTCGTTCGTGTGGCCCTCGCAGGTCGGGCGGCACGAGCGGCTGTCGGCTGCGCTCGAGGTGGCCCGGGTCGAGCCGGTCATCGTCGACCGTGCGGGTGCCGCGGACTGGCTCGAGGCGCAGCTCGGCGGGGCGGCCGGCCCGGACGGTGCTCGGGGTGAGGTCGTCGAGCCTGGTGTGCTGACGGTCGTGTGGCAGTCGATCACCCGGCAGTACTGGCCCGCTGAGGAGACGCGGCGGGTGGATGCCCTTGTCGCAGAGGCCCGCTCGCGGGGACCGGTCGCACACGTCGCCATGGAGGACCCGCGCGCGGTGGGCCTCGACCCCGGCGACGGGCTGCCGGTCACGATCGAGGTCGACGGCGAGCTCGTCGCCCGCTGCCACTACCACGGCGTCCCCGTCGAACTCACCTGACCGGGCGCGCCGCGTGCGCTGACCAGGGCGCAGATTGCGCGCGATGACGCGGATATAGCTGCGCCATGGGGCGCAATCTGCGCCCGGGCCCTGCTGTGGAAAACGTTGCGGCCGGTGTCGCGACATCGGGCACGCTTCCCAGTATGGATATCGGACTTCTGACGTTGGCCCGAGCCCAGGGTGGGGTCTTCGCGGCAGGACAGGCCCGTACTTACGGCCTCACCACTCGAGATCTCACCCGACTGGTGGGGTCGGGCGATGCCGTCCGAGTCCGCCAAGGGGCGTACGTGCTCACCGAGGTGTGGGGCGAGGCCGATGCCATGGCGCGTCTGATCCTGCGCACCCGCGCCGTGATGATCGGCCGTCCCGGAGCCATTGCCGCAGGCCCCAGCGCCGTTGCCCTGCACGGTCTTGAGCTGTGGGGAGTCTCCATGGACAAGGTCACCCTGCACGGTGACGTCAACCGGGTGCGGACCCATACCGGGCTCACACTCCTGCCACACCTGAGGCTGCCCGAGGCACAGCCTCCGTCGGATCACGTCCCGACGGAGGCCGTCCTCGACGAGCGTGCGGGAGTGGTGACGTCCGTCGACGGTGTTCGGGCAGTGAGCGTTGCGTATGCCGTGGTGCAGCTCTGTGTCTCCAGCGGGCACGTGGTGGGCCTGGTGACGTTGGATGCTGCGTTGCACCGGAAGGTCACCACCCTCGATGAGGTGAACTCGGCCGTGGCGTCCGGGCTCGTCCCGGCAACCCCGCGGCAGGCATGGCACCTTCAACAGCTCGTGAAGCGGGCCGACCCCAAGTGCGAGTCTCCGGGTGAGACACGCACCCGACTGCTGCTGCAGGACCTCGGCTACGCGCCGCGCAGTCAGGTGGCGCTCAGCGACGTGAACGGGTTCGTGGCCCGCGTGGACTTCTTCGTCGACAACAAGATCGTCGTCGAGTTCGACGGTTCGGTGAAGTACGAAGGTGCTGAGGGGCGGGCTGCGCTGGTCGCTGAGAAGCGGCGCGAGGACCGGCTGCGCGCCATGGGGCTGATCGTTGTGCGTCTCGTGTGGTCCGATCTCGAGAACCCCGAACGGGTCGCCGAGAAGATGCGTCAGGCCAGGGCGCAGATTGCGCGTCAGGGCGCAGGAAGAACTGCGTCATGACGCGCAAAGTGCGGCTCAGCCCGGGGGTGGACTTGTGAGGGATCGCACGCGGCATACGGGCTGCGCGACACCACCCCGCACGCAAGGATGGGCGGCATGCAGTTCGGACGCAGCTACGAAGAGTTCGAGGTCGGCGCGACCTACAAGCACTGGCCCGGGAAGACGGTCACCGAGTACGACGACCACCTCTTCTGCCTCCTCACGATGAACCACCACCCGCTGCACCTCGACAGCAACTACGCCGAGGAGACGACCCAGTTCGGCAAGAACGTCGTCGTCGGCAACTACGTCTACTCGATCCTGCTCGGCATGAGCGTGCCCGACATCAGCGGCAAGGCCATCGCCAACCTCGAGATCGAGAGCCTGCGGCACGTCGCGCCGACCTTCCACGGCGACACCCTCTACGGCGAGACGCGTGTCCTCGACAAGTGGGAGAGCAGCAGCAAGGACGACCGCGGCGTCGTCCACGTCGAGACGATCGGCTACAACCAGGACGGCAAGGTCGTCTGCATCTTCCGCCGCAAGGTCATGGTGCCGAAGGCGAACTACCTCGAGGCGCGCGGCGGCGAGCAGCCGGGCCGTCCGACCCCGCAGCCGGACAAGAACTGGCCCGGCCCCGACGCCACGCCGGAGGAGCCCGCCGAGGGCTGAGTCTCCTTCTCCCGCAAGGCGAGCGGGCGGCATACCGAGATCGTTCGGTATGCCGCCCGCTTGCCTTGTGCGGTACTCGCGCCTCAGTTCGTGGGAGCCTTCACCGGCTCGCTCCGGCGGGTCCCGGAGGAGTCGGTCCACTCGACGGCGGTGGGGAACACCTGCCCCTTCGGCGGGGTGTCCGGACGCTCGCGCACGCCCGCGACGAAGGTCCACTCGCCGGGCGCCCCCACGATGACGGCGGGTCCGGTCTCGCCGGTGCTCCAGCGCACGACGACGTTGCGTGGCGTCTGGCCCTTGGTGGGGAGGGCGAACGTCGCGGCCGAGACCTGGACCGAGGTCGCGCGCTGGTCCAAGCCGTCGGCGTTCCACGGTGTGGAGCCGGCGGGATAGGTGGAGATCGACCTCTCGCGGCCGTCGAGGCGTTCGGACAGGATGAGCCGCCGGGTGGGGTCGAGAATGAGCCGGGTACCGGTGGCGGCATCGAGCGTGGACGGCAGCGCGTCGCCCTTGGCGTCATAGGCGCCGTCGTCGTCGCTCCAGATGACGTCGAGCGCATCGGCCTTCACACCGCCGCCCAGCCGGAACCCGACCGCCTGGAAGTCGGTGCCGTCAAGGGGGCGGGCCTGCTGCGCCCCGGCGGAGGCGGGGGCCCCGTCGGCCGTGACGAGCGTGAAGGTCCGGGCCCAGGCCGGCGCGATGCCGAGCAGGACGGTGCCGTCGGGCGACGGGCGGAGCGACACCTTCTCGTCGGTCGGGGCGGTCCAGCGGGACAGCTCGGTGCGCTTGCCGCCCTCGACGGAGTACGAGACCACGGTCGGCCCGGCACCGTCCGGGCCCGGCCTGAGCTCGACTGCGTAGCGGTAGTCGAGGAGCTCGGCCGAGACGGGAGCGCTGACGCCGACGGTCGGTCCGGTGCCGGCGGGACGGGTCTCGCGCTCGGGCAGACCACCGAGGGCGGTGAACCCGACCGCCACCGCAGCGAGGGCTGCGAGACCGGCCCCGCCCGCGGCGAGTCGTCGGCGCATCCGGACGCGCCGACCGGCTCGCAGCGTCTGTGCGAGGTCGTAGTGCAGGTCCGGCATGGGTGCGCGCACGAGCAGGTCGTGGATGTCGTCGAGGTCGTGGTCGTGGTCGTGGTCAGGCATGGTGGTCCTCCTTCGTGGTCGCCACGTCCCCCGTGGCGATGAGGGTCTCGCGCAGCTTGGCGAGCCCGCGCGAGGCGCTGCTCTTGACGGTGCCGACGCTGACGTCGAGGAGGTCGGCGACCTCGGCCTCGCTCAGCCCGGCGTAATGGCGCATGACAACGACCTGGCGTTCCCGTTGGGGGAGCGCGGCGAGCAGGCGGACGACGTGGTCGGTGTCCTCGGGTTCGGCGTCGTGGTGGGCGGTCTCGGGGAGCTGCCGGACCGGCGACTCACGCCGTCGACGGCGGTGCTCGTCGATGTGGTCGTTGAGGATGCACTTGCGGGCGTAGGCAATCGGTTGTCGCGTCCGCAGCCGGCCCCAGCGCAGGTAGACCTTGAGCATCGCGGACTGCACGAGGTCCTCGGCCTCGGTCGCGTCGCCGCAGATGAGCCAGGCCGACCGCAGCAGCCGCGGCGTCGCCCCTGCGGCGAACGTCGCGAACTCCTCGTCGTACATCCTGCTCATCGCACCCCTCCTCGTGGTCATCGTGCACCCCCTCAACGGAGCAGGACGGTCAAAGGTTGAGTCCGGCCGCGATCAGGAGACGACCCGGTCACGCGCGCACAGCCCGGCCTGCAAGGCTGGACCCATGACGTCCCGCATCTCGCACACCACGGTCGACTCCCGCGACGCCCACGCCCAGTCCGTCTGGTGGGCCGAGGTGCTCGGCTGGTCGCAGGACCCGGAGGACCCCAACGAGCCCGGTCACGAGGAGTGCATGATCTTCGCGCCGGGCGGGCGGCAGCGGCTGCTCTTCATCGAGGTGCCGGAGGCCAAGCGGGTCAAGAACCGCATCCACCTCGACCTCGTGCCGACCGACCGGACCCGCGACGAGGAGGTCGACCGGCTCCTCGACCACGGCGCGACCGTCCACGAGGACCATCGCGGCATCTACGGCGAGGGGACCGGCTGGGTAACGATGCGCGACCCCGAGGGCAACGAGTTCTGCGTGTTGCGCAGCGAGTCCGAGCGCCCGGACCCGTACGCGCACCTCGTCGACTGAGCGTATGCCGTCGCGCGAGCTCCGTTCTCGCGCAGGCTAGTTCACCGGTTGCGTATGCCGTGTGCCATCGGGGTCCGTCCAGCTCAGCTGCGTGACCGTCGGCCAGTCGCCGCCGCCCTCGGAGACGCCATCCGCCATGGCGACCGTCCCGAGCGGGCCGGGGAGGTTCTTGAGGACGACGTCTGACTGGTAGTCGGCGTTCTGCCAGGTGAGCTTCACGTCCCGAGCACCCTCGGTGAGCAGGGTGTAGCTGCGCCAGCTGTTCGACCCTTGGGGCATGCTCTTGCCGATCCCGAGCGTGGTGGCCGCGTCCGTGCCGCGCTGCTGCAGCACGGCATTGTCCGGAGTGAAGACCCCGACGACCTGTGAGCGCCCACCGAGGAAGAAGGTGTCCTGGTCGTCGATACGCACGCTGTTGGCAGTCACACCAGCAGCGTCACGCACGACACCCTCGCCATCCATCCACAGGGTGTCGACATAGGTGGAGGCCTCGGTCGGGTCCTCGAACCGCACGGCAAGAACCTCGTAGTCCGTGCCCGGCAGGACAGCGGTGTCCGTCTCCATCCCGGACGTGCTCTCAGGTGCGTGGACGATGCTCTTGCTCAGGGTGTCGGGAGCAGTGCCGAGAAGAACTCCCGTCCCGGGGATGGCTTGTAGCGCAACGACATTCGGTTGCACACGCGCCTCACCCACACGCACGCGCGCGGAGCCGTCGATCCGGTAGAAGGCGACATCCGCCGGACCCGCATCGGCACTCTGGGTGACTTCGACGGCATACGCGCCGTCGAAGACCGTCGCGGAGACCTGCTTCGACGCAGAGGCAGTGGGGCTCGGTCCGGCAGGGAGAGTCTCGTCACGCACACCGGGACCGACCACGGCGAACGTCACGGCTGCTGCGGCGGCGAGAGCCCCGACACCTCCGGCGGTGCGGCGCAGGGCGCGGCGGCGTAGGCGGCGGCGCCCACCGGCATACACGGCACCCTCGTCGACCGACATCGGCGGCGACGGGGGAGCGGCCAGCAGCTCGAACAGTGGATCGGAGGAACGCAGGTCAGACATGACGGTCTCCTTCGGGCACGAGGAGGGAGCGCAGGCGCGAGGCCGCGTGACGTGGACGACTTCACGGTGCCGGTGCTGATGTTGAGGAGGTCGGCGACGTCGCGCTCGGAGAGGTCGCTGTGGTGACGCAGGATGACGCACTGGCGTTCGCGCAGCGGGAGCTCGGCCAGGGCCGTCGTGAGGTGGTCGGCGAGGACGACCTGCTCGGAGCGGTCGGGCTGGGATCCCTCCGGCAGCTCGTCGGTGACGGACTCGCGCCAGGTGCGTCGGTGCGAGTCGGTGTGCAGGTTGAGCAGGACGCGGCGCGCGTAGTTGTGTGTGCCGCCGGCGTCGATCCGGGGCCAGGCCACGTAGACGCGCTCGAGCGTCTCCTGCACGAGGTCCTCGGCGCTCGAGGCGCCACCGGTGAGTAGCCACGCGAGGCGCAGCAGCCTCGGTGAGCTCGAGCGCATGAACGCCTCGAACGACCCGTCGTCGCGTGAACGCACGTGGCCACCTTCCTGCATGATCGAACCGGACGCCCCTGATACGGACGTCCGGCCCGAAAGGTTGTCAGCCTGCTGCGGCCTCCCGGGTCGCGCCCGCCCGCGCGCTTACGCTACGAGCGTGACGATCGACCTGCACACGCACTCGAGCGCGAGCGACGGGACCCAGGCCCCCGCCGAGCTCGTCGCCGAGGCCGCCGCCGCGGGTCTGTCGATGATCGCGCTCACCGACCACGACACGACGGCGGGGTGGGAGGAGGCGGGCGAGGCCGCGGTGCGCGAAGGCGTTGCGCTGGTCCGGGGCATCGAGATCTCGACGAGCCGGGGCCACCGCAGCCTGCACCTCCTCGGCTACCTGCCGAACACCGACGACCCGCGGCTCGCGATCGAGCTCGCCCGGGCCCGTGACAGCCGGGTGACCCGGATGGACCGCATGGTCGGACGGATGGCCGCGGACGGCATACCAGTGACGATCGAGGAGGTGCGCGCGCAGGTCGCACCCGGGGCGACGCTGGGCCGCCCGCACATCGCCGACGCGCTCGTCGCCAAGGGCGTCGTCGGGACGCGGGACGAGGCGTTCGCGACGATGCTCCATGACGGGAGCCCGTACTACGTGGGGCACTACGCCCCCGACCCGGTCGCGGCCATCACGCTCGTGCGCGGGGCGGGCGGCGTGCCGGTCCTCGCCCACCCGTTCGCGGTCCGCGGTGCGGAGGTCACCGACGAGCTCGTCGCGGAGCTCGCGGCCGCGGGGCTCGCCGGCCTCGAGGCCCGGCACCGCGACCACTCACTGGAGGACACCGAGCGCGCCCTGCGGCTCGCCGGCCGACACGGGCTGATCGTCACGGGGAGCAGCGACTACCACGGGACGGGCAAGCTCAACCGCCTCGGTGAGCACACGACCGAGCCGCGCGAGTGGTCACGTATCGTCGAGCAGTCCCACGGCGTGAAGGTGATCGGAGAGGGTGGCTCGGTGAGGAAGGTCCGGCGATGAGCGACGGCGTCACGCGACGCGTCAACCCCGAGGACGAGGGCGATCTCGTCCTCACCCTGTCCTGCCCCGACCGTCCCGGGATCGTCGCGGCCGTGAGCCAGCACCTCTTCGAGCGCGAGGCGAACATCGAGGAGAGCCAGCAGTTCAGCGACCACCGCACCGGGCGCTACTTCATGCGGGTGCGGTTCGACACCGGGACGGCCGACGTCGACGTCGAGCAGTGGAAGCGCGAGTTCGATTCTGTCGCAACCGAGTTCGAGATGGACTGGGAGCTGCGCAAGGCCCTCACGGCCTACCGGATGCTCGTCATGGTCAGCAAGTTCGGGCACGTCCTCAACGACCTGCTCTTCCGCTGGAAGTCCGGGCAGATCAACGCCGACATCGTCGGGATCGTCAGCAACCACACCGACCTCGAGCCGATGGCGCGCTCCTACGGCATCCCCTTCCACCACGTGCCGGTCACGCGCGACACCAAGGCCGAGGCGGAGGCGCGGCTGCGCGAGCTCGTCGCCGAGCACGACGTCGAGCTCATCACCCTCGCCCGCTACATGCAGGTGCTCTCGGACGACCTCTGCCGCGACCTCGGCGGGCGGGTCATCAACATCCACCACTCGTTCCTGCCGAGCTTCAAGGGCGCCAAGCCCTACCACCAGGCGTACGAGCGTGGCGTGAAGGTCATCGGCGCCACCGCGCACTACGTGACCGCCGACCTCGACGAGGGCCCGATCATCGAGCAGGACATCCAGCGGGTCGACCACCGCATGGGCGCCGAGGACCTCGTCGCCGCGGGCGAGGAGGTCGAGTCGCGGGTCTTCGCGCGGGCGGTGAAGTGGCACTGCGAGAGCCGGATCCTGCTCAGCGGCGACCGCACCATCGTCTTCAGCTGAGTGCCGTCCGGGTGTCGCCGGGCGGCGGTGTCGGTGGCTCTCGCTAGGTTGGCCCGATGAGCGAGGGGAGTGCCGGACGACCGGTGCAAGACGAGTTCGCGGGCATGCCGCCGAAGCTGTACGCCGCGAGCCCGTCGCGCCTGCTCGCGCTCCTCGACTGCCCGCGTCGCTACCGGATGCAGTACCTCGACCGTCCGCGGCCGCAGGCGCGTCCACAGCGGGCGCACACCTCGTTCGGCCTGGCCGTGCACAACGCCCTGCGCGACTGGTGGGACCTGCCGGTGGCCCGGCGCACCGTCCCGGCCGGGCGCGAGCTGGTGCGCTCCACGTGGATCGACGTGGGGTTCCGTGACCCGGACCAGTCGGGGCTGTGGCGCCGGCGGGCCCAGGACCACGTTGCCGCCTACCTCGAGGGCGTCGACCCCGAGGTCGAACCGCGCGGGATCGAGCGGACGGTGTCCTTCGTGTCCGGTGCCCTGCGCGTCACCGGCCGGGTGGATCGCCTGGACGAGCGCGACGGCGAGCTCGTCGTCGTCGACTACAAGACGAGCCGTCGGCCCTCGACCGAGGAGGAGGCGCGCACCTCGCTGCCGCTGGCGCTGTATGCCGCGGCGGTGTGGAAGATGTTCCGTCACCCCTGCCTGCGGGTCGAGCTGCACCACGTGCCGTCCGGCGAGGTCGTCAGGCACACGCACACCCCGGAGTCGCTGACCCGCAAGGTCGACGAGGCCAAGTCGCTCGCTCGCGACGCGCAGCGCGCCGACGACGACTTCGCCGAGCGCGGCATCGAGTCCGCGCTGTTCCCGCCGGTCGTCGGGCCGCTGTGCTCGTGGTGCGACTTCCGCGAGCACTGCCCCGAGGGTCAGGCGGCCGGACCGGAGAAGTCGAGCTGGGCTGCGCTCGAGGACGGTGCCGCGATGGACGGGACGGTGGTCGCGGCCGTCGAGGTGGAGTAGGACTGGTCGCATGGGCCGTATGGAGCAGCGCGTCTCGTTCGTGACCTTGGCCGTGCGCGACCTCGCAGCCTCGCGGCGGTTCTACGTCGACGGGCTCGGGTGGCGACCGGAGTTCGAGGACCCCGACGAGGTCGTCATGTTCCGAGCCGGTCCGCTCCTCGTCCTCGCGTTGTGGGACCGCGCCCACTTCGAGGCCGAGGTCGGGGCCACGGCGCAGTCGGGGCCGGGGGTCGTCCCGATGACGCTGTCGCACAACGTCGCCGAGCGCGCCACCGTCGACGCCGTGCTCTCCGCCGCGCGCGCGGCAGGTGCGACCGAGGTGTCCGAGGGCACCGCGCGCGAGTGGGGCGGCTACACGGGCTACTTCGCCGATCCCGACGGCTTCCGGTGGGAGGTCGCGTGGAACCCCGGACCGATCGGGCAGAGCGTGCTGCCCGGTGGCGGCGACCCGGTCTGACCGCCTCGACCATGGTCATGGCCGGCGTCGCGGCGAGTCGGCCGGATGGCGTGCCATCGGCGACGGCCCGACGCTCGCGGCCTACCTCCTAGACTGGCCGGGTGGAGCGCAAGCAGTCTCGAGTGGGGATCCGCGAGGTTGCCGCCGCTGCCGGGGTGTCGGTGACGACGGTCTCGCACGCCCTGAGCGGGTCCCGCTCCGTCAAGGCCGCCACCCGAGAGCGGATCATGGCCGAGGTGGCCCGACTCGACTACCGGCCGGACCCGCACGCCCGTGGCCTCCGGGGGCAGCGCTCGCAGCTCATCGGCCTCCTCGGCGACGACATCGTCACCACCCCGCACACCAGCCGGATGGTGCTCGGGGCACAGACGGCTGCCGCCGAGCACGGCTGCATCGTCGTCGCCCTCGACCCGGGAGGTGACGAGGTCGTGCGTGAGCAGCAGGTGCGCTACCTGCTCGACCACCGGGTCGACGGCGTGCTCTATGCGGGGATGTACCACCGCGAGCTCACCATCCCCGGCTCCCTGGCCAACGTCCCCACGATCCTCCTCGACGCCCACGGCACCGACCCGAAGCAGAGCTCGGTCGTCCCGGACGAGCGCCAGATCGCCAGCGTGGCGGTCGAGCACCTCCTCGAGCACGGACATCGTCGGATCGCCTTCGTCTCGGCGTCGCAGACGAATGATGCGACCGCAGTTCCGTTGCGCGAGAAGGGGTTCCGTGAGGCGCTGCGACACGCGCGGGTGGAGCTGCCGCGGGGCTGGGTGGCTCGTGCCAACGCGGACGCGCAGGGCGGGCGCACGGTGGCACACCGCCTGCTGTCGGCGCCGGAGCGACCGACGGCACTCTTCTGCTTCAACGACCAGATGGCCATGGGTGCCTACCAGGCGGCCGCCGCCCTGGGGCTTTCCGTCCCCGGCGACGTCTCCATCGTCGGGGTCAACAACCTGGCCATCGTCGCGGGCGCGCTCGTGCCCGGCCTGACCACCGTCGGACTTCCGCACCACCGCATGGGGCGGTGGGCCGTCGAGCGGCTCCTCCGGTCCCTCGACGAGCCCGACCTCGTGCCGGAGCACCTCGCCATGCCGGGCGAGCTCGTCGTCCGCGACTCCGTGGCGGCCCCCCGCGACTGACCGGCTCCGATCACCGTCGCTGTGGTGGCGCCGCCGCCATCGGGGTGAGCGTGACGTCATCCAGCCGTGCCGTGCCTCCCACGGCGTCGATGCGCACCCGGCTGGGACCGGTCGCGCCGAACGAGAGTGCGCTGAAGGTGCGTTCACCGCCGCCCACGAAGACCTCGACCGACATGCGGTCGATGAGGATGTCGAGCCGGACCCCGTCCGAGGGCACCGTCACGGTGTCGGTCAGCAGCTGGGCATAGCTCTCCGGTAGGTCGGAGCCGGGCAGGGTGCGACGCACGAGGGACGCGGTGCGCCGCTCGAGGTCGACGGTGAACGTCACGTCGTCGGCGAGCTGGAGGTGCACCTGGCGCGCGGGTTCCCGCTGGTCGGCTGCCACGGTGAGTCGCAGGCGATGGGCCGCGGCGGGCAGGTCGATACCGGCCGGGTCGTCGGGAGTGGCCGTCATCGAGGGTGTGACCTCTCGTGGAGTGCCCTCCAGCCGGTCCAGCGCCGCGACGGGCCGCGACCTGAGCTGGGGTGGCCCGTCCGGCCTGCCGGCCAAGGTGATCTCGCGTGTCACCGACAGCTGTCCTCCGGACCACTCGCGAAGGGGCAGCTCACCGGCATACGCCCAGTTGTTCATCCATCCCAGTGCGTATCGCGTGGCCAGGCGCTCGTCGTCGGAGGCGTGGGGGTCGTCCCACGTCATGGCGGCGTAGAAGTCCGGACCCGAGTCCAGCCACGACGGTTCGGGGTCGGTCGGGGCGAAGCGCGTTCCGTCCCACGAGCCCGTCCAGTAGGCGTACCCCGTGGTCCGACCGCGTGAGGAGCCGTTCGCGCTGGTCCCGAGGACCCACGTCGTGCGCCGGGGGTCGCCGTCGACCGACATCTCGAACAGCTCGGGACACTCGAGGAGGCCGAGGTCGTCGCGCTCGAAGCCCGAACGGTAGGTCCACGAGGTGAGGTTCGCGGAGGTGTAGAAGCCGATCTTGTGGCCCTCCGCGAGAGCCATCACCCATTGGGAGCGTCGCGCGTCCCACATGACCTTCGGGTCGCGCCAGTCCTTCGAGCCGGGGTGGTCCATGACCGGGTTGCCGGCGTGCCCACGGAACGTGTAGCCGCCGTCGGCGGAATGGAAGAGCGACTGACGCTGCACGCCGTCGTCCTGCTGGGTGGCGAGAGCGACGACCGCCCCGGCGCCGAAGCCCGCCGTGTTCGCGGTGTCGACGACCACGCTTCCGGTCTGGATGTCGCCGAGCCCGTTCGTGTACTTGTTAATGGCGACGCCCTCGTCCCGCCAGCTCACGAGATCGGTCGAGGTCGCGTGGAACCATGCGGTGCCGTTCCCCTCGGGGTGGTCGGCGTTGTACAGGTAGTAGAGGTGAGTTGAGTCCATAGGGTTGGTGTACGACGACACCGGTGAGCGTGTCCCTACGCACGTAGGTGCGGTCACCGCGTGATCCTTCGAGTGAACCTCTCACAGCACTCTCGAATGGAGCATCGCGATGACCGCGAACACCAGTATCGACCCTGCCGTCTTCCTGCACGACCAGCTCGCCCAGGCCAGCCCGGACCTGATGCGCGATCTGCTGACCACGTTCATCAACGCGCTGCTGTCGGCGCAGGCCGATAGCGTGTGCGGTGCCGAGTACGGCACCCGTAGCCCGGACCGCACCAATAGCCGCAACGGGTACCGGCACCGGGACCTG